>CAZEAI010000001.1:0-202746 GCA_964510105.1 uncultured bacterium
CGAGGCGGTGTCCCCACACCGGTGTGGATGACGCCAACAGGGATGAGGGGACTCTCGTTGATGCGCAAGAGCGTCGCGTCGCGGATCAGGTCCGCCGCCGCCGTCGACTCGATCACCAGTATTACGGCTTCGCCATCCTCGAGCGGCTGGGAGCTCGCCATGGCGACTATCAGCACGCCTTCCCAGACATTGGATACGAGCGACCAGCCGCCGGCGGCGTCTCCGGCAACCGGCGTGATAGCGCCCTGACCGTCCGCGAGCGTGATGCGCAATTCCAGGGCCTCAACGTGCGACCCACCATTCACAACGAGCGGCAATTCCCACGTACCGTCGCCGCGATCCACCAGAGCGCCCCACGTGAACAGCGTGGTCAGCTCCGCGGGGCGCGCGAGCGCACCCGGGAACTCGGCGATCTGGCCGACCACGTACGAGAGGATGAACGATGCGTCCCACGCGGTGACCTCGCCGTTACCGGTGACGTCCGCGGCGACGACGCCCGAGTCGCTGAGGGCGTCGAGCCCCACAACATTCCGCAGGACGAGGGACGCGTCGAACGCGTCCACGGAGCCATTGCCGGAGGCATCGCCGATGATGGTCGGAACGACGACGAATCCACGCGGATCGCCTGCCGATACGCTCGTGATGCCGTCGGACGCAGAGACACTCCACACGCCCGTGGCACTCGCACCCGACACGCCGAGCACGCCCAGGTCGAACACGTACGACGTGTCTGTGAGCGTAATCGCCGTGTCGATCTCCGCGATCTGGAGCGAGAGCGTGTATGTCAGGGGGTCTCCGTCGGGTTCGACGGAAGACGTCCACGAGAGCGTCACAGGTCCCCGTCCGACGACCTCATCCGGCGGAGGATCAAGTTTCTCGAACGGGCCCGGCGGATCGTCCGAACCGTTCACCGTCATGGTAACCCACGATCTGGTCTCGGCGCCGCCCCAGTCACGTATTGTGTACCAGAAGTACTCGGAGCCGAAGTAGTCCGCGTCGGGCGTGTACGTAATGGTCGTTCCGTCCGGTGCGATGCCCACCGTGCCATGCGCCGGATCGGCGACGTGCGTGACGACGAAATCGTCCCCATTGGGATCGGAGTCGTTCACGAGCGGGTTTATGACGATTCCCGTCGTGTCCTCGGCGGCCTCGGCGACATCGTAGAGCGCAAGCGGCGGCCGATTCGCGGTGGAAAGGATGACGTTGTCGAGGCCGCCCACATCACTGCCGCTGATGTACTCTCCGCGTATGTGCAGCGCGCTCAGGTTCTCAAGGACCGACAGGAACGTGTCCCTGGACGGAGCGGCGTTCGTCGCCTGATCCTTCCATCCCGCCGATTCGTTCAGCAGGAGGCTGTAATGCGTCCATCCGGTTCCCGGGATGGCGGTATTGTAGTAAAGCGTCACGCCGTTGCCCGTCAGCTTCACGTCGTTCCCGCTGATCGTGCCGGTACCGGACTCCTTCAGATCGAACGAAAGCGCACGACCGTATGATCCTCGTCGGTCGCCGTGGAACTTCGCCGGCGCGACGAAGTACCAGATGCCGCCGGAAGCGACGTCCGTGGCCTGTATGAATCCGCCGGTAACGCCGCCGGAGGAGATCCATTGGAAGTCTTTGGCGTCGTTGGCCGTGGTCCATCCGTCGACCCCGGTATCGAATGTGCTCGGGATCGCGCTCACTTCGACCGACGCGTCATCGATGCGCGTACCGTAGTTCCCTGCCCAGAACTCTTTGTCGTCGGCGCCGCTCTCCATGTAGACGTAGCGAACGCCGGAGCCGTAGTCCGAGAATATGTTGCTCCCGCTACGCCAGTTCCTGTCGGCGCCGACTGGTGCCGAAAGCGTGCCGTAGTCCCATGTCGCAATCGGAGCGTGCAGGGAGTCGCGCAGCTCGACGTGCAGGTAGTAGTAGTCGCCATAGCTCGGCGACGCTCCCTCATACCACTCCCACACCGAGATCGGCGGTGCGGCGTCGAGCAGGTCCGCGGAGATGCCCTTCGCGATCAGGTCGATCTCTTGCGACTTGCGGCTCCAGTTGTAGGATCCCTTCAGGTGGTAGTCACCGGAGTGGCCGCTGCCGTAGATACGCCACCCATTCCCGCCATTCAGGATCACGGTCCAGCCAGACAGGTCGCCTGTTTCGTAACCGGGATTCGTCACGAGATTTTGCGCTGACGTTGTCGCGGCAAACATCAGCAGCAAGGCAGTGGTCGTAGCTATCCTCATGTCGGTCTCCTCCGCCCCTAGGCCACGGCTCCGGCGTCCACCGACGCCGCGCGCTCGGCCTCTTCCGATGCGATGCGAACCCATTCGCTCATGCGCTCGGGGCGACCGTCGCACGTGTGCGTGTCCTTGAGGATCATCTCAACGACGCATCCCCGCGCGATTTCCAGCGTACGACGGATCTCGCGACGTGTCCAGTCCGCGTCATACGGGTTTACGACGCACGTCGGATTCGGCTTCCATGAGAATACGTGCCGGTCGCCAAGCTTCTCCGCCGCGACTGCGATGTCCGTCCACGGGCTGATCGAAATCCGGCGCAGTCTCGGAATCCGCTCGATGATGATGTCGAGCTTGTCGGTGATGTCCTCGCAACAGCCGTAGCAGTTCAGCCCGAACCGCTCCACCAACGGCGCCTGGTAGCGCAGGCCAAACTCATCGAACATCGACGCCGATACGAGCGTGTATTCCTGCGACTCGGCGAAGCCCCACGTATCCTTGAGACGCGGCGTTCCAGAGTAGTCAGGCGCAGGAAGGTCGTTCGTGTAACAGACTCCACCCGACCCGGAGTAGTCGTTGGAATCCATGAGTTCCAGCTCGCCGGACGCTTCCAGTTCGTCGAGCAGAACGTGCGTCGCGTTCATCAGAAATCCGAGCGCCTCGTGCAACCAGTCCGGCCGTTCGATCATGTCCATCATGACGTGATCCAGGCCGCGCAGATGGCACAAGAACCCGACCAGGCTGGTGTTAACGCCCGGCGATCGCTTCCAGCGCACGCGCAGGATATCGCCGAACATGTCGTTCATCGAATCCCACGCCTCGCGTTTCGCGTCGTGGTTCACGACGAGGTGAGGCTGCTGGAGACGCGAGAGGTCATCCGGCCCGCTGAAGACGGGGTTGTATACGCCAGCCCCACGCGCGACGGTGCTCGCCTTCATCCCGATGTCGACGCCCCAGCCAGCCACCGACCGGTGCGGAGAGACCTCGATGACCGGCTCGATGACGTTGTCGTCGCGTAGATGTTCCCACCGATAGATGACGTGCCGGAGCCACCACTCCTGCTGCCGCCAGTACGGGTCGGCAATGCGCATCTCGTCATGCGGAAGCAGCTCGGTCCAGGATCCCTCGGGAAATACCAGTACCATGGGACGCTCGGGCTTGAGATCGTTGTGGGAATACCACAGCCGCCGACGTTCGTCGTTGTACGGATCGGCGGCGATCTCGGCTACGTGTCGCGCCAGATCCCGAAGATATGCCCTGTCTTCCTGAGAGATACCAGCCATCTCGCCCCTTCCATCTCTCGACGCGACCGCGACGTGTCCACCTGCTTGCGATCATGGAAATGTACGTCGGTATCGGGCTTCGCGGAAACTGCACGCGATGCGCGGGCGTGTCGGTCGCCGATTCCCTTGCCCCGACCGACTTGGCGCTCCTACTTTGAGCGTCGCTTTCGACGATGCACGCAGGAGGACTTGTCTGTACTATGAGAACCGATAGACCCAACGTCATTCTATTCATGATGGACGCGCTGCGTCCGGACCATCTCGGGCCGTGGGCGCCCGGACTCAGACCGACCCCGAATTTCGACCGTCTCGCCGGTGGCGGCGTGTTCTTCCGCAACTGCTTCTCGCACATGCCGTCGAGCCACCCCTCACGGGCGAGCATCCTCACCGGCCGCGACCCGCATGCCCACGGCGTCCGCATCAACAGCCGACCGCTCCGTGCGGAAGAAGTGACGCTCGCGCAGATCCTTCGCGACGCGGGCTACCGCACGATGACGACGCGCGAGTTCCCGCCGGGCATCGGCCGGGGTTTCGACGAGCGCGGGCTGGCGCGCCAACTCTCCGCTTTCGACCGAGGTCCGTGGGACGTGGTGAAGGAACTCCCGGAGATGGCCGAGGACGAGATGGAAACCGACGTCGCGCAAGACGTGACGGCGCTCATCGGCTGGATGCAGGAACATGTCGCGGAGACCGATCGTGTCGGACAGCCGTTCTTCCTCTGGGCCGACTGCGAGGATACGCACGAGCCGTGGCGGCCGCCTGCTCCGTTCAACGAGATCTACACCGATCCATCGTACGCGGGGCCGGACGCGAGCTGCCCGCCGATGTACTCGCCCGATCTCAGCGAGGCGGAGGCGACGCACGCCGTGGCGCTTTACGACGGCGTCGTCGCGCTGCTGGACAAGCACCTCGGGCGGCTGCTCGACGCGCTGGACCGGCTCGGCCTGACCGACAACACGCTGCTCATCGTCATGAGCGACCACGGCGTCCATCTCGGCGAGCACGGGCTGTGGCGGAAGCCGCCCACGCTCTTCGACACCGTGCTCCGCGCGACGCTCACCATGCAGTTGCCCGGCGTCATCCCCGGAGGGAGCCAGTCGCACGGCATCAGCCTCGTGAACGACGTATTCGCCACGGTGCTCGACGTCGTCGGACTCGATCTGCCGGATGCGGCGGCGGGGCAGAGCGTCAGCCTGCGACCACTCTGGGAGTACGCCTCCGGGTCAGGAGGCACCGGGCAGATTCGCGACGCAATCGGCCTGGAATTCAACGCCTACAAGGGTACCGCGGCGAAGGGCATCCGTACGCCGCGCTGGAAGTACATGCACTACCGCGGTGTTGGCGACATCCCGTGGGATGTCGGAGCGCCGGCGGACATCTGGCGCGGCAACGGCTGGCCGAGCACGATGCTGTTCGACCTCAATGCAGACCCGGAAGAGTCGCGAGACGTTCGAGCGGAACATCCCGGTGTCGAAGCCGAAATGCGCGCACGTCTCATCGACTGGCTCATCGACTCGGAGAACGACCTGCCGGCGCCGGACCCGGGAGACTGACGGCAACGGTCCGCGAGCACCTCAGCACCGAAAGGACGTCACCATGCCATCACGAGGCGCCAACTTCCCCGCGGAGACGATCACACTCGTCGATCCGGCAACCGGCGCGGAGTATTCGCAGATCACCAATGCGGCGGTCCACAGCGTGAACCTCTACTTCGAATTCCCGTCGTTCACGTGCGACAACCGCACGCTGCTGTTCTACTCCGAGCGGATGGCGATGCGGGGCGCGCCGCACGATCTCCTCGCCGCGGATCTCGAAGCGAATACGATCACGCTGCTCTCCGACGACGAGCACCCGCTCGGCTCTCCGTGCGCCTCACCGGATGACGCAGATACGCTCTACGCGCTGCGCGGGACGTCACTCGTGCGGTTCAACATCGCAACATGCGAAGATGAGGAGCTTGCCCGTTGGGAGGATGGCGATTCGCTGGGCGTCGGAATGCTCACCGGCGATGGCAGGTACTTCGTCGCGGTCGGTACGAAACGCGACGGCGCCTCGACTGTCGTGCGATTTCCTGTCGACGGTAGTGCGGTGACGACCTTTTGCAACGGTCTGCCGGATTGCCACATGACCGCGAACCGGTCCGGCACCATGCTGATGTTCAGCGGCGACTGGGAGGGCGGACGCCGTCGCCCGATCATCTGCACGATAGACGGCGAGAACGTCCGCGTGCTACCGTTCGAGGGGTTCGCCCACAACACATTCTTCATCGGCGAAGACGAGCTGCAGGGCACGCTGCTCCCACCGGGTCACGGCGTCGTGCGGTGGCGCGCCGACGACGAGACGCCGAAAACTATCTGCGCGGGACCGTATTTCTGGCACTCCGGTTTCTCCGAGGACGGGGCCTGGATCGTCACCGACACGAACTGGCCGGACGAGGGGTTGATGCTCGTCCACGTGGCGAGCGGCCGATACGCGCCGGTGGTGATCCCGTCGTCTCGCGGCCACGCAAGCGGCGCCGGACAGAACACCCATCCGCACCCGTCATTCGACCGCACGGCGTCGCGGGTCGTCTACACGTCGAACGAGACGGGCCTGTCGCAGGTGTACGTCGCGACGGTTCCCGACGGCCTCCGGCACGAGCTTGAGACGGGCGAGATCACGAACCGGCTGAGGTTTGGTACATGAGCGAAATACGCCCGACACCACGCGGCACGGGACATGCCTGCGAGCGCATCGAGTTCGTGGACGCAGCAACCGGCGCACTCGTGACGCAGATGACGAACGCGTCCGTTCCGAGCCGGGCGTTCTACTTCGAAACGCCGTCATTCAACACGACCAATGACACGATGTTCTTCTTCTCGCAGCGCACGGGCACTCGCGGCGCTCCGTGGGACCTGTACCGCGTCGATGGCAACGGCGACAACATCGTCCAGCTCTCAGACGAGGACTACCCGCTCGGAGACCCCTGCCCCGCCCCCGACGATCCACGAGCGATCTACGGCACGCGCGGCAATGCCGTCATGCGGCTCGACATCGACACGTGCGAGGAAATCGAGATCGGGAGGTGCGACGGCATCTCGTCACTCAGCGGCGGCACCATGGACGGCGCTGGGAGATACTACTTCTCCATCGGGACTCCGTCGGACGGACCGCAGGATCGGCGCACGGGCGACACGCTGATCGTTCGCTTTCGCACCGACGGCAGCGAAGTCGTGTCGTTCGGGCGCAACCTCGCGCGGGCCCACCTGACGTGCAACCATTCCGGTACCATCCTGCACTATCGACACGCGTGGAGCGGAGATAGCGCCCTGGCAGTGTGCGACATAGACGGAGAGAACCATCGACCCATCGGGTTCCAGCAATTCGCTCACCGCATGTGGCTCGGGACATCCGACCGCCTCCAGGGACCGATGACGCCGCCCGGGCACGGCATCGTACAGATCGGCATCGACGAGACCGAGCCGACCGCCGTCTGCGCTGGTCCGTATTTCTGGCACGCAGGAGCAAGCGCCGACGGTGAGTGGGTCGTCGCGGACACGAACTGGCCGGATCAGGGCATCATGCTGGTACACGTGGAGAGCGGCCGCTTCGCGCCGGTCGTGAAGCCGCGTCAGGCGTCCGGCAGCGGGCAGGCGACGCATCCGCACCCGTCGTTCGATCGCAGCGGCGGGCGCGTGGTGTATACGTCGAATGCGACCGGGCTCTCGCAGGTGTGCGTCGCCGAGATACCCGATGCTCTGAGACACGAACTGGAGACCGGGGAGCTATCGAAACGACGGAGCTTCCGTAGATAGACCCGCGAGCCCGCCACCGTTCGACGGCTATGCCGGGGCGTACACCGGCGTCAGATCGTTGTAGATCCGGTACTCGGCGATCTTCCCCCGTTCATCCCCGTCCGCCGCCAGATCGAAGATCGTCACCGAAGGCGCGGCGACCTGAGCGCCGTTGTCTATCCGCGTGTACGTCACTTCGAGCTGACACACGACTGCGTTGCCGCGGTCCCACGTCCGAACGAGCCGGTGACTCAGCCCGGCGATGGAACCGAAGAAGCCGGCGACGGAATCACGAATGTTCGTGCGGCCAACGACCGGCTCGGCGTTGGCGTAGATGAACGCGCAGTCCTCGGTGAGGTACTTCGTGAACTCGTCGGCGTCCATACTATCTACGGTGGCGAACAGGTCGGTGATCCATTGAGGGTGGGGCATCTATGCTCTTTCTGACCCGGCGAGGATTCAGGCGTTGCTCCTGCCCGTTGCGCGATTGAGGACCTCCACCAGTTGGGCGGGCTGGTAGGGCTTCGGCAGGAAGGCGACGTTGCGATCACCCATGCCTTTCGACTCCAGGATGCGGCTCGAATAGCCGCTGCTGAAGACGATGGGGACGTCGGCGCTTATCTCGCGGATCCGGTCGTACACCTCCTCGCCGTGCATCTTCGGAAGTATCAGGTCGAGCAATATGACCGCGACAGCGTCGCCAAGCTCCACAAATTTCTCAATTCCGGCTTCTCCGCTCTCGGCGTTGACCACGGAGAATCCGCCCTGTATCAGGAGCGTGCCAACCATGAGCTGAACGTACTCGTCATCGTCCACGACCAGCACGAGCGGACCGTTGTCCGGCTCGCCCTCCAACCCGGCCGGCACTGCGGGGCGAGCCTCCTTCATGCGCGGCAACAGCAGCGTCAACGTGGCCTGCCCCTCTCCATTCTCCTCGGAGCGCACCGCGCCGCCACAGATGTCCACGACGGCGGACGTGCGATAGAGTAGCGCGTCGGCCGACTCCGCCTTCACGAGCGAACGATCGGCCATGGCCTCGATCATCAATGTGTCGGAGCCTGTCCACGTGACGGAAATCGACACGTAGAGGCCTTCGGAGCGCCCAACCGGTGGGATTAGGCCCTTCACCGCCTCGTCGTCGAGGCGGACTCGCTGAACCTCCACAAGTACACCGGCGTCGCCATCGCTCAGCGTACACGCCCGGTCAACGAGATCCGCGACCGCGCCAAGGAGGTCGTCGGGCTCGCATTCGACATCGGGCAATCCATCGCCGATGACCAGTTCGACGGCGCGAGTGTTCCCGCACCGTCGACGCAGATCTTCTACGTTGGTCCTGATGAGCGTCCCGGGATTCAGTTGGCGCACAATAGGTTCCTTAGTTCAAACACACGTTCCAAACGCGGCGAATCACACCTTAACCGGTGACGGCGATTCGTGATACGAAGCACTCTCACCAAGTGAATTTCATGCAGAACAAGGCGTCTGAGAAGGCCCGATCGGATCTAGTGTAGGCGGAATGTCTCCGTATCCATCTCACGTTACGCGGATATCGCGTTCTTCGTAGTTCGTTCGTATGCCTTCTGTGCAGTTGCGACACATCTCGATCGCGGAGCGATTCACTAGCACGCGCCTTCGGAAGGCGTTGAAGCGATTGTTGTTCCATAGCGCCGAGAACCCTCCCGCGCGCCCCTCGTCGTCGCCGTACGTGCCCATGGTGAAATCGCCGTCCTTGTCGAAACAGCACGGCGTCACCGACCCGTCCCAGTTGATCACCGGCTGCATCCACAGCTTCCGGCACATGTTGGGAATGGCATCGCGCCCGTTGCGGAGGCGGAACGATTCGCCCTCCACCTCGTAGCGGCGGAACTCGCCGTTCTCCGGCAGGAACGCCTGCACATCCTGCTGATCGTATATCTGGGCGGTCTTGTAGGTGATCTTGTCGACGCCGAGCTCCTCCGCCAACGCCTTCACCGATTCCTTCTCGTGCTCGTTGTGGCGGAACAGGATGAACTGGATATGGATGATTGGCGTGGCGGAGCCCGTTCTCCGTTTCGCCTCCACAAGCGCCTTGGCGCCCTCGATCACCGTGTCGAACTTGCCGCCGACGCGGTATTCCCGGTAGGTCTCCGGCGTCGCGCCGTCCAGGCTGATGATCAGCGAATCGAGCCCCGACGCGATCACCGCCTCCGGGTCCGTGAAGAAGTGGCCGTTCGACGACACGAACGTGTATATGCCCGCGTCGGAGGCGTAGCGGACCATGCCGAGGAACTGCTTGTGAATGAACGACTCGCCCTGATTCCAGAGCAGCAGCATGTGCGTGCGGCCTCGCACGTCGTCGATGATGCGCCGGTACAGGTCGAAATCCATGAAGCCGCGCTCGCGCTTCAGCGTACCGTTGCCGCTGGGGCAGAGCGGGCACTTCAAGTTGCACACGTTTGTCGGCTCGACCATGAGCACCGGCGGAACGCCCCACACGAACGGACGTCTCGTCACGCGCGAGATCGCGTAGCTCGCCGCGACCTTCGCGACGTTCCACGTCTTGCGCAGCGAGAGCGATTTCCTCGCGAAGTGAAGTGGTTCTCGAATGTTCATCGACATCTATCGTTATCCGGCTCTTGCGATCGGTCGTGTGTGCACAAGCGTCTTTCTCCGCTTCTGCAACTCAGGATTGAATGCGACTCATCTCACTCCGCATCGAGCGAATTATGCGCATCTGGTCCTCGTTTACTGCTCTCATGACCGCAGAATAGTCGGCCAACTTCGACTGGACGCTGCCCCAGGCCCGCATGACTTCCTCCCACGCGACCTCTGACATTTCTGAGTCTTCGTACTTGCCGTGCATTTCTATGGCCACGTCGAGGTCAATCTTGAGATTTACAAGCTCAGATTGTAGGCTCAGCATGTTCTTGACTTGGCCTCCATCGCTGTTGCTTTCCGGGCCGACTTCGAAGAACAGAGCAACCGAGCCGAGCGATCCCTCATGCGCCTTCGTAGTTCGACTCAAGAGCTCAGACATTTCCTCCTGATAGTGACTGAGCACTAGCGGATGCAGCATGTCATCAGTGTCAGATGCACGTTCATAGAGGTCCGTGAGGAAGGCGCCCACTGAGGCCACGGCGTATGCGTGCGAAACGTACGCCTCGGCCGCCTTCAATTTGCGGTCGAATACCGCGCGCCGCATCTCTGACCTGTGCCGTTGTCGCTCCTGAAGGAGGTCTAGCGCTTTGGTCATCGCGACGCCAGCGAGCGCCGCGGCTGCAGGTAGCACGCTGTTCCAGACACCATCAGCCAAAGGTCTTCTCTCCAACGCGGGGGTCCATTCATGGTGACATCGACGGAAGTCCAGTAGTAGGTAGCGAGAGTCTGAGCGTGCGTCCAGTTCCACGCGCACGCGCTCACCAGACGCGGTAGGACATCGCCACCCCGACACGCTTCCAGCTTCGGGTCGCCGACACACCGCCATCCGCAGTGCGTCGGGAGTGATGCGCGAGTTCGCCGCTCACCACCAGGTCGCGTCGCACTTCCCAATGAGCGGAAAGGCCGAATTCACGGTCGCGAACGACGTCGCCGAAGAGAAACGGCGACGCCTCGTCGGAGTACTGTTGATCCACGGTTCCCGTGTCCCCGCGCCTGCCCTGATACGCCCAGCCCGCCAATTCGATATCCCGCGAGAGGCGGTACGCGACATCCGCGCGGACGAGATCGCTGTTGTGCCCACTGAACAGCCCCAGCGGATAGGCCACGGCTGCGTAGTTGCCGTTCATCGCGAACGTGTCGTACGTGTTCCACGGATACCGGTGGCGGTACACCCACGGAAGAGCGCGCCCGTATTCCACGCGGATGTCCATATCGGGCACGAGCCCCCAGGCGTCGACCGCCAGGAACCCCGCCTGGTAGGCCCACCAGTTGTGCGTATTGTCTCCGCCCGCCAGCGCCTCAAACGAAAGTTCGTCGATGAAAAGCGTCCCGTAGACCCGTGTCCGCGGTATCCACGTGACGGCGACATCGCCCCACATCTGAAGGTTGTCAAGATCGCCAACGTCATGCTGCGCCGCGCGGAACGGCACGACGGGCACGAGGTAAGCCCCTTCCACACCCCGGCCACCGTAGACGATCGATTCGCCGATCCCCACCTCGAGGCCGTCGATGCCGGAGTAGTCGAGGCGGTGAGCGACGTAGTACTTGGACTCATAGTCGCTCTGCCAGCCGCCATGCTCCCACCAGACGGTCGACGTATCCCGCACGCCGCTCTGCAGCGCCGCGTGAACGTAGCTGAACGTCAACCAGCGCCACGGATGCAACGTCAAACGCACGTGCGGCAGCGCAGGAGCCTTCCGCGAAAGAATCAGCCGCGTGTGCATACCGTGCCCGATGCGCAGCGGATAGACGCCGGCGGCCAGCGTCATCATGGGATTGTGGTATGTGACAAGGGCACGAGGATCGTCGATGGAAAGGCTGGCGCCGGTGTCTGCATCGACGTATGCGACGCCCGGCTCCGGCCCGAAGCGTGACGGAGATACGACGCCGGAACCTATGCGAACGTCGTCGACCATGTACGCCTGCGCCGACCAGTGCTCCCCGATCCGGACCCAGCCACCGACGCGCACTTCGCGAGCCCACGTGGTCGCGGTATCCACGGTTACGCCCACTCCGGCCTCGACGTTGAGCCGCGCCGAGCGGTCGGCGTCGCCGTGAACCGAGAGCATGCGCCTCGGCACGGAGCCTCGCCCCGTATGCGCGCGGTCTCGCGCGGCCATCGACGACCACGCTACCTCCACGTCTGCCAGCACTGAGTCGGCCCCGAGCGCAACGATCTCGTCGGCGAACTCGCCACGGTAGAACCGCAGACGGTCCACGTCGACACGTGAGAGCCGTGGATCGTCGATGCGGGTGTCGATGAGAGCCTGCGCGATGCGCGTGCGAGTCCACGGGCGAACCGCCAACGGTCCGGGTGGCGTAACCCGCTTCGTTACGAGGCGTTCGACGTAGCCGTACACGGGGTGATCCGGGACGACGTAGACCGCCGGCAATTCGTCGGCACGCGCGCGACCGGGAAGCGCGGCGGCGGCCACTACAAGCGCCATGGCGCTGAAGACGCAGATGCGGCGGAAGGCGGGCATCGTAGCGCTCAACTCGTTTCGAGGGCGAGCCCGGAGCCGGCCCGGGCGTCGATGGACGGGTTACGGATCATGCCGTCGACTCCAGGTGACCGCTCGGCCCCGGCCATAGCGCCGAGACGGTGTACTCCGCAAGTGCGCGCGGAGAGATATCGCCGACTGCTTTGCGACGGGCGTTCAAGACGGATTGAGCATGTCCTCGACGGTGACAAACTCGAATCCACGGTTGCGCAGAAACGGTATCACCTGGCTCAACGCGGCTATCGTCACCGTGCGCGGGGACATCGCTTGCCTGCGAACGCCGTCGTGCCAGAGCAGGATGTCGCCGTTACGCACGGCCGGCACCCAGCTCGTCAGATTACGCGCGCTGTTCAGCCGCCAGTCGCCGGCGGAGCTTGTCCAGTGGACCATGCGCCAGCCGCGCTTGCGCAGGAGGCCGGGCATGGAGAAGCTCCTGGCGCCGAAAGCGGGTCGGTAGAGCCTCGGCCCGACGCCACACGTCGATTCGATGGCTCGGTATCCGCGGTCGAGCTGGTTCGCGGTCGCCTGGCTGCGCGCCCACATCAGGTTGCGGTGCGTGTAGCCGTGGTTGCCCACGAGGTGCCCCGCCTCAACGACAGCCCGCGCGAGGTCGGGGTGCTTTTCCACTGAGGCCCCGAGCATGAAGAACGTTGCTCGCACGTCCTCGCGCGCCAGAAGATCGAGGATCTGCCCCGTGCCTTCGGGCGACGGGCCGTTGTCGAACGTAAGCGCGATCTCGCGACGGCTCCTCGGCCCATGCCACATCGTCCGTCCGATGAGCTGCGCGCGTGGCGACGCGAGCGCATATCCGATCAGGCTGCCGATAGCGCCCCCCACGCTTCCGGCGAACCACCAACGGTTCCTCACTGCGGACTCCTTGACCCTCGGTGCGCATGGCCCCGTGCCGCATGTCGACGGCAACTCGTATCGCCCTTCACACGTCCAACCTATCCGGCGTAAGCATTCCCGCGTCGTCGAACCGGATTCCCGGCGCCTGCCCGTGGGAGCGGACCGTAGCCCCTGCCGTCACATTATCCATGAGCGTTTCGCTCGCCTCCATGTGAATGAGGCTCAGCGTATTGAGGATCCTCACGATCCGCGCATCTGCCGCATCCGGAACTCCGGCGGAGGCAAGCGCCATTTCGATCGCCTCGCGGTCGGTCTCGTACGTGAGCGGCAACATCGCTCCCCGCGGGCGTGTAGCGGTTATCGTGTTCGTGTACGTCTTGTGTCGATCAAACTTGCGCGCAAGCCGCTCAAGCGCGAAATCGGCTAGACCGACTCCCGCTGCGTTGCCCTCGGTCTTGTCGGTGAGGTCGCGAACGAATACTCGACGGGGCGCGGTACGCTCCACGGTCTCGCCTTCGGCGACGTCCGCCCAGTGCTTCCGCCGAATCACGTTCGTATCCATGCCCGCACCACTCACGTTCTTGCCCATCTCATCGACGATCAACAGATCGACGAAGTCGAACGGGATGCCGGGGAGATAGCCCGTGGCGCGCTTGATGAGTTCGCCTTCTTCGGTGAGAAAATCGCCCGGCGCAACGCCGACCACCTCCGCGGTCTGCTCGTAGGCATTCTCAAGAATGGCGATCCCGGCGAGAATGTTCGCCCGTTCAATGACCACGGTGCCGGCGGTGCCGATGAGCCGCTCGAACGGGATTCGCGTCGCCGCTCGATGGTAGTTGATGGCCCCGGTGTGCTTGCCCAGGCCGATGAGTAGCATCTTCATCAGGCCGCTCTGATACGGGCCGAAAAACTCCGTGTGCGGCTTCACCCGGTTGATAACGAGAATGTGGTCCGCTTCCGAAGCGATTCGATCGATCACAACCGGAAAATCATCCTGCGTCCGCCCAACCTCGACGGTATCCATCGACGAGCGCACTTCCGCGCCGACCGATTCGAGCGTGACGCCCAGCGAATTCAGGACGCCAACCTGGCCTTCCGCCGTGCCGCCGCCGTGGCTTCCCATAGCGGGTACGATGAGTGGCTCCGCACCACGATCGCGCAGTCCAGCGACAATCGTCCGCAGCATCGTCGTGAGGTTGGCGATCCCCCGACTACCGACGGTGATCGCTACCGACGCTCCCGCCAGCCCCTCCGCGCCGGTGCGCGAGAGAACGTCGGAGAGCGCCTCGGACGCCGCGGCGGCGGGATCGTCGACACTCGGGTGATCGAACACCTGCTCGATCCGAAGCATGCTGGGCCATGACATCGTGCGCTACATCTCCTTCTGCTGTTCCTCGATCCTCACGGCGGGGGAGTCGTCCCTGAACGTGCAGACGATTGTCCTGTGCGTCGTGAGATCGAAGAGATCGTCACCCGCTTCGCAGCACGTGACGACGACAGTGCCTTTCCAGTGCCCAAGCTCCGACTGTAGAGACGCGTAGTGCCGGAAATACAGATCGATGCGATCCGGCCTCTCCACGAAGCTGACCTCTCGGCTAGACGGCGAGAAGTCGGTGATGAGATCGCGCCCGGCGAGGGTTGAGCCCTGTTTGCCGATGAGAATGCTGATCGGCTCCACTCGGAACGGCAGGCTCAGCCGCCGCCCGACAGTGAAGCCGATCCGGTTCTCCGCAAGACATGCCGCGAGCGTCCTGTCATCCGATCCAGATGTCGCGCTACTCATCGTAGAGCCTCCTTCTGAATGCCGGACCGCGCGCGCCTGCCCTGCTCCTCGCCTAGTGCGCCTCCGGCATGGTGTGGTGCTCAACTCCGGGCGACTGCGCCGCTCCATCGCCGCTCGGCATCATCTGATGAATCTCCGGGCATGCCTGCCGCACCTCGTCGGCGCCACCTGCCGGCGCGAAGAAGAACATCGCCCACACCAGGATGAAAATCGGCAGCAGGATGGGAATCGCGTATTTGAACAGATATCCGAAGAAGCTCGGGCACTTCAGCCCGTTCTGATCGCTGATGGACTTCACCATGAAGTTCGGACCGTTGCCGATGTACGTCATCGCGCCGAAGAACACCGCGCCGACCGATATCGCCATGAGCAACGTCGCCGTCTCGGAACACGCCGCGAACATGGCCGCGTGAGTCGGGTTTCCGGCATCCATTCCGTACTTGCCCAACGCCGCGACGAAGAAGTTGATGTACGTCGGCGTGTTGTCGAGCACCGCGCTCAGGCCACCCGTCCCGAAGTAGAACAGCCCGGGGGTGAGCTTGTCGCCGAGAACCTGCGCCTCGTGCGCGATGAGCTGGAGCGCGGGCACCATCGTCATGAAGATGCCGATGAAGAGGAACCCAACCTCTTTGATCGGCTCGAAGTTGAAGTCGTTGCCGCGGAGGGCTTCTTTGTCAGCCGTCTTGTACGCCAGGAAGCAGACCGCGAACATGATCAGCTCGCGTATGCCGAACGGGACGTGCCACATCTCCTGCAGCGATGGGAAGCCCGCAATGACGTTCGGATCGAGGAATACCGAGCCGATGATGATCGCCAGCCAGAGGAAGCTCTTGCCTCCCCGCAGCGAGATGCCACCCGAGTATTCGATGTCCGACTCGCCAGCCTTGCGCGCATTGATGGTGTCGATAACGTAGAACACCGCGAGGACCAGGCCCACGGTCAGCAGCCAGATGTGCCAGACCTTGCCGAAGACCCAGAAGAACGGAACCCCTCGCAGGAAGCCCATGAACAGCGGCGGATCGCCGATGGGCGTCAGCCCGCCACCGATGTTGCTCACGAGGAAGATGAAGAAAATGACGTGGTACGCCTTGATGCGCCCGCGGTTGATGCGCATGAACGGGCGAATGAGCAGCATCGACGCGCCGGTGGTGCCAATGAAGTTCGCCAGGACGCTACCGACGAGGAGCAGCACGACGTTGACCATCGGCGTGCCCTTCTTGTCGATATCGATGAGAATCGCTCCGGACGCAACGAACAGCGAGCCAAGCAGCGCCAGGAACGCCACGTACTCGATGAATTCGTGGTAGATCGGCCCGAGATCGCTCATGTAGAATGCGTAGAACGCCACCGATATCGCGCCGAGTACGACCGACACCGCGGGGTAGTTCTTCTCCCAGAAGTGGTGGTAGAAGAGCGGCCCGGTGGCGATCATGCCCAGCAGCACGACAAACGGTATCACCGCCCAGACCGGCGGCAGCGCGTGCCCACCGCCGCTTGAGGCGTGAGCAATCGTGGGGAGGGCAAGGGTCGCCAACGCCGCGATCGGCGCTAACGTCCAGATCGCGAATCGACGGGCGCGGCCCGATAGATCAACATGGCCCGATGCTGCCATTCGAATACTCCTTCTCAACTGCGCGAAACGGCGCCGTCGCCAACGTGTGTCGGCTCAACGGCGGTATCGGAACTCGGTGTATGCTCGTCACGCCCATCCATGGGATCGCGTCGCGTGCCTGCGCACCGCACGATCCACGGATCAATTCACTCGCAGGATGATGGCCCACCCCGACGGTATCCTGATCACCGGGCTGATGCCTCCCGGCCGCAGCGCCGAGGTGGGATCGGCAAACGCCGGTATCATCTCGCCGCGCTCGAAGAATCCAAGATCGCCCCCGACGTCGGCTGTCGGGTGTATCGAACGAGTGACGGCGAGGGTGATGAAGTCCGCGCCCCCGACGACGAGGCCGCGCACCTCTTCGGCCTCCCGCTCGTTCGCGAGCACGATGATACGCGCGCGCATTTTCCCCTGCGCCATCCCCTCGTCGTAGTCCAACTTGCGCTGCACGGCGAGGCTGCGGATGTCCGCGACGTTGGGCACTCCCGGCGCAAGCGTAAGAGCGCGGTCGAACGCCTGAATCGCCTCGTCGTAACGGTCCATTATGACCAACACGGCGCCGAGCCGCAGGTGTCCATCGATGTAGTCGAGGTCCGTCGCTATCGCCCGGCGATAGTGATCTGCCGCGCCCTCGCGGTTTCCGGTAGCCTGCGCCAGGTCCCCAAGCCGGACGCTGGCCGGCGGATAGGCCACGTCGCCATCGACGAGCCCCTCCAGCAACGTTACCGCACGCGCCGTGTCGCCTTCCGACACGGCCAGGTCGGCCAACTGTAGTATCGCCGGCGGGTAGACGGGAGTACCGCCCGCCACGTCCTCAAGCGCCGCCCGCGCGCCCGGCATATCGCCGCTTGCCGCCAGCAGGACGCCGAGATCCACCTTGAGCTGCGGGTCGTTCGGCAGGTAGTCGATAGCGCCGCGCATCGCCTCGATCGCGGTACCATACCGGCCCTGCTGCGCCAGTCTCGCCGCCCGCAGATAGAGCGATCGAGCGCTGTCACGTGCGGCGCTCTGTCCCTGCGCGGCAGCTCGCTCCATAAGCGACTGTGCGCCGGCGGGCGCACACAGCAGGCCCGCGGCCAACGATACGGCGATCACTGCCGCCCTGCAGATTCGGCTCCCGGCGTTGGTTAGCATCCGCGTCCCTGCTCCGTTCCCAGTGCCCTGGTGTTCGTCTACCTGAAGTACCCGCCACGATTTCCCCGGCGGGAAACGATCAGGCGAGTATACTATCGCCCTCCGACCGGACAAACTCAGGCGCGGAGCTGCCCAAGCTCCCATTGGCCGCTCGCGAGGCAATCTCATCCACGTGATCGAGAACCTCGCACACCGAGCATCGCCGAGAATCGATCGGGTAGTAGCGATTGCACGAGTCGCACCAGCGTACGCCGTGCCTCGCCTCAATCTCCGCGATCGTCTCACTCCTGATGCAGTAGTCGCACACGGATCGACCTCCCCATGACGAAACCGGCTGCACGGACTAGACGATACGCTACGGAGTTCCGACCAACAAGCGACGTCACCCTTGCGCCGGCCGCACACAACGCCGCATCGTCTTCCCTGGATCGGGGTTGACGGTGGGAGGCGGACATGGCGAAGCGATCGGTTGGAGTAGTCGGACTGGGACTCGGGCGGCAGTTCGCGCGCGCCTGCGCGGAGTCGGCACACGTCAACCGGCTGGTTGTGTGCGATCCCGATGCGAAGCTGTGCGCGAGCGTCGCCGCGGACACTCCGCTGGTTGCGGCAGCGTACCCGTCGCTCGGTGAGATGCTCGCAACCGAGCAGCTTGACGCCGCCGTGGTGGTGACCCCGGATCACCTGCACCGATCACATGCGCTGGCATGTTTCACCGCCGGGTGCGACGTGCTCATGACGAAGCCGATCGCGACGAATCTCGACGACGGTCGGGCGATCGTCCAGGCAGCCGAAGCGAGCTCGCGAGTGCTGATGGTCGCTCACGAGCGTCGTTTCCGAACGCGCGTCCGCGCGATCAAGCGTCTCCTGGCTGACGGCGATCTCGGCGACATCGTCCACCTGCGCATCGACACGATTCAGGACAAGCGCGGCCAGTTCACTAATTCGCCGTGGTACGCGTCCGCTGAGGCGGGCCGCACCGCGCTCGTGGGCTCAGGCATCCACGAGGTGGACCTGGCGCGACACCTGTTCGGCCGCCCGGTGGACTCCGTGTTCGCGTACAGCAATCGTCTCGGGGACCTCGAGTTCCCGAAAGACAAGACCACCTCCGCGCTGTACCGATTCGCCGGCGGGGGCATCGCGCAGGTGACCGTCACATACGAGGCTCACTGGCCAGCGGCTGGCGCCGTTGACGATCACTTCCGACTCGTGGGCACGCGCGGCATCATCGTCGGCGACAGAGTGGCGCGCGACGGCTATGCCGGATGGGAGGACCTCCCTCGCGACGCTGACGAAATCCGAGTGAGCGTCCGGCGCTGCGTCGACGCGTTCTTCGACGCGCTTGCCGGCGGCACACGGGTACCGGTGGACGGACGCGAGGCGTTCCGTTCGCTTGCCGCGGCCGCGGCCGCAGATGAGGCGGCCGCCACCGGGATGGCGAGGATTCCTGAGGAGCTGTAGATGATGGGCACTGGTTGGTGCGAATGAGGCAACGCGTCACCTTTCGTACGATATCGTCGACCCACATGCCTGCAACTACCCGAGGAGTATCACGCAGTGAACGAGCCTCCCGAATTCGTCTGGCCCGACGGCAAATCCGCCGCGGTGTCGCTCACATTTGACGACGGCGTCCAGTCGCAATGGGAAACCGTCATCCCCATGCTGAGCGAACGCGACATGCTCGGCACGATCTACATCCCGATGGCCGACGACGGGGCGTTCTACCGATTTCAGGACCACTGGCGCGACGCCGTCGCCGCGGGGCACGAGATCGGCAATCACAGCATGACGCACCCCTGCTGCCGCAACCTCTGGATCGCCGGCAACGGGCTGAATACCGACTGCATGACGGTCGAGCAGGTCGAAGCGGAGATCGTCGAGGCAAAGAGGCGGCTGGAAGACGAGCTTCCGGACCAGCCGGAGCACTCGTTCGCTTATCCCTGCGGAGAGAAGCAGGTGGGTCGAGGCGTGAACAAGCAGAGCTACGTTCCGGCCGTGGCGCGGCACCACATCGCGGGGCGCGCGGTTGGCGACGGCATCTCTATCAACGACCCGGCGCAGGTCGATCTGGCGGACATCTGGGCGCCGATGCCCGTGGACGAGACCGGACAGCGGCTCGTGGAGATCACTCAGCGCGCTCTGGATCAACGCAAGTGGGCCGTGCTGGCCTTTCACGGCATCGGCGACGAGCACCTCAGCAACAGCGTGGAAACTTTTGCGTACCTGCTGGACTGGCTCGACGAGCGCCGCGAGTCGGTCTGGGTCGATTCGCTCATACACGTAGCTCGACACATACACGACCGGCAGTCGGAGTAGCGCGACGCCGGACGGACATCCTGAAGGAGCGAGCTCATGGAAACGGTGAAGGTCGGCGTGATCGGCGTTGGCGGCATGGGCACCGGCCACTGCGAGAGCATCACGAAGAACGTCGAAGAGACCGAACTCGTGGCGGTGTGCGATACGAACCACGCCGTCGCGGACGAGAAAGCCGCCGAATACGGCGTCAAGGCGTTCTACGATCACAAGTCGCTCATCCGCAGCGGGCTCTGCGACGCGATTACCATCGCAACTCCGCACTACTTCCACCCACCGATCGCAGTCGCGGGATTCAAGGCGGGGCTGCACGTCCTCTCCGAGAAGCCCATCGGGGTCACCGTCCGGGCGGCTGACAAGATGATCAAGGCGGCCGAAGAGAGCGGCATGGTCTTCGCCGTCATGCACCAAACGCGGACGGTGGGACGATCGCAGGCCATGAAGCGCGTCGTCGATAGCGGCGTTCTCGGCAAGGTCTACCGCGCAACGATGGTCGAGCCACACTTCCGCACGCAGGGCTACTACAACTCCGCCGGCTGGCGCGCGACGTGGGAAGGCGAGGGCGGCGGCGTGCTGCTGAACCAGTCGCCCCACGGCATCGATATCTTCATGTGGCTCATGGGCCTGCCGGAGAGCCTCCGGGCGCGAACGCGGACATGGCGGCACGACATCGAAGTCGAGGACGAGGCATCGGCGATGATCGAGTGGGAGAACGGCGCGATCGGCTACTACCACACCAGCACGAACGAGGCCCCAGGCTCGATGTTGCTGGAGATCTGCGGCGACAAGGGCAAGCTCACGCTGCGCGACGGCGACCTGAAGCTGTACCAACTCGAACCGGACCTTCAGGAGCACAGCGACGACGTTACCATCATGTGGGGCTCACCGGAGGTAACCGAGGTGCCCGTCGAAATCGAGGAGCGCGCGTCCGGACACAGCGAAATCGTCCGGAATTGGGCGCGGGCGATTCTCTACGGCGAAGAACTGATCGCGCCGGGCAAGGAGGGCATCGCCAGCCTTGAGTTCATCAACGCCGTAATCCTCTCCGGCGCAACGGGCAAGCGGGTGGAGTTCCCCGTGCCCCGACAGCGGTACGAGCGGTTCATCAAGGAGAAGATCAAGAAGAGCACGCACAAGAAGGTGGTCATGGAGAAGCGCGAGACGGACCCGCAACACGTAGGCAAATGAGCGTTTGCCGTTGAGCGAGGAATACAGGGCGGGCGCGGACGACGTGTCCGCCTCGTCTGTTTGGTGGAGCAGGTGACCTAACGTAGCGCCGCTAAGAGTGGTCGATGCCGCCGCCCTGGCCCTCGGCCAACAGCGATGCCGACGAGATCGTGTCCCCCAGCCCCACCGTGCGCACCGGGTTCGCCACGACGCGGGTCGGCACCATGATCACATTGCGGTCGCCGTGCCGGGCGACGCCGGATGTCAGGAAGTCGTCGTCCGCGCCGATGGCGCGCCGAACATCTTCCATCGCCGCGCGTGCTGGCTCATGCAGTGGAACGTCGTCGCGCGGGTGCAGTTCGTCGCCGCGCGCGGGACGTCCCGTCATCGCCCGGACGGCGGCGGCGGTGGCGCCGGTGAGCAGGCCCTGACGGATGGATTCCGGCGCGCCGGCGGTGTCATCCGCGAGGACGAGATAGTATCCCAGATTGTGCAGGTGGACGCGCGGTACGCCGGTGGCGCCGGCGAACTCCGCCAGGCCCTCCAGCACCGCAGTGGGCGCATTCGACTCGTCGACTGTCGCCGCGAGATCGCTCCGTCCAATATCGCCCAACCAGGTGATGAGTTCCGCCTCGTTCAGCCCGAGGCTATCCACGCGTGGCAGCACATCCCGCAGAACGCCCTTCCTGACGACCTCGCCGCCGATTGACGCAAGCTCGGCGTGAATCTTGAGTTGCGGCGCGACCGCTCGCAATTCGTCGAGCTCTCCGGCCACCGGTCCGATGCATTCCAGCGCCGTGGAGCCATCCGGGTAGCGGTCGCTCAGTATGTGGAACCCGGAGACGAACAGGTGCGAATAATCTGGCGCAATCTGGCGGAACTGCTGGACGAACGCGTCCGACAACTGGAGCTGGTTATTCGCCGGGTTCCAAGACGGGATGAAGCGGTTCGCGCGCTCCGCGGTGAGCGTGTGCGCGCCGATCGTCAGCGTATCGCCGGCGCGATACTCGAATATCCAGTGGATGGCGAACACTTCGTCGCCAACGGCAACCTCGCGAGGGGTGCCGATCGTGCCGTCCGGCCCGACCGTCGTGACAGTCGTGTCGACGGGAAAGGCATCGGCGAGAGGCTTTGTCAGCGGGTTCGCATAGAGAAGCACCCGCGGCACTCCGAGTTCCGCCACCGCGAGAGCCATATTGGCCGACGTACCGCCCAGCGCCAGCTCGTCGTAGCCGAACGTCTCCAGGACCCACTGGAACACGCGCTCCGAGCGAATCATGCGCTGCATGGCCCGGCCGGAACTCAGCGAAGCGGCGAACCCGAGGATGACGTCGGCTTCGGTGGTGATCTCGTCAGGGACGACGCCCCACCGTTCGAGCACCTCGCGCTGGAGTTCCGTGTCGGCGAGCAGGATGGATTCGACCGTGCCGGGCCTGATGGCAAGTCGTCCGTCGAGCACGGAGTGAAACATGAGACCCGTACCACGGCACCGGGCAATGGACCTTCGACCCGGCTCAACCGCTGAAGCATAGCGGGCATCCCAGGAGGCGCTCCAGTCGTTGGGTGGCGAAGTCACGGATCTCGATCTCCTGTCGACAACTGCGGCGTACACAAAGGAAGAGGCGCCGTTGCGCGCCTCTTCCATGATCGTATCTGTGGAGTGTCGCCACCGCGGCGGTGCAATCAGCCGTTTCCGGCGCGCGGCTTGCGCAACTCCTCCTTAAGGATCTTGCCCGGTTTGAAATGGGTCTTTCTGCGGGCCGGAACCTGTATTATGTCGCCGGTTCTGGGATTCCGCGCCGCCGGCTTCGGACGGGTGTTGCGAACCTCGAAGACGCCGAACCCGCGAATCTCAATCCGCTCGCCGTCCATCAGGCTCTCGCGCATCGCCGTGAAGATGCTGTCAACCATCTTGGCTGCAAGGCTCTGCTTGCACCCCGTATCCTTCGCGACACGCTTCGCAAGATCGCGTTTGGTCGTGGTCATGGATTACGCTCCTCCCACCCACCGATTGCCGTCGGACAGATAGAAGTGAATGTGAACAGGACGCTCTCTAAACTGGTTGCGCACCACCGGATGAGGTGCCCGGAGAGCGCGACTGGCAAATGTGATATAGATCACATCTCGAATGTCACTTGCAAGCTTAAGACTGCAAATTCTCGATGTCAAGCGTTTGGGGGCGCCAATAGGTTAGATGTTGATGGGAAATGCCCATGGCACGGCGATGAACACCCGCGAGAGGAAGCCCCTCGCCCGCGTGAAGCATCGGCAACACCACGCTCGAACGGTAGTTACGCAGCTTCCCGTGGTGTCGTGATGCAGGAGAGAGAATGTGCGACCTATCTCCGGCGGAACATGAAGCCGGCTGGTCGGGGTTGAGACCGTACACGAATCACGAGCGTACATTCGTTCTCACTCACGCAGAATCGTGGAGGGTCATGCATGCACAACATAGCAGGCGCGGCGATGGGGCCGGCGTTGACTGTACTGTTGCTGACCGGGGTGAGCACGCCGGCACGAGCAGAGGCAGAGCCGCTGCCCACTTCCCAGGCGCGGTTCGACGACGCGCTGCCATACGGCGACGAGGAACACTCGGACCCGAATCGGCTCAGGCGCTTCCACCTCGGAATCGCGCTGGTCGGCATGCGTCACGTCGACGCAGTGGGGCTGGGCGTCACCGGCTCGTACGGCAACTACCGTGACCGATTCGCCTGGGGCGGCGAGTTGTTCATGGTGCAGTCGGGCGATGTGCGCGTACCACCCGCCGAGGCGCGCAACGGCTACTATCGCGACGAGGACGGAAATGCTGTAGACCCGTCCATCTCCTATGTCTACGAATCTGTTGGCGCGGTTGGCATCGGCGCGAGCGTGTACACATCGCTCGTTGCTCCGTCGCCAACGATAGGCTTTCACTGTCCTGGAATCGCGTTCGGGATCTCGGGCGGCGCGATGGTCGAGACGGACCGCGTAGGGTTGCGGCCAACCGACATCGATTTGTACTATGGATACGGTTCCAGCGATACCGACCTCACTCTCCGCCCCTACGCAAGCCCCCATCTCGTGCTGAGTCAGGGGCCGTTGAGCGTGACGGGTAGCGTCTCGTTCTTTGCTGTCTTCACAACATGGTCGGTCGGCATCGCGTATGGTTGGTAGTGGCGACCCAAGCAGGGGCGTCTCTGCATTGCGAACGCGGGCGAGTCGAGTTATTATTCAATGTCTCGTAACTGCGGTACGCATGCCGTGCGTACGGGGTCTTCCCCACAACCCACACCCGACGCAGAGAGGGAGTGTCGATGTTCTATAACCGGAAGGCTGGGCTTCGAATCTGCAGCCTGCTGATCGGTACCTTCGCCGCGACCGCGCTCATGGGCTGCCCACCGCCCGATACCGCATCCTCACCCAATAGTGTGACGGAAGCTGTCAGCCAGCGCGTCCTCGACTCTCTCCGTGTTGTCTCCGAGCGAAGATGTCGGTCCCATTACAGCTTCGCCTACAACTACGCCCGCAGCGATCTTCGCGACGATGCCATGACGCAGTTCCAGAAAGCGCTGGGCCATTGCCGTGACACGCTCAAGGCGGAAGTCGAACGCATCTACGCTCAGTACCTCGACCAGTGGGAAATGACGGACAGCGCGTTCGCACACTATTACGAGTCCGGACAACTCGACACGACGAACTCTCGCGTTCATTTCTGGCTCTACAGCTACTACCACGACAACGGGCAGTACGACGACGCGATTAGTGAGCTGCTCATCGCCGCTCGACATCAGGAAGATGCGGAAGTCAGCCTCCAGTGGACGAAGGCCGCCGCGGACATGATGGCCGCCGAGGGTCTTTCGGAACGAGCCTGCGAGACCTACAGCTACCTCCAGCAGTTGGCACCGGAGAACGGCGAGATCGCTCAGGCCATGGTCGAATCCGGCTGCGTCGACGATCCGGAAGCGCTGCTGTCGACGTTGCGCTCGGCCTGCGCTGCCGACACGCTCGGCGCGATCTGCACGCAGCTTGCGGACGAGGAAGAGAAATTCGGCAACGATGAGCAGGCTCTGGCTATCTATCAGCGCTTCGCCGATGCCAACCCGAGCGACGTTACGATGTGGGACGCCGTCTTGCGGATATCGCGGCGAATGGGCCGGAGCGACGTCGTGCTCGCCGCGCTTGGCGTCCTCGTGGAACGCGAGCCGGACAACCCGGAGCGCGCCTCGCAGCTCATCGACGAACTGTTTGCCCTGCGCCGGTGGCGCGAGGGCGGCGATCTTCTCCGCGACCAGCTCCGAGCGCACCCGGATCACGCCCGCCTGCTCTATCTCGGTGGCATCTACTACACAAGACCGGGTACCTCCGAGGCGGACACGACCCGCGCTCTCGGCTATCTCGACAGGGCAGTGCGGACGAACGACCCTGACTGGAAACGCACTGCGATGGATCGGCACGACGCACTTGAGCCGCCGCTGTCGGAAGAAGAGATCAACCAGGCGAAGTTCTTCGGGCGCCCAGTCTCGCGGCTCCACCGATGCACTATCCCTGGACGCGAGAAACAGAACGAAGTGCTTCCAGAGTAGCACGTAACAAGGCACCTCGCCCGTCAGTCCGAGACGATCAGTCCGGCAGATGGGCGTAGGTATGGAATCGACTGAGAGCCGCTTTGTGGCGGTCTCATTTGGCAAGGTTCGTGAAAGCCGGCGAACACCGCCGGTGACGCACAGAAGCAGGAGGTAACCGTCTATGCGTTGTCGTTGGTTTGTAGCACTTGCCGCCGCGGGAGCGTGGCTTGCCGCTGGCGCCGTAGCTCAGACTGCGATGGAAGAGGAAACGGCCGAGCCGTTGGCCGTTTCGCTTGAGCTGAACCAGAATGGGCAGGAAACGTCCAGCTTCGAGAAGGGCGCCCCGGTCACGATCGTGGCCACCGTCCAGGTCGACATGCCTGATGCGTCCGGACGCGCAATCGTCGCGGTGGCGCTGAATCTTGCTGAAGACCTCAATATCGAGAACAGCGACGACGTCCTGATCAAGCGCCTCTACATTGACAACACGGGCGAGGGCAACTTCGCGTTGCAGTCTACCAACGCTCCGCGCGGGCGACTGAGTTTCGTCACGCCGGAAGGCGAGACCGGCATCGCGGGAACGCAGAAGATCAAGTGGGACGTCATCTTCAAGAACAACACCGCGGCAAGTCCGCTGACAGCTACCGCCGCCGTAACGATCGGGGCAAGCAGCGAGATCGTTGCCGACGCCAAGGCGACGGACGTGATCAAGGTGCGCACTGCCCTGAGCGTACAGCAGCTCTGGTCCGATGGTGGCATCTTCATGTGGCCGCTGGGGCTCTCCCTCATCCTCGGCATCGCGTTCGCCCTTGAGCGTCTATGGACCCTCACCTGGGCGAAGATCGACGCGGACAAGTTCTTCGATCAGATCGCGACAGGCATTCGCCCAGGTAGCGCCGACAAAGCCGTGGAGGTGTGCGGGATAACCCGCGGACCGGTTGCGGCTGTGATCCGCGAAGGGTTGCTCCGTGTGAATCAGGGCGTCGACCACGTCGAGAAGGCCATCACGTCCGCCGGTGCCGTCGAGGGCAGCTTCCTTCAGCGCGGTATGGTCGTTCTGGCATCGGTGACGACGATAGCCCCGATGATGGGATTCCTCGGAACGGTGTGGGGCATGGTGCTGGCGTTCAAGTCGATCGCGGAAGCGGGCGACGTCAAGCCGAGCATCGTGGCGAACGGTATCTCGCAGGCGCTTATCACCACTGCCACGGGTCTCGTAATCGCCATCATCGTGCAGACCTTCCACAACTTCCTGATCTCCCGGATCAACCGCATCATCATCGATATGGAGGAGACTTCGACGAAACTCGTGGATCTCCTCATAGAGCAGGGACTCGACGAGCAGAAAGCTGCATAATAACGCGAGAGGCCGACGACCATGCTTCTGAGTAAAGACGCGCCTCAGGCATCGACGGAGATTCCGACGTCCTCGATGGCGGACATCGCGTTCCTGCTGCTGGTCTTCTTCATCGTGACCACCTCGATGAATCAGGACAAGGGCATTGGAATGACGTTGCCGCCACCGGGCGATCCTCTGCCGATCCCGAAGGAGAACATCGCGAGCGTGTGGATAAACGCGCAGGGCCAGATCGCGCTCAAGGCGTTGGACGCTGACTATCTTTCGGTCACCATCCGTGAACTCCGGACGCAGATCGACAACCGCATACGAGCCAATCCGAACCTCGTGGTCTCCATTCTGGCCGAGGAACAGTCGGACTACAAGACGTTCGTCGACGTGCTGGACGAGCTTCGTCTGGCAGGAAGAGAACACGGTTGGTCGAAGATTTCCATCGCGCAACCATTTGGATCGCAACGATCCGGCGGACCGTAGCAGCGCGGTACGCCGGTCAAGCCGCGGCACGTACATCAGGCGTTGCGGTCTGAAGGAGCCTAGAGAATGGCGCACATATCATTTGACGCGACACAGGAGGTCGAAACGGCCATCCCAACGTCGTCGATGGCGGATATCGCGTTCCTCCTGCTGATATTCTTCATTGTCACGACGGTGTTCGTGGAGTTCCGTCCAGAGCACCCGCCGGAGATTCCACTTGCCGAATCGATCGACCCGCTGAAGAACCGTCGAAACATCATGAACCTCTGGATATCGCCGCGGGGAATCATCCAGATCGATAGCGCACTGGTGAATCTCGAGGGCGTCGCTCCGACTGTGTTGCGACGAATCCAGAGCAATCCTCAGACAATCGTCCTGATCAAGAGCGATCAGGATACGCGATACGGCAGAGTCTCCGAGGTGATCGAGGAGTTACGCAGGGCGAACGCCCTGCGAATCGCCTTCTCAGCCAAGGGCGAGCTGCCCGGGCAAGAGTAGGACCGGTTCGCCGAAAGGAGTCTACGCATGGCTGGCGCTGCAGAACCGCGGAAAGACATCGTCAAGGCGATGTCCCGCCCCGCTCTGCTTGGCTCGTTAGTCGTATCCGCTTTCATAGTGATGGGGTTCTATTGGGCGGACCCCCGGCTTGAGCGGACGCGCACGTTCGAGAAGCGTGAAGTGGAGAACATCGAAATCGTAGAGATACCGCCGACAGCCCAGGAGCAGGAACAGGCTGCCCCGGCTCGTCCGCAGGTGCCCATCGAGGCAGAGGACGAGGCCGAGATCGAAGACCTGACCATCGAGGACACCGAACTCTACGAGCAAGCGTCCGTCGCCGTACCGGATAAACTCGTCGACGAGGGTGCGTACGCCGAAGAGCCGGTGATGGAATTCTGGATGGTGGAGGAGACGCCTGTGCTCTCCACCCAGGCTGTGCCTGTATATCCAGAGATCGCCCGTCAGGCGGGCATGGAAGGCAACGTCTACGTTCAGATGGTCGTCGGAACCGACGGCAAGGTCGAGAGTGTTCGCGTTCTGAGTGGACCGCCGGTATTCCACGAAGCCGCCAAGGCCGCGGCCATGAAGATGGTGTTCACTCCTGCGAGACAGAATGATCGCCCCGTGAGGGTGTTGGTCAACCAGAAGATCGGCTTCCGGCTTCGTAGCTGATCCCGCTCGCCGGGAGAAACGGGAATAGCCGGTCCGCATGTTATCCGTGTAGACCTGAAGCTCGCCCTTGCGAAGGGCCCTCCAGACGAGGAACGGTCTGGGGAACCCTTCGCGAGGGCGTGGCGTAGTAGGTTCAGCACATTCGACGAACCCTACTACGCGCGCACCCGCGTATGCGGCCAGTATCGCAGGACAGCCAAACGGAGCTATATCGATGCGATTCACCACTTCGACGTTGATCCCCGTCTGCATCGCGGCAATCCTGACCGGAACCGCCGGGGTCCTCCCGACATCGGCTCAGGAAACGAACGAACTCGGGCTAACCGCAGAGCAGGCGGAGGCCTTGAACGCAGCGATCGATGAGGGCCGAACGTACTTCCGCCAGAGGAAATACCGCGATGCCGTGTCGGCCTACCGACGCGCACTCGTTGTGTATGACGGCGACCCGACGACGTTCTACAACCTCGGCCTGAGCTACCAGGGGCTGGACAACGGCGACAGCGCCGTCGCGATGCTCCGCCGATCCATCGAGATTGCGCCCGGATTCGGGCCGGCTCGACTTGCCGTCGCCAGGGAATACCTTACGCGAGGCGAGCTGATGGACGCCGAGCACGAGTATGACGCCATCATCGCGGACATACCTGATTCGACCCAGTACGTGCTTGCGGCGCGGCAGGGGCTCCACAACGTCGCACTCCAGTTCACGAACAAGGCAGTCCGAGAGATCCGTCAGCGGAACTACGATGTCGCCGAGCAGCATGCGGCACACGCAGCGCACCTCGCACCCAATGTCTACCGCCCCCAGTACATATCCGCGATGGTCCAGGAGCGAAAGCGCAACACAGGCGCGGCCAAGGCCTTCTTTGAGGCCGCGCTCGACCTGGCCATTCAGGATGGCGAGCGAGCCGCCGCCCTGAACGGGATTGGGCGCACGGAAGCCAACCAGGCGAAGGCCGCTCAGCGAAGCGGGAACAACGGACAGGCAAGGCGATTGCGCCAACAGGCGGTCGATCACCTGAAGCAGGCCACGGAACTGGATCCGAGCCTCTTCCCGGCGTTCGTCACCCTTGGCAATACACTCTACGAGCTCGGCCGGTACGCCGAGGCGCGCACGAGCCTTGAGCGAGCCGAAGAGCTTGACCGCCGCAACCCCAAAGTGCCGTTCAAGCTCGCGGAAACGTATATGCAGCTCGGCCAGTGCACGAAGGCGGAGGCCGCGGCATCGCGAGCCATAGCGCGTCAGCCGACCAACGCGAGCGCTCACGCCGTACGCGCCGAAGCCCTGGAATGCCTTGGACGCAAGCGCGACGCTATAGACGAATATGTGAAAGCCGCTCGTGATCCCCGTTGGCGACAGCGAGCGCAGTTCAAGGCAAACGAGCTGCGTGAGGACCTCGGCCTGCCGACGGAGTAAGCCATAGCAGCAACGGCAGCAACGAAACGGCGGACGTAGCAAGGGTTGCGTCCGCCGTTCTTCTTTCGGTTGATCCATGTCATATGGAGCCGTCTCCTGAGACAACCGGACCGCTCGCGCTGCGCGGGAAGCGGTCGGAGGGTGCGCGAACGATGTTGAGGCGATTCCTCCTGTTGGTCTCCCTGGCGGGCACAGCCGCCATGGTGCCGGCGTGCGGCTCCACCGGTCCGGATACGACGCCTCCCCTCACGCCGGAGGGATTCCGTCGCAGCGGCGGCGGCGATGGCGAGAATACCCTTGCATGGCTCGCCAATCGCGAAGGCGACCTCGCCGGGTACCGGCTCTATCGCACCGAAGGCGACCCGGCGGCAGCCTACACTCTCATCGCAGCGCTCCATCCCGATACCGTGTCCTACACCGACCGAAGCCTCGACTACACGATTCAGTACTATTACAAGCTGACAGCGTTCGATAACGCGGAGAACGAGAGCACGCCAACGCTCCCCGAGCTTGCCATCCCCGCCAACCTGAGTCCTCCGGCTGCACCGGCGAACGTCCACGCAGTGGCGCAGAACATCGCCGTGCCCGCATCAATCACTACAACGTGGTCACCGAACAGCGAAGGCGATTTCGCGGAGTATCTCCTCTACCGCGACACGCAGGCGCCCGTTTCGACGTCAGGCAGCCCGTACGCGGTCATCCAGACCGGGACTACCATCTACATCGATGACGCGGTTTCGGTCGAGACGCGATACTTCTACAAGGTCGTGGCGCGGGATAAGGGTGGCCTGCAGTCGCCGCCGAGCCAGAGCACCGACGTCAGCGATATCGCGCTTCCGCCGCCGACGCTCATCACTCCGACGAATAGCGGAACGGCCCTATCGCTCACCCCGACACTGAGCTGGCAGCCGGTGTCGCAGGCCGAGGGGTACCGCATCGTAGTAGGGACCGATCCCACATTCACCGTGCAGGTGTGGAACGACCACGTGGCCTCCCTGTCGACGTCGGTGACGTACGACGGTGTGGCGCTTTCGAGCGGAACCCAGTATTTCTGGTATCTCGTAACGACTACAGTGGATCCGTTGAGGTCCAACTCACGAAGCGCCACGTGGAGTTTCGTCGCACCGTAACCCAGGGCGATACGCGACGCACACAGACGACTCAGCGCCGACCAACGACGGGAGAGCCACATGACCCACCGCGAACGCTTCCTGAAAGTCCTGCGCCATGAACCCGTCGATCGGACTCCGTGGTGGGCCACCGGTGGATGGTCACAGACCATGCGTCGCTGGCACGCCGAAGGTTTCCCAGAGAACACCGGCCTGAGCGAGCATTTCGGTGCCGACGAGACCACCGGTGTCGGCGTCTACTACGGGCCGTGGCCGCAGTTCCCGCTCGAGACGCTGGAGGAAGGCGAGACGAAGCGTGTCATGCGGAATCACGAGGGCATCGTGATGGAGGTGTACGTGGACGATACGGATCAGTCCATGCCACACTTCATCGACTTCCCCGTGAAGAACCGCGACGACTATCGGAGGCTCCTGAAGCCTCGCCTTTCGGGACCGGCGGAGGACCGTATGCCGGCCGACTGGGACGAACGTTGCAGGCGGTGGAAGGACAGAACGGACCCGCTCCTGCTGTTTGCCGACCGCTGGGGAGGCTTTTTCGGTCCGCTGCGGAATATGATGGGGCTGGAGAATCTGTCCTATGCATTCTACGACGACCCGGCGCTCGTCGAGGAGATGATGGACGACATCGCGGACAACATGATCCGCGTGACGTCGCGTATCCTCGACGACACGGACATCGACTACTTCTCGTTCTGGGAAGACATGGGGATGAAGACAGGGCCGCTCCTCAGCCCGAGCCTCTTCAGCAAGTACATGGTACCGAGGTACCGCCGGGTCGCGGACTACCTGCGATCGCGCGGCGTGGAGTTCATCTTCGTCGACTCGGACGGCGACGTCCATTCTCTGATCCCGCACTGGCTCGACGCCGGTCTGAACGGTCTCTGGCCATTCGAGATCGCCGCGAACATGGAGCCGGGTCCGATCAAGGCCGAATACGGTCACGATCTGGTGATGTTCGGAGGCATCGACAAGCGGGCCATCATAGAGGGACGCGACGCGATCGATCGGGAACTGGCGAAGGTCCCGGCGCTTGTTGCCGGCGGCGGCTACATTCCGATGGTGGACCACTCGTGCCCGCCGGACATCTCCTGGGACAATTTCACGTACTACATGGCGAAGCTTCGGGAGGTTATCCAGATAACGTGACCAGGGGTCGCGAGGCTGGCGCGGATACGCGGCGAAGGCGAGCTGAGCCCGTCCGTTGAGGGACACCTGCGACCATTCACCTCCACGTCGCGACCGCCTAGTGGGCGCGCCTACGGCGATTTCGCCACACAAGCCGAGTGTAACAACCGTCATAGATCAAATAGTAGTGACATGATCAACAACCTTTGTCTTTTCGCGTACGGACCTTGCCATCTTCGCTCTCCGTGCTATATTCCACTCCGTGATTGATTGCACAGTCATACCGGCGGACTGTGCAGTCATGGAGAGGCACTGCTGGAAGGCCCGGCGGAGCCTCTCCACCTTTATGTACGGCCCGGGCCTCGGGCATATCTCCCTCCCGTCACCATACTGAATCTTCTCCGACCCATTCGACCGCTCCGCGCGACACTCGTATCTTCTCCCTGCATCCGCGCGTACCCGATTACGACGCCCGTTCCACCGCATCGGACACGTCCGTACCGCATGGAGTCGATACCATGGTCGAACTCACGAAATACCAGGTTCAGCCGCACCTCCGCCGACGCTTCGCGTCCGTTGCCCGCAAGCTGGCTTTCGACGCCACCGACGAGATGTCGTGGATTCACTGGCGCCACCAGCTCTCCGGGAAACTCCGCGAGCTTACCGGCTACGACACGATGGTGCGCGCACCACTCTCGCCCGTCATCACCGAAGAGCTGCAGTTCGAGGGATACCGCCGCCAGCGTGTGGAGATCCAGACCGAGCCCGACGTCATCGCGACTCTGTACGTCCTGATCCCGGAGGGGCCGGGTCCATTCCCGGCGGTGATGACTCCGCACGGGCATTCGAGCGGAGGCAAGTACGCCGTCGTGAATGAACGCGTCGACGATGACGTCGCGAACACAATCGACGAACACAACTATGACTATGGCGTGCAGTTTGTCCGCGCCGGGTTCATTGTCTTCGCCCCCGATGCGCGCGGATTCGGAGAACGCCAGGAAGCGTCGGCCAAGCAGGGAAGCATCCTCGGCTCGTCGTGCCAATCGATCAACAACATGGCCTACCCACTCGGCCAGACGGTCACGGGTATGTGGGCGTGGGACCTGCACCGCCTCATCGACTACATCGAGACGCGTGACGACGCCATGAGCGACCGTGTGGGATGTGCGGGCCTCTCCGGCGGTGGCCTGCAGACCCTCTGGGCGTCGGCCCTCGACGAACGTATCCGGTGCGCGGTCGTGAGCGGCTACCTCTACGGCTACAAGGAATCGCTCCTCGACCAGCACGGGAACTGCTCCTGCAACTACGTGCCGCATCTGTACGAACACGTCGACATGGGCGATATCGCGGCGCTCATCGCACCGCGTCCGCTCCTCGTAGAGACCGGCGACAAGGACCCGCTCAACGGAGAGAGCGGACTCGACAACGTCTACCCGCAGGTGGAGACCGCACGCGCTGCGTACAGGCTGTTGGGCGTCGAGGATGACATCGCCCACGATGTGTTCGACGGACCGCACAAGTGGAACGGCGTCGAAGCGATACCGTGGATGCGGCGCCACCTGGGAAGCGCGTAGAGACCGTGACGGCGTTACGTGTAGTTGGCGGGATCGTACTAGCGGCGGGAGCGGTCTATCTCGTGCTGCTCGCGCTGTTCTATTTCGCTCAGTCGCGGCTCCTGTACATTCCGCACCGGCAACTTACCATCACGCCGGCGGAGTATGGCCTGGAGTACGAGAACGTCCGTCTGCGCACTTCCGACGGCGTGGGCGTTCACGGATGGTGGGTGCCCTCGCCGGGCGCGACGACTACCGTGCTCTTCTGCCACGGGAACGCAGGCAATCTCTCTCACCGCGTGCCTCTGCTGGCCGCCCTCCACAGTCTCGGCATGAACGCTCTCGCGTTCGACTATCGGGGGTACGGGGAAAGCGAGGGCAGTCCCGGCGAGGCCGGAACGTACGTGGACGCCGCCGCAGCGTGGGACCATCTCGTCTCCGAGCGTGACATACCGCCCGAGGAGATCGTCGTCTTCGGACGCTCACTGGGCGGCGCAGTAGCATCGCACCTGGCCCGCGAACGTTCGCCGCGCGCGCTCATACTCGAATCGACGTTCACGTCGGTACCCGACATGGCGCGGCACTTATACCCGCTCCTGCCGTCCGCGCTAGCGCGTTTCCGATACGCGGCGCTTCAGTACATCGAGCACGTGGACTGCCCGGTGCTCATCATCCATGGGGAAGCCGACGAAATCGTGCCGATCAAGCACGGACGCCGGCTGTATGACGCGGCCAACGGCGCGAAGCGTCTCATCGGGAAGCCGGGCGGCCACAACGACGGGTTCCTGGAGTCCGACCTGCCCGGCAGTGGCACGCGCCGGGAGCAGTTCGCCCGCTTCGCCGCCGATCCGCTCAACGTAGGCGAGTGATCGTCAGCGCCGTCCCGCCCTCAGTAGATACACCGTGAGCGCGGCAAGCGCGGCGATGCCAACAATCTCCGCCAGGTGGGCACTCACGCCCAGTGTCCAATCATACCGCAGGTAGATGACGACGGCGAGCAGCACACCGATGATCGCCTCGCCCGCAATGAGCCCCGAACTGATGAGGATTCCTCGATCATTGCCCTCGGACCGAACCATGTCGGCGTCAGCGTCATCGCGTCGGTGCCGATCGACGAGCGTGCGAACGATCCCGCCGAGCAGTATCGGCACGGCAAGCGTGATCGGCAGATAGATTCCCACGGCAAGCGGCATGAGATGCAGCCGGAAGCCAGCGCCCCGTCGGCGGAGCAGCTCGTCCAGCGCGACGATGACCACGCCGAGAACTGCGCCGATCCAGACCATGTCGTACGGGAGGTCCGCGTCGCCGAACAGCCCATTCGTGATGCTGGCGAACAACGTTGCCTGCGGTGCCTTGAGCCCGGTGCCGATGCCGTACGACGCGTGAAGCAGCGTGAGCACCGGCGCGATCACCAGAGCCGGGATCATGACGCCGATGATCTGTGCGTACTGCTGGAATCGCGGAGAAGCACCCACGAGGTAACCGGTCTTCAGGTCCTGCGAGACATCTCCGGACGTGCATGCGGCGCAACACACTACCGCGGCGACGCCCAGAGTTGCGACGATTGCCGAATCGCCGCGAAATCCCATCACGAGCAGGAACGCCGCCGTGCCCAGCAGCGCGGAGATCGTCATGCCGCTGACCGGGCTGTTGGAACTCCCCACGAGGCCGCAGATGTAGCTCGCAACGGCCACGATGAAGAACGACGCGATGAACATGACGACGGTCGCCAGCAACGATATCCCGATGCTGCCGAGGAGGTATTCGTAGAGGCCGAACATCGCCAGCGTGGAGATTCCAAGCACCGCTGCGATCGGCGCGATCCCCATGTTCCGGTCAGTGCGCTCCGGTGCGGTGGTGCTCTCGCCGGCGTAGGAGCCGCGCAGGCCGCTCAGACCGGACGCGATTCCACGGCGCACAGTGAAGATCGACCAGACGCCGCCAACCACCATCGCGCCGACGCCGAGATACCGGATCTTGCTCGTCCACAGCTCCCATGCCGTGTCGAGAGCGCCCTGCTGCGCGAGTTCGCCCGGACTCCCAAGCAGCGGAATACCTACCAGCCACCCGATTGCGCCGCCGATGAAGACCAGCGCGGCGATCTCCAACCGCACGATGTATCCAACGGCCAGCAGAGCGGGCGATATGTCGGTACCGAGGAAAAGCGCACGACCACCAATCTTCGTCGCCCACTCGACGCTACCGGAGATGAGGCCGAGCCCCGTTCCCGCGAACTTGAACAGACCGCCGAGCCCCAGCCCAGCCAGTATGTCGCGCAATCCCGACCCGCCCGCGGAACCCTCCTCAAGCACCGCCGCGCATGCCACGCCCTCAGGGAACGTCAGCTCCTTGTCGTCGATGATGAGAGCCCGGCGGAGCGGGATCATGAACATAACGCCGAGGAGTCCGCCGCAGACGGCCATGAGCGTCGTCGGCCAGAATCGGAATTCGTTCCAGACCCCGACCAGCACGAGCGCCGGGATCGTGAATATCACACCGGCCGCGAGCGATTCTCCCGCGCTCGCCATCGTCTGAACGATGTTGGACTCCAGCACGCTGCTCCGGCGCAGCATCCGAAACACGCCCATGGCGATGACAGCCGCGGGGATCGACGCGGAAACCGTCATGCCCGCGTAGAGGCCGAGGTAGACGTTCGCCGCCGTCATGACAACGCCGATGACGATGCCGAGCACAATGGCGGTGGCGGTGAACTCGGCGGGCCGACCGGCTGCGCCGCTCACGTCTGTCGTAGTCATCGTAGCCTCGTAATCCAGCGTGGACCGTGTGGGTCCTGTATCAGTCTTTGTCCCGGCGGACGCGACTCAGGACCCCGGCGATCGCCTGTCGTTCGCGCTCGTTGAAGAACCCGAATACGTAGAGCAGCCCCGGATATCCGGCAAGCACCAGCAGCTTGATCGCCACCCGTGGGACCAGCGGCTCGACAGAAATGAGCGAACCCGCTATTGTCACTGCTACGCCAACCAGAACGAGTACCACGATTCGTCGCCACTCATACGGCACAGGATACACCCGATGGGACATGACCGCCGCCAGGATCCCCATGCATGCGTAGGAGATGACGGTGGCGATCGCCGCTCCCTGGCTGCCATAGCGCGGCACCAGCACCCAGTTGAGCACCAGATTCGCCACCAGTCCCGTTCCGGAGAACAGCGGCAGCAATCGAGTCTTCTTCGGTATACCCACCGCGGCGGAGAATACCTGATACATGCCGAAGAACACGTATCCCCCGACGATGAATGGGACGAGGCTTGCCGCGGACCAGTACTCCGGGCCGCGAAACGCGAGCAGGCGAACGAGTTCGGTTCCGAACACCACGACGAACGCGGCGGCGCCGATGATGGTAGCGATCACGTACCGCGCACTCAGCGCATGGATTCTCAACGCATCGGCCCGCGCCTGAATCGAGAACAGAAACGGCGTCCACGCCATGCTCGCACCCTCGAGCACGAGTGTCAGAATCATCGCCACACGGTATGCGTATGAGTAAAGACCCACTTCGGTGAGCCCATGATAGTACTCAATAAAGTACCGGTCTGCTCCGAAAAGCAGATAGCCTGCGAGATGGTGCGGCAGGAACGGCAGTCCATACGATACGATGCCGCGGAACACATCCATGCGAAACCGCAACCGCGCCGACCGCAACAGGTCGGGCAACATCGCGATCGTGATGACGGCGTTGGCCAGAAGCGACGCCTCCAGTACACCCCGGATTCCGCGGGGTATAGCCCAGAGCAGGAGCGCTACCAGCGCGGTCGACACGACAACGCCGGCGATGGAGAAGCTCATATTGAGCACCGGCTGGCGCCTGACGCGATACAGCGTGTAGGCTATGCCCTGCGGGCTCATCACAGCGATGTTGGCGATGGAGAACAGGAAGTAGACGACGTATGTTCGCGAGGATTCGCCCAGCATGAGCCGCGTCGAAAGAGGAGCCGAAAGCGCCAACACACCCACGACTACCACGGTAAGCGCCAGCCGCCAGAGGAGCCCGGTGCCAACCACGGCCGCTCTGTGCTCCGCGGTGTTTTCGTCGTAGTAGTTGCGGTTGATCGCCTGCTGCACGCCGGAGTTCAGCACGATCATCACGACAGCGCCCATCACCTGAAGCAACGTCAGCACACCGAGATCGGCGGCGGTGAGCTTCGCGGTGACGAGCGGCAGGATGATGAAGCTGGCAGCCTTGCTCACTGCCAGACCAATACCGTAGACCGACGATTCCTTGAGGAACTCACGGATCTGGCCCGCTACGCCTCCATCGGCACTGTCAGCCATTTACGCTCCGTGGGCCACCGGCAGAGCCGGAATCAGGCGTCGGCGAACCCATCCTGGCGCAATAGACGATGTCCGGCGACTCCGTCTGGAGGGATACGCTCGTGTTGATCTCGTGGACCTCGACCTGCTCGGACCTTGCCCGGATATTCCGCTCGAACGATTCATCGGTTCGAGCCGCCCAAAGCGCGAGCACGCCGCCGGGGCGGAGCATTTTCATCCATCGATCGAGTCCATCATCGTCGTACAGGCGGGAGTTGTCGGAGTAGATGAGGTTGTCGGGTCCGTTGTCCATATCCAGCAGTATAGCGTCAAACCGGTCGTGGCCGGCCATTACGTACTCGCCAATGTCCCGACACACTATGCGAGCCCTCGGATCGAGCAGGGCGTTGCGGTTGTAGGGCCCGAAGTACTCGCGACACCAATCGACTACGCAGGACTCGATCTCCACTACGACGACTTCGTCGACCCAGCCCGGGGCGAGCGCCTCGCGCAAAGTGATGCCCATTCCGAGCCCGCCCACAAGCACCCGCGCACCCTCTCGTCGGCCGAGAAGGCGCAACGCCTCGACCGCCAGCGCCGTCTCCGACTCCTGACAGTACGTCGCCATGACGTAGATGCCGTTCACTCGTAGCTCGTAGTGCTTACCGGTCGACAACGCGACCTCGCGCAGAGTCACTTCGCCGGTGGCACCGGACACCGTCTCGATCAGCGTGTACGCCATCGTATTGTTGGCAATCGGCCCGTCGGCATATGCGTACGGCTGTTCCATCTGAATTGGTCCTGCGTCTCCACTCCGGCTCCGTGCCGGTCCGCGTGGACAGGCGTCGTCACAGCCAGCGGCCGAACCAGTCGAACGCCTTTCTGCCACTGAACTCGTGAACGCCGTCGAACGCGTCAACATCGAATCGCTCGCCGACGCCTGCCGCATCGTACCCGCGCCGAACGTGCTCGACCGCCTTCATGGCGTCGTCGTACTCGAAGCATGTATCCTGCTTGCCCACCTCGGCCAGAAGCGGCTTCGGCGCCGCGAGGAGCGCTACGTCCGGAATGTCGCCGTTCGCGGCAAGTTCGGGCATGTACTGGGCCCCACAGAAATTCGCGCGGCGCAGCCCGTTGGCGATCGTGCTCAGGTAACAGCAGATCGCGCCAACCTTCACACGGCGATCCAGCGCGGTGAGGTACGTCGTCATCGTCCCACCAAACGAAACGCCCAGACACCCGATGCGGTTGCCGTTCACCTCGGGACGCTCGCGCAGATAGTCCACGCACCGCATGCCGTCGTGTATCTGAAGCGCGAGCAGGCTGTACCCAAAATACCCCGCCGCGAGGTGAGCGACGTTGCACGAGTCACGATGGGTCCTCGTGTACTCCTCGTGCTCTTTTCGTTCCCCGAAGCCACGCCAGTCGGGAGCGATGCAGACATATCCACGCTCGGCGAACTGGACCGCGTACTGGTGCTGGTAGTCCTCGTGCGGCGAAGTGCCGTCCGGGTCGAGACCGACGAGCGGGTTCTTTCCGACACCATGCCCGTGGGCGCAGATGAGCGCGGGATACCGGCGTCGGGCCGGCCCCTTGGGAACGAGCACCCAGGCGGGAACAGACATATCCGGCTCGCTGTCGAACACGATTTTCTCGCGGGTATACGTCCCACAGTCAACCCGCTCGAGCACCTCGACGTTGAGCGGCACGGCCTCCGGGAACGGTCCGAGAGCCTTCAGAATCCTCTTGCGGAACGCCTTCTGCCACGTCCCGAAATCCGCCGGGTCCGTCGCCGTACATGACAATCCCGGCGCCGTCCGCAGGCGGCGTTCCACCCAGTCGCTCATGAGAGATGTGCGCATGCGTATCCTCCGACGCCCGTTGCGCCCTACGCGCGATCCGGGAGCATATCCTTGACCATCTCCCGTTCCTGCTTCAGCTCATCGACCGACGCATCGATCTTGCCACGCGCGTAGTCGCTGATGGGCAGGTCCTGCACTATACTCCAGCCCGATGCGCGACGGACCACCGGGAAGCTGCTGATGAGCCCCTCTTCGACGCCGTAGCTGCCGTCGGAGCACACCGCGGCGCTGAACCAGTCACCCGCGGGCGTCGGCTGCAGCATGCTCTTCACGTGATAGATCGCCGCGTTTGCGGCCGACGCGGCCGAGGATGCTCCGCGCGCCTCAATGATCGCCGCGCCGCGCTTCTGGACGGTCTCAAGGAACTCGCCCTCCAGCCACGCGCGGTCGTTCACGACCGTCTCCGCGGGCGTCCCGTTGATCTTCGCGTGCTCGAAGTTCGGGAACTGCGTCGCGCTGTGATTGCCCCAGATCGCCATGTTGGTCACGTCCGAGACGCCAACGCCCGTCTTTGCCGCGAGTTGCGCCATGCCCCGGCGCTGATCGAGCATCGTCATGGCACCGAAGCGTTCGCGCGGGATATCCGGCGCGTTATGCATCGCGATGAGGCAGTTGGTGTTGCACGGGTTGCCCACAACGAGGGTGCGTATGTCATCCGCGCCCTTCTGGAGAGCTTTCCCCTGCCCGACGAAGATCGTGCCGTTCCCCTGAAGCAGGTCGGCGCGCTCCATGCCCTTGCCACGGGGCTTCGCACCTACGAGCAGCGCCCAGTTCGCGCCGTCGAACGCCACGTTCGGATCGTCGGTCATGTCCACGCCTTCGAGCAGCGGGTACGCGCAATCCGTAAGCTCCATCGCCACACCCTCAAGCGCCTTCAATGCGGGGGTGATCTCCAGGAGCTGCAGGCGCACGGGACGATTTTCGCCGAACACCTCACCGGAAGCGATGCGGAAGAGCAGGCTGTACGCGATCTGACCGGCTCCACCGGTTACGGCTACGCGAATTGGTTGCATGGTACATCCCCTAACGAATCTGGATTCTCGTCTCCGGCGTTCCGTGTAGTGCTCCGCTCCGAACATACGCCGACGGGCTGGAGCGTTCAAGCCTCATCAATGCTGCCACCCTCTGAGGTGCCGCGTACGCCGGAGGCTCCCCGCCACTCCCGATACCAACTCGGGCATTTCGTGTTCCACTCCGGATCGAGTATGTGACGGGTGATACCGAGTCCCCACACCTCCCGATTCAGGTGCTCGCGTTCGGCGAAGAACGTTTCAGCCGCGCCGAGACGTTTCTCATTCCACGCGTCCCCGTCGAGCACCGCCCGGTGTGCCTCGAACAGACGGAGCTTGGACTCGAGTTGGTCGAGGCGCCATGACCCACCGGCGGCTTTCGACAGACCGTCGAACCGGGTCCGCGCGGCGGCTATGTCGCGCTCGAACGGCTCGCCCCAGCCGGACAGCCACTCCGCCCACGCTTCGGCTTCCGACCCGGCAGCCCCGAAATAGGGCTCCGCGTACGCGCGCAGGACATCGTCGGACGCTGCGTACGCGCCTGACGACATGCCACCCAGGAGCGCCTTGTTTACGTCGTCGAATACGCCCTCCGAGTATGCCATGAATCCGGAATACTCGCGGCCACCGAGTGCGCGGAGTGTCTCGGCGATACGCGAGGGCGCGATGGTCGGCCCCCAGCCACCGTAGAGATCGTGCGGCACGCGGGCGTCCGCGTAGCCGATGTGGATGAACGCGTGCGACTCGCAGCCGCTGGGATTCGTCGCCGACTCGCCCGGTGCGAGATCGTCGTACGGGATGTACCCGGCCAGCGACCGGAACAGGCCCGGGTGCTCGCGGTCGGCCCACTCGTTGAAAAGCCGGTGCTCTTCGGGCTCCCACCACCATCCGATCAGCCGCGCCTCGATATTCGGGAAGATGTCCCGCGCCGCGGTGTGGATGTCCTCGAAGAGCTTGCCGAACGCCAGTATCCACGGCGAGCATCGATCGCACGAACACCCGCCGAAATCATACGGGCACGCCGAGAGCGACGACACCTCGACTCCCGCCTCGGCGAGATCCTCCAGCAGTTCCGTGTGGTTCTGTATGATGATGTCCCGGGCTTCCGGTATGCTCGGGCAGAGGAGCTGTCCGAACATCTTCTCGTCGTCCGCCTCGGCAAGCAGATCGTCGCGCTGCTGATCGACATACGCATGGTTCGGCGTCAATACGAGATCGAGACCGAATCCCAGGCTCGCCGCGGACTGGAAGTGCTCAATCTTCCGCCGCCGCAGTAGTGGGCTGAAGGAGTAACGGTCATGGCTCGTGAGCTTCCGCGGGTCCTTGAGTTCGGCGTTGTCGAACCAGTCGCCGTAGTGCGTGAATCCCCAGTGCCGCGCCTCGGCGAGGACCTCGCGCATCTCCCGCTGCCACATGGCCTCGTAGGAATTTCCGAAATGAGCAGGGCAGTAGAGCTCGCGGTGGGTGAAAGCGTTCTGCATGAGGCATTCCTTGCGCGAATCGGGACGTCAGGCGGACGACTCGAACCACTCGACAAGTTCGTCGAGCATCTCGTTCTTCGTATCGTAGGCGCGGTGCCCCGTCGGCAGCGACCCGAGAAATGCGCGCCCGAACCGCTCCGTAACGACCCGCGTGTCCAGGATGAGCACCGCTCCATGGTCGGACTGCGATCGGATCAGCCTCCCGAAGCCCTGGCGGAAGCGTATCGCCGCTTCGGGAACCGTCATGTGCAGGAACGGGTCGCGCCCCTCCGCACGGAGCTGTTCGCCCTGGGCGATTACAAGCGGCTCGCTCGGAACGCCGAATGGTAGCCGCACTATTACGAGCTGCTCAAGCGCATCGCCCGGCACGTCGACGCCCTGCCAGAAGCTCTCCGTGCCGAACAGCACGCTGCCTCGATCGTTGCGGAACGTCTCCGCGATGTTCGACCGCGATCCGCCCTGGCCCTGTGCGAGAAGCAGGATGCCGTGGCTCGTGATCTCGTCGCGAAGAGCGCGGTAGGTATCGTTGAGCTGGCGGTAGCTCGTGAAAAGCACGAGCGTGCCGCGCCGTGTGCGAAGGATTATGTCGCGCACGAGATCGGTCACGGCCGGTTGGAACCCCCTGTGCTTGGGGCTCGGCAGCCAGGCGGGCACAGCCACCAGCACTTGCTTGTCGAAGTCGAACGGCGAACCGACCGCCAGCGTGCGCACGCGTTCCGCCAACGTGTCCGTCAGCCCCATGCGATCGAGGAAGTACTTGAATTTCCCAGCGACTGCGAGAGTAGCGCTGGTCATCACGCAACTGCGAAGATCCGGGAAGAACTTCTCGCGAAGCTGCTCGCCCACGTTCAGCGGCGCCGCGTAGAGACGAACCGAGTGCGCGCCCTCATCGGGGGGTATCTCGTACCAGTACACGAAATCCTGCCGTTCGGCCTCGGTGATGTCGACGATGAGCGTCACAAGCCCCGCGAGTTCGGCAAGCCGGTTGTCCAGATCCGCGACGAATTCGTCGCGCGACGGAAGCTGCCCCGCATCCAGCTCGCGCAACCACTCGGTGAGGGCCGATACCTCCGCGCCGAGTGCCTCAACCGCCGCGCAGAGCCCGTCTCGCTCGTCGAGAGCATCGTCGAACGGCAGGTTCTCCGACGTGAACCGCTCCTTGTGAGCGAATCTGTCCATCTTGTCCGGTCGCGGAAGCGTATCGTTCAGGTGCCCGAAGAACGCCTGCGCCGCCTTGGTAACCGCACCGACGGCGTCCGTTGCGCGGGCTGTCTGAACCTGGAACGTCTTCGCCCTGTCGCTCGGGATGGCGCTGTTGGGGATCTCGCGGTTCACGCGGGCAAGCAGACCACTCTCACCCGCCTCGCGGTGGTAGAGCCGGTTCAGCAGGTCGCGGACTTCCCACCACGACAGCGCTGACCCGAGGTAGTCCGTCGCGACGCGTTCAAGGTTGTGCGCCTCGTCGATGATGAGATCGCTGAACTCTCCCAGAACCGCGTGATCCGCCGCGAGGTCGCTGAATAGCAGCGAGTGGTTGATCACGACGACGTGCGCCTGTTGGGCCGCGCGCCGGACTTTGATGAGGTAGCACTCGTTGTAGTATGGACACGCATTGGGGGAGCACGGCTGCCCCTCGGCCGAGAGTCTGGACCACAGGCTCCGCCCGGGGCCGCCGGCGGTTGAAAACCCTGTATTCTCCGAAATATCGCCGCTCGTAGTCTCGTCCAGCCACGTTGCGACGGGCAGCGCGACACCACGTTCGCGCTCGGACGTAACGGACGCGCCGGGCGTAGCGCCGGATCGCCACCGGTTCAGACAGAGGTAGTTCCCTCGCCCTTTGAGAAGCGCGGCCCGGAACTCCACGCCGAGCGTTCTCTCCAGCAGCGGGAGGTCCTTGTAGAAGAGCTGTTCCTGCAGCGTCTTCGTGTTCGTGCTGACAACGAGACGTCTACCGTTACGCACGGCCCAGAGGATCGCGGGAATGAGGTATGCGAGCGACTTGCCGGTTCCTGTACCGGCCTCGCAGACGAGCAGCTCATTGTCGTTCAGCGCCTGCGTCACCGCCCGGCCCATGTCGATCTGCGTGTCGCGCACCTCGTAGTTAGGCAACTCCCGCGAAAGCTGCCCGTCCGGGCCAAGCACCTGCTCGACCGCCACGGGCTTGATCGCCTGCACTACCGGCTCCGGGTCGAGACGGTCGGTGCCAAGGGCTCCGCCGCGGCCGCCGATGACATTCGGTAGCGAGAGCAGCGACGCGGGATCGACGTGCGGCGCACCGGCCTGAGTTAGACCGTCGCGCGCTTTGCGTTCGATGACGGCGCGCAGGACATCCACCACCGGTCCGATGGCGTCCGAATCCGCCGGCGGCGCGTCCACCGCCAGCGCGGATAGCTCCTGAAGCCGCCCGAGTGTGCGCGCACCGAGAGTGCCGCAGAGGCATTCCACGACATCCGCCAAGGAGCGCGATTGCGTGGCCGCCGCCGTCAGCCCGTACGCCGCGATTACCGTCGGGAGTTTGTGATCGCGGAGACGCGGAAGCGCGACTCGCGAAAGCTCAAGGGTGTCGTAGACCGCTCCGGCCGCCAAGGTGGCGTTCCCGGCCTCAAGGAACCCAACGTGGAAGGGAGCGTTATGCGCCATCAGCGGCAATTCCCCCGCGAAAGCCATGAAGTCCGCAAGGGCGGTACGCAATCGCGGAGCGTGCTCCACATCTTGAGCCGAGATTCCGGTCATCGACTCTATGGTTGGGGGGATATCCGATTCGGGCTGGACGAACGTGGCGAACTCGTCGGTTGGCTCGCCCGACTCAATCCGCGTCGCGGTGATGCGTATGATCTCGGCCCGTTCGGCGTCGATACCGGTGGTTGCGAGATCGAACGCGACGTAGTGGTCGAGAATTCCCATGCCCGCCTCACTCACCGGTGGATCGCAGATCGGTGAGCATCTCCAGGAACCGTTCGTAGTGCTCGGCGAGCGATGCTTCGCCGCCGTCGGGCCAGCCGTACTGGAGGTTGAAGTACCCATCCCGTGGGGCTTCGAACCCAACACGGAGTTCGGCGCCACTCAGTACGCACAGATAGGCGCTCGCCTGCTGGAATCTGGGATTCAGGTCAATCGCCACACGCGGCTTCAGGCGCTGGATCTGCTGCACGACGGGTTTGTGCGGTAGCCCCCACCGATTGACGGCGTTTGGTATCGCTGTGATGGGAAGTGGCGTATTCGGCGTGTCCGGCTCAGTGCCGCCGCTTCCGAGCCAGAGCGCATTGACAGGGCTGAACCACTTCTGGAAGCGCCCGGCGACCGCAGCTCCCTCCGCTACGTGCCGGATATCGGTCGGAAGGCATACGAGGGCGCGGCCACCACCGCGTAGCGCGGCACGCACTTCGACGGTGAAGAGATCGCGGCGACTCAGTCGCCATTTCGCCCAGACATGGCCGACGGCATGCAGCACACTCACGACGCCCGGCCCACAGCGCGTTCCAACACGAGCGAGCCGTCGGCTACGGGACCCGTCCGATAGCAGCCGAGCACACGCAGGAACGACGTGAGTTCGCCCATGTGATCCAGCGCCTTGCCGATGTTCTCCTCGTCAGCGTTTCCAGCGAAATCGAGGTAGAACATGTATTCCCACGGCGTCCCCAGCAGCGGGCGGGACTCGATCTTCTGGAGGTCGATGTCGCGCAACGCGAATACGCCCAACGCCTTGAACAGCATCCCCGGCTCATGGTGCAGAGCGAATACGATGGAGACCTTGTCTCCCGGCTCGGCGGGCGGGTTGCGCTCAATCGCGAGGAACCGCGTGTAATTCTCGTGATTGCTCTCGATGCCCGACGCAAGGACCTCAAGCTCGTAGTCCGCGGCGGCCTGCGCGCTAGCGATCGCGGCCGTATCGCGAGCGCCAGACCCCTTGAGTTCTCGTACCGCGCCGGCGGTATCGTACACAGGTGCCGCCTCCGCCCCTTCGATACCTCGGACGAAATCGCGGCACTGGGCGAGCGCCTGAGGATGGGAAATAACGCGTCGAACTTCCTCGATCTTCACGCCCGCGTTAACGATAAGATGGTGGACGATTCGCAGCTTGATCTCGCCAACGATGTGTAGGTCGTGCTCCAGCAGCAGGTCGTAGTTCTCGTGGATGCTGCCGGCAAGGGAGTTCTCGATCGGGACCATCCCGGCGTCCGCGCGCCCGTCGGAGACCCGCTCGAATACCTCGGGAAAGGCCGGCGACGGCAACACCTCGACCTCGGAGCCGAAATACTCCCGCGCCGCCAACTCGCTATACGCCCCAAGCTCTCCCTGAAACGCCACCGTACGCGCTGACATGCACCCCCTCCAAGCATCGACCGTCGCTTCAACGGACGCCCAACCGAACCCCGTGTCCAGCGGCCCATTTTATGGTAGCTCGCCTCCTCGAACATGTCCAGTGGGTGCGCCACCAGGTCAGAGCCGGTCGTCCAGCGGTTTGACGCCCACCCACCGGTGCGTAGCTTTCACGTGGACGCTGACCGGCCGATGCCAATGGAGCGCGCGGAATCATCCATGAGAGTCGCTGGGAGCACACGGACGATCACAGCCGCTCTTGCGGCAACACTCGCTCTCGCGAACGCCTCCGGAGGCGTTGAGATAAGGTGGGCAGCGACATCCGGCATCGGGTACCTGACAGAGATTCACAACCACGTCGATCCGTCGCCGCGCCTTGCCGCCGAGGCCACAACTCGTCTGACGAAGCGAGCGTCGCTCGGGCTCATGGGCGACTATTCCGTGTACCGTGCGGTCGCGCCGGGGAATTCCGGCTTGCAGTGGCGAGCCCTTGCTCTGGTGCACTGGCGCCCGACAAGCGGACCGCTGCTCGGCAGGATTGAGCCGTTCGGCCAGTTTGGCATCGGCGCCGGGTCAATGGGTTGGGACTCGCCGACAGCCAGCCAGCGGACACTCGGACCGGCGGCACGCCTCGCCATCGGCGCGGATACGTGGATCGGCGGGACATATTCGGTCGTAACGATGCTCAGCCTCGAACGTCTCGACAGCGCGATCATAGATTTGAAGCGGCGATACCCGACCATGTTCACGCTGAGCATCGGCGTCTCGATGGTAGCGCCACAGGGCGCGGCGCTTCTTTCAAGGCGCTCCGACAACCTGCGACAACGCTTCGGTGCGGCACACAGTCCGCGGATGGAACGATGAACGATCTACGGCTTGCTCTGGGTCAGATCAACACCACCGTGGGCGACATCGCGGGCAACACGCGCACGATGCTCGACTGGATCGAACGCGCTCGCGGGGAAGACGCGGATGTCGTCGCATTCCCCGAGCTGGCGGTGATCGGGTATCCACCCGAGGACCTGCTCTATCGCCCGGACCTGCTGCGCCGGAATCTGGCAGCGCGAGATGAGATCGTCGCGGCGAGCAAAGGCATGGTCGTCATCTTCGGATTCGCCGACGCGCCCGACGACATCTACAATGCCGCCGCCGTGGCCTGCGACGGATCTCTCGCCGGCGTGTACCACAAGGAATTCCTGCCGAACTACGGTGTGTTCGACGAGAATCGCTATTTCCAGGCCGGCAACGCCCGGAGCGTATTCGCCGTCGACGGCGTCGTCATCGGCGTGAACATCTGCGAGGACATCTGGTATCCCGGCGGCCCGGCGGATCACCAGGCCCTCGTCGGCGGCGCGCACGTGATCGTCAACATCTCGGCCTCCCCCTACCATGCAGGGAAAATCGGCGCGCGCGACCGGATGATCGCCACCAGGGCGGCGGATAACGACGCGATCGTAGCGTTGGTGAACCTGGTCGGCGGGCAGGACGAACTCGTGTTCGACGGCGGCAGCGTCATCTACGATGAAGCGGGGCAGATCCGCGCCCGTGGCAGGCAGTTCGAGGAAGACCTCGTGGTCACCGACGTTTCCCTCGACGCCATATTCGGCTATCGCCTGCGCGATCCGAGGCGTCGGAAGGAGAAGTATTCCGCGACGCTCCGGGGTGAGGAAGTCCCACGTATCGAACTCGACCTCGCGCCGCGAAGCGAGCGTACCTCCGCGCCCTCCGGCGAACCCGAACGGCTCGATAGGCTGGACGAGATCTACCGCGCGCTCATGCTCGGCGTTCACGACTACGTTGGAAAGAACGACTTCGATTCGGTCGTCGTCGCTCTCTCGGGAGGGATCGACTCGGCGCTCACCGCCGCGATCGCGGTCGACGCCCTTGGATGCGATCGTGTGGTGGGGCTCACGATGCCCTCCCAGTTCAGCTCGGAGGAGACTCGCGGCGACGCGGGCAAGCTCGCCGAGAACCTCGGCATCCGCTTCATCACGCTGCCGATCCTCGACATCAACGAGCAGTACCTCGATAGCCTCGAAGACGAATTCGCCGGTACCGAGCCCGGCATCGCCGAAGAGAACATCCAGGCACGGATTCGAGGCAATCTGGTCATGGCGCTCTCGAACAAGTTTGGCTGGCTCGTGCTCACCACCGGCAACAAGAGCGAGATGTCGGTGGGCTACGCCACGCTCTACGGCGATATGGCGGGCGGATTCGCGGCGCTCAAGGACGTGTACAAGACCACCGTCTACGAGCTGTCGAACTGGCGGAACACGTGGGACGAGGGAGCGCCGATTCCTCCCACAACGATCGAGCGTCCGCCTTCGGCGGAGCTGCGGCCCGATCAGCGCGATGACGACAGCTTGCCGCCGTACGACATACTCGACCCCATCATCGAGGCGTACGTCGAGCGCGATGAAACCGTCGCGAGCATCGTGGCCCGCGGATACGACGAAGCGACGGTCCAGGACGTGATCCGCAAGGTCGATCGAGCGGAGTACAAGCGCCGGCAGGCTCCCCCGGGCATCAAGATCACGCCGCGCGCATTCGGCAAGGATCGCAGGCTACCGATCACGAACCGATCGCACTGACACGGAACGAACCGAGGTACACCGATGCATGAGTGGGCCCTCGCCGAGGGCGTTGTCGAAACCGCAAGGCGCGTGGCCTCCGAGCGGGGGCTTCGATCCGTCACGGCGGTTCGTGTGCGAATGGGCGCGCTTCAGCAGATCGACGACGACATCTTTGGCGAGGCCATCGCGAAGTTCCAGAGCGAGTCCGACGAGGTGCGGAACGCAGAAGTCATCTTCGAGCAGGAACCCATACGCGCCGAGTGCCGTCGCTGCGACACCTCGTGGGAAGTCGCAGGGGAGGAGCTTGAGGCGCTTGGCGAGGATGCGTCCGAGGCGATTCACTTCGTGCCGGAACTCGCGCGCGCCTATCTGCGATGCCCCGAATGCGGCAGCGCCGACTTCGCCGTGGAGCGAGGCCGTGGCGTCTGGATCGAGAGCGTGGAGGGCGTCGGCGATGAGGATTGACCGCGCCGGGGACCCTCGTATCGCCGTGATCGAGCGCAGACTGGAACGCGTCGAGCGAATCGTTGCGGTATCCAGTGGGAAGGGCGGCGTCGGCAAGAGCCTCGTAGCGGCGACGCTCGCGGCGCTGGTGTCGAAGTCGGGTCGGCGCGCCGGGCTCCTCGACTTCGACTTCGCCGGCTCATCGGCGCACCTGGCGCTGGGCGCGGACGGGCTCTACCCGCACGAGGAGTACGGCATCGAACCACCGGTGTTCGCCGGGGTCCACTTCATGTCGCTCGTGCACTTCATCGGCGAATCGGCGACGCCGCTGCGCGGCGAGGACGTCACGAACGTCATCACCGAGCTACTCGCTATCACGCAGTGGGGAGAACTTGACGTTCTCTTCGTGGACATGCCGCCGGGGATCGGCGACACTTCGCTGGACGCGATGCGCCTGCTCCCGCGCGCGGAACACCTGGTGATCACCACGGCATCACGCATGGCGGTGCCCGTAGTGACGCGCGTCCTGACGCTGCTCCAGGAGCAGGGGGTGCCGATCGCCGGGATCGTGGAGAACATGGCTCGCGATTCCGCCAGTTCGATCTCGGATTCGCTCGGCGGCGACTCGGCGCGACTCGTCGGGAGTCTGCCCTTCGACGACCTACTCGAGGGAGCTGTGGGCGACGTTCCAGCGCTGCTGCACACGAGCTTCGCCGACGCGCTGCGACCTGTGGCCGCCACACTCGGACTGTTGAGCGATGGCTGACCTCGTACGTCAGAGCGCGCGGGTGTGACCACCCCCACCTCGGCATCCGACGGGGCCGCCGCTCATCCGCCCTCCACCCAGAGGCGGCTGTTCGGATACCTATCGCACCAATTTGCCGGAACCATGACGAGCCGGGCCATGGGCTTCGTGCGCGAGCTTGTCACGTCGTTCTACTTCGGCGTCAGCTCCGCGGCCGACGCTTTTGTCGTGGCTCTCACGATCCCAACACTCTTCCGGGACGTGCTCGGCGAGGACGTGGTCGAGCGCTCCTTCATGCCCGGTGTCCGCGAGGAACTCGCCCGGAAGAATTACGACCGCGCGTGGCGCTTGAGTTCGGCGTCACTGACGTGGATGATCCTCGGCATCACCGCAACGATGGCGCTGGTGTATCTCGCGGCGCCCTGGCTCGTGAATATCGTCGCGCAGGGCATCCATCAACGGCAAATCGACGAAGGCACGCTCGGCGATATCGTCCGGATGACGCGTCTGCTTGTGCCGTTTATCATGTTCATCGCGCTCGGAGCGTATCTCGGCGGCCTGCTCTACTACGGATACGACCTCCATCTGCCGTTCAGCCTGGCACCCGCGATGCTCAGCGTAGGCGTTATCGCCTCGCTTGTGCTGCTCACGGAGAGCATCGGCGTGTATGCCTTGGCCGTCGGCTTCGTCGCGGGAGCGGCGCTCCAGCTCCTCGTGCAGGTGCCGTTTCTCTGGATACGGCGAGTACGCGAGACTCGTCCGCGGTACCGCCCGACGCTGATTCCGCCGAAGGGCACCGGCAGGCGCATATCGCGGGAAACTGCCTGGGTCACGCTGCAATCGGTCCTGACGAAGACCACCGAGATCGTCGACCGTCGCGTCGCGTCGTTCCTCGCGACGGGCAGCATCAGCAGCCTCTGGTTCTCCGCGCGACTGGTGCAGCTACCTCTCGCCATCATCGGTATAGCCATCGGCAGAGCTGTTTCGCCATACCTCTCGGAGAAGATCGCCGTCGGCGACCGCGCGGAATTCAGGAACGCGGTGCTCATCGGCTACCGATACAACCTGCTGCTCATCCTGCCGGTGACCGGACTGTGCATCGCCCTCGCAGAGCCAATCGTCAGGCTCATCTTCGAGCGTGGCGAATTCGGAGCGCACGACACGGCCATGACGGCGCGCGCGTTCTGGTGCTACGCCACGGGGCTGCTGGGCATGTCGCTCTACTCGCTTGGGAGCCGCGTGTGTTCTACGCTGGGCCGAAATCGCGTCGCCACATTCACCGCCGCGATCGGTGGCGGCGTCAACATCTGGCTCAACTACGTGCTCTCCGCGACGGCGCTCCGACACGGTGGACTCGCGCTCGCGACGTCCATCGGCTTCACGATCAACTCTGCGCTGCTCTTCACGTGGCTTCACTTGCATCTGAGAGCGGATGCCGCGGGCTTCACCGCGCGCGAAGTGCTAGCACCGGCGGCGCGAGCAGCGCTCAATACTGCTGCCGCGACAGCGGTGGCATATGCCCTCCACGGGCAGCTCGCATCGACGGCATCAGATGGATTCGTGTCGGCGCTAGTGACGGCGGGCTTGCCGCTGGCGGCCGGGCTCGGCGTCTACGCGCTGGTGTCCATTCTGAATCCGCTTCCGGAGGTTATGCCGGTCGTCAGGCGCCTGCGTGAGCTACTCCACCGTTGACTGTGAGACTCACGGGCGGTACGATCGAAGGTCGAGGAGGAGGATCATCGTGCGGCCACGTACGTACCTGCTGACGGGCGGGGGCACCGGCGGACACGTCACGCCCGGCGTGGCCGTGGCCGGCGAGCTATCTCGTCGCGACCCGGATGCGCGCATCGTCTGGATCGGCACACGCACCGGCAAGGAGGCGGAGATCGTGCCCCGGTACGGGTTCGAGCTTGCGTTCGTGCCGGCGCGCCAGTATGTCTTCCGCCGTCCGTGGCACGCCATCCGGTTCGCAGTGACGCTCGGCATCGGCGTATTGAAGAGCATGTGGCTGCTGCTACGGATCCGTCCCGACATCGTCATCGGCATGGGTGGTTATGTCGCCGCTCCGACGGTATTCGCGAACCTCGCCCTGCGCCGCCTTCGCCTCTCCAACGCAGCCACGGTCATCCACGAACAGAACACCGCGCCGGGGCGACTGAACGCCGCAGTGGGGGATCTGGCCGATGTTGTGCTGGTGAGCTTCCCGTGTGCTCAGAGAGGATTCTCGCGGACCGCGTACGTCGGCTACCCTGTGCGCCCGGAGATTCGACCGCTCGACCGAGCCGAGGCGCGCGACAGGCTGGGCATTCAGCGCGATGCACGCCTCGTCTTCGCCGTTGGCGGATCGATGGGGGCGCGAACCATCAACCGCGCAATGATAGCAGCGCTACCGGCCCTGCATCGTGCAGGCTATGTAGGCGTGGTCCACGGCACCGGACGCAAGCTGACCGCGTACGATCCTGTCTCCGACTGCCGCGAACGTCTCGCGGAGACCGGACTGACCGAGGAGGACCTCGACGGCTGGTATGAACCGCACGAGTTCATCGATGGGATGGCCGACTACTACGCCGCGGCGGATCTCGTGGTGGCTCGCGCCGGAGCCGGCACTGTTGCGGAGCTATGCGCGAGCGGACGGCCGTCGCTCCTCATACCGAAGTCGAACCTCTCAGGCGACCACCAGGTCATGAACGCGCTCGAACTGGTCCACGCGGGTGCGGCGGACGTTGTGTACGAAGACACCCGCACTGTCGACGGCGCGACCGAGGAGTTCGTGAGCGGCGACGAGCTTGCGAGCCGGATACTCGCCCTACTCGACGACACGAGCCGGATCTCCCGGATGGCGGCAGCCGCGGCGGCGCTCGCCACGCCGGATGCGGTAGCGGCAACGGCGGATATCGCGGAACGCATGGCAGCAGGCAACGGCTCGACCGACATCGCTGACCTGGGCCTCGCCGAACGAGAGTCGAGAACAAGCCGGTACGCCGAGTTCGCCTGCCGATCCGGTGAGGGGCTGCGCGCACGCGCAGACCGGCTTGTGCAGGAGGCAGAGCAGCGCCTTACGACGCCGACCGGCGATGTGCGCGCACGCGAGGCGGAGCTTGCTGAACTCCTCTGCGCCGATGACGTTGTCAGGTATCTCCGGTATCGCGCGGTGGGCATGCTGGCCAGCGACGCCTGGAGAGAGCGAAACGCCGGGGTGAAGCTCGCCGGTATCCTGCGGCTGCACGAGAGACTGCCATTGCTGGTACGGATGCTTACCGACCGGACGCCCACCTCGTGGCTGAAGCGGAAGCTCGGCGCCGACTTCGTGCAGAACGGATTCATCCGGCGCAATATCACCGATTCCATCGCCAGGATCGGCAAGTTCGACGAAGACGTGCGGGCCGCCCTCATCGCGGCGCTGGACGACCCGTACTTCGAGGTGCGGTCACACGCCGCACGCTCATGCCTGAAGCTCTGCGATCTCATCGGCGGTGACATCGAGATCGAGAAGAGCCTGGTCGAGAACAGTCGCGACCGGTCGTTCGAAGTGGTGCTGGAATCCGCCGCCGCGCTGGGAGGGTGCGCAGCGAGCGCCGCCGCCGTCGAATGTCTGTACGAACTGCTCAGCCACGATAGCTGGCGGATACGGGAGGCGGCACTCGGGGCACTGGACCTCGTGTACACGCGCGATCCCGCCCTCGTGGAGATCGACAGTCTGCGGGAACATCTCCGGGAGGTCATGGTCGTCAGCACAGGGTTTGCGCCGACGTTCGCGCTGAAACAGACCATCGGCCGGCTCGGCGCGCGAGTCGAGGCCGGACGGACGCGAGGCGGGGAGGGTCTGTAGATGTTCCACCTACTGGGTCAATACCTCGGCGCCATTGTCGACGCGGGTGTCCTGCCGGCTGAGCAGTACGAGCTGTTCGCCCGCCTGCTGGGATACATATCGACGCGGGCGATCGCGGCGTTGCTAACATCGTTCGTCGTAACGATGCTCGTCGGCGGACGGGCTATTCGATGGCTGCACCGCCATCACATGCGCGACCGCGTGAAGGAATTCGGCGCGCTCTCCGCGACAGATAAGCGTGGCACTCCGACGATGGGCGGTATCGTCATCATAGCGGCCACGGTTTTGCCGACGCTTCTCTGGTGCGACCTCACGAATCGCTTTGTCCACATCGCGCTGGCGGCCATCGTGTGGTTCGGCATCCTCGGCGCCATCGACGACTATCTGAAAATCAACCCGGTTCGCAGTCGTCGCGGCCTGAGGCCGCTGCACAAGCTCATCCTGCAGGGGCTGTTCGCGCTGATACTCGCGGCGATCTACCTCTCGCCGGAGACCTCGCCTGTACCGCCCGACATGGCCAGCGACTGGTTCGTGCCTTTCTACAAGCACGCGGTGTTCGACGACGTGGGCTGGTGGTATCTGCCGTACATCGTATTCGTCGTACTACTCATCTCGAACTCGGTGAATCTCACGGACGGGATGGACGGCCTCGCCATCATGCCGGCGAACTTCGCCGTGGTCGTCTACGGCATCGTCGCGTACGTCATCGGTAATGCAGTATTCGCGCGGTACCTGCAATTCGGATACGTCTCCGGCTCCGGAGAGCTACTGATCTTCTGCTCCGCGCTGTTCGGGGCAGGCATGGGGTTCCTGTGGTACAACGCGTATCCCGCGCAGGTCATCATGGGAGACACCGGCTCCATGGCGCTTGGAGGCGTGCTGGCGACGCTGGCGATCATGCTGAAGCAGGAGGTGCTCTTCGTGATCGTCGGCGGGGTCTTCATCGCCGAAGCACTCAGCTCGCTCATCCAGGAGAAGATCGGCGAGAACTTCCTCGGGCGGCGGATCTTCTACCGGGCGCCGCTGCACCATCAGATGGAGTATCTCGGTCTCGCCGAGACGAAAGTCGTCATCCGAATGTGGATCATCGCCGGGATACTGGCGATGGTGGGGCTGGCATCGCTCAAGCTTCGGTGATGCGCGGCTTCACTCGTCGACGGGTCCGCCGCTCGCATCCACAATCGCGCGGACGCGCTCGACGCTTTCCGCGCTGCGTTGCGTGATGTCATGTCGCGACAACCGTATGGACTCCCAACCATCCGGTGTGCCCTCCGCGGTCGGCGCATCCACAAGGACCGTGCGAGACATGGTGCGCGACGCGATATCCACCTGAATGCTCGCCCGTCGGCAGAAGAGCGCGTAGTCCGCCAGGTGGTAGGCGTTCGTTCCTCGTATGTGATACGCCCGCTCCGGACGAAGACTGGCCTCGGTGAGGTGACCGTAAAACGCCTGCTCATCGTCGTCGCCAACGACGAGATCGTTCACCTCGTGCGCGGCCTCGAATCGCTGCCATGTGGTGGGAAGCAGGACGAAACGAGGGCGCTTCCGCCCATCGATCGGCGCCGGACGCTTCTGCAACTCGTCGATGTGGATGCGGACGTAGTCCTCCAACGCTCGAGGATGTCGCGGCTGATCCGGGAATATCTCTATGCGCGGGATGACATCGGCGTGCCAGGCGCGCGCGTAATGCGTGATGGTGCCCGCGTCGCCCCCGAACGCCCGACCGAAATAGAACGCGACGTATCCCGGCGTCTGCCAGTCGCGCACCATCTTGACGGGTATTCGGTACCACCGCTCCAGTCTCGCTATCTCGAAGTCGCGCGCGGTCGGCACCACGCCGACAAGCACGTCATCCCGCTGGGATGGTGGCAACGGATCGTCGGAGAACAGGTCATCGAAGGTCGGCGCGGCGGTGAGCCGCCAGAGCGTCGTCCGGGACCAGATCAGGCGGCGACCACGATCGGGAACGAGTGGCCGGGCCAGCCGAATGGGAGGATCGAAGGCGATGGCGTAATAGTGTTCTTCCGCCCGTGGGTGGTCGGTCTCGCCCGGGAACAGATCGACACGCCGCACAATCTCGACGTTGCGCACACGAGCGTAGTAGCGAACTCCGCGCTGGCTCTCTCCGAACGACCGCGGCAGGTAGAAGGCGATCCAGTTCGCGGCGATCTCCGGTGGGCCGTGCTTTACCGGGAGCCGGTACCAATGCCGATCCCGCACGATGCCCCAGTCGCGCCGGGACGGCACGAGGACGACTATGGCGGGTTCATGCGGCTGCATTCCATCCCCTGCGGAATACCGGACTGCCGGCTAGATGTAGTTGAGGCCGGGTAAGAGCCACGGAAGTGGTAGTGCCAGGCGCCAGGCGGCAACAACGTCGGCGAGGCCCTCCAACGTCTCCGCGGCATCCGCGAAGAGCACGGCGTTGAGCTGTTCCAGATCGGCGATACGCAGCACCTCACCGCCCAGCCGGAGTTCCCACGTATCCGCATCACGACACGCGACCGACATGGCGTTGGCGCATTCCGCGCCACAGCGCTCCGTAAGCCAGGGCCGGTATCGATGAAGGATGTCCTCATTCAGAATCGACATCCGATGGCCGGCGAGCAGCCCGGGCGCCATCGAGGCGCCAAGGTCGCGAAGTCGCGCGAGCATCTCCGTATCCTGCGGCAACAGCGGCCCGGCGAGCGTATGAACGTCGTATTGCGCCGCGAGCTTCAGCATCGCGTCCGCCGCCGCCCATCGTGCACCGGAGAACTCCACGACCTGCGCTACGTGCGGATTGTCGGTGCCGCCGAATTGTAGCACAACCGTCGCGACTACTTCGCCTCCCGCCTCCACGAGCCAGCAGCGTTTCACCCCGGCGGGCTCCGGCATCGCGGGATGAGCCAGCCGACACACGCTCAGGAAGCCCGCCCAGTCCGACGGTGATCGAGCGTATCGGACGGGTTCGCGCTGGTGGACGGCGATGAGGTCCGGAATGTCGGTGTCCGCCGCCGGGCGCACGGAGACTGAGTCACCCCCGGCCCTTGCGTTGGGGACATCGAGGGAGAATCTCACCTCGTGCCCGCCGATTGCGCATCCGGCGCGCTGGTAGAGCCCACGCTGGCCGGAAATCAGCATGACATCCGCCCCGCTCTCACGCGCTGTGGCGAACGAGTCCTCCAGCAAGACGGTTGCCAGACCACGTCCACGGTGCGACTCGTACGTGCAGACCGCGCCAAGCGAAGCAACCGAGAGCGTGTTCCCCAGCACGACCACGTCTCGCGTCTGGAACGTGATCGCGGAAACGATCTCCCCGTCATCCACCATCACGCGGATGCTTTCCAGGTTGCTCTCACACAGCAGCGTGGGGAACTCGTCGCACATCGATGTACCCACGCCCGACCGGAACACAGTGTCCTCGACTCGTTTCAGGCTAACGAGTTCGTCCGAGCGGCATGCACGTGGTCCATCCATCTCGCCAATCCTGTCGGTACAGTGTCGTACAACGCTCGCGCTCCGCGCGACCTGGGAACCAGATCAATGTATGGCGTCGCGCCCGGCCCAACCAAGGGAGGAGTCGCCCCTTTGCGTGTACACGCGAGCCGGGGTAGTATTCTATGGTCCGGATGGAAGGCCGCGTCGGCCGATGGGTATCGCACGGGCGAGCCGATTCCGGCCCGGCGCGAAGCCATGTCATCGAGGTGGTGCGGTGCGCTCCACGCTTCTGCGCGCCAGTGCCGCCGGACGAACGGACTCGTGAAAGGGACGACTCCAACGATGTCTGAGCAGGCTACACCGTTCGCGCTTCGTGGGTGGGGGATCCGCGTATGGGACTCTCCCGAGCGGTTCGAGACGGCGGTTGATCGAGCACTCGTCGAAGCCGACAGACACGGTGTGAACATGCTCGATCTGCACGACGGGAGCGTGCCTCCCGGCATCGGCTGGGTCGACCTGTTCGCTCAGTATCGCCAGGTGCAGGCCCTGCGCAACCTCGATTCGCTTACGTACTCCGGGCAGGCGCTTGGAAGCAGCGAGCGCGCCGAGCATCAAGAGCGTTTCCGAGATATGTGCCGAAGAATCAAAGCGCAGGGGTTGCGGATACACGTCTGGTATCACGTGCTGCGCGATCTTCCGGAGGAATGGATCGAAGCGGAGCCGACGCTCTCAAAGCTGGAGGGTCGGCGTCTCTGGCAGGTTCTCGGCGGAATGGTCGAGGACTTTTTCTCGGCGGTGCCAGAAGTGGACGCGCTCACGGTTACAGCCCAGCAGGCTCTGGCGGAGACCGTACGCGACGCGAGCAGCGTCACGTACGGCGAGCGGCTGCGCGCCACCTATCAGTGCTTGTATGAGGCGTGCAAGAGGCACCGCAAGCAACTGATCGTGAGAGAGGTCGGCGCAACCCGGCAGGAGAAGGACGCTTTCATCTACGCCGTCGGACCGCTGCCGCCCGACATCACCATCATGGTGAAGGACGTCCAGGGCGACTGGTATCACCTGAATGCCCCGCTCAACCCGGTTCTCCACCAGCTCAAGGGCAAGAACATCATCGTGGAGAGCGACCTGTACGGCGAGCATTGGGGCCACCTGCAGGTGCCGCTCTGCCGGCCGGGGCAGCTTCACGCGCTGATTCGTTCGTGGCTACACCTGCCAATTGTCGGCGCGATCGGCAGGATCAAGGTCGTTCAGCAGACCGATTCGCCGCGCATCCACGTCTTCGATACGCCGAACGCCGCAAACGTCGCGACGTTCTACCACCTGCTTCGCGAGCCCATGCCGGAATCCGACCTGGATACCGCCAACCTCGACGCATTCGACCTCCGGATCTGGCTGAACTGGCTCCACACGCAGTACGGCGAGGATGCCAGCCCCTACGTGATCGCCGCGCTGGACCGCACTCCGCGCATCTGTCAGCGGGTCTTCTATCTCGGTGGCGCCTACTTTCAGAATCGAAGTCACCTCCCCTCGCCGAGCGTGTTCGAGCGGAGCCTCTGGCCCACGTTCACGCGCCAGGCGAAGAGCCTCGGCACGGACGTCCTTCGGTGGGAGAAGGAGGTAGCCCTCAGGCTCGTGCGGCAGTCGCTGCGCGATATCGAAATCGCGGGACCGACGCTCGACAGCGAAGGCTATGACGGGCTGCTCCAGAGCTTCGAGCAGGCGCGGGACGTGGCACTGGCCTATCGCGCGTTCATCGACCTGTGCATTGGGCGGACGAAGCCGGAGCAGATGCCGGTCGCCGTGCGCGAGGCGGAGGAACTCGCGACGCGTGTGGAGGCCGCGCGGGGCGAAGAGTTCTTCGGTTACCTCCCTGAACGGCTGCGCCAGCTCTCCAAGTACATGGAAGACATCACCCGGGGGACGGAGCCCGCGGAGGCCGCCCCCCCCGCCGAGCCGTACGACGACGGCCCTGTGAACATCGACGGCTTGGCGCCGCAGTAGGAACCGTCCGAGGCAGACCCGAATGCATCGGTGCCACGCGCCCACCCTCCCGTGGAGGAGGTCGCTGTGACAGCGGCGTCACTCGATACCATCGCACGTTCAGCGGAACGCGTCGCACGGATAGATCGCGTGCTCGCGGAGACGCAGGGCCACCCGCGCGTCGTGCCCGGCGGCGATCCACTGAACGTGCTCATCGAGACGATCCTCTCCCAGAGTACGAGCGACACGAACCGGGAACGCGCGTACGCATCGCTCCGTGAACGCTTTCCGACCTGGCAGGATGCACTCGACGCCGGCCCCGAAGCCATCGAGGACGCGATCCGATCCGGCGGCCTTGCCCGACAGAAGAGCGCCCGCATCCATGACCTGCTCGCCCGGCTGAAACGGGAGCGCGGCGCGCTGGATCTGAGCGATCTCTGTGCATCCACGGACGATGAAGCGTTCAGCTATCTCCGTACGTTCGACGGCGTCGGCACGAAGACTATCGCGATCATCTTGATGTTCGTCTGCGGCCGCGACCTCTGCGCGGTGGACACCCATGTCCACAGGTTGTGCCGACGGCTCGGCATCGTGGACCCTCGCACGGGCGCGGCCCGCGCCCACGAGGAGCTGCAGCCCCTCATCCCCGAGGGCCGTGCGGCCAGCCTGCATATTAACCTCATCAGATTCGGACGCGAGCGATGCACAGCACGGAACCCGCTGTGCGACGGCTGTCCGCTGCACGATGTCTGCCGGTATGATCCCGTGACCGGGACGATACAGCGCGTCGAAAACGAGTAGCCCAGTGGCAACTGAGCCAGAGGACACGATTCAGATGAGCCTCCCGCACGACGATCATGTCGACGAGTGGCGCCGGCTCTTCCCGGTTTCGGCGAAGTACGCCTACCTGAATCACGCTGCGGTGTCGCCGATCTCGCGCCCGGTACGCGACGCGATGGTGGACCTTGCCGACGACGTGATGGAGCATGGCCTCGTCAACGTGAAGCGCTGGTACGCGACCGTCGAGGCCACGCGCCGCGCCGCCGCCGCCCTGCTGCGCACGGAACCGAAACACGTCGCGTTCGCGAAGAACACATCCGAGGGCCTGAGCTTCGTCGCGGCCGGCTATCCGTGGCAGCGGGGCGACGAAGTCGTCACTTCCCGGGCGGAATTCCCATCGAACCGCTTCCCCTGGCTGAACCTCGCCGACTTGGGCGTCAGGACGATCCTCGTCGACGACGATGCGGGATGTCTGCCCGCCGAGCGCCTCCTCGACGCGCTCACGCCTCGCACACGCGTCCTGGCGGTGAGCGCCGTGCAGTACGTCTCCGGTTACCGCGCCGACCTTGCCGCGCTCGGGGAAGCATGCGCCGAACGCGACGTGTTGTTCGTCATCGATGGGATCCAGGCAATCGGCGCGCAGCCACTCCATCCGGAGGAGATTGGCGCCGACGTTGTGGCGGCGGACGCCCACAAGTGGATGCTCGGGCCGGAAGGTATCGGCATCGTGTATTTGTCGGACCGAGCACTCGACGCACTGCGCGTGACCGAGGTGGGTTGGGCGAGCGCCGCCAACGCCGGCGATTTCGAGGTGCAGGATTTCGTCCTGCATCCCGACGCCAGACGGTTCGAGCCGGGCACACCGACGACCATCGCACTCTACGGCCTGAGAGCCGCGCTCGATCTCATCAACGGCGTGGGTCTGGGCATGGTCGCCGAGCGGGTGCTCGCGCTGGCGGACCACGCTCGACACGCCGCGCGCGACCGTGGCTGGGGCGTGTATGGGCCGCAGGCCGGACCGAATCGTTCGGGAATCGTCTCCGTGGAAGTGCCGGGCGACACGGATCGGCTCCAGCGGGATATGTGGGCGCGCGGCGTGATCGTCAGCTCGCGCGGCGGCCGGATTCGGCTTTCGCCTCACTTCTACAATACGGCTCTGGAGATAGATCACGCTTACGACACTCTTGCATCGCTCGCGTGATGTGGCGATAGTTCAGCGTATATTCATACCGAGTTTCCGGTCGCGACCCCCGCGACTCGTCGGTTTCAAGTGTATTCGTTGGGAGGACGGATCATGCTGGAGACAATCGATCTCTCCCGATCCCTCGACAAAGCGTCCTACAAGGAGTGTTTCCCCGCCCTCAAGGCCTCGCTGGCGCTGCTGCAACGCAGGGCGTTCGAGTCGGGCATGACGACCATCGTCGTCTTCGAAGGGCTGGATGCCGCCGGCAAGGGCGATACCATCGGACAACTTGTCAACGAACTCGACCCTCGCGGGTTCCGTGTTCACGTCACCTCGCCACCAACCGAGGAAGAGCGCCTGCACCCGTTCCTCTGGCGGCACTGGCTGAGGCTGCCCGCCGCCGGAGGTATCGGCGTCTTCGACCGCTCGTGGTATCAGCGCGTGCTCGGCGAGCGTGTCAGCGGAGACCTGAAGCCTCGCGAGTGGCAGCAGGCGTATCAGGAGATCAACCAGTTCGAGCAGCAGCTCGCCGAGGACGGGCATGTAATCATCAAGCTCTTCCTCCACATCAGCAAGAAAGAGCAGAGGGCTCGCTTCAAGCAAATGGCGAGGAGCGACGTCGAAGCGTGGCGCGTGGACGAGGAGGGCCTCGACCAGAATCGGCGCTACGACGAGTACATCGAAGTCGCCGAGGAAATGCTCGAGCGCACGGGCACGTCGCATGCGCCCTGGACGGTGATTGAAGCCACGGACCGACGTTACCGACGCGTGAAGACGTTCCAGACAGTGATCCAGGCGCTGGACGAGGGTCTCGAACGCAAGGAGCTACGCGAGGAGACTCGCGGGAAGCTGCTTGACGAGCAGCGCGCCGAAGCGGAGAAGCGTCGAAAGCAGAAGCCGAAGGCGGAACCGGAGGTGGACGGCGAGGCTCCAGCAGAGGCCGAAGTGGTCGCTGTGGAACCCGAAGGACCGCTCGACAACCTGCCGACGGTACTCGATCGCGTGGACCTCGAATCGCGTCTCGAACCGGGGGAATACAAGAAGCGCCGGAAGAAGCTGCAGGAACGCCTTCGCGAGCTTGAGTTCGAGTGCTTCATGCAGCGGATGCCGGTTGTGATCGCATATGAAGGCTGGGATGCAGCGGGCAAGGGCGGTAACATCCGGCGCGTCACCGAAGTGCTGGACCCGCGCGGCTACTACGTCGTGCCGATCGGCGCGCCGAAAGGCGACGACGCCACTCACCACTACCTCTGGCGCTTCTGGCGAAACCTGCCCAAAGCGGGGCACATCGCCATCTATGATCGCACCTGGTATGGACGCGTCCTCGTCGAACGCGTCGAGAACCTCATCACGCGCGACGAGTGGCGCCGGGGCTTCACTGAGATCAACGAGTTCGAGCAGATGCTCGTGAACTACGGCATGGTAGTCGTGAAGTTCTGGCTGCACATCAGCCAGGAGGAGCAGTTAGCGCGCTTCGAGGGCCGTCAGGTAAACGAAGCGAAGCGGTACAAGATCACCGACGAGGACTGGCGCAACCGCGAAAAGTGGGACGAATACCGGGGCGCCGTCGTGGAGATGCTCGAACGAACAAGCACGAGCTACGCGCCGTGGACGATCCTCGCGGGCGAAGACAAACAGTCGGCGCGCATTCAGGGGCTGGAAACGATCGTCGAAGCGATTGAGAAGGGCCTCGACGCGCGCAAGAACGGCGGGTGACGACCTAGAACCGCACGGGAATGTGCCAGTCGACGTCGAACCGCAGGTGGTAGTCCCACTCGCGGTCGGTCCAGTCGTTCCCGGCGTTGTCGAGCGTGTGTCCGAACGCTCCGAGCGTGACGTACGCCCCTCGTAGCGGCGGCGCCTCGACGAGTATGCCGAATGTCGTCGCCTGCTCGACGATGCCCCAGGGAACAGGCTCGTCGTGATAGCCGAAGTTGCTCGACGTGTCCTTCGGGAATTCCGTGCCCAGTTTCGTCTCGCCCTCGCGACGGTGACTGAGCAGCCCGGTCACGCGGTAGCCGCTGGCGGTTTCCCACGTACCGTCGGCGAAGAGCGCGTCGCCGTCCTGCCCCATGAAATGCCCGAGGACGCTGCCGCGATTCGTGTACCGCTGGTAGTTCACGAGGTTGTAGTAGCTGTACACCCACCGGTTGATGCGCGTGTACTCCGCTCCGCAGCCGAATCGATCCAGCCCGAACGGCGCCGCCCACCGAAATCCGGCCGTCCACCCCATGTGATGCGGCGATCCGTAGTCCAGCGAGATGTCGTCCACGCCGAACTCCACGTACGCCTCCACGCCGCGCGCGGGTCGGAGCGTCGCATCCAGGCCGAAGAAGCCGTTCGACGATTCGTCCGAATTCACCTCGTCGGCCATGAGGAGCGAGACAGGGCTCGACCGGATGAGCGAGAAGTTCTGCGCGTCCGCGCTGTAGTTGATCATCTCGCCGGCGCCGATTTCGAGCCAGTGCGCAGGGGTTACCACGAGACGATGTCCGGACAGGAATCGGTTCACCGACGTGTATTGCGTGAAGATCTCGGGCTGTAGCTCAGCGGCGAACCACGTGAAGTGGAACCAACTCCGGTGCATCGTGAAGCCCACTGCGTCGAGTTCCGGCGCGTTCTCGGACAGGCTCAGATTACCGTTGCGCGCGGGACCCCAGATCACCGGGAAGCGTCCGAGCGACGCGACGGCCCAGTCGTTTTCGTAGAGAATGCCAGCGGTCTCTACGTATCCGGTCGCTCCCAGGGCGAACGTTTAGTCGCGGCGGGCGTTGAGGTCGCTATCATGCAGCCCGTCGGTGTCCGCCTCCATCCGGACCTGACCCGCCAGACGCTCGCTCAGCCTGCCCACTGCGTTGAACGTGTTGATCGACCGCAAAGCATCCTGTGGGGCCGTCTCGGTCGCCGGAAGCCGGTGCGCGCGAGGCTGATCGAGGCGCGTAGGATTCGCCTGAACGACCAGGCGCGGGTTCACGTCCAGCGCCACGATCGGGTAGCGACTGCCGTCGCCGCCATCTGGCAATCCGGGGAGATCCTTCGCGAACATCGCCATGAGGCGCTCCGCGATCTCGCGCTCATACCCGCTGAGATCGCCATTCCCAAGCAGGCGATGAGCGCCCACTGCGACTGCCCGCCGCGTGTACGGCCGGATCGTGGCGGCAGGCACAACCATGTGCCCGCGTACGCGCAGCGCGTCGATATCCCGGTACGCGCGATGGTCCGGCAAGATGTACGCCGCGTGTACGGCCGTCGCGGCCACCACCACCACGACACAGGTCGCAAAGAGTCCGCGCGATAGGAGGTTCACGCCGCCGCTCCAGTCTCCGTGCCGGGCAATGCAACAGGGCCGCCCCCGTCGCCGTCGATGAATGTGCGGTGCCACAGCTCGACGTTCAGCAGCATCCAGAGCTGTTCGCCATACGTGCCGCGGCGACGGTGTTCCCGCAGCGCCTCCACGACGCGCCGCTGGTCGAACAGGCCACGTTGCCGGGTGCGGACGTCGAGCAGCACCTCCTCGACACCGCCGTGAAGCTCGCCGCCGAACCACTTCACGAGTGGACCGGGCGTGCCACGCTTGTCCCGCCTGTCGAGGATCGCGTCGGGCGTGACGCCGCGCATCGACTCGCGCAGAATGTACTTCGTGACAAGGTGCCGCATCTTCAACTCCGGCGGTATCGTCGCGGCAAACTCGACGACGCGGTGATCCAGCAGGGGCACACGCGATTCCAGCGACACCGACATGCTCATACGATCTTCCGCGTGGAGCAACCCCGGCAGGTAGTTCTTGATCTCCCAGTAAAGCATACGATTCATCGGGTCCGCGATGGGCACACCCGCCATGATCTCGGCCTCGGTGTCGTGAGCGGCGCTCCGCAGCGGGTCCGCGAGCAGATCGAGCATCGTCGAACGTTTCGCGATCTTCGTGCGCACGCGCCCCAGCCCGACAATGCGCACGTGTTCCATGAAGTTGCGGAACGTCGGCAGCAGGTCGGCGAGCGAGCGACGTCCGAGCGCGGTGTCTCGCAACATGCCCCGAAGGTACCGGGGGAAGAAGCGGTAATAGCCACCCAAAAGCTCGTCCCCGCCCTGCCCGCCGAGACATACGGTGACGTTCTCACGGGCGATCTTCGAGAGGAAATACTGCGACACCGTCGGGGAGGCGACAACCGGCTCGTCCAGCCACCAGACGACGTTCGGCAGCATCGACCAGCTTTCGCACATGCCGGGCACAATTTCGGAGTGGGTCGTCGGGTACCGCTCGCGCACCATCGCGATGAAGCGCCGTTCGTCGAACTCGGGACCCTCGTCGAACGCCAGCGAGAACGAATGCATCTCGCCGAGCCGTGGCTGCGCCAGAGACACAATCGACGACGAATCGATCCCGCCGCTCAGGTAGCAGCCCACCGGGACGTCGCTTCGCAGCCGAAGTCGCACTGCGTCGTCGATGATGTCGTGCAGCCGCTCCGCATACGGGCCGACCGGGGCGTGCAAGTCGGGCTCCGATTCATGCGGGAGATCCCAGTATCGCTGCACGCGCTCCGAATCGGGTCCGACAAGCAGCCAGTGACCGGGGAGCAGCCGCTCGATTCCGTTGAAGAACGTCTCGCGGCCCGTGGTGTACATGTGCCGGACGTACTGGTACATCGCGCGCGGATTCGCCTCGCGCCGTACCTCCCCGGATGCGAGGATCGCCTTGATTTCCGATGCGAAGATGAGCCCGCCGTCGACGCGAGCGTAGTACAGCGGCTTGATGCCGATACGGTCGCGCGCGAGCCAGACCGTATGCTCCACGGAGTCGTAGATGGCGAACGCGAACATGCCGTTGAACCGTTCGAGGCACGCTGTTCCGTATTCCCGATACGAGGCGAGAATCACCTCGGTGTCGGTGCCGGAACGGAACGTGTGCCCACGCGCCTCCAGCTCGACGCGAAGCTCGATGTAGTTGTAGATCTCGCCGTTGTAGACGATCCAGTAGCGACCGTCGGGGGTGCTCATCGGCTGGTGCCCGGCGGACGACAGATCGATGATGCTCAGCCGGACGTGTCCGAGCCCGATCCCCGGCGCAAGATGGCGACCACGATCGTCCGGACCACGATACGGCATGACGTCGCCCATGGCATCGAGCGCGTGCTCAATGATGCCCTGCTCGCGAGAGCGCCGGTAGATGCCCCAGATGCCGCACACCGGCCTACTCCGATCCGTCGCGCGCGGATTCGACGAGTCGTGCAACGTCGCCAACGTCGTTCACGCGGTTCTTGTCGCAAACGAGAACGTTATCCGGCGTCACGACGATGACGAGTTCACGGGTACCGATCGTCGCGAGAAACGTGCCGTCCGCGCAATGCACCGTATCCCGGGAGTCGAACGCCAACGCGTCGCCGCGCACGACGTTGCCGTCCTCATCGGTGGGCCAGATCTTGCCCACCGTCGACCACGTGCCCAGATCGACGCGCTCGATGCCGCTATCGACGACGTAGGCGCGATCCGTGTGCTCCACGACGGCGTGATCGATGGACCGGGAGGGTATCTCCGCGTATGCCGCCGCGAAGTCGGCATCGCGGTCCGCCAGCGCGCTGTCGAGCGCCGGCAGCACATCCGGAGCGTGCGCGGTAAGCTCCTCCAACAACGTGTCCGCCCGCCAGCAGAACATGCCGCTGTTCCAGAAACACGACCCGTCGGCGAGGTAGCGTTGCGCGGTCTCCGCCGGTGGCTTCTCGTGGAACTGCGCGACCGGATGTACGCGCGGCTCATCGTCGTCGGTCGCCTGGTCACCGGGCAGGATGTAGCCGTACTGCGTCCTCGGACCTTCGGGCGTAAGCCCGAACAGGACTACCCCACGACGTTCCTGCGCCACGTCGACCGCACGACGCGCTGCGCTACGAAACGTATCGGGGTTCAGGATGTGGTGGTCCGCGGAGAGTACGAGCATGACGCCGTCGGGATCGCGTGAGAGGATCTCGCGCATCGCCCAGGCCACGGCAGGAGCCGTATTCCGGCCGCTGGGCTCGCCCAGGATGTTCCCGGCGGGAAGTTCGGGCAGATGCTCCCCCACGAGGCCGCGATGCTCCTCCGCCGCTACGACCAGCGTCCGCTCAGCCGGCGCGAGTGGAGCGGCGCGGTCGAACGTCGCCTGGATCATGCTGCGGTCGCCCGCCACGCGCAGAAACTGCTTCGGGAGATCGCCCGTGCTGAGCGGCCAGAATCGCGTTCCGGCTCCGCCCGCCAGGATCACAACCCACGTGTGCTCACGCTCGCGGGACATGCTCCTACAGCACCGAGCCGGCGCGGTCTTCCCAGTTGTACACCCACTCGCCGTCCAGCTTCGTCGCGAACCGGCCGCGATAGTAGTCGCGGTTCTTCAGCTCGTCGTCGCCCATATCGCGGGTAGGCTGGCCGAGCAGAGGCTCGAGATCGGGAACAAGCTCGCGGACGTGCGCCTCCTGCGCCGCTTTCGGTAGCTCGGCGAAGTCGGCCAGCTCACGCAGGTGATCGGGGGTGATTGATACGGGTCCGTCCTTGGTGTCCTTCGGGCCGAGCACGGTGAAGTGCCGCTCGATGAAATCCGCGCCGTACCAGATCGCCACCTTCGACGCGGTGATTCCATCGCGCTCGATGAGCGTGTGGTCGCTGAACCCCACGAGCGGAGCGAACTGGCGGAGCCAATTCATGCGGCGCAGATGAAGCTCGTCCAGCGGCGTCGGGTAGATCGTTACGCAATGCAGGAACGCGTAGACACGATTCGCGAGTATGTCCGCGGCGCGCTGGATTTCCTCGTCATACGTGGCGCCGGTGGATACAACGAGGAACTGGAAGTCGTCGCGCATCTCGCGCACCAGCGGATAGCTGGCGCAGTCGTAGCTTGCCAGCTTCACGCCGGCCCAGTTCCCCGCGCTCCGGACGAGGGGAACGCGCCCCATGTTGAAGACGGTCGTCATGGGCAGCACGTCGTGCTTCTCACACTCCTCCACGAAGATCGCGTGAGCCTCAGGCGGCAGATCGACGCCCGTCAGACGCTCGAACTCCGGCGCGTACGGACGAGTGATGGAGTCGCCGTCGGCACCCTCTTCGAAGCGCGGGCGGTCCGTGAGGTCTTCGCTGAAGATGGACTGCATCTTCACGTAGGTGGCTCCCGCGTCGGCGGCGGCAGCGACCATTCTCTTCAGGAGCGCCATGTCTCCATTGTGATTCTGACAGATTTCCGCGATGATCCTGGCCCGCGCCATGTGAACCCCCTCTACGCTTGTGATTGCTCCATGAGCTTTCCGATGTAGTATTCCGCAACGATCATGTCGGGCATGATGTCGATATTCGCCGCGCGCTCGGGCGGGATGACGTAAGGCCGGGAAACCTCTCCCTTGAACGATCCATCCACCATGAGCACGTCCCGCCGCGTGGCATATACCGACCCGGCACGCAGATAGACGGACGGCAGTTCCTGTCGCGGCATGTTCTCCACCGCTTCGTCGTCATAGTCGCGCATTGGATGGTGTCCGCCAACGTCGACAACGCTGATCACGGAATCCGCGCCGGTGTCGAAGAGCTTCTGAAGGCTCTCATCGATGTCTTGCGCGGTCCGCATCGGCGTCGTCGGCTGGAGCATCACGACCACGCCGTACTCCTCGCCACGAAGCGCTTCCATCTCAGCGACCGCGTGCTGTATCGTCGGGATCGCCTGCGCAGCGTCCGTCGCGAGGTGTGACGGCCGCATGAACGGCACTTCGGCGCCATGCACACGAGACACCGCGGCGATTTCCTCATCGTCGGTCGTCACGACGACGTCCGTGAGCAGTTCGCTGGCCAGGGCCGCCTCAATCGTGTACGCGATAAGCGGCTTGCCGTGCAGCGGGTAGATGTTCTTGCGCGGAATGCCCTTCGACCCGCCGCGCGCGGGGATCACTCCGAGTGTGCGTGTGACACCGGACAATGCCGTATCCTCTCCCGTTGGCTCTGAGATGGGCTCCGCGCTCAGGCGGACGCCCTCTGCGCGAGACACGCGTTGGTGAGCTGCTCCGCCAGACGCATCGCCGGCAGCGCCGACCGCAACCCGTGCTCCCGATTCGGTCGACCGGTCTCTACCATGTCGAGGAACAACTCGGCCTGCCGGCAGAAGCCGGCCTTGTGGCGAGTGTCCACGTCATCGGGCTCGATTACCCGCTCGACCCAGGTCCACTTCCCTGAAGCGTCCTTCGCCCCGGCTTCCAGCACGGTACACGTCTCCAACGGAGCGAACACGTAGCGCCTGCCCTGCGAGCAGAAAGTGACCCGCCACCTGCCGGGGCTATCCCACGTGGATGTCATCGACGCGATCGCACCGCGCTCGGTGACTCCCTGCACCGCCATCATCCAGCGGAATGGATCGCCGATGTCGCGGCCGATAACCTGCGGATCGGCGATGTCGCCGCCCAGATACGTGAGCAGATCGATGCCATGTATGCTGTAGCCGAAGACCATGCGCTCGATCTCCGCCGGACCGAAGCCACGTCGCGTAAACAGATCGATATTCTCCGACCACTCGACGAATGCTCCGGTGATGTTCTCGAACCCACCGGCATCGTCGACGGCCTTGCGCACGACGGAGTAGTGGCGCCTGTTGAAGCCGACCAGCACCGGCGTGCCATGTCTCTCCGCCAGCTCGGTCAACGCGTCGGCTTCCGCGAGTGAAGTACCAACGGGCTTCTCGACGAGAATCGGAATGCCCGTCGGGATAAGGCTTGAGGCGACGTTGAATATCTGCGTCTCGGTCACCGAGCAGATGATGCCGTCGGGTTTCTCACGGTCGATCATCTCATCGGCGGATTCGTACGTGTTCGCAATTCCCGCGGCACGGGCCTTCTCGCGGCCCTGCTCGCTGCGATTGCACGACGCGACGACCTGTGCGCCCGCGGCCTGGAATACCTCCAGGTGCTTCTCGGCGATCTTGCCGTAGCCGACTATCGCAAGCCGCTTCACGTCACCGGAAGCCATACCGCGCGGTCCTCTTGCGAAGTGATGGGAAGTTCGATGGGGATGTTGCCGCGCCGATGGGAAAGGTAGGCGCCTACGAGCATCTCGATCGTCTCGACGCCCCGATCCGCGGAGCACTCCATGGGACCGTCGCCGATAAGCTCGTCGATGACGCCGTGGAGCATCTGGAACAGGTCCGTCTTCGCGGTAATGCCGTCCGGCGGCTCGACGACGGTGTACTTCGGCGGCCTGCCCGGCCCCGGTTTCACGCTCAGGTCGCGCTCGACGAGTTCTACCGTGCCGATCTTCTCGTCCATACGGATGCGGGCGGCGGTGAGGTCGATCTCGATCGACGCGGGGCCCGCGCCGTCCTCGATCTGAGACACGATGCCCCGGCAGCCCGATTCCATCTCAAGCACCACAAGGCCGCCTGGATCGACGAATTGCTCTCCGCGCGGATTCCGGCCCACGGGCTCATCGACCCACGCGGTAACTCTGCGGGCCGACTGACCGCTCATGTCGAGGATCATGTCGAACGAGTGCGTGCCGAGACAGCCCAGCCCAATCCCCGGCCGCTGAATGGAGATGCTTCGCAGCGCCCCCCACCGGCCGGAGGCGACCGTCTCGCGAACCCAGATGTTCACCGGAGCTTTGCGCCTGAGGTGGTCGACGGCAAGCCTTACGCCGCATTCCTCCGCCGTGCGAACCATGAGGTCGCACTCTTCCAGCGAAGTAGCCATCGGCTTCTCGACGAGTACATACTTGGCGCCTGCTCTCATGGCGGAGACGGCAAGCTCCGCATGGGACGGACCGTTCGTCGTTATGCAGACAAGCTCGGGACATGGCGCTTTCCACAGCTCATCGGCACCGGCCATACGAGCAGTGGAGGCAGAAATGTCGCCGTCATCGAGCGCCTCCGGACGCATGTCCACCACGGCATCTAGAGCGACTCCGGGGAATTCGGAAAGGACCTTCGCCACGCGTTTGCCGTGCGGCCCCATGCCTATGATCGCTGCGTTCATGTTCGCGCGCTTTCGTCGTCGTGCCGAGCCTGTGGCGGACGGAGGAATCCGAGACTCCCGTAGTGAGCGCCATCCACGCGGAGGATCTCCTCCATCGGAAACAGCCGCCACGCATCGAAGAACAGCGACGGCCGCTTCATCTGGCCGACCAGCTCTATCACGTCCAGTGTTGAGTAGTACGGGTGGTTGTTCAGAATCGCAACGGCGTGCGCGTCGCCGAATCCCTCCTGGACATCGCACCAACGCGCCCCGAGCGACTCGATGACGTCCTGTGAGACGACCGGGTCGAATCCCCACACGTTGATGCCGCTCTCCTTCAGCCGGCTCATGATCTCCAGCGTCGTGGAGAAACGCACGTCGGACGTTTCCGGCTGTCCCTTGAAGGCGAAACCGGCCAGAAGCACCTTTGCATCGCCGACGGCGATACCGTGGTCGTGAAGAAAGCCCAATATGCGCTCGGCGACGTAACCCGGCATCTGCTCGTTGACGCTTCTGCCCGCGCGCGACAACGGATCGGAGATCCCGGCTTCTCTCGCAACGGCGGCGTAGATGTGCGGGTCCTTCGTGAGACAGATGCCGCCGACGCCCGGGCTGGGAACGGGCACTCTGTCCCTCGGATAGCCTTCGTTCGCGGACTTCACGAGTTGAGCGGCGTCGATGTTCCAGTGGTTGCAGATGAGCGCGAGCTGGTTTGAGAACGCGAAGCTCAAATCGCGATATGAGTTGTTCACGAGCTTGATCATCTCCGCCGACTCGAGCGATTCCACCTCTACGATCGTCGGCGTCAACTCGCGGAAGAAATCCGCCGTCACCTGTACGCTGGCGCGGTCCCACCCGCCGATCACCTGCGGCAGCGACCGAAGCTCTTCCAGCGCCTTGCCTTCCACCGTCCGCTCCGGCGCGAATGAGAGGAAAGCGTCCCGCCCCAGAGTGAGGCCCGATTCCTCTTCCAGAATCGGCGCAACGATCCCGCGGCACGTTCCCACCGGCACCGTCGAGCGAAGCATCACGAGGCCGCGTCGCCGAAGCCTCTTCCCCACGGCATGCGCGGCGGTGCGAACGTCGTCCAGCCGGGGCTCGCCGGCCTCGTCGATGGGCGTTCCTACGGCTATGATGAACACATCGGCGTCGACTGACTCAAGATCCGTTGCGAGGGAAAGCTGCCCACTGTCGACGTGGTGCCGTATCAGGGAATCGAGTCCCTTCTCGTGGAAGTGCGCACGGCCCGCGCGAAGGGTGTCTACAACCTCCTGCTGATATTCCACGCCGATGACTTTCAGCCCGACGTCGGCGAGAGCCACGGCCAGGGTCAGCCCGACAAAGCCCAGGCCGATTACCGCTACGCTGCCGGCGCGGGCCTGGGTGAGGTACCACAGGTCGTAGAAGCTGACCACATCGGTGACACGCCCATCGTCGCCCACGAGGATGATCTTGTCGACCTTGCGCTCCCGCAGCCGCGTTCTTCGACCTGCTTCATCTCGTATGCGCTCGACGATTTCGGCCGGTGTTAGCGCGGAAGGCAGCGTCACGGGGTCGCGCACCATGATTTCCTCGACCGGCGCATCGAGGGCTACCTGGCGCAGCAGTCCACGCCGCACATCGCCATCCGTAGCGACGCCGATCAGCCGATCGTCGGAATCGATCACCAGCACCATGCCGGTCGGTGCACCGACATGCACGGCATTGCTCATGGCGTCGAGCGCTGAAAGTATGGGTGTGTCGGAGGATACGCTGATGGCCTTCAGACGCTCCGGAATCATGCGCGCTCGCCTTTCGTAGCGTCTTCCTTTTCGGCGTCGCCACCCTGGCCGCTGCCGTAGTAGTAGTGGTAGTAGTAGTTGTAGTAGTAGTAGCCACCATAGTGACGCGACACGTCAACGTCGTTCAGGATCGCCCCGAGCAGCGGCACTTTCGAGTTCTGAAGGATGCTCACAGCGTGCTTCGCCGGCGCTCGTGGCGTTGACGCGCAACGAACGATGAGGAGCACGCCGTCCGTAAGACGCCCCAGCAGCACCGCGTCGGTCACCGCTATGATGGGAGGCGAGTCGATCAGTACAAGATCATAGGCCTGTTTCATCTCCGCGAGGCTGTCTCGCATCGTCTGCGACGCGAGAAGCGGCGCCGGGTTGGGCGGAGTGATGCCCGCGGTGATAATGTCCAGATTCTCCACGCCACTGGGTTTGGCGATATCGGCGAGTCCGAGATCCTGAAGCAGGTATTCCGTCATGCCCCCTTCTCGCTCGAGCCCGAACAGCGAGTGCTGCACCGGGCGCCTCAGATCGCCGTCGACGATCACCGTTCGCTGTCCCATCTGGGCGCAGGTGATCGCGAGATTGGCCGTGCTGATCGACTTGCCCTCTGACTGACCCGAACTGGAGACAACGAACGACGACAGGCGGTGATCTCCTGTCGAGTACATCAGGCTTGTGCGCAACGCCCGATAGGCCTCGGCCACGGGGTCCTTCGGGTTTCCTTCGGACATGAGCATGGCACGATTGCCGCGCGGGCCGTTCATGCTTCGGCGGCGCGTCGAGCCGATGCTTGGAATGGCGCCAATCGCCGTAATGCCGAGGAAACTGGATACCTCCGTGAGCGACTTGATGTTCGAGTCGACGAACTCCCAGAAGAGGGCGACGCCGATCCCGAAGACCAGCCCGATGACCACGCCGAGAATCAAGGTGATCCGAGCCCGACTCGGTACCGGCGCGCCGTGTGTCGGCAGATCGATAACCTTCACACCGCCGGACTCGGCGGAGCCCTCCATCCGAAGTTCCTCGCGGCGCTCCATGAGCAGGTTCTGAAGACGCTCGTGTACGGCTCTCTCTCGCGTCAGGCGCACATAGTTCAGACTGACGGCGCTCAGTTCCGGATGCTCGCGCTCGTACTCGTCGAGTGCGGTTCGGAAGCTTTCCTCCTGAAATTCCTTTATCCGAAGCTCGGTTCGGGCTCGGCGGATGCGTTCAAGCACATCGGCATACTCTTTCGCCGGATGGGCTCGACCGATTCGATCGATGGAAAGACTGTCGAGGGCCTGCTCGATGAGGTCTCCGGTCCGTACTGTCGCCTCCAGAGTCGCCTTGGCGGTCTGTCGCTCCCTTCGAGCGTCGTAGTAACCAGCGACCAGCCGCGTATATTCTATGGGCAGGCCGTCGTCGGAGGCTTGCTCGCCGCTGAGCGCGAACAGGCTGTGATCGCGCCGAAACTGCTGCAGATAGTCCTCGGTCCTCGTGAGGTTCTTTCGGGCTGAGTCGAGCTGCGAACCCGTAAACATGACCATCGCATCGGTTTCCTGCTGCGCCACCTGGCGACACCGCTCGATGAACAGGTAGGTCGCTATGCTGTCCGCCGCGAATGCTATGTCCGGCGATGAAGCCTGAACGGAGATCGAGAAGTATCCGGCGTGGCTACCGGGAGATATGTCCAGCGACCCGGTGGCATCGCGTGCGAGATTCCGCGCTTGGACATCCGTCATGCCAAGCCTGCTCACGTATTCGACGAGATCCACGCCGACCTGCTCCTGGAAGCTCCGGCTCTCGAATATGCCAAGATAAAACTGGAGCGGCCGAGGCGCGTTGGGTCGAGCCGCCCCGCTTCCGAGCGAGACAACGGCCGGCCCCACGGTGTTCTGCGAGGACTCCAGGTAGATCGACGCCCATGAGAAGTAGCGCTGCGGCTGGCGTTGCACGACATACAGCGTCGTGAGGAACACCGACACAAATACCACAACAATCAGCCACTTCTTGCGATAGACGATGTCTATGTAGTCGTGTAGACTCGCAGACTCATCATTCATCGGGCAAGGCCTCTCGTCACTTCAGACACAGGTTTCATCCAGCACTTCCTAACTCGCGGAGACCAGTCGCGCCAGCCCTTCATCGAACGGCACAAGCACCCTGTAGCCCAGCATCTCCTTCGCCTTGCCGATATCCGCGAGCGAGTGCTTCACATCGCCGGGGCGATCCTCCGCGTGCTCCGCCACGACATCTGTTCCGAGGGCTTCGTTCAGCACCGCGACTAGGTCATTCAGGGAGACCCGATCACCGCACGCGCAGTTGAAGACCTCACCGGCGGCACCCTCCGCGGTGCAGGCGAGGAGATTCGCGGACACGACGTTGTCCACGTACGTAAAATCCCGGGAATGCTCCCCATCGCCGTATATCGTCGGAGTCTCGCCGCGCTTCATCATCGCGAGGAACTTCGGGATGACGGCCGCGTAATCCGACTTCGGGTCCTGACGCGGCCCGAACACGTTGAAGTAGCGTAGCGCTACGGTCTCAAGCCCGAATGAATGCCAGAACGCCACGGCGTACTGTTCCGTCGCCAGCTTGGATACGGCGTAGGGAGATCGAGGAGCCGTCGGCATCGTTTCGACTTTCGGCAGCGTTGGTGAGTCGCCATACACCGAAGATGACGACGCAACAACAACGCGTTTCGCGCCGGCCCTCAGCGCCGCCCACAGCAGATTCAGCGTCCCATCCGTATTGCACGCGTTGCTCCGAACCGGGTCGCTGAGCGATCTCGGCACTGAAGGCAACGCCCCTTGATGAACCACATAGTCCACACCGGAGACTGCGCGCGCAACATCCGCGTCCGACCGAAGATCGCCCTGGACCATGTCGATGTCGTCGAGCACGTGGGAGAGGTTTTCCATATTGCCGGTGGACAGATCGTCGAGCACCCGAACACCGTCGCCTCGCTCCACGAGGGCCGTAACGATGTGGGATCCGATGAATCCGGCGCCGCCGGTGACCAGGTACTCTGCCATGGGGTCTCCATTTCGCGTTTTGTGATCGGTACAAATATACGGTGTGACGGTCCATTCGGCGAGTTCGACGCGATGCCGGCCGCGGGCTCTCAGATTATGCCGTTGAAAACAAGATGAGCGCCGAACCCCTTGATGCGTCCAGCCGCCATCTCGTCGAGGCCCCAACGTACGGCGGCGACATCGAGCGTCACCCACGTCGTCGGGTGGATCCGGGCTCCCAGGTTCACTGATCGCGAGTCATATTCGACGATGGTCGAGAGCCAACGCCGAACGGGGTATTCCAGACCAGCCAGCGGGCCGTCGATGACGTGGTTCGGCTCCCATTCGACATCCTGAGTGCCGACATTCCGATCGTACCAGTCCACAGCCCACCCGACGGTAAAAGACAGCTCCCCCGCGCCATCGAGAGGGACCTTCCAGGTACACACGGCGTAGGCCGCGTTGAAGATCATGAATCCGTATATGTCCTGCAGACCGACGGCGACAGACGGTATCCGACCACCGCCCCGCCATGCCACGAGTTGCGCGCTGATCATCCCGTCGGTGTAGTAGGGCCCGACATCCTCACTAGGTCCGGCCGTGCCCGGCATGCCGTTTCCCCGGACAGTTATCTCCAAGCGCGGCACGTATCCAATCGTCAGATATCCAGAGAAGAACGACGACGGAAGATTGTTGTCGGCGAACCATGAAAATCCACGCGCGGGGAACGCATGGGCGTCGGTTATGACGCCCCCGAACGCAAAGTGATCCGACGGGACCACCTCCGCCTCAGGGACGAAGAGCAGCCCTGTCGATCCCGTCAGAGACGTGGAAGCGCCGGCAGCGCCGCCAGCGGCCACCACCGCAAGCGCGGCGAGGAGAATCGGTCCACGACCGAGGCGCCACTGGCTCCCACCGCACGTCACCTCCGCACCAGCTCCCGCACGGTAAGGAACTGGAGAACCAGCGTCAGTACCGTGGTAATGAGCTGGAGCGTGAGAACGCGGCGCTGTACGATGATGACGTCGCCCCGCCCGACGAGGGGAATCTCGTCCGTGCGCCCGGCACGCAGGAGGCCCGATATATCGAGCTTCTCCTCCACGACGCGGCCTTCGACCCGGCGCAGCCAGCGTACATCGGAGAGCGTGCCTTCCTCCGTCGTGCCCCCCGCCAGATAGATCATGTCCAGCACGGTCGCACCGTACGGCTGCACATACGATCCGCTACTGTTTACCTCTCCGAAGACCTTCACCTTCTCCGCATCCGGCGCGCCCTTGACGATCACGAGATCGCCCTCCTGCATCGTCACGAGGTCGGCGACGCGACCCTCATACAGGAACTTCTCGACGTTAAACGACAGATGTACGGGCGCTCCGACACCGACACGCTGAATCTGCACGCTCGTGAGGTCGGCGTTCTCTGTCGGCCCACCGGCGAGCCACAGCGCGCCCTGCAGGTCGATGCCATGCGGCACTTCGAGGAAGCCCGGACGGTTGATTTGCCCGAGGATACTGATGCGGATTGCGTAGTACTGCGCATCGTCGACGATCACGTAGGGAGCGGTAGCTATCACACTCGCGAGCTGACGAGTGATCCTATCTTCAAGCTGCGAAAAGCGCCACCCGATGATGTACTGGTCGGATAGAAAATCGTAGTGGATTCGGCCTTCCGGCGACACCACCACCACTCGACTGAATTCGTCATGGTTCACGACCGTGATCTGCAGCGCATCGCCGGCCTGGATGATGCGCTCAGCGGGCTGCGCGACGGTAACGGCCGCGAACACCAGTTGTGCCACGAGCGCCGCGATGCCGAACACATGGAAAGACCTATTCATCCCGTCCCTCTGGCTGGGCATGTCATTTCGTCGCACCGCTACCCCTGAACCAGTCGATCGTCTTCTCAAGGCCCTCATCGAGTCCCACTTCCGGCTTCCAACCCAGCCGCGACATGGCCTTGGAAATATCCGGCTGACGGACCTTCGGATCATCCGGCGGCAGAGGCCCGAAGGAGAGTTCTCCGCTGCTGCCGATGGCGGATGTGATAGCCTCGGCGAGCTGCCTGATGGTGTACTCCACCGGATTCCCGATGTTCACCGGCAGATGCTCGTCCGACTCCATGAGCGCCTGTATGCCACGGATCAGGTCATCGACGTATTGGAAGCTTCGAGTCTGTGAGCCGTCGCCGAAAACCGTGATCGGCTCGTTCTTCAGCGCCTGCGAGATGAACGCGGGAATCGCCCTGCCATCGTCCGGACGCATGCGCGGACCGTACGTGTTGAAGATGCGCACGATTCGGGTGTCCACCCCGTGGTGGCGGTGATAGGCCATCGTCATCGCTTCGGCGAATCGCTTCGCCTCGTCATAGACTCCGCGGATACCCACGGGATTGACATTTCCCCAGTAGGTCTCGGGCTGTGGATGGACAAGCGGGTCTCCGTAGGATTCGGAGGTCGACGCGAGCAGGAACCTGGCGCCGGTCGCCCTTGCGAGGCCCAAGGCTTTGTGCGTTCCGAGCGCGCCAACTTTCAGTATCTGGATCGGGATACGCTCAAAGTCTATCGGACTCGCCGGGCTCGCAAAGTGCAGGATGAAATCCACCGGCGGCGGAACGTGTATGTAGTCCGTCACATCGTGCTGGATGAATCGGAACCGATCATTGCCGAAATGGTGCTCGATGTTGGCAAGATTACCCGTGATCAGGTTGTCGAGGCACACAACATCGTCGCCACGCGCCAACAGTGCGTCGCAAAGATGAGAGCCTATGAATCCGGCCCCACCGGTGATCACAACACGCATCGCGCACCTCGGTGCTTGGGTGTGGCTACAGCCGCGAACTCTTCAAGGTAGGCCCTGTGGTCTGAGCCGTCAAGAACGCCCGTGGATTGGCAACGTCAGTTGAGTGTGCACCGAGCATGGCGTATCTTCAGCGAGTGCCATTCTCGACCACCCCGGGACATCCCAACGTGAAGCGTTATCCGACCACGCCGAGCATATTGCTGCTACTGGTCGTCGTCACGACGGCGAACGCGTCGGATGGCGCCAAATACGGCGTCGGGCTCAACGCGATGTCCCGTTACGTAGACCGTGATACTAAACGTGCCGGAGCGTCGGTGCAACCGTCTGCGTGGGTTGAGCTTCCGGCTGCTGGGACCCTTGCGAGCGCGTGGACCTCGTGGAGTGTCGAAAACCTGCGCTTCGACGAGGCGGCGGTTGACCTGAGAATCGGACGCCGGTTCGCCGATGTCACGTGGTTCGGCGTCGCAAGCCGCGGCAGGTTGCTCAGGCTGACGCGTCAGGATTCCGCGATTGTGGAGTTCGGCTTCCACTTCACCTGGTTCAACCCTCCATACAGACCAACCGCTGTGTTGGCGTATGACCTCGCCGGCGGACGCGGATGGCAGGCGCTCATCAGCATCCCCTACACGGTGCGGCTGGCATTCTTCCCGCCGACGACGTTCATACCCGAGGTCGGGTTTCGAGTGCAGATACTCGAAGACAATCGCTTCCGAGCCCCCTACCTGTCCTTCACCGCGCTCATCGAGAAACGATGGGGGAACCTCGCCATCGTGCCACTGATCTCGGTGATCCCCGTCGCCATCGATGACGAGAACTCCAGGTACGGCGGCTGGCTGGTCTGGGGTGGGCTGCATCTGGGGTTCGCCCCGTGACGTTCGTGCGATACTATCCGCGCTGGGCGGCGATCCTGGCGGCGACAGCTCTCTCCGGCTGCGCACCACTCGGGCCGCTTCCTGTCGTTGCCCCGCCGGAGCTTGTCGCGGGCGTCATGTCGACGCCCAGCGCGGAAACCGTGCAAGCGAGCGGCAGCATCCAGATCATGTCGCCGGAGGGTTTCTACAATGCGGGCCTGGTCATGTCCTACCGCGCACCCGATTCGCTGCGGGCCCTCGTGCAGGTCGGATTCGGGACGACTGTCGCCGAACTCGCGCTGACCGGGCCAACCGGCGTCGCCTACCTGCCCCAAACCCGTGAGGCATACCTGCTCGACGCCGAGAGCGCGCTGATGATCGGCACATCCGTCGTCTATCCGGCGCTGCTCCTGCGCCTCATGGAGCCGGTCTCGGCGGACGACCTCACCGGCGATACGCTGAGGGTCATGTCGAGCGGGGGCAGCTACTACCTTCGAGACGAAGCGCCGGACGGAGTCCGCACGTGGAAGATCAGCGGTCGCGGCCGTGACCTCGAGGGAGAGGATTTCACCGCCACCGGGTCAACCATCGAGTGGCACCGTTCCTTTACGACTCAGCGCGCCCGCCGTGTGCCGAGCCTCCTTACCGTGACGTTCGGCGAATCCACAATGACCGTGCATCTGAACCGAATCAACATCGCCCCCCACTGGAACACCACTCCGTTCGTCGTGCGACTACCGGACGGACTCGTACCGATAGACCTGAGTACCCGTTCCCGGAAAGCGGACGAGCACAACTGACTCGCGCACCCGAATCGCGGAGATAGCGGCATGCCCCAGCGTACGAAGCGATACATCACCGCGGACGATCTGTACAGATTCGAAGTCGTCACAGACTGCCGAGTATCCCCCGGTGGTGAGCATGTTGCGTACGCTGTGAAGCGGACGGACCGCGAGACGGAGAAGCGATTCTCCAACATCTGGGTCGCTCCGACGCGCGGCGGACGCTCGCGTCAGTTCACACGCGGCGACAACTCCGACGATTCGCCGCGATGGTCTCCCGACGGCACTCAGATCGCCTTCACCTCCACGCGCAACCAGGACAAGGCGCAGCTATTCGTCATCCCATTCGACGGCGGCGAGGCACGGCAGGTCACGGACATGCGCGGCGAATTCGGCGAGATCACCTGGACGCCGGAGGGCGCATCGGTCATCTGCCTGTTCCGCAAACAGGACGAAAGCGAACGCGAAGCTCGGCATCGTCGACCGGCACTACACTCGGACCTTCTTCAAGATGGACGGCGAAGGCTACCGCCCGGACGAGCGCATGCACGTGTGGAAGATCGACGTCGGTTCCGGGCGGGCGAAGCAGATCACCGACGGCGATTTCGACACGGAAAGCTTCGCGGTCTCTCCCGACGGGCACATGATCGCGTTCATCTCGAATCGCACGCCGGAGCCGGATCTGCATTTAGAGCAGGTCGATCTCTGGACCGTATCCGTCACCGGCGGGGAGCCCCGTCTCATCCCGACACCAGTTGGGGAGATCGGCTATCCGTCCTTCTCGCCGGACGGAGCGTTCATCGCCTATACCGGCGTCGAGGGAATCGGCGCGTGGGGCCGGAACGAACGCCTGTATATCGTTCCTACGGAAGGCGATACGCCGCGTGTCGACCTCACCGGCGAGTACGATGTCAACGTCTCGGCGTGGACGCTGGACGACGTGGTGGGAGCCCGACAGATGCCCCCGACGTGGTCTCCGAACGGCAAGCGTATCTACTTCCAGACGGCCCACCACGGCAACACCGAACTCCGGTCCGTCAAGTCAGACGGCTCGGACATGCGAATCGAACTGGCTGGACCCGGCGCCGTCGGGCCGTACTCGTTCGATGCTCGTCACGCGCAGGTTGCCCACCGCCTGTCGGATCGCTCCGGTCCCGGACAGGTCTGGACCAGAAACCTGCGCACGGGTGCGTCGCGCAAACTAACGCGCCTGAACGAGCAGTGGATGGCCCGTATCCAACTCGGATCGGTCGAAGACGTGTGGTTCACCAGCGCCGACGGCGAGGCGGAGGTACAGGGCTGGATACTGCATCCACCGGGATTCGATCCGTCGAAGCGATACCCGTCTGTGTTGGAGATACACGGCGGTCCCCATCTGCAGTACGGAAACACGTTCGTACACGAATTCGAGGTGTTCGCCGCGAACGGCTACGTTGTCTTCTACTGCAATCCGCGCGGTAGCCAAGGCTACGGGCAACGCCACGCCCGGGCGATCGAAAACGACTGGGGAGGCTGCGACTACGACGACGTGATGCAGTGGGCGGAGATCGTCGCGGAACGGCCGTATATCGACCCGAAGCGCATGGGAGTTACCGGCGGCAGCTACGGCGGGTTCATGACGAACTGGATCATCGGCCACACGAACCGGTTCGCCGCCGCCGTGACTCAGCGTAGCGTGAGCAATCTCATCAGCATGTATGGTTCCAGCGACTTGAACTGGGCCTTCCAGCGCGAATTCGGCGACAAGCCGCCTTGGGAGGACGTCGACAACTACTGGCGACAGTCGCCGATGGCATACATCGGCAACGCGACGACGCCCACGCTCGTCATCCACAGCGAGCGCGATTTCCGCTGTGATATCGAGCAGGGCGAACAGGTCTACGTCGCGCTGAAGCGACTCGGCGTCGATACGGAATTCGTGCGCTTCCCGGAGGAATCGCACGGACTCTCCCGCGGCGGGCGAACGGACCGGCGCATCGCGCGACTCGGTCACATGCTGCGCTGGTTCGACCGGTACCTGTTGCCCACGGATGAATCCGCTTCGTAGTACCATTGTGCGGAGGCGTCCGTTTGCCGATGTTAGCTTTCAGTGCAACACGTCTCGGAGGGATTCATGGAAGGCGCGATGGCAGTCGTGACGCGATACGTCGACGAATTCAGCGCGGCGCTGCGGGAGGATCCGCTCAAGGCGGCGGGGCTGGCCGCACTTGGGCTGATCGCGCTCGTACTGCTCGCGAAGACGCTGCGTCTCGCATGGAGACTGCGCTGGCTGCTGGCTGTGCTCGGAGCAGTGGGCGGTGTCGGTTACCTCGTCTACGCAAAACGCGCTCGTAACGCGGAGCAGGAGATGCTTGCCGCGTTCGACGACCCGGAACCGACGAGCGTGGCGTCAGGCGACGTCGCGGACCCTCAAGACTAGGCGCGAGCAGAGCGTGTATCCGGAGAAGTGAGATGGCGCGAGAGGTAAACCTGGCATTCGACGCAGACAGCGCGGCGCGGCTTGTGAAGAAGGCGGCAGACGACCCGAAGTCGGTCCTGACAGTGACCGCCGGAGTTGGCGCGGTCTACGTGGCGTATCGGATTCTCCGCGCCGTCGTGCCGCTGCTCTGGCGGCTCCGATGGGCTCTGGTCGCTGCCGGTGTCGCTGCTGGAGCGATAGGCCTGTCCAACCGCAAGTAGGTATCCTCAATCAGGTCGCGTCGCCGTCGGTGTACATCCGGCGGACACGCGGAAGCAACCGTGTCGTCACCTCGTAGCTGATGGTCCCGGTCCACGCAGCCCATTCCTCAGCGGTGATGCAGTCACCGCCTTGCGCCCCGATGAGTGCCACCGAATCCCCGACTTCGACGCCATCTACGGACGTGACATCCACGGTCGTCTGATCCATGCTGATCCGTCCGACGATGGGCACTCGTCGCCCGCGAATGAGCACGCATCCGCGGCCTCCCGCGGCGCGTGGCAGGCCGTCGCCATACCCGATGGGCAGCGTCGCGACGCGCGTCGGCGCTGACGCGACAAACGTCCGGCCGTAGCCGACGGAATCTCCGGCGGCATGGTCGTGCAGAGCGGCGACCTCCGTCGATAGCGTCAGCACGGGGCGCAGCTCCACCGGATCGTCTGGAGCGGGCTGCATGCCGTACAGGGCGAGCCCCGGTCGCACCATGTCGGCATGCGACTCCGGCAGGCGGAAGATCGCCGCGCTGTTGGCGGCGTGCCGCGGCGGTACCGGTATGCCGTCTCCGCGCCATCCCACCGTGAGACGGTCGAATCGCTCCCATTGGCCGCGCGTGTAGTCGAGGTCGGAATCGGCGACCGGGAAGTGCGTCATGACGCCCGTCCAGTGCACGTCCGAGGCGGCGACTGTCGCTTGCGCGAGTTCCCGCGCGTGCTGCGGGTTCGCGCCGAACCGGCCCATGCCCGTATCCACCGCGAGATGCACCGAGGGCTGCGTTCCGAGATCAGCCCCGGCATCCACGACGGAGCGGAGCCGTTCTTCGGAATCGACGAGTATCTCCACTCCGAGGCGGACCAGATATCCTGTATTGCCCAGCAGCTCCGGCGCGAGCATCACGAGCCGGGAGCGGATGCCGGCGTCGCGCAGGGCCACCGCCTCATCGAGCCGGGCGATTCCCAGCGCATCGACTCCCGCGTCCGCAAGTGTCCGGGCGCACTCGACGAGTCCATGTCCGTACGCGTTCGCTTTCACGCACGCGATGACCTGCGTGCCGGCCACAATGGCGCCCCTGACCGCATCCAGATTCCATCGCAGGGCGCCGAGGTCGATGCGGGCCGCCGCACCCATCAGGGAGTCGTCCGGCCTGGGAGCGGCAGGCGCGGATTCGGATTCAGATCCAGCTCGGCGCGGAGTCCGCGTTCAAACCAGAACGCCCCCGCGCACGCTACCATGGCGGCGTTATCCGTACACAGCACCGGCGACGGCTGGTAGGCGGTAGCCCCAATGCGTCCGCACGCATCTCGGACGCGCAGTCGAAGCTCGCTGTTCGAGGCGACTCCACCCGCCAGAACGAGACGGCGCGCTCGCCTCTTTCGCATCGCACGAAGCGTCGTGTCGACCAGAGCGCCGACGGCGGCGTCCTGAAAGCTCGCGGCGATATCCGCGCGGTGACGTTCGACGTCGCCGGGGTCCATCTTCTCAACGTGATTCAGGACCGCCGTCTTGAGGCCGCTGAAGCTGAACGCAAATGGATCGTCGCGGATCACGGCGCGAGGGAACCTCACGAACTCCGCGTCGCCTTCGCGAGCCAGCCGGTCGATGTTCGGACCGCCGGGATATCCGACCCCGAGCAGCTTCGCCACCTTATCGTAGGCTTCGCCCGCGGCATCGTCACGAGTCGCCCCGAGAATCGAGTAGGTTCCCCAATCCGGAACCCACATCAGCTGCGTATGCCCGCCCGAAACGACCAGCGCCACGAACGGCGGTTCGAGGTCGTCGTTCTCGATGCGATTCGCGAAGATGTGCGCCTCGATGTGGTGCACCGGCACGAGCGGCAGCCCCGCTCCATATGCGAGGCCTTTCGCCGCGCTGACTCCCACAAGAAGCGATCCAACCAGCCCGGGTCCGGCGGTTATGGCAACGGCGTCGACCTCCGTCAGAGCCGTACCGGCTTCCTCCAGCGCGGCTCTGACAACCGGGATCACGCGCTCGGTGTGGGCTCGCGAAGCCAACTCCGGGACTACTCCACCGAACGGAATGTGCTCCGCCTGCGAGGCGATCACGTTTGAAAGGAGTCCGTCGGCCGGGCTGTACACAGCGGCGGCGGTCTCGTCGCACGAGGTCTCGATACCGAGTACTCGCACGATCAGCGCCTCCCCCGAACGATGACGAGATTCGCTGTCTTGGGCACGATACGCACAAGACGCACGTCGTCCGGGAGGCGAACCAGCAGAGGCAAGTCATCCAGTCCGTGGTCGAAGCGCTGCCGGTAGTCGAGTTCCACCTTGACATCCGACGGGCCGAGCGCGCCGACGACGTCCGCGCCGCCGATCACGTCAAGCGTAGCCGTCTCCGGCATGGCGCGCGCGACGACACCGCGTCGAGTGCGTGTCACGGCAATCGGCAAATCGCGCAACCGCCGCTCCAGCAGCACCTGAACGTTGGCCGAGACGGTCACTTCGGCGGGTGTCGCCGTGAGATTCAGGTCGGGATCCAGGTGAACCGGCACACTCACTTCCACGTTCTCGCCGGCGCCGGCCAGAGTGAGGCTGTCGGTTGATACGGAAGTGAGCTGTCGAACGAATCGTCTCGGTCCACCGACGCGGACGGTCGGCGGATCCACGCGGATGTCCCCTACGATCGTGTACCCCGGTTCGAGTCCGAAATGCACACGATGGGAAACATCCAGCTCGCGGGTTTCGAGGTAGTCGAACTCCAGAACCACCGAGCGCGGCGACTCGATGTCCACCAGCTCAATGCCTGCATCCTGATCGAGCCCTTCCACGCTCTGGAGGCCGATGTCCACGGTAACGGCCTCACGGCGGGAGATTCGCGGACGAAGGACCACTCGCCCTCGGTGGGATCCGAAGATGAGTTCCTTGCCGGTGCCGGTGACCGTCACTCCAACGTGGTCGGGTATCTTGTTGGCGACGACGAACCGCCCACTCGCGTCGGATACGGCGAGAGGGAACGGCACGACTTGCTCGTAGCGCTGATCGGTCTTAACGTGTGCCCAGAGCACGACTCCGATCAACAACGCCGCGAGTTTCACCGACCAGTTGCTGCGCAGCGCTTTCCAGTCCACCATCGAGCGACTCGCGATCCGAGCGTAGGGTTCAGCATCGTTGACTTGTAGCAGATAGTATACGCGCTCGCCATCGTACTCGAAAACGGGCGCTGGCGGAGCCCGCTGCCGCGCGGTGCATCGATGCCATCACCCGATGAGGCGCCGGAACTCCTCCACGGCTCCCTCGACACCCGCGCTGAACAGGCCGTAGTCGGCGCCAACCATGACCAGTTCAGCGCCCTCATCGATCCAGTATCTGGCGTTCTCGGCGCTCGACGAAGCGCAGGCAAACGGCAGACCGTGTCGACGACTCGCGTCGAACACTTTCCGCTTCGCCGCGACGACGTCCGGGTGCTCATACTCGCCACCCAACCCCATGGAGAGCGACAGATCAGACGGTCCGAGGAACAACCCGCCGATGCCCTCGACAGAACAAATCTCGTCGAGGTTGCCCACCGCATCGATGTGCTCGATCTGCGGCACGAGAACAACGATGTCGTCGTTCGCAACGCGCTGATACTCCCAGGCCCCCCCGACAAGGTGCTGAGCCCGACGAGGCGCGATGCCTCGAATGCCGCGAGGCGGATACATGCCGTAGCTCGCCAGCTCCCGCGCGTCCTCACCAGTATTCACGAACGGTACGACCATGCCCTCGATGCCGAGGTCGAGCACCTGCTTGATGAGGGCCTGATCGATGCCCGGCATGCGCACCATGACATTCGCCGGGCTGCTCCGCGCGATCATCGCGACGCGTTCGATGTCGGTCAGCGTCAGCGACGAGTGCTCCGCTTCGACGAGGAGGACGTCGAACCCGCTGTGGGCGGCCAGCTCGAGGAAGAACGGATCGCGGCAGATCGTCCACAGGCCGAGCTGCGTCTTCCCGCTCGCGAGAAGCTTCTTCAGGCGTGGTTCTCCGAGATACTGACCGGGCATGGCGTGTCCTTTCATCGAAAGCAGGTGCAGATGAAGGGTAGATCGCGCCCGCCAACCGGCCAACGGTATGGGACACAATACAAGAAGGGCCAAGCGGCACAAGTGCCGCTCGGCCCCTGAGAAGAGCGTCGGGAGGGCTGCTGGAAACCGAGAAAACGCTTCGCAAACAAGGAAACGTTGAAGGACGTTTAAGCCGCGCCGATAGGTATCGTAGCACGATCCGACGAGCACGAGGCTCGTAGCCGAGCATCCTCACTCCGGCAGGGCGACCTTCCGCTGATCAAGTGTTAAAGGTTTTTACAATTTCGCAGCGGCCCTCCCTACGCCCCGAATATGGGGCCGCCTCGCCACCGCGTCAATCGGGGGGACCTCTCGCGCGGCGCCTAGCGTTGCACGGCCCGACGCATAGCGTCCACCGGCGCGGCCTGCCCGGTCCACAACTCGAACGATCTCGCGCCCTGGTATACGAGCATGTCGAGGCCGTTATACGCCCGCCCACCGGCGCGTTCTACCTGCTGCATGAGCGGCGTGACCGGGGGGCTGTAGTTCGAATCGACACACACCAGATCGCCGTGTGCGCAGCGCCACTCGTCCGGCAGAGGCGAGAGGCCGGCAAGCTCGCCACGCCCCAAGCTCGTCGCATTCACGAGCAGTCCGGCCGTAGCGACGGCATCCGCCGCACACTGCCGCTCAAGCGGGGCGCCGACCACTTCGACTGCTCCGGTGAATTCCTCGGCAAGCACGCGGGCTTTGTCCTGCGTCCGGTTCAGGATCGTCACCCGTCGCACGCCGTCCATCGTGGTAAGCGCGTAGACGATGCCCCGAGCGGCACCCCCCGCGCCCAGCACCACGACGTGCTCCGGCGCCCGGGATACACCCGCGCCATCCGTGATCGCCCGGATGATCCCGACCACGTCCGTATTGTCGCCAAATAGCGTCCCGTCGCGGTTCACCACCGTGTTGACCGCGCCGACGGCGCGAGCGGCATCGCTCAGCTTGTCCACCGCCGCCATCACGGCCTGCTTGTGCGGCACCGTGACGTTCATGCCGCGCCAGTTCAGCGCGCGCACGGACTCAACCGCCGCGGGAACAGCGTCGGGCTGGACGTGACAGGCAACGTACACCCAGTTGAGCCCCAGCTCCGAGAATGCCGCGTTGTGCATCGGCGGCGAGAGCGAGTGCTCCACCGGATCGCCGATCACGGCGACGATCTGCGTGCGTCCGTCGATATCGTGCATGGAAACCCCCTCGGTGGCGCGGCTGATCGTCCTGAGCGAATCAGCAGATCACTTCATATCATGAGCAGAACGCCGAGAATCAGCACAAGAGCCGACACGAGGCGCCCGAAAAGCTTCTGGTCGACCCGGTTGAAAACGGCGATTCCGATGCTCGATCCGACGAGTATCGCCGGCAAGAGCGCGCCGGCGGACTTCAGGAGTGGTCCGTTAAGCGACCCCTCCGCGACGAGCGCGATTGTTTTGATCGCCGTTGCCGCGAAAAAGCACGTCAGGAGCGTCGCTTTGAACACCTGTGGCGACCATGGCTGACGCGCGGCGAACGCGATGAGCGGCGGTCCGCCGATGTTCGTCGCGCCACCGACAATGCCGCCGAGCAAGCCTGCCGCGTATCCCCACGCCGTACTGAGAGCCTTACGCTCCCACCGTTCGCCAAGCAGCCGCGTGATGCCCACATAGAGCAGAAGCATGCCGACCAGCAATCGTATCAGCGCCGTCGACCCTCCGAGCAGCAGAGCCAGCCCCAACGGCAGGCCCGCCACCATGCCGACGACCATCGGCCCGACGTTCCGGAGGCGTACCGAGTGGCGGACGCTCCAGAGGACGATCACGATGTTCGACGTAGACAGCGGCGCCATCATGATGGAGGCCACCTTCGCATCGATGAGAAGCACACTCAGCCCCATCGAGACCATGCCGAAGGCGAACCCGACCGCTCCCTGCACAAACGCGGCGAGCAGGATTATCAGTTCGAGCATGAGTAACGTCTGGAGGTCGAACGCCACGTCAGCGGCCCGCGCCGAGTGTCAGAATCACCGCCGGATCGACGTCGTCCGCACGCACGGAGTACGCTTCTCCCTCGCCCAGCACGATCACGTCGAACGCGCTGACCGGGTGCTCTATGTCATCGATGGTGATGCGCGCTCGCCCCTGCGCGATCACGAGCACCAGCTCGCCTCGTTCGACGGTCTCCCGTTCGCAGGCGTCGTCGCGACCGTAGTATCGCACGTCGGCGCGATCCATGCATCGCAGCCCTTCCGCCGCTGGGAGGCCGGGCGAGAGAAACGTCCGACGGTCCTCGCCGGGGCGTTGATCGTGAAGAGAGAACAGAAGCATCGGATTTCGCTCCGGTGGGCTGATCGGTTCAACATCGCAGGGACGGTTCGCGGACCGCGCGGAGGTGTAAGGTATCGCCAACGAGCAGTCCGATCCCAGCCTCGCACGAGATCACAACGTGATGTCCGCACCGGGTTTGGTCCGACATCCGGACCGCTGCAGACTCCCGAGTGATCGCCCAGTCGTTTGTCGGCAATGTAGAAGCACGCAAGTGCAGAGGAGTATGGATGTATCACAGCCGGATCTTGCGCCTGACAGTGGTGGCGTCGCTCGCCGTTTCGTGTGCCGGGATGCTCGCCTGTAGTGAAGACAGCAACCCGCTCGCAGCCGCCGAGGAAATGGTCGGAATTCACGCCGGTCCCAACACGGCGATCACCACCGCCAACGCGGCAGCTGCTATCGACTCAATCATGAGTCCGCTCGGAGACGGCATCTTTGAGGTGCTGGTGATGGCCAACCCAGACTTCCAGGAGCCATCCCGCGACGCCGCGGCGGTTACGGCGGACATCACGCCGGTCGTCTTGCAGGGCGCTGACATTTTCTACGACGACGACGGTAACAGCACCGGTAGCGGCACGATGTCGGTAACCAGCGGGAGCCTCGTAACCGACGTGAACGCCACAACCGGCGCCGGCACTGTGAAGCTCACCATCGAGGTCGATCTCAACGACTTCTCTGCCGACGGCTTGCTGTTCCTCGGTGGCTCGCACGAATCAACAATGACCATCACACTCGGCGCCGGCGGGGAGATCGCCGGACTAATCGCCGTCATCGATGCCGACATCGCCGTCGCTGGAACGCTCAGCGGCGCTCTCTCGATCGACCTCACCATCACGATGACCGGGGAAGAGGATACCGTTGCCGTCGGAACCGCCATCGTGGACGGCACCCCGGTAGCGATCAACATCACGGATTTCTGACATCATATGGCGATGCGGTATCCACCGCCGCGACGCCATGGGAGTCCGGCTATCACGAAGAAGGGCGGTCCGAATGGGCCGCCTTTCTCCGTGTACAACGCTGTTGGTAACGCCGGACTACGATAGCGCATGCTCCGTCCGCTGGATGATCTCGTCCTGCAGCGGACGCGAGAGGCGCGTGAAGTAGTCCGAGTACCCCGCGACCCGGACGATGAGATTCGCGTGCTCCTCCGGGTGGTCCTGCGCCTCCCGCAGGAGATCGGACGACACGACGTTCACCTGCACCTCGAAGCCGCCGAGGTGCAGATATGTCTCCAGCAGGTCGATCGACTTCTCGCGATCGTCCGAAGACTCGAACATCGACGGCGTGAATTTCACATTCGTCACGATCCCGCCGACGAATTTCGTGTGATCTATCTTCGCCGACGAACGCAGCATCGCAGTGACGCCCGAGGTATCATGCCCCTGCACCGGTCCCACGGAGTCCGCCAGCGCCTCGCCGGCATGACGCCCATCGGGAGTCGCACCGGTCCGCTCACCGAACGCGGAGTGCACAATCCAGCACAGATATCCGGGCTGATAGGGTCCACCGCGCGGATTTCTATACTGCCGGGTCTCGCCATACCAGAATTCCGAGAACTCGTTCCAGAGGTTATCGGGTTCCTCGTCGTCGTTGCCGTACCGCGGCGGCTTTGAGCCCATGAGGTGCCGCAGAGCTTCCTCGCCCTCCCAGTCGCGCCGCATGATATCGGCAAGATCGGGCAGCGACACTGCCTTCTCCTCGTACACCGCCCAGCGGATCGCGAGTAGTCCGTCCACCACGTTTGACAGCCCCACCAGTTCCGGCATCGTGGGGTTGTGGCGCGCGCCGCCGCACGTGAAGTCCGTGGCGCGCTCGATGCAGTCGCTCACGAATGTGGAGAGCAGTGGATACCGGACCGTCTCCATCCAGCCGCGGTCCCACGCCGCAGTGATCTCGTGGTTGTACTTCATGGCCTGGGCGAGGTCGGTGCGGAACTCGTCGACGATCTCCTCCCACGCGGGCTGAGCGCCGCTCTCCTTCGCGCGCTGCCCGACTCGTTGGACGACTCGTTCAAGGGCCTTGCCCGCGTTCACATAGCCCGACGCCACCCACGGGTTGGAGCAGCCGATCGCGCTGATCTCCACGCACGATCCGGCCATGTAGTTGACCGCCTCCTCGCGAGTCACGCCGTCGCGCATGAGCCCGGGAACGATCGCCTCGTCGTTGAATACCGCCGGGAACCCGATTCCCGTACCCATGAGCCTGACGGATTCGCGCATCACGTCGCGGTCGAGCTTCGGATGCCAGCTCACACACAGCGCCGGATGAAGCATCTGCAAGTCGTGCGATACCTCAAGGCAGAGCAGCGACACCTCGTTCGACGCGTCCTCACCCTCGGGCGTCTGGCCACCGACGAACAGCGTCTGCGGGACGGTGTACGGGTCGAACTCGCTGTATTTCAGGAAGAGGCACGCGAGTGTCTCGTAGGCGCTCTCTTCGTTCATGCGCCCCTGCTCGATATCGCGACGGTAGTACGGCCCGAGGTACTGATCGACGCGCCCTGGACAGAAACACCCGTGACCGTGACCGTTCAGCTCGATAACGACCCAGATATGCACGAACCAGAGCAGCTGCGCGGCCTCGCGATATGTCCGCGGCGGCTCCGACGCAACGTGGCCACACACTTCGTGGATGCGGATCAGCTCGGCCTGCCGCGGGCCGTCGGTCTCCATGGCCATGAGCCACGCGGCCTCGGAATACCGACGGGCGTACCGCATCGCTCCCGTCAGCGCGTAGGCCATGCCGCGCAACGCGTCACGCTCATCACCGGTTGTGTCCTTGAGCCGTGCCGCGACATCGTCGCGCAAGCCCGCGAGCCCTTTCTTCAGTATCGTCGGGTAGTCGGGCGTGAGGTGGCCGGTCATCGCCCCTCCCGCACCGTGTCGACACTCCGCCACCGACTCATGGGCGTCCGGCGAAATGAGCGGCTCGACAACCGCGCTGCGCGCTTCGCCGAGCGTATCCGGGTCCAGGGAGTCAAACTCCGCCTGTTCCTGTTCGCTCGGCTCCCGCCGCAGCCACCGCCCGACGATGAGTTCGTCCGGGCCGATCTCAACGGGCAGCCGCTCCAACGTGTCGTGAAGCGTCTTGCCGTAGCGAGCACCTATTCCTTCATCGGCATGGGCGCGGATGCCGCGAGCCCACAACAACTCGCGGTCGACGAAGTATCCAGACTGCTCGAACAGCCACGCTCGTATGCGTCCGATGCGGTCCGTGCGAAGAATCGGCTGAATCATGTTATGTTGCCTTTCGTGCGATTTGGATGGCGTGTGTATGCTGAACAACCTCGCCCACGGCTCAAGCCGCGGGCTACATGCTGCGAAGTCGGCTGAAGCCGACTGCGTGCCGCCAACCATACCCGTGCCCAGCCACCTTCAGGTGGCTTGTCGTTCGTAGCCCGACACCAAACGTAGCCCCCGGCTTCAGCCGGAGGGCGACGAACTACAGTTCCGCGTGCTTCGTCCGAGCGATGATGTGATCCTGCATGGTCTTGTCCAGCAGACAGAAACGCATGCTGAAGCCTGATACGCGCACGGCTATATGCCCGAACCGCTCGGGATCGGCCTGCGCCTCGCGGAGCGTCTCCGAATCGATCACGTTGAACTGCATCTGCCCGACGCCCTCATCCACCGCGGCCTGCATGGCGTCGAGCACCTTGTCGAGACCGCTGCCCGCGAGCAGCTTCGGCGACAGCTCGATGATCGCGCTCGACGACCCCGCCGCGTGCTCGTGCGGAAGTTCCATGAGCGAGCGGAGCATCGCCGTCAGCCCCTCCTGATCCATGCCCTGCGTCGCCGACACGCTGTACGCCAGCGGATCGTGCGCGAACCGGCCGTCGGGAGTCGCATTCGTCGCTCGACCGTGATCGAGGTGCCAGACGAAGCTGAAAAGGTGCGCGTGAAACGACCCACCGTGCGGGGTCGTGTACGTGGCCATATGGTCGCAGTAGTGTTGCGCGGCGCGAGCGACCCAGCGATCGACTTCCGCCACGCCGTTGCCGTACTTCGGTATTCGGTTGACGATGAACTGCCGCTCGGCCTCGCCGCCTTCCCAGTTCGTGCGCAGAAGGTCGAGCAGCGTGTCGGCCGACATTGTCCCGTCGCCGAATACGAGCTGCTCTACGGCGTGAATCGAGTCGCCCACGTTCGGCAGCCCGATAGCGCACGTCGAGTGGTAGTGGTATCGCGCGCCGCCAGCGGTCATGTCCGTGCCGCGACCGATGCAGTCTTCGGTTAGAATCGACGTGTACGGCAATGGGTTCCGCAGGTAATCCTCGGCGTCTCCGCGGTTCGAAAGCTCCACGGCATGCCGGGCGAAATGTTCGACCTGCGCGGCGTACGCAGCCCATAGCTCCTCGACGTCGCTCATGTTGCACAGTTCGCCGGTTCGCGGGCCGACCTGCTCGTTGGTCTTGAGATCGCGACCGTCGTTGAGGGCGAGTTCGAGACACTTCGCCGTATTCATCATGTGGCTGACGGCGTGCGGATTCGTCCTGCCGGGAATCGTCACTTCGACGCAGCCGATGATGGCGTAGTCACGGGCTTCCTCTACGGGAATGCCCTTTTCGACAAGCGCCGGTACGATGGCCTCGTCGTTGAAGAAGAACGGCACACCACCTCCGCGCCGGATGATCCGGAACGCGGCCTCCAGCAGCCTCTTCGGCGTCCCCCGATGCACGCGTACCGACATGCAGCGGATCAGGTTCACCCGCCACACAGCCTCGAGGAAGAGATACGTCACGTCGTTCGTTGCGTCCGATCCATCGGACAGCACGCCGCCGATCGTCGCCTGCTGGACGTCGTAGCTCTTGTACAGCGCGAGGTGGAGCGCCTCGAGGATCTCCAGCGCATCGTCCGGGGTGGTGCGTCCGGACGCGATGTCCGCCTCGTAGCAGGGATTGAGATACTGGTCGTACCGCCCGAACGAGTTCGCGTTGATCCCGTCTTCCCACCCCATCACGAGATGTCCGAACCAGAGCGCCTGCGCCGCTTCGTGGAACGTTCGCGCCGGCTTCGCGGGCACTCGCTCACATATCTCCGCGAGCCGTCGGTACTCTGTCGCCTGCGCGGCGTCGGGCTCCGCATCGGCCATCCCGTTCAGATGCGCGGCGAAACGCCTTCCGAGCCCGCACGCCGCATCGGCGATCGCACGGGCGGATTCCAGCCAGGGGCGCTTCCGCTGATCCTCGGGCCGCCATGGCTCCAGCGCGGCGAGTTCGGCGTCGACGCGGTCGCGGATGCCTTCGAATCCTTCGCGTATGATCGTCTCGTACGACGGTACGGTATGCCCGCCGCTTCCGCCCCAGCCGAAGAACATGCCTGCGTCGATGTCCTTCTGGATGTAGTCGGGGAGCGGAGTCGCGAGCGGCTCCATGCGGCGCGGATGCTCCGCCCACCAGTCGATTGCATCGTGTACGCGTCGTTTCCAGTCGTCGGGGATGCTCAGGCCGTCCACGCGTTCGTGGGTTTGCGCGGCATGGTCGGGATTACTGAGCGGCTCACACTCGAGCCAGCCGATGCCGCGGAAGGACTCGTGCTGCTGGTAGCCGACGATGATCTCGCCGGGGCGAATCCGAATCGGATAGCCGCGGATGACGTTCGCGAGCGCCAGGGCCTGCCGGACAATCCATGGCCGGTCTTCCGTCTCGCGCATGCTCTCGGCTACGAGCCAGGCCCGCGGGGCGTAGTGGTCTCCGTAGTCGGCGTCATCCGTCGCGTACTCGCGGAGGCGCTCCACGCGAGGCGAGAGATCGACGCCGTGCGCGCCCTGCACGACTTCGGAGTCGTCTGTTCGTGAGGTATCGGCGGCTAACACGTCGGACATGGGGTCTCCCCGCGAGCGGTTTCGGACCGGCGGTCTGCATGAATGTACCGATCAGCGGTGGAAATGTACGGCGACGCGCCTGGTACCGAAAGGATGTAGGGGCCGGCGGGGCGAACACGGGGCTCGCCCCTACGACATCGACCATCGCCGATTCAGTACGCCTCTATCGTCTGCCAGTCGAGCTTCGGCCGGACACCCTTTACCATGTAGCCGGGGCGCGTCAGGCCTTGCCCGCCTTCCTGCCGGTTGCGCGGGTCGCGGAACCCGAGCCGCACGATGCGTCTCCAACGGCCACTGTGATTCACCGCTGATCCGTGAATCGTCCAGATGCTGAACAGCACCACGTCGCCCGCCTTGGCCGGTACGCTCACCGCGTCCTCCAGCCGGTACTGGTCCGTCGGCAGGTGCGGCGCGGTGTCCTCTCCCGTGATGTGCTCCAGCTTGCCGAGCTTGTGGCTTCCCGCGAGGAACTTGATGCAGCCCGCCAGCTCATCCGCGTCGTCGAGGTGCACCAGCGCGTCGACGTAGCGCCCGTCCCTGTGCGGGTAGAACGGCAGGTCCTGGTGCATCGGAAACGGCGCGCCCGCGTCGGGCGACTTCGCGTGGAGCGTCGAGTGGTGCAGCTCGACCTCGTCCGAGCTAAGCACCGCCCCGACGGCGTCCGCGAGCCCCGGCGTGCTGATGGCGCGATTCCACGCGGCGGAGTAGTGCTGGAGTTCGTGGATCGCCACAAGCTGCGCCTTCTCCTCCTCGTCGGCGTCGAGGTATTCCTCGCGCCACGGCCCGCGCCATGCGGCGTTCCAGTCGGCGAACGTCTCCATGACGTAGGTCAATTCGTCGCTCATGCGAGCGAGTTCGTCGGGCGCGTAGACCTGCTTGAGATGGAGGTAGCCGTTCTCGGCGTAGAAATCGACCTGTTCCTGCGAGATCATCGTGTATCCCTTGAGCGCATGGGGTAGGAGCGTAGCGTATCGGGATACAAAGATGGAAAGAATGAGCGAGCAGTCAATAAACGAGTGGCGATGCGGCGTTCGTGCTGTCTCGGGAGCGAGGTCGGGGATGTGGTGGCACTGTCACCGTGTTTGCGCCCTCTCTGGCCGAATTCAGTCGTTCAGCAGCCGCACGGCGTCAAACAGCCCTCGCTCGGATGATAGAATGGACCGGCCTGCGCCTGCAAAGTCACCGGTGGCATCAGTGAATTGCGCTCTCTCAAGCGCCACACCGGGCTTGCCGATGAGGCTCGTTATCGCACCGGACGCGTCGGTGAATGCGATCTGCGCGCCATAGGAGGCTTGGCACAACACCGACATTCTCACTCGCTGAAGCTCGTCGAGGAATTGTAGGGAACTTGCGGAAGTTGTGGGCGGGTCTCCCGCAGAAAGACCCATACGAGGTCCAGCCTCGTCAGCTAGAATCAGTGTATGCGGAAGGAGGATTGCGCGATATCCGGCGTTGCCAGCTCGCAACGTAAGAGACCCCTCGCTGATCCTAGTGTGCCACGAGGTGGGCTGTCCTACGGTGATGCCGCTCCCGGCAATGCTAACAAGCGTCCGGCCATCGCCGCCTACAACAACGAGGCTATCACCAAGCCTGATCGTCCTCGCAGTCAGACTGACCACTTCAAGATCGTCTGGAAGGCCCGATGTGCTGTTCATCAGACCGCACGACACGATGGCCGCGAGCGCCAACGCGAGACCCATCGTACCCGCGACCAATCGCCTGTTGGCGCTCTCTAGGCGCCGCAGACGTGAATCCATCTCTTCACCGTGCGGTGAGTGTGACATGGAGTTATCCCCCTTGTTCTGATCGGCAGCTAGGAAGTATCCGTATGTCTCCGACGGAACAGTAGTAGGCCGCTTCACTGAGCGCAACAGCCCGCCCCTACTCCCGCGTCACTTCCACGCCGTGGTGGGCGAACACGTCGGCGACCGCGGATATGTCCTCCTCCGACGGCGCGTCCGTGCCGGTGAGGGTGTAGTCCCTGCCGAACTGCTCGTACTTGCTTTCGGCGAGGCGGTGGTAGGGCATGATGTTGAGCTGCTCAAGGCGCGGATTGCCCCACAGCTCGCCGACGAACGTCGCCATGCGCTCGACGTCTTCCGGGTCGTCCGTGCAACCGGGGATGAGTGGGAAGCGCAGCCACACCGGCGGACCGTCGTCACCGGAGAGGATTTCCCGCAGATTCGCGATGACCAGCTCGTTGGAGACGCCGGTCAGGCGTCGGTGCAAGTCGTCGTCCAGGGCCTTCAGGTCGAAGAGCACGAGGTCCGCCATCGGGACGATGCTTTGCACGGTCTCCGCTGGAGCGTATCCGCACGTATCGACGGCGCAGTGGAATCCGCCGTCGCGCGAAAGCTGCAACACCGCTCGCGTGAATTCGGGCTGGAGCATCGGCTCGCCGCCGGAGAGCGTGATGCCACCGCCGGAACGCTCGTAGAACATCTTGTCCCGCCCGGCAAGCTCGACGGCCTCCCCGGCCGTTGTCTCGCGCCCGGCGATCTCAAGCGCTCCTGTGGGACATCCCTCGATACAGACGCCGCACCGCACGCACGCGTCGCGGTCGTACTCGTGCGTATCCCCTTCGATCCGGTGCCCGTCGTGTTCGCACGCCTCGACACACTGCGAGCAGAACAGGCACTTCGCCGGGAGATACCGGATGTCGCGCCGGGCCTCCATCGACTCCGGATTGTGACACCAGAGACACCGCAGCGGACAGCCCTTGAGGAAGATCGTCGTACGGATGCCGGGTCCGTCGTGTATCGAGAAGCTCTGGATATCGAAGATGCGCCCCGTCACGGATTCCAGGTCGGCGACGGTGCTCGCGTGGGCGGGTGTGGTCATCGGGGTGCCTGCGCTCCGGCGTAACGGGTATCGAGGGCTACCGACCGACGAAGATACGATGGGCCTGCCGGTCGGAGGAACCCTTGGTACGTTCACAGGCCGAAGCTAGTGTACCGGAGCCGGCATCACGCGTCGCGACCGCCGTCCCTCCGAACGAGGTGGCGAGTCGCATGCGCAGCACCACCAGCCACGCAGCGATCGTCGTTCTGAGTGAAGCGAAGAATCTCTCGCGCCGCGATATCGCGATTCCGAACGCAGCGTAGAATCTCCCACCGTCTGGAGACTAGATGACCGACCGCGAACGCATGACCGCCATCATGCGCCACGAGCCCGTCGACCGCGCGATCTGGCAGCCGAGGCTTGAGCACTGGTACAACACGAACAAGCGCCAAGACACGCTGCCCGAGTCGTACCGAGAACTGTCGCTGCTCGACGTGTACGACGATCTTGGCTGCTCAATCCGCGCGTACGATTTCTACAACCAGGCCATCGAGCGCCTGCCCATGGAGGGTGTGTCGCTGGATGTCGTCGAGGAGTCGGCGCGGCACAGCGTCGGGCGGCTGAGCACGCCCGTCGGCACGCTGGAATGCGTGGCGGGCAAGACGGCGGAATCGTCGCTCCTGCGAGAGTTCTTCATCAAGAGTATCGACGACATACGCGTCTACGAATACCTCCTTGAGAAGCAGGAATTCCACTTCAATCTCGATACATTCCGCGAGATGGACGAGCTCGTCGGCGACCGTGGCGCACCGGTGATGTTCAACCTGCGCACGCCGCTCATGCGGATGTTCATCGAGACGATGGGATTCGAGAACACCATTGTGGCCATGCACGAGCACCCGGTGGAGATGGAGCGCTACGTCCGGCTCATGGAGGAGACGGACCAGCGCTACTACGACATGGCGAAAGGGTGCCCGATCGACGCGCTCAACTTCGGCGACAACGTCGACTCGAACATGCTACCGCCCAGTCTGATGCGAGAGTGGACCCTCCCGTACTACCAGCGCCGCACGGCGGAAATCAGAGACGCCGGCATGGTCTCGTATCCGCATTGGGATGGCGCGCTCGCCGGCCTGCTGCCGTTCATCTCGGAGGCGGGGTTCGACGGCTACGAGGCGCTCACACCCGAGCCCATGGGCGACGTGACAGTCGAGGCCATCGCCGACGCCATGGGCCACGACTACTTCATGATGGACGGCATCCCGGCGTCGGTATTTTGCGAGCCGTTCACAATGCAGGAGGTCGAGGATTTCGCCATACGCGTGCTCGACCTCTTCGCGCCAGGCCTGATTCTGGGCGTGTCGGACGAGCTTCCGCCCGACGCGGACATCGAGCGAGTACGTCTCGTTGCGGAAATCGTGCGAGACTACAGACCGTAACCACCCGACACTCGGGCAGCCTCGCAGCACGCGGTGTCCAAACGCAACGACACAGGGGAACGATACAATGGCATCATCAGCCGACTCACCGGTGATCACCGAACGCGACCGCACAATCCTGCGCGACGTGGCGTCGCGGTACATGGAGATCGCCCACAGCGCGAAAAATGAGGAACGGCGACGCCTCTGGACCGATCACAACGATCTGCGCGAGTCGCGTCCGCTGGTGCTCATCGAGTCGTTTCCGGCGACCGATACGATGATCACGCCCGATGTACTGGAATGCGAGCAGGAGTCGTCGCGCGGACTCGAACGGTCGCTACGCGTGAAGATCGCGCACTTCGAGCACGTCGACGACGACGACGTTGTCGAGCCATACATCACCGCCAACTGGAGCGTGAGTGGCACGGGATACGGCGTCGCCTCGAAGCGCGAGTTCGCACCTGACCGAGAGACCACCGACCACATCAGAGGCAGCTACGTGTGGGAAGCGCCGATCCAGAACATAGAACGCGACTTCCACAAGCTCACGCCTCGTACCTTCACCGTCGACCGCGATGCCACGCATGACCGGGTATCCCACCTGGAGGACGTATTCGGCGATGCGCTTCCGGTGCGGATTCGTGGTGGATTCTGGTGGACAACGGGCATGACCATCGTCGCCATCGATCTCATCGGCCTCGAGAACCTCATGCTCTACATGTATGACGATCCCGACGGACTCCACCGCATCATGGGATTCCTGCGCGACGATCAGGTCGCCTACTCGAAGTGGCTTGAGAGCGAGGGTCTGCTCACGCTGAACAACGAGGGCGACTACATCGGCTCCGGCAGCCGCGGCTACACGACCGATCTCCCGCAGTCGGACTATACGCCGGACTCACCGCCGCGCCTGCGTGACCTGTGGGTCCTCTCCGAGTCGCAGGAGACCGTCGGTGTCGGACCGGAGCAGTTCCGCGAGTTCGTCCTGCCGTATCAGAAGGATGTCGTCGGTCTGTACGGGCTGACCTACTACGGCTGCTGCGAGCCCGTCCACAGCCGGTGGAAGGAACTCACCGAGTTCTCGAATCTGCGCAGCGTATCTATCTCCCCGTGGGCGGACGAATCGTTCATGGGCGAGGCCCTCGGGCGAGACTACGTCTACAGCCGGAAGCCGAATCCGACGCTCATCAGCACGACCGAATGGGACGAAGAGGCCATCCGGGCCGACATCCGCGCGACGCTCAACGCCACGAAAGGCTGCAACGTCGAGATCGTTATGAAGGACGTTCACACGCTCTCCGGCGAGCCATGGCGCGCCGCGCGCTGGGTCGAGATCTCGCGCGAGATCATCCGCGAGTTCGGCTTCGACGCGTAGCCGGGAGGCTCCCGTGGCGAATCGAGTAGAGATCAACGAGGGAGACACCGGCGGCAGCACGATTGCCGTCGCCGGACTTGCCACCGCGCTGGGCCCGCTCCATCGGCGGGTCACCATCGACGGCGGCGAGCACTGCCTCTCGACGATTACCCGGGATGCCGAAGACACTCCGCGCGGCGAGCGGATCGAATACCGCGGTCCGGGCTCTCCCGTGCGACTCGTGGAGTTTCGCTCGCCGCTGGACGACGGCCTCCGCAGCGAATTCCTGCTGGTGAACGATTCACCGAAACGCCTCGTGCTGAACTCCGTCGAGCTGCTCGGATTGGACGCGGTCGGCTGCGTCGGATTCGACTCGGGGGCATCCCGCCTTCGCGCGCTCGAACAGGGGGCGTACTGGGGCCACGTCGTCGACTTCGCACCCGAATCCGGCGAGCGCGACGGCGCATCCGACCTCGTATGGGTCCTCGCCGACGAAGCAAGCGGCGCATCGATGCTTGTAGGATTCGAGACGGCGCACCGCTGGAAGGGCACGATCCAGACGCGCGTCGTTGGTGAGGAACTCGCGGCGTTATCCGTTGGCTTCGACGGCGGCGACACAGCCATCGAGCCGCGAGCGACGGTGCAACTCGAGGACTTGCTGATACTCGCCGGCGACGACCCGCTGGACCTGCTGGATCGGTACGGCGAGACCACCCGCGCGCGCCACCAGCCTGATATCCTCGCCGAGTCGCCCGTCACGTGGTGCTCATGGTACCCGCACCGCCTCGGCGTCACTCACGAACGGGTGATGCGAAACGCGCGCGTCGCCGCCGAACGCCTCAAGCCGCTCGGACTCTCGACGATGCTGGTCGACCTGGGCTGGCAGGAGGGGTGGCTGCCGAGCATCTTCGACGAGAAGGACGAGTTCCCCGGCGGCCTGCGGGCACTTGCGGACGACCTCGCCGAACTCGGACTCGACCTGGGAGTCTGGTCCGCGCCGACCTCCATCAGCGCGCACGACCCGGTCGCACAGGAGCGCCCCGAATGGCTCGTCCCCGGCGAGGACGGGTCGCCACGAGAGGCGGGGACATGGTTCTGGGCGCCGCACGGCCCCATTCACATCCTCGACCTGACGCATCCCGGCGCACGCGGGTGGCTACGCGAGCGCATCGCACTGCTGGCGGAGCGAGGCTGCCGGTATTTCAAAGGCGACTTCGTCGGGAACATCCAATCGGGCGACGCGAAGCGACGGCACGACGACTCCATCGTCGGAGGCGGCGGGCTGGAAACGGGGCACATCGCCGCGCGAATCTTCATGGACGCCCTCCGCGAACACCGGCCGGACGCGCTCGTGCTGTCGTGCGGCGGCCCGGAGCTGCCCGGCCCCAGCGCCTCGAACCTGCTCTACTCGTGCGACGACACCGGCAACACCGGCTACGTCGGCTGGGAGCTTCTGAGGCGAACGCAGCTCTCCATCGCGACGCACCTGTTCAAGCACCGTCGCTGGGGCGTCATTCAGCCGTCATGCATGAGCACCGGCCTGCCCGGCACGATCGACGAAGCGCGCGTCAGAGCCACGACGGCGTTCATGTCGGGCGGCCAGATCGACATCGGCGACGATCTGACGAAACTGCCCGAGGACCGCTGGCGTATCCTCACCGCGACGTTGCCTCCGTACGGCAAAGCAGCCCGACCCATCGATCTGTTCACGCCGATCCAGCGCGCGCGCGGCGGCTACAGCACGGCCACGGTCGGGACGGGGATCGATCTGGCGGGTGTGCCTCCGGCGCCGCCGGCATCGGTGTGGGCGCTGCCCATCGACGCGGGGTGGGATTCCTGGACACTCGTCGCCGTGTTCAGCTATGATCTTCCGGACATCGCGGGCGACCGTGGTGAGGCCCAACTCGATACGTTCTTCCTGCCCGTCGAGCGCCTGGGACTTCCGCCGCGAGACGATCTCTGGGCATACGAGTTCTGGTCCGGCCAGTTCTCCGGAAATCTTCCCGCCGATCCACCACCGATGCCGGACTACCAGCATCCCGGCGACATGCAGTCGCTTGTTGCGCGACCGGACTCCGGCACGCTCGCGGTGAGCTTCTTCGGACCGGGCGTGAAGCTGCTCGCCGTGCGACGCGCTCCGGATCATCCCTGGGTCGCCGGAACGGACTTCCACCAGTCGTGCGGCTTCGAACTCGCGGATGTGCGATGGGAGCCGGGTACAGGCACACTCTCCGGCAGTATCGACCGTCCCGCCGGCACATGTGGAGCTATCGCGCTGGCGGGGTTCGGAGCATCGAACCCGCACGCCACTGTCAACGGCAGCCCGGCGTCTGCCCGGACGGGATCGGGCGGTTCACTGGTCGTACCGGTCTCCGTCGAATCCGAAGGAACGCTCTGGGAGGTCCGGTTCGACTGAATCGGGTCTTACAGTCCGATAGCGCGGGCCGGTCCCATCTCCAGCGCGTGCCGGAAGACCGCGTCCACCACGGTGAGCGTAGCGAGGGCCTCGTCAGGCGTCGGGCTCTCCGGTATGCCTTCGGCGACGCTGCGCAGGTAATGCGTGATCTCGCGCCTGAACGCCCACTCGGGCGGCGATTCGACCACCTCTCGACGTCCTTCCCGCCCACGGTAGATCTCAATCGTTCCCGGAACGTTTCTGTGAAGTGCGGGGGGCGACGAGAACCGCAGCCATCCGCCCTCGTAGTGCAGTTCGATCCATTCCTCCCATACGCCCGGCTGCGCGGGCCCGTCCACCAGCACCGCCCGGGCCCCGGCCCAATCGAGCATGACCACCGAGGCCGGATCGGGCTCCGGATGCGACGTGATTACGCCGGTTGGCGGACCGATCCAGAATGAGATGAGATCGAGCGCGTGGGACGTGTAGTTGTTGAACCATGCCCATGGCCCGTGCAGATGACCCGGTAGCCACTCCGGCCACTTGTAGGCTGACGCTTCCTCCGGCTGGCTGTCGCCTGCGGACATGATCCCGTCCGGACGGCATTGCCAATCGCCACCGAGCGACTGGTAGCGAATCAGCCGGAGCCGCCCCATCTCGCCGCTTTCCGACCATCCCCGCACGATGTCGCGCACCTGCTCGGCCGCCGGGTCGTGACGCCGCTGGAACGCGAGCTGCAACCGGACACCGGAACGTTTCGCCGTGTCGATGATCGCTCGCCCGTCCTCAAGGGTCGTCGCCAGAGGCTTCTCCATGAAGACGTGCTTGCCGGCGGTCATCGCGGCGATCGACAGCTCGCGATGGACCGGATCGGGCACGCTGAGCACCAGCGCATCGACGGATTCGCCGGAGAGCATGTCCTCAAGCGATGAGTACACGGCGGGGATGTGGTAGCGACTCGCCACGAGCCCGGCTGTCTCAACGCGAGCGTCCGCCAGGGCAACGACTCGGCAGCGCTCATCCTCCGCAAGCAGGTTTGGGATGTGCGCACGCTGGGACATAAGCCCCGCTCCCACGACGCCAATTCTCACGAGATCTTCCATGGTCTTCCTTGCCGGTTCGCGTGTATCGATGACATCGCCTTAGGCCGGGCGAGCGGCGGCGAGCCCCTGGGGCGCTCGTCGGTTGCAACATACGGCGCACGTTGCGAGTCTCTAAAACACTGAGCGCACGTCGGCAACCTCTACTGGCAACACCCGGGATTCCGCCGAATTCGATCAAGGAAGCATATGCCCGTTCACCGTCTGCGCGAAAGCCTCCTGCCTCGATTATCTCTACTTCGCCCCGTCACGGTCGTGATGGCGTTCATCGCGCTCCTCGTCATCGGCTACATCGCCTCCTCGCGCATTCCTCTCGCCATGCTGCCCGGAGGGTTCGAGCAGCGGTGGCTGGGGATGTGGGTCTCATACCGCAATGCCAGTCCGACTGAGGTCGAGCACATGATCGCTCGTCCACTGGAGGGCATGCTTCGCACGCTTGGCGGCGTCGAGCGGATCTACACCTCGAGCAGCCACGGCGGGTGCTGGGCATACGTGCGCTTCCGGCAGTCGGTGGATCTGGACGAGGCATACAACCGCTTCCGCGACAGAATAGACCGAATCAAGGTCGAACTCCCCGAAGACGTCGACTACATCCGCGTCATAAAGCGCGGCACCGACGACATCCCCATTCTGTGGATCAGCTTCGCCGTCAGCGAAGACCGGTCCGACCTGTACGATATCGTCGAGCAGCAGATCATGCAGCCGATCGAGCGGATCGACGGCGTCGCTCGCGTGGTAGCCGACGACGTGGATCCGTCGCGGGCTGAGATCGAGATCGTGCAGGACCGAGCGAACGCGCATGGCGTCGGTGTGTATGAACTCGTGCAGCAACTCAGGCGCGACAACTTCTCTCTAACGAGCGGGTTCATCCGTCAGGGCGCGCAGAAGCTCTACGTCCGATCGGACTCGCGGTTCGGATCGCTTGCCGAAATCGAGAACTTGCCCATCGAAGGGCATCCCGGGCTGAGGGTGCGCGACATTGCGCTGGTCACGTACGGGCCGCGCGAGCAGAGATTCTACGAACGAATGGATGGCGAGCGCTCGTTCTCCATCGCCGTCTTCAAGGAGTCGATGGCGAACTCCGTTCAGACGTCCCGCGAAGTGGTCGAACTCCTGCAAGACGATCTGATGACTCGTGACGTGATGCAGGATTTCGAGATGCGCGTCCTGTTCGACCAGGGGCTGAACATCACACGCTCGCTCGACCAGCTCCGAAGCGCCGGGCTGTGGGGCGGGTTCTTCGCGCTGTTCGTGCTCTACTTCTTCCTCCGACGCGTTCGCATGACGCTGGTGATTACCGGCGCGATACCGCTCTCCGTGCTGGTTTCGCTTGGCACGATGTATCTCGTGGGCTGGTCGCTCAACGTCATCACGATGATGGGGCTCATCATCGGAGTCGGGATGGTGGTGGACAATTCCATCGTCGTCGTGGAGGCCATCTACGCTCGCAGGCTCAGCGGAGAGAGTCCGTTCAAGTCGGCGCTTCACGGCGCCAGCGAGGTCGGGCTTGCCATTACCATGAGTACCCTCACCACCGTCGTGGTCTTCCTGCCACTGATATTCATGTCGGGCGAGGCCGAGATGTCGTTCTACATGGCGCGCATCGGCATGCCGGTGATCTTCGCGCTGCTTGGCTCGCTGCTTGTTGCGCTGCTGTTCATCCCACTGGTCACGAGCCGTCTCATGAGCGGCAAGCCCCCGGCCGAACCGCGCTCGATTACGGCCGCGAGCGGGCTTTACACCCGCGCCCTGAACTGGGTTATGACGCATCGCGTGGAGTCGGTCGTGCTGGTCCTCGCTGCGTTCTGGTCGATCAGCATACCCGCGGGAGGGCTCGCGAAGTCGACCCGCGGCGGCGGCCGTTTCTCGCCGAGGATCTACGTCCGATTCGACATGCCCGATCACTACGACCTCGCCGCAACCGACAGCGTCCTCGCCCACTACGAGCGCTTCATGGGCGCAAACCGCGAACTCTACGGCGTGAAGACGATCGACGCCGGATTCCGGCCTGGACGGGCGCGGATCAGAGGCTTCATCGAACTTGACGACCGGCAGTGGTACACCATCGTGTACCACGATATCATGGACAAGATCGGGCTCCCGGTCTACGCGCGCCTGTCGAGCAAAGACGCAATCGCGCACTTCCGCGACAACGCGCCTCGATTCCCCGGTGTGGAGATGAACATCGACCGCTCCGACGAGGGCGAGGCCAGATCGTCGGTAACGCTTTTCGGCGACGATACGCCGACACTCGTTCGTCTGGCCGGAGAGGTCGAGCGCCGTCTGCGTGGGCTGCCCAGCGTCAAGGAAGTCGACTCCGACATGGAGGACGGCGATCAGGAGCTGCGTCTGTCCATAGACCGCGACAGGGCACGGCACTACGGGCTCGACGGCCGGACGGTCGCTTCGTCGCTCGGATATGCTCTCCGCGGGATGCCCCTGCGTGCGTACAGAACCGACGACCGGGAAGTGGACCTGCGTATCCGCCTGCGCGAGGAAGACCGCATGACCCTCGACCAGGTACTGAACATGCCGGTAGTCGGCCGGGACGGAGCCACGGCGCGAATCGGGAACCTCGTCAGCGTCGAGGTCGGTCGCGGGCTCGATCGGATCAGCCGCGAGAACGGCAAGACGCGCGTCAGGGTGACAGCGGTCAGCACCGAACGCGATACGCGGAATCTGGCCCGGCAGATACGGGGCGCGCTTGAGGGCTTCGAACTCCCGCGCGGGTACCAGTGGACGCTGAGCGGGCGGTTCGAACAAATGAAGGAGGAGGAGGGTGACATGACGTTCGCTATCATCATGTCGACGCTCTTCGTACTGCTCCTCATGGGGATTCTGTTCGAGTCCTTCGTGCTGCCGTTCTCGGTCATCGTCTCGATTCCGTTCAGCTTCCTCGGAGTGTACTGGCTGCTCTGGCTCACCGGCACGACGCTGGACATGATGGCCAGGATCGGCACCATCGTGCTCATCGGAGTCGTCGTGAACAACGCGATCGTCCTGGTCGACCTCGTGAACCGGCTTCGGGCCGAAGGGTGGAGCCGACACGACGCGATCATCGAGGCGGGCCGCAACCGAATCCGCCCCATCGTAATGACCAGCGCCACGACCATCTTCGGCCTGCTGCCGATGGCCCTGGGCAACAGCGACATGGCCGGCATCTCGTACGTCAGCATGGGGCGAGCGATGATTGGCGGGCTGGTGACATCGACCGGGCTGACGCTGTTCGTCGTGCCGTTGTTCTACAGCTTCCTCGACGACCTGCGGCAAACATCGGCGCGACTGGCCCGGCTCACCTTCGCGCGGAAGGCATCGCCGACTCCTGAGCCCGTTCCCGTGCCCGCGCCGGATGCCGCTGGGCGGTGACGATTGCGCTGCACGTAGCCGCTCAGCCGGCTGCGTGGCTGCTCGCAGGGAAGACACCGTCATCAGAATGGCCCCGCGGTGAGCCCCCGACGCCATTCTGAGCACAGCGAAGAGCCGCTCCTGCTCCCACGGCGTTGGAGATTCCCCAATTCGTGCGGAACGACGGCGGCATCACGTGGTATGTGGAGCGTTGGCATGCCCGGTACCGGAGCACTCGAACCACCCACGAGATAGGCGCTACGGGCAGGGCTCCAGTTGTGCCATCCGCGCGATGAGTTTCTTCGTGATACGGCGTTCGAACTGGATCGTGAGCTTCACATCCGGACCGGGATTTTCGCTCTTCACGATCTTGCCGCGACCGAACGTCGGGTGGACAACAAACCGCCCCACCTCGAAGAAATCCTCCACGACCTGCGAGATGTCGTCGTAGTTCGGCATCTCCTGAGCCGCATCGTCATGGTTCGGAGCTTCCACGCGTCTGGCCGGTGCACTACGACTTCCGCCACCGAGCGGCCTGGGGATCGGACTGGCACCTCCGACAAGGCCGGGTACACCCGTGGGCGCTCCAGTCCCGCGGCGTGGCGAGCGCTCCCACTCGATGGTGATCTCCGGGATCTCGTCAAGGAAACGTGACGGCATGGTGGAGAGATACTCGTTGTACCGTCGGCGACGCTGAGCCTGGGAGAGGAACACGAACTCCTCCGCTCGTGTCAGCCCCACGTAGAACAGGCGGCGCTCCTCCTCGATCTCCTCGTCGCCACGCATCGACACGCCGAGCGGAAACAGATCCTCCTCCATCCCGGCGATGAACACGGCAGGGAACTCCAGGCCCTTCGCGCTGTGGAGCGTCATAAGCGTGACGGCGTCGGCCTCGTCCTCCCACGTGTCGATGTCGGTGATGAGCGAGACCTCCTGCAAGAAGCCGCTCACCGACGTATCGCGCCCCTCGGCCTGTGCCGCTTCGGCGAAGCTCGTGGCGCCACCAAGGAGTTCGTCGAGATGCTGCTCGCGTGTCTCCGCCTCGACAGTCGCCTCCGCGCGCAACGACGCGAGATACCCCGACTCCTGCACGACGCGGTTGATCATCTCGTGCGCGGGTAGCGATTCCCGCTCGGCAACGAATCCGTCAATCAGCTCGACGAGATGTCGAATCGCCGTGCCCTGCTTCGATGTTGCCGAGACCGGCACCAGATTCGGGTCGCGCATCACGTCGAGCAGTGAGACGTCGTGTTCTTCGGCAGTCTCGGCGAGCATCTGCACCGTCCTGTCGCCGACACCCCGCTTCGGAACGTTGATGATCCTGCGCAGGCTCAGCATGTCGCTGGGGTTGTCAACGACGCGCAGATAGCACAGGATGTCCTTCACTTCCTTGCGCTCGTAGAATCGCAAGCCGCCGACAACGGCGTACGGAATCGCCATACTGGCCCGAACGAACGATTCCTCGATGGCTCGCGACTGGGCGTTCGTGCGGTACAGTATCGCGATGTCGCCGTATCGCTTCCCGTCAGCGCGGAGGGCACGAATCTTGTCGCCGATCCAGGATGCTTCCGCCCGCTCGTCATCCAGCGACGCGGCGACGATGGGTCCGCCTTCGTCGCCCTCGGTCCACAGTTCCTTGCCCTTGCGCTCGGAGTTGTTCTCCACGACCGCGCCCGCAGCCTTCAGTATCGTGGCGGTCGATCGGTAGTTCTGCTCCAGCCGGATGACTTCGGCATCGGAATAGTCCTTCTCGAAGTCGAGGATGTTCTGGATGTCCGCGCCCCGCCATCCGTAGATCGACTGATCGTCGTCGCCCACCGCGCAGACGTTGTGGTGCCCGGCGGCGAGGTTCTTGACGAGCAGGTACTGCGCATGGTTGGTATCCTGGTACTCGTCGATGAGCAGGTGGTCGAACCGGCTCTGCCACGCCGCCAACACGTCGGGATGCTCGGCGAAAAGCCTCACCGGCAGGAGGAGCAGGTCGTCGAAATCGACGGCGTTGTTCGCGCCCATCTCGGTCTGATATTCGGCGTAGAGTTCCGCGATCAGGGCGGTGTGCTGCTCGTTGTGCTCACGAGCGTAGTCCTCGGGGCTCTGGAGATCGTTCTTCGCCTTCGATATCGCCTCGCGGACGCGACTGGTCTTGATGACCTTCTCGTCCAGCCCGCGGCGCCGGTATATCCGGCGCATGAGGGTCTTCGAGTCGTCGGTATCGTAGATCGTGAAGCTGCTGTCGAGGCCGATCGATCCGGCTTCCTGGCGAAGGATTCGTCCACAGACGGAGTGGAACGTGCCCATCCAGATCTGCGACGCGGACGGCCCGACAAGCGCGCGGACCCGCTCCTTCATCTCCTGTGCGGCCTTGTTCGTGAAGGTTACCGCCAGGATTCGCCACGGTGGGACGCCCTGATCGATGAGATGCGCGAGGCGGTGAGTGAGGGTGCGGGTCTTGCCGCTCCCCGCTCCCGCAAGGATGAGTACCGGACCGGCGGTGACTGATGCGGCTTTGCGCTGCGCGGGGTTCAGGCCGTCGAGGATCGACATCGAGGCGGCGTTCCTTCGCTGATTTGTGTGGAACTCGGCGTACCGGCGTGCGGTGGGAACGGGAATGAAACTACTCGGCGCCCACGGGTGCCAACAAGGGTTCGTCGGCGGCGGGGCCGCGTTCGCGCGTCGGGTTGCGCCGTGTGGCCTCAGGCAGGATATTCCCGGCGGGCAGAGTCCGCGCCCGGAGCGCAAAGCATACCGATTTCGGAACGCGTTCAAACGCACATCGCTCCGCGATCCTCCGCCACAGCTCCGAGGGGTCACGTGCCGGTGAAATCATATCGCCTAATCCAGCGTCTTCGGTCGACGACAGGCGCAGGGGGGTCTTTCATGATCAGAAGCTTCTGCAGATCGCTCATCGTCGCGCCGCTGTTCCTGGTGGGGATGGCAGGTGCCGCCGGGTATTCGATTTACGAGCAGGGGGGGGCCGCCACGGGCGAGGCGAGCGCGTTCGTCGCGCGAGCAAGCGATCCGTCAGCGATATTCTTCAATCCGGCCGGTATCGCGAGTCAGGACGCGGGCCTCGCCATCGGCACGACGTTCATCACCATGGCGTCCGAATTCGACGGCGACAACCCGTTCCCCGGCATCGGCACGCACGAGGAGATGGAGAGTCAGGTGTTCTACCCGACGCACGTCTACCTTGTGTATCCCGTAGGCCCGGTCACAGCGGGATTCGGCTTCTTCACGCCGTTCGGACTGGGCACGAAATGGGGCGACGATTTCTCCGGCAGGGCGATCTCGAAGCAGGCCGATATCCAGTCGTTCTACCTCAATCCCACCGTCGCCTGGAAGAGCGGCAAGTTCGCTGTCGGCGCCGGCGTGCAGGGGGTTCACTCGAAGGTCACGCTCATTCGCACCGCGCGCCTGCCGATCGCTTCGGCATCGTCTGTAACCGTGATGGACGTTGCGACGCTCGACCTCGAAGGCGACAACGGCGGTTTCGAATGGGGATTCAACGTCGGCGCGCAGTACTTCGTGAACGACATGATAACCGTCGGCGCGAGCTTCCGCAGCAAGGTCGAGACGTCGCTGACCGGCACGGCGAAGTTTGTCGACCGTAGCCCGCTCGTCGAAGGGCAGCTACCGACAGAAGCAGATGTCGCCGCGGATATCCCGTTCCCGTCCATCGCAGCCGTCGGCATCGCGGTTCAGGCGACCCCGAAGCTGACCATTGAGGCCAACGTCGTGCAGATGAGCTGGTCGGTGTTCGACTCCCTCGGCATCGAGTTCACCGAAGCGACGTGGGCGCCGCTGAGCGAGACGATCCCGGAGCTTTACGAGGATTCGCGTAGCTACCGCATAGGCGCCGAGTATCAGTACGACGAGCAGCTCGCCCTGCGCTGCGGCTACATCCTCGACGAGTCGCCACTTCCGGCGGAGTCGGTCAGCACGTTGCTGCCCGGTGCCGACAGGTACTCGCTGCAGGCAGGCGTCGGCTACACCATGGGCGACATCACGATCGACGCGTCGTACATGTATCTGAAATTCAACGACCGCTCGACGCAGCGTTCAAGCTCGTCCGGCTTCGACGGCCTTTACAAGACGACGGCGCATCTCTACGGCATCACACTCGGTTACTCGTTCTGAGCCGCGAAAGGAAATGACCATGCAACACGTTTCAACATTGTGGAGACGGGCGCTGGTCGTCGGCGCTACGTTCGCGCTGCTCGCTCTCGTGGCGGGGTGCGGCTCTGACGATAAGCTGCTCTCGAAATTGCCAGGCGAGGGCTCCACCGGCGATGCGGACTTCACCAGCTACGTCGCAATCGGCAACAGCCTGACGGCGGGATATCAGTCCGCCGCGCTGACATCGACGACGAACGACTTCAGCTATCCGAACCTCATCGCGCAGCAGGTCGGAACGGCATTCGTGCAGCCGGAGATCGACTATCCGGGCATCGGCGCGTATTTCCCCGGCGCCGGGATCTTCGAACTCAGGCAGCTCTCGGTTCCGCCGGTGATTTCGCCGGAACCTCTCACTGCGGCGCAGCAGGCGAATCCGCTGTCGATGCTCTCCAACGCAACGCATCCCGCGCCGTACAACAACCTGGGCATCCCCGGAGCGCTCGCGGTGGAGATGCCGACGGCCACCAGCTCGGCCACGTCGCTTTCGAGCAATACGATGTTTGACCTCATCCTCCGGAATCCAACGATGGGGAACACGACGGTCGTTGATCAGGCGCTGCTGCTGAGCGCAACGTTCGCGACGGTCTGGCTTGGCAATAACGACGTGCTCGGCTACGCCACAAGCGGCGGCACGAATCCGCCCGCGCCGATGCCCGCGGCTAACGTCGAAGCCGCTATTGGAGCCGTCGTCGCCCAGCTTGACGCAGCCGGGGTAAAGATGGCCATCGCGAACATCCCGGATGTCTCGGTGATCCCATACTTCACCACCGTCAAGCCGTACCTCACGGTCACCGGGACGAGCGTTCCCGTGCTCGACGGCCAGGGCAACAAGCAGTTCTTCCTCGGTCCGGACGGCTTCCTCACAGACGCGGACATGATCGTCTTGACGGCGCAGACAGTCATGGCGCCGCCGCCGGAAGGCCCGGGACAGGGCTCGGTCATTGCGCTCGAGGATCAGTACGTGCTGAGCGCGGCGGAGCAGGCCATCGCTCAGGCGGCTGTCGACGCGTATAACGTCGCCATCGCCGGAATCGCGGCAAACTATGGCCTCGCACTCGTCGACATCAACAGCCTGTTCGACAGCATCGTGGCCGAGGGTATCGACTATGGCGGTCTCGATCTGAACGCCGGATTCCTATCGGGCGGAATCTTCAGCCTCGACGGCGTCCATCCGACGAACGTCGGTCAGGCCATCGTCGCGAACGAATTCATCGCGGCGATCAACTCGACATACAACGCGGACATACCGCTTGTGAGCGTCTACGGCGCGATAGCACAGACGCCGTGACTACGCTACAACGCCGAACGCAGAAATGCCCCGAGCCGGTCCAACCGGTTCGGGGCATTTGCATGGACGCGAGCCTGGTCCAGGTCAGACCGTCACTGGAGCCACGTCGTGAATTCGGACGCGGGTGTCCTGCGCCCGGACTTCTCAGGCGCATCGGAGTATCCCATGTAGACCGCGGCGATTACCTTCTCGCCGTCGTCGAATCCGAGGTAGTCGGCAACGTCGCGCGAGTACATGGTCGCCCCGGTCTTCCAGAACGTCGCCATCCCGGCGTCCTGCGCGCACAAGAGCAGATTCTGCACTGCCGCCGCCGTAGCCCACTGATTCTCCCAGGCCAGAACTTCGTCCTCGTCGGTCTTCGCTGAGACCACCACTACTACGGGTGTGCGCGAAGGTTTCGCCCGTTCCGCCGCCAGCTCCGCCGTATGGGTGACTCCGGACGCCTTCAACGCCGATTCCATCGCGGCGCCAAGCTTCTCCCGCGCATCGCCGGAGATTAGGTGGAAACCCCACGGCTCGGTCATCCTGTGGTTCGGCGCCCAGACCGCCAACTCCAGCACTCGCTCTATCTCGGCGCGTGAGGCCATATCGGGCTTCATCGCGCCGACATTCCGTCTCGCCCGTATCGCTTCCCGGACTTCCATCCGTGGCCTCCATCGTGTCAGGTGTATGCTCTGTTGAAGACGGCACGGAAACTACGAGGCCCGCCCGGCATCAACAATATTCGCGACGCACCGCGAGAGCAGCTCCAGCCCCTACTGCCGGTCGTCGATACCATGTATCGCGGCGCCGGGATTGAACGCGGCCCAAGCGAACCAGTACGCCATGTACGAATCCGGCATGACAAGACGCTCGCCGACCCGTGCTCCACTCAGCGCGGTGCCGAATATGTCGTAGCCGACTCCGGAGCTGTCCCGCATCACGACGCCTGCTGAATCTCCGGTGACCGCCTCGAAGACGGGGATGTCGCCGGAATCCGTCCGACGCCTCTCGTACGCCACGATGAGTCCGTCCTGCTCGCTGCCGTACACGACGATCGCGACGCCGCCGACGAAATCGTTGATCGCGACCGCGTCGGGAAAGCTACCGAAGCGGTATACGCGAGACTCGCCGCCGATCCTCACTCCGAGCACCCGCTCCTTCCTCGGGAGCCGCCGGTCGTCGGGGGAGACGCCGAATATCAGGTAGTTGTGGTTCGTCCGGTAATCGCGATAGGGATAGTTGGTGTAGAAGCCGGCCCGGTAAACGCCGGTCTCGTACGAGAGCGCCCGGACGTCCGGGTAGCGGGCCCTCAGCGTGCCCCACGTCATCTCCACCGCCGGGTGAGTGACGGCGCGGGTTCCCTTGTTCGCGCCCCCGACGCACATTCCCGTCATCTGCGACCAATAGCTGTCGGTGGCCCGATCGTACGGGATGAGATTGGTGTTGTAGAGCAATCCGGAGACGCCGAACTCCGTCGTCTGCCCGCTGACGTGCCGGTCCCAGACGATGCCGCTCCCCGTGAGCGGACAGTAGGTGACGGAGTATGTCAGGCCGGCGAACTCATCGTTGACGATCTCGTGCCAGTCGAGCACCTCATGCGGATAGGCGCGAATGTCGTCTCCGACCTTGACAGCTATCACCAGATCGTGGTCTTCGAGGTACTCATGCTCGCTTGCGCTGATGAAACGCGTCACGTCGAGCGAGGGTATCCCGTCCTTCCCCGGTCCACCGTCGTGGACCTCGCCCAACGGGATGAGCCAGTCTCCGGAAGAAGACGACCCACCCGTGGTCGGTCCGGTCGGCACATTGGACGTGCTCGTATTCTGCGTGCAGCCGGCAGCGATGGCGCCTGCGCTCAGGATGGCTATGATGGCATGTAGTCTCATACTGCCTCTCCGCGAGTCAGAGTGTGTAGAACACGGCGACCGACGCGGCGTAGCTGGTGGTGAATTGCGTTCCGGCGACCTGTCTGACGACGGGTGCCTCGACGTTCGCTCGCAGCAACACGCTCGGGCTGAACGTCAGGCTCACGGTGGGCGCGACGGACAGCCAGGATCCGCCGGTGTTCGGCATGTCCGATCCGGCCCGGCGATCGGGACCGGTCCACCGGTACCGTCCGGCGACGGAGTAGCCGATGAGCGGGGTGACCTGGTGAGTGAATCCGGCGACCGAGAGCAACTCCGAGCCGAAGCGATATTCGCGACCGTTTGTCCCCGTACGTCGGTAGGACAGCGAGCTGTAGATACGCGACGACCCGGAGCGGCGAATCGCGCGGGCGACGTATCCCCACAGCACTCCGTCCCACGCTCCCGTGCCCGGCTGCATGTCTTCCGAGAGGAGGATGCCCTGAGATCGAAGCGTGCTCGCGCCAATCGGGAGTTTGACGCCGATGCCAACCGCGGACTCGTATGGGTTGAACGCGGAGACACGCATCGGCGAGTACTTCGCCAGAAGGAGCAGGTCGCCCTGCCCGAGCGATGTCAACTGATCGCTGCCGAGATCGGTATCCACGCGCCGGCGGTGGGTTACAACCGGCAGCAACGCTGTCGCCGATAGCGATCCGGTGATGCCGATGCGTGCCTCCAGCAGGAAGGAGTCCGTCGTCCGGGTGCGGTCCACACCGTTGATCGATTCGCTTTCGGAGACCAGATCGTTGATGGCGTGACGCTGATACGTGATGCCGAACTGGAACGACCCTTTCGGCGTCGCGGCCGCCTCAAGCGATCCTGGTAGCGGCGCTCCGGCGCAGCTGCACGTCTGAGCCCTCCCGGAGATTGGGAGGAGAACCGCCAACACTACCGCTGACACGATGCGCATTCAGGCTGCCTCCATGAATTCTTGACCGGCGACTCATGTTCCGCTGCCCCTGAAACAGGTCTCGTGCGGCGCGAGGTTCCATCGCGCGTTCGGCGTGCTTCGGGTTGACCCGCGAATCGGAGGTCGGAATACTTCTACGCGAACCTCGACGGCGCTCGCCCGAGCCCCGTCGGCGTCGCACCCGAACACCTGGAGGAACTCCCCATGAGCGACAGACTGCGTGTGGCCGTCACCGGCGCAGGCGGCGAGGCCCGTTGGTATATGGACCGGTACGCGAACTCCGAAATCGCCGACCTCGTGCTCGTGCAGGATATCGACGAGGAGAAGGCGCGGGAGCAGGGCGAACGTTTCGGCGTCCCGTGGACGACTGAATTCGACGACCTGCTGGCTGACGGCATCGACGTCGTGGATGTCAGCACGCCGAACCATCTGCACGCCGATCAGACATCCGCCGCATTCGACGCGGGCAAGCACGTCATCTGCCAGAAGCCGATGGCGCCGACGGTCGCCGAGTGCGACCGCATGATCGCGGCCTCGGAGACGACCGGCCTGACGCTCGGCATCTATATGGGATCGCTCAGCTCGCCGCTCTTCCACGAACTGCGCGAGATGGCGCGGGCGGGGATATTTGGTATCGTATCATCGACGAGCAGTCGTTCCGCGCACCGAGGCGGCTACGAGGCGCCGGACCGGTCTGCGTGGCGGGGCTCACTGGAGAAGACCGGCGGTGGCGCGTTCATCCAGCTTGCGATACACCCGGTGAACCTGCTCCAATGGGTGCTGGACGACGAGATCGTGGAAGTCACCGCTCGATCGACGAATCGGCTTTGCCAACACTCCATCGGCGGCGACGACCTGACGCACGCGGTGGCCGAGTATGCCAGCGGAGCATACGGAACGTTCGAAGCAGGCTACGCCGCGGAGGGCGGCCTGCTGTCGTTCCACGGAACGAAGGGATCGTTCGTGCAGACCGCCGGTATGACGCTGCTCTGGTCGGAGCTTCCGTGGGAGGGCGAAATCATCTCCTACACGCCGAAGCCCGGCAAAGAGATGACGGTCCTGGACTCGGCGGAGCTCGGTAAGCGCCAGGGCCCGCTGGGAGATCGGTACGACCAACATGAAGCGTTCCTCCGCGCGGTGTTGAAGGGAGAGCAGGCGCCCGTGCCCGGCTCCGTTGGCCGGCGCGACGTCGCCATCAGCAAGGCCGTGTACCATAGCGCCGAGACGGACTCCAGCGTGCGAGTCGAGGACATGACGTGACACGCCTCCGCCTTTGCGCGGCGGGAAGGAATATCCATGCAGAGCTCCATGGTCAAGGACGCGCTGGAATACCACAGCAGGGCGCCACAAGGCAAGATCGCCGTACGCGCAACGAAGCCCTGCATCACCCAGCGCGATCTGAGCCTCGCCTACACCCCGGGTGTCGCGGAACCATGCCGCCTGATCGAGCAGGACCCCGAGGAGGCATACCGGTACACCGCGAAGAGCAATCTCGTCGCCGTGGTCTCAAACGGCACGGCGGTTCTCGGCCTCGGCAACATCGGCGCGCTCGCGGGGAAGCCCGTCATGGAGGGCAAGGGCGTCCTGTTCAAGCGATTCGCCGACATCGACGTGTTCGACCTAGAACTCGATACGACCGATCCCGACCTGTTCGTCCAGACGGTGAAGGTGCTCGAACCCACATTCGGCGGCATAAACCTTGAGGACATCCGCGCTCCGGAATGCTTCTACATCGAGGAGAAACTCAAGGAGATCATGGACATCCCCGTGTTCCATGACGATCAGCATGGCACGGCGATCATCTCCGGGGCGGCGCTCATCAACGCCGTCGAACTCGCAGGCAAGGACATCGCCGACGTGCGGGTCGTCTATAACGGCGCCGGCGCGGCGGGCATCGCCTGCGCGGACCTGCACGTTCTGCTGGGCGTGCGACGCGAAAACATCGTCATCTGCGATTCCAAAGGCGTGATCCACCAGGGACGCGCCGAGGGGATGAATCCGTACAAGGCCCGCTACGCCGCCGACACCGATCTGCGAACGCTTGAGCAGGCCATGCGTGACGCAGACGTATTCGTCGGCGTGTCGGTGAAGGACGCGGTCACGCAGGACATGGTGCGCGGGATGTCGGCCAATCCCATCATCTTCGCCATGGCCAATCCCGATCCCGAGATCACCTATGAGGCCGCGCTCGAAGCGCGGTCGGACGCCATCATGGCAACGGGGCGCTCCGACTATCCGAATCAGGTCAACAACGTCCTGGGATTTCCGTTCGTGTTCCGCGGCGCGCTCGACGTTCGTGCTCGCGCGATCACCGACTCCATGCAGATCGCCGCCTCGAACGCGCTTGCCGAGCTGGCCCGGGAGACCGTCCCGGATGCCGTCAGCCGCGCGTACGGAGACGAGGAGTTCCACTTCGGCCGCGAGTACATCATCCCGAAGCCGTTCGACACACGAGTGCTGACGCGCGTCGCGCCGGCGGTCGCGCGGGCCGCCATGGACGAGGGTGTCGCTCGGACTGAGATCGACATCGGCGAGTACGTCGAGGAGCTGGAATCGCGGCTCGGCCACTCGCCGGAGATCATGCGACGCGTCACGCACAAAGCCGCTCGCGACCCAAAGCGAATCGTCCTGCCGGAGGGGTCCGACCACCGCGTCGTACGAGCCGCCCGGATCATCGCCGACCACGGCATCGGTATACCCGTGCTACTCGGAGAACGCACCGCCGTGGACGATATTGCGCGCGTTCACGAGATGGACCTGGACGACATAGAGGTGGTCAGCCCTTCGGACAGCCCGAAACTCGAGGCCTACTCGGACGCTCTGTACCGACTCCGCCAGCGGAAGGGCGTCACCCGGGAGGTCGCGCGGGAACTCACTCGTCAGCCGATGTACTTCGGCTCGATGATGGTGCGGATGAACGACGCGGACTGCCTCCTCGCGGGCGTCACGCAGACCTATCCCGATACAATCCGGCCAGCGATGCAGATTGTCGGGGTGGCCGAGGAACACACCAAGGTCGCGGGCCTGTACATAATCATCGTGAATGGCAGCACGCTCTTCTTCGCCGACACGACAGTGAATATCGATCCAACGGCGGACGACTTGGCGGAGATCGCGCTTCTCGCGGCGGAGACGACGCGGCGATTCGATGTCGAACCGCGGATCGCCATGCTCTCGTGCTCCAATTTCGGGAGTATCCGCCACCCGGCGGCGGACCGAGTCCGGCGCGCGACGGAGATCGTGAAGGAACGTGCGCCGCACATCGAGATCGACGGGGAGATGCAGGTCGAAACGGCATTGACGCCCTACATCCTTGAGCGCTATCCCTTCAGCACGCTCAGGCGTCCGGCGAACACGCTCGTCTTCCCGAATCTCGACGCCGGAAACATCGCGTACAAGCTCCTGGAGCAGATCGGCGGCGCCCAGGTGATCGGACCAGTCCTCATGGGAGCCGGCCGACCCGTGCATGTGCTCGCGCGCGGATCGAACGTCGATCACATCGTGAACATGGCGGCCATCGCCGTCCTCGACGCGCAGGAACGGGAGCGCTGAGTCGTGGGTCGGACCGGCAACGAAACGCTATACGCCATGCGCCGGACCGTCATCCTGGCCTGCGCAGCCATCGTCGCTGCGGCAGCGCCCGTAGCGGGCGCACCCGTCGGCAAGGTCGCAGGGAGAGTGGCGACCGTCGGCGGGGAGGTGCTCCCGGGAGCCGCCGTATCCATAGGAGGGGTCCGCCTCGGCGCAGTCACCGACAGCGACGGGCGATACTTCATCCTGTGCGTTCCCCCCGGCTCATACTCGATCACCGCGTACGTCGCGGGCCGACGCCCCATTCGAATGAGCGACGTTCGCGTTGACGCAGCTCGCACGACACGTCTCGACTTCAGTCTCCCGCTGGCCGGCATAGAGATCGAGGCGCAGACGATCGCGGTTCCCCCGCCACTCGTAACCCCCGAAGCCGCCGACACGCGCATTTCCGTGAACCGGGACGACCTCGCCGACCAACCCGCGGAGCGTTACATCGACGTGCTCGACGCGCGTGCCGGACTGTCGGTGGCGTCGGAACGGGTGCTGGTCATACGGGGTCCGCGCGAGCAGGCGACGAACTTCCGCGTCGACGATCAGCGGCTGTGGAACCCTCTGGACGAAAGGTCGTACACCGCTGTCAACGAGGGCTTGGTGGAGCAAATACAGGTCCTGACCGGCGCATTCGAGGCGAGCTATCAGGGAAGCGGCGGCACAATCGGCGCGGTGACTCGCGACCCGGCCCGAATGTCCGCGCTGGGCGGGAACATCCGATATACCCCGCCCCGCAGGCAGCACTTCGGACCGAACGCGTACGGCAACGACCAGTACGACCGTCTTCTCTACGCAAACGACGGCATGAGCACCAACGGGCGCCTTTTCAACGCCATGGAGGGAACACCCGGCAGGTGGACCGACCGGGTGAACTCCAACCTGCCGGTGTACGCCGTACAACTCGGCGCTCACGCCCCGGACGGAGAGCCCGTCTTTGTTGGATGGGATAGCGTGACGACACTGGTAAACGACGGCGCATGGGCACTCGGCGATTCGCTCATCGACAAACACCGCGGGAACTGGACATCCGACGCGCTCCAGAGGGTCTGGGAGCACCGCCATCGGGAGTGGGACTACGAGGACGCGGGCGACCTGGAATTCGACATCACAGTCTCCGCGCCCGTGTACATTGTGCCCGAGACACGCTTCGCCCTCGCATACCACCAGGAGCGTTCCGCGCTGCCGGTTCCCACCGTTGAGCAGCTCTTCACGGACCGGCTCGCCGAGGCACGCATCCACTCCACGGTCGTACCGCGGGTGGCGATCGATGCATATGGCCGGTTCGAATACATCGTGACGACGGCGAACGGCGTTTCCGGCAGAGCAGGCCCCGGCGAAGTGCCGAACGGCGTCGAATGGTATGCGGGCGGCCCCGTCGCGCTCGGCGGCATGGGTGGAATCGTATCCAGCCTCAACAAGTACAACCTCTGGTCGAACGAACGCTACGTGGAACAGGTCTGGGGTGGCGGAGCGAGAGTGCTCCACGCCGTGGGAGACGCAGTCTACTACCAGCTTGCCGGAGAGTTCCTTCGCGGAGAGACCGAAGCCCGGCCCGGCGCGAAACGCGGGACGAACAACAACGCACATCACACGGACGCGAACTTCGACCTGCTGCAGCTCCCGAACGGCGACACGGTATTCCTCGACGAGAGCCCGTGGGGGTTCGACCCGGGCTCGTACGCCGGACTCGACGTGGCGGGTGCGTACTACCTGAGCGGCGGCGGGCTCGTATCGGACTTCTCCGATTGGCAGACCACGGGGCTCCACGCCGAAGTGTACGCGCAGCTTGCACCGTCGCACGGCGTCGCGCTGGGAGCGAGCTACGAATTCGGCCGCCTCCACCGCGACAGCCGGTCGGCGGATCGCGCAACCGGAGCCAACGCCCGATACACCGAGTATGAAGCAGAGCCCCGCGAACTCGCATTGTATGCGCAGGACCGCGTGGAACTCGACGACCTCGTCGCAAACGTCGGCGTGCGGGTGGAAAGTTTCGATCCGGGGAGTCAGCGCTACTTCCCGGGACAGGCGTTCCCGGATGCGTACGCTCCCGGCGGATTGGCGGGATTCGGCGAAGACGCCGGAGTGACCCACGTCGACCCGGCGCCGGGCGATGGGCGCGATGCACTTGCGTACATCAACGGGCCGCTCGACGATGATCCCGCGTGGCAGTATGCGCAGGCGCTCCTCGGCGAGCTTCCACAGACGGAGGCCCCCAACGCGTGGCGCATCTCCCCACGGATTGCTGTGAGCCACGCGCTGGGAGTCCGAGGCCGAGTCTACATCGGGGCCGGGAAATACCGTCGCGCGGCGAGCACGGGAGCACGATACGGGTTCGTGGAAGCCGACGGACGCCTCGGCAGCGAACATGGCTGGATCGCGAGTGCCGGCAATCCCGAACTCCCGCCATCGACGACGACCATCTACGAAGCCGGTGCCGAGCGATCGCTGACCAACCGGTCCGCAATACGGGTCCGAGCGTACAGCGCATGGGAAAGCGGCCTGCCGTCGCGTGTGGATCGGGTCAGCCAGGCGCCGTCCCCGGCATCCGGAGGACCAGGGTACGCCGACGTGGGCTTCTCCACATCCGAACCCATCGGCTATCGGGAGCACCGCGGCGTGGAGACGGAGTTCGAGCACCTCGGCGCGAACTGGCTGCGCGGCTTCGCGACGCTGGATATCCGCGACGAGCGCGTCGGACGGACGGACGGACTCGTCTCGTACGGAGGGTTCGACTCGGAGCCGGCCGCGGGCGGGATAGCCTACGAGGAGTCGGATGTCTCAGTCGACGCCGCGGTGAATCTCATCCTGGCAACGCCGAGGGCGTGGGGGCCGGTCATCGGCGGCTGGGAACTCGCGGTTCAGCAGTGGTACGAGCGCGGAAGGGAGGTCGCCTATCGTTTCGACGATGGCCTCTCCGACCCCGTGCGGCTGCGCTGGGCGGACTACTGGCGCACCGACGCTCGCGCAAGCAAGACGTTCGCGCTGGAAGACATTACGATCACGGTCTACGCCGACGTGTGGAACGTGCTGGATCGCAAGACATTCAACATCGGCGCGGTCGATGCGGACGAATACGTACGGACCATCGTCATGGAGGGCGGCGATAGCCCCCGGCACCGCATCGGCGATCTCGACTTCAACGTGGAGGGCGTAGGCGCCAGGACGATCGTCGACCGTCGCCTCGTCCGCGAGAACGATTGGCTGCTCTATCTCTACCCACGCGAATTCCGATTCGGCGTGCGACTGAACCTCTGAGGCCCGTACTCGTGAGCCCTAATCGAATACGCACATCCTCGCTAGTGTGGACGATCTTCGCGCTGGCAGGCGTACCCTGGCAGGCTGCGTCGGCGCGGGGACACGCTCCCGCATTCCCGGAGTGGCGCCCGGAGGCGACAGGCTGGACGACCGCCTCCGGCGCCGCCCTCGTGAGAACAGACGGCACCGCGGAACCGGTCCGTGCGTTCGACGCGGCGACCTTCCTTCGTATCGGCAGGCTGTGGCACACGCTGACACCATCGGGCGCATCACGCACGGACGTATCGTGGACGTGGCCCGGAGGCGCGGCGCGACCGCAGTTCGCCGGTAACCCGTCGGAACGCTACGGCTCGACGGCGCTACGGCAGGGCTGGGTCCTCGGCGCGCGGAACTGGCAGGCGAGTTCTCCCGCCGGACAACTGGCGTTCAGCTACATCACGGCGGAGTCCTTCGCATTTGTCGCCGAGGGAGGCACCCGTGAATTCGAAGGTGACCCAACCGAGATCAGCGAGTACGCCGGTCTGGAGAACGCGCAGGTGCAGCGCTGGCTCCCCCCGCAAGTCATCGTGAACGGCGTGCGACTGAACGGCGACACCGATACGTATGGCGACGCGCCTGAATCCCCCGCCATGGGGGATGGGAACGCGAATTTCGGTCGCGTGCGCGGAGTCATCGACCCCGGGCTGGTGAGCGAGCGCATGGTGTTCACGGCGTGGCGCTCCGTGCTGGGTGTGGACGTGTTCCAGCAAGCACACGCCTACTCCGCCGGAAACGATCGCGACTACCTGCTGTACGACATCCACCTCGCCAACACCGGAAATGTGGACCTCGACGCGTCCGGGGAGCGAACCGGCATCCTGGACGATTTCCGCTACGCGTTCGCGTTCACCGCGGACGTCAGCCGCATGGGCGACGCCTTCGATGGCGGCGGGGACGATGTCGTGGAGTTCACGGACCCGTGGCCCGGATACACGAACGGCGACGGCGCGAGCAAGACATTCGCCCTGGCGTATGACGGAGACAATCCCGGTCACGCGGGGCCCGACTGGGGAGCTCCCGGCCCGGCGGCTCCCGACGGAGTAGATGCGGGCGTCGCGCCTCGACTCTGGGCGCCGGCAGCGGTCATGACGGGGTGGCTATTTGCCGAATCCGCACCGGGTAGCGGACAGGACGATCCCGCTCAGCCGAGATCGACTATGTGGGCGTCGGACGACAACTACAGCATCGTCGGACTGTCCGGCGACGTGCGCGACCAGTATGGCCGCATATTCGCCGGTGCGGACTACGATCCGGCATTCACCACTGCGGCGGACACTGCGACGTACCGCCTTCCGATATCCGTCGATCAGGCGTCGATGGGTCTGCCGCGATTCCGCACATCCGTCTACCAGACGCTCGCGTACGATGAGGTCCCACACGGTGGCACGCTCCATGGCGTCCTCGCCGTGGCGGTTGGAGGCGTGAGCGATTCGCTGAGTCGCGCAATAGCGACCAACGTCCGTCAAAGGACCGCCGACCCCGGCGTAGCAGCGCCGGGCCGCATGACAGTCGATGAGATTGCGCTCGTGCGGTCGAATCGCGACTCGGCTCTGAAGTCGGCCGATCGAGCCTATTGGGCGGTGTACGGTGTCGATCCGGAAGGGCGTTGGGGCTGGCCGGACCGGCCGTCTGAACGAGACATCGCGTTCAATGTGCCCGACGCGCCGAAACCGCCCGCGTGCGTCTGGATCACCAGCGTCCGCGACGGAATCGAGGTCGCGTGGACGAGCGACTCAGAGGCGCTGCCCGATCACGACACCGGGACGTTCGACTTCGCCGGATATCGCATCTACCGTACAGCCAACGCCGCCGACGGCACACGCACGCTGGTCGCGGAGATCGGCCCGGGCACTTACTCGTGGACCGACGAAGACGTGATCGCCGGCGCGGAGTACTACTACGCCGTGACGACGTTCGACGACGGGAGCGCGAACTGGGAGACTCCGGGCGACCCGCTTGAGTGCGGGCCGTATTGGGCGTGGTCGGGCTGGCGCGACATGGGAGTTCGCTCACAGGGCCGGGCGGCCACGTCAGCGGCGGAGCTGGACGCTATTCGCGTTGTGCCCAATCCGTATCACGTCCATGCAGTGCAGCCCGCGGATGCGCCGGACGACGAGATCATGTTCATCCGGCTTCCGGCCACCTGCACCGTGAGGGTGTACACCGCCGCCGGGAGACCCGTCCACGAGCTGCATCACGCATCGGAGAGCAACGGCACGCTGTCATGGGACCTGCGCACAGCGGCCAACAGACGCATCGCCACAGGCGTCTACGTCTACACCGTCGAGAGCGCCATCGGCACTCGCGTCGGGAAGTTCATCGTCGTGCAGTAGCCGCTAGTCGCGGCCGTCCGATTCAAGATTGAGCCACGCGCACTCGGCGTCGCTGAGCTTGATCGACAACGCGGCATCGTTCGCGACAAGCTCGTCGCGGTTCGCCGCACCGACGATTGGATACGTGTTCATCGAACCCGCCAGCACGTATGCCATCGCCATCTGCGGGACGGTACAACCACGTTCGCCCGCAAGCTCCTCCACACGGTCGAGTCGTTCGACGTTGGACTCGTGGAGGTACGCGCGCGTCGCCGCGCCGTCGAGCAGATCCGCCTTCGACTCCAGGTCCGCCCGCCCGAAGCGTCCCGAGAAAAACCCGCGTCCGAGGCTGGACCAAGCAAGCACCGGGAGGCCGTCATCCGCATACCACGCACGCGCTTCGGCGTTCTCCGGGCCGCTGAGCGTTACGCTGCCGCTGTTGGCTCCCCACGGGTCCTCCACCTGTTCGGCGAGGCCGTAGTTCGGGCTACTGGCGGCGAATGGCGCTCGGCCATTGGCGAGTGCGTAGTCGTTGGCCGCCTGAACCCGAACATGCGTCCAGTTCGACCCGCCGTACGACGCGATTCGCCCTGCCTGCAAGTGCTCCCACAGCGCATCCACGATCTCGCCGACCGGCACGTCGGGATCGTCGCGATGCAGCAGGTAGATGTCTATACTATCGGTCTGCAGCCGCGCGAGGGAATCCAGCAGGTCCGCGCCGATGTCGTAAGGCGTCACGCGCTTACGGTCGCCGTTGGGATGCGCGCCTTTCGACTCAACGACGACACTGTCGCGGACGCCGCGATCGCGCATCCAGTCGCCGATGCACCGCTCCGAATCGCCTCCCGCGTACACATGCGCCGTATCCAGCGCGGTGAATCCCAGCTCCAGCGCGTCGTCCAGGAGGCGATAGCTGCGCTCGCGCTCCTCAGTGGTGACGATCATCGTGCCGAGCATCAGACGCGCGACAGGGATGCGAACCCCTTCGATGGTACCGTAGATCATGCTCCTGCCCCTATTCGAACGGGTATTCGAGGTTCCACTGGGCGCGGACCCAGTCGAGTGTCTTCATAATCGACAGCGTCTCGTCGAGCGGCAGGACATCGCTTTCCGGCTTTCCCGCGCGGAGGCATGTGCCTACTTCTTCCGCCTCGTGCGTGTAGCCGTTGCCCTTGAACGGAATGTCGAGCGTCTCTTCCTTGTCGCCGCGAACGACGGTGAGCTTCTCCGAGTGCCAGAACGCGTGATGGACGGTGATATATCCTTCGGTGCCGAAAATCTGCGCGACGTGGGGCGTCGTCGTCCTGGTGGCGCACGTGAGCAGCGCCATGCGATCGCCGCCGTAGCTCATGACCATCCCGGCCTGTTCGTCGACACCGGTCTGCCCGAAATCGGCCAGAGAGACGACGTTCAGAGGAGCGTTCTTCATGATCATCCGGGCGAACGAGATGACGTAGATGCCGATGTCGAGCAGGCCGCCACCACCGAGTTCCGGCTTGAACAGGCGACTCTCAGAGTCGAAACCGGCGCGGAAGCAGAAGTCCGCCTTCACCATCTTGACGTCGCCGATCTCGCCCGCGTCGATGATCTCGCGCACCTTCACGATTGCGGGGATGAATCGCGTCCACATCGCCTCGAGGAGGAACAGCTTCTTCATCCGCGCGAACTCGATGACCTCGCGCGCTTCGTTGGCGTTCACAGTGAACGGCTTCTCACAGAGCACGGCCTTGCCGCCCTCCAGACACGTGATCGCGTCGCGCTTGTGCATGGGATGCGGCGTCGCAACGTAGATGGCGTCCACCTCCGGATCGCCCGCCAGCGCTTCGTACGACGCGTGGCAGTTCGGCACGTCGAACTCGTTGCCGAATGCGTCGGCCGCTTCCTGCGTCCGCGATCCGACGGATACCAGCTTCGCGTCGTCGGCATCGACGAGTCCGCGCGCAAACTGCTTCGCGATATTCCCCGTGCTCAGGATTCCCCACCGTATCGTATCGGGCATAACGGTTCTCCTCGATATTCAGTTGTCACCGGGTTCCCAAAATGGAACTGTGAAGTTCGCCGGAGCCGAGTACCGGGGCAATGGTGTGCGCTGCACAGCAGGGCAACGGTGTGTTGACCCGCACGTCGGCGCTCGGCATCATCACAGCATCCTGAGACGCTCGACATGCCTCGATTGGAGTCCGCCCGATGCGCTCGTTCGCCAACATCCCGACTCTCGTCGTCCTGTGCAATCTCTTCTCGTGCGCCACCGTGCTGGAGGCACCCGCCGTGAACGCCCCCATTCAGACCACCCACCCGCTCATGCCGGGCATTCGTTCGGCGGAGATCGCGAAGGCCGACTGGCCGCGAACGCTCCACGACAAGCAACTCACCGGGTTCTCGCCGCTCACGCTCGGGATGGACGAAACGCCGGAAATCTGGCAGACGATCGACGTGGGCGGAACGTTCGGGTGGGCGGAAACCGTCGCGCGCGCCGACGGAAGCTCCGCGCTACTCGTCGACGACGGACGGCTGACGCTCTACGACTTCGGAGACGGGCACATCGTATGGCGGGCGGAGGCATCGGGCAGTCTCGTCCATTTCGGCGACATACGCGGAGCAGGACGCTTCGAGGGACTCTTCACCAGCGGCAACGAGATGTTCCTCGTCGACGGCGCGACGGGCGAGGTGACATGGCGCCACGCATACGATCCGCCGCACGTCCACCTGCGCGCGCGGGTCGCGGACGTGCTGCCCGACGAACCGGGCCTGGAGGTCGCGGTATTCGAGCAATATGGCGACTCCGGCCGGCTGCTGGCATTCCCGGCAGAAGGCGCGCCGCGGGAGGTGTGGCGCCGCGTCGTCATCACGAACGACGAGTGGCCCGTCCGCGCCGACCACGGATGCGACGTCGAGTTCGACTTCTCGAACCCCGATCGGCCGCTGATCTGGTATGTGCGCCACCACCGCTGCCAGTCGTTCGACGCCCGCACCGGAGAGGAGACGGGGCGGCTGCTGTATGAGCTTGGCGGCGGAATCCGTCGCAACTACGGGCCGTGGCGCATCGCGACCGGCGCGGACGGCCTGCGGTACATCGTCGTCGTGAGCGAGATGGTGCAAACGCACGTGCACGCGATCCGCATGCACCCGGACGGCACGCCGGAACTCGCGTGGGAGCGATACTACGGCGAGGTGTACGTCGTGCCGGGCGTCGCGACGAAACTCATCGCCGTCGCGGACGTAGATGGCGACGGCGCCGACGAAGTCGTATACAACGCCCGCGACCCCGAGAACGACTTCCGCGCGTTCGTCCGCGTGCGCGACGTGGCCACGGGCGAGGTGAAGCACGTACTGGCCGACCACTGGTGCTCCGGCCACGCGCCGGACGTCGGCCCGGCCAGACGGCACGTGTTCTACGTGCATCCCGCCCCCAACGGCGCGACTCCGGAACAGGGGCCGCTTGCGCTTGTGGCGTTCACGCCGGACGGCGTCGATACGTTGCGCTCGTTCGCGTTTGCCCGACCGTGGGGGGTCACGACGACCCCCGGCGCGAGTGGGAACGACCTGCTCGTCCGGACTATCGACGGGAGTGAGCCGGGCCTGCTCCGGTTGGCGGGCGACGATCTGCGCACACTCGAACGGCGGAGCGACGGCTCGCTGCTCAACTCACCAATCGCGGCGCTGGCCTCGAGCGACGACGAACCGCGCGCGGCGACTAGCACGAAGCTCTGCACCTGGTCGGGCGACGCCATTCGCGACCTGGATCTCGCGGGAGGACCGGCTCCGACTCTGAGCGCGGCGGACCTCGACGGCGACGGCTCAGCCGAACTCGTCGCGCATGTGCCAAGCGACGAGTTCCGCGTCTGGAGCCTCGGTGACAGCGAAGCGCGCGAGGCATTGTCCGGGCAGTTCCTCGGCGAGACCTCCCGCTACAGCCCGCTGCTCTACGACGTTGATGGCGACGGGCAGCTTGAGATCATCGTGCCGGGCAGCACCAAGCGCGGCGAGCTGGCGGTCCGGGCAACTCGCGCTGACGGTGAGTTGCTTTGGGAGTCCATCCTGCCGCACTCCACCACGGACGATGGCGGGAAGGCTGTCGCGTGGAATGCGGGCGAGTTCCTGCGAGCGCCTGACGGCGCTCGGGCGGGAGTCGCGATCACTGTGTACAGCACGCGCAGGACGATGGAAGGCACGTTCATGCTCGACGGCGCGACGGGCGAAGTGCTCTGGTACCGCGACCTCTACCGCGACGGCGGGAACATTCGCGGCTACCGGCCGGTGGGAATCCCCGGCGCATTCGACTGGGACGGCGACGGCGCCGAGGAGATCGCGTGGGACATGTACAGCTACATGGCGTTCCTGCGCGGCGACGGCGAGTTCTCGGCGATCTTCGGCGGCCCGAACGTGAACTCCGACGACCCCGTGCCCGCGATCCTGCTCTACGACGGCTTCACGCCCATCTACCGTGACGCCGACGCCGAACGTCCGCACTGGTTCGTGCACCACGGACACGGACGCTTCGGTCTCGTCGGACCGGACCCGCGCGAGGGCATATGGTGGGAAGACCACGGCTACGACACACCTGACCGCATCGGCTTCATCGACGTTGACGGAGACGGCGTGATGGAGGTCGGCTACGCGATCCGCAACAGCACCACGTTCCTGTGCCGCGACCTCTGGACGGGCGACGTGAAGTGGGAGATCGAACTGCCCTCCGCGCCATCCGGGCCCGTCATCACCGCCGACGTGGACGGAGACGGGCGTGGCGAGTTCCTCGTCGACAGGTGGTGCATCGGCACGAACGCCGACGGTGTCGGCGAGGTGCGGTGGGGGTCGCCGGTGGCGTTTGGCTGGGCCGTCATCGCGGACTTCGACGGCGACGGCGTCGGGGAGATCGCGTGTCCCGGTCAGGGCCGGATCACCGTGCTGAAGGGGCGGTAGCGGCGGACGTCGAGGTCACCCGTACGCGATCTTCCCGTGATTTGCGGGGAGCCGCGGCAGACGTGATCGGTACGTGACGAGGAAGTGGCGAAGCTCGCCGAGGACCTACCACCAAACACCTCCTAAGCGAGGTGCGAGAGGGAGGTGTGACCATGTCGGATCGAACGGGTCGACCCGCGAGCCCACCTGAGTGGCGTCCACGCATTGGAACGGACGGGGGTGTACGAAGTAGTTCCGCGACGGCGTTCTACCTGATGAGTCTATGTGCCGGCGTCGCGTTGTCAGCGGCATGCGCGCAGGGCGAGATCGCATCGGAGCGACAGCATGAAACCATCACACTGCCCCAACCGCGGTACGACAGCGACACTTCGGTCGAACAGGCGTTCGTCGGGCGGCGGTCAGTCAGAGGCTACACGGACGAACCGCTCACGCTCGCGGAAGTCTCTCAACTTCTCTGGTCTGCACAGGGAATCACCGACGAGCGCGGATACAGGGCGGCCCCCTCAGCCGGAGCGTTGTACCCGCTGGAGCTCTACGTCGTCGCGGGAGACGTTGCCGATCTGGCAGCAGGCATCTACAAGTACCGCCCTTCCGAACATGATCTGATATGGGTTGCGGAGGGCGATCGCCGGGGCGAGCTATCCGCTGCGGCTCTTAACCAGGCTTGCGTGCGAAACGCGGCAGCGGTGATCGCATTCGCCGCGGTGTACGAACGAACCGCCAGGAAGTACGGAGATCGCGGTTCGCGGTACGTCCATATAGAAGTCGGTCACGCGGCGCAGAACGTGTTCCTGCAGGCAGTGGCGCTGGGCCTTGGCGCCGTGGTCGTCGGTGCGTTCGACGACGACGGTGTGGAACGGGTCGTGGATATGCAGGCGGGCGAACGCGCCGTATACCTCATGCCCGTCGGCAGGAAGTAACGCCGCCGCAGGCCGTTCATTCTGTCGGAGGTACCGTCAGCGCGCCCCACCCTTCCGCTGAGCAAAGAGCCATGGCAGCACATCCGGATCGTCGAAGACGAGCGGCATGCACGCGTGCCCAATGCCCGCGAACTCCGTGTAGCGCGGTGAGCCACCGGCTGCCCGCATCGCGGTGACCATATCCCGGCTGTACCGCGCCGGAACGCCTTCGTCCAGTTCGCCGTGGAATGCCCATACCGGGATGTGCGCGAGCAACTCGGCAAAGCTCGGGCTTGCGAAGCCGCAGACCGGCATCACCGCGGCGAACAGGTCCGGGTGCGCACTCGCGAGGTACCACGAGCCGGCCCCACCCATGGACTGTCCGGTGAGGTAGATGCGATCCTCGTCGACCGACCACCGCCGCACCACGTCTTGGATGAGCGCGATGACCGGCTTGTCGATGGGAACGCCCATGGACCGGCCCCCTCGGGCACGACGATGCCACTCAGCCATCGTGCTGTCGTCGAGTGCATACCCCCAGCTTCGATCAGGCGGCGTCTGCGGCGCGAGCAGGAAACTCGGGTAGCGCGTTCTCAACACCGGTTCGGAGAGCACCTGCGCCGCCCGATTGGCGCCGATATTCCTCACGTTGTTGATTCCGCGCCCGGAGCGGCCATGCAGACACACAACGAGGGGGTACCAGCGGTCGGGGTCGTAGTCCTCGGGCGGAAGGAACCGGTAGAGGATGCTGTCTCCCGACTCCGCGACATAGGTGCCCGCATCGAACCGTTCGGCGATCTCCGCCGCGTTGTCTTTGCCTTCCCGGATGCGGCGGATCGTCTCCGCCTGCAGGTCCGATGCCTCTTCGCCCGACGTGTCGTCGCCCGACGCATCGACGACCATCGCGCAGACCACCATCGCGATTCCCAGCCCCACTAGCGTTCCGATCATGGTCCGCTCTCCTATCCGCCTGAACACTTCGGCGTCACTGCCGACGCAACTTCCGTCCGTATGACATGGAATCACGGCCTGGTCGGCATCGGCGTGCGTCCCGCCCGATTCGCGGCTTGTGTCCTGCTCTACATTCACTAGGTTCCTGCTTTCGGCGAGGAATCACAACGGGCGGATGAAACCGGTATGAAACCATCGTGGGACGATCTTCAGCTCAGCCACGTCGATCTGCACTACCATGCGGGAAGCGAGAGATCTGCATCGTACTCGCTCGACGATGTCGTCGGCTATGCCGGAGCGACGGGCCGTCGCGTGCTGGGCGTAACCGACCACTGGGGACGATACGTTCGACCGTCGAAGAAGGAGCTTCGCCACTACACAGGCGATATATCCGGATTCGCGAAGCTCGCGGCGGACGTCGCCGATACACGCGCGATTCATACGGACATGATCGTCGCGTTCGGGCCGGAGATACCGCTCTACGACATCGTCGAAGGCAACTGCGACGACGCATTCGCGCCACCCGAAGTCGACTACTTCATGGGCGAACAGGGCGGCCGCGGTCCGAGCGATACGGTCGGCGAGGAATACATCGTCGGGATGGCACATATGGCTCGACTTCGCGACCGAGTCGGCAGGCCGTGCTTCCTGGCGCACCCGCTACGCAGCCGAGTGAACTACTACGTGGGAAGACCGGGCCCCGGTCCGATGCACCCCGCACAGCCGGCGCGCCAGCCACTTGCCAGGTATGCCGACCCAATGGCTCACATCGAGGAGCTTTTCGGCATAAGCCTTCGAGGCCTGGCACGAGCGTCCGTCGAGTACGACGTCCCGCTGGAAATCAACGAGATGAGCTGGAGGCGCATTCTCGCGCACAATCAGGAGTGGTTCGCTGAGCGGTACCTGTTCTTCTACCGCACACTGCTGGATATGGGTGCCGAGGTCGTGCTCGGAAGCGATCAACACAGCGCTGAGGGCGGCGGCTGCACTCCCTTCGCCGTGGCAGGAATGCTTGGCGTCACACCTCACGACATACGATTCCTGCGCCACTGGCTGTAGATACGATCGCGTTCGCCGACCCTCACCCCAGCGGCACGCGCACCTCCGGCGCGTTGGCCGCCTGAACGATCAGGTCGCCGGAATCGCGCGTGACGATGTCCATCGACCGTGGCTCGCCCGGCAGCAGGTCGACGAAATTGTCCGAGTAACGCGCCACCGGGTCCGCCACCCGTACGGACACGAAGTGCGCGTACGCGTCGCTTTCCAGCGTGACTCGCACCGCGCCCTCACCGCTGCGCTCGACCTCGACGGCGATGCGCGCGTGCGGCAGCGACCAGTCCCGTCGCATCGCGGCATGGTGGACACGCTCGCTGACGATATCTCCGCACCGCAATTCGGAGCACAGGAACTCCCGCTCCGGCGATACGATCCGTAGTTCTTCAGCCATCTCCGGGAGTAGTTGCGTGGACGCATTCGCGCGTAGCGCGACGGGCACGGACATTTCACCGAGAAGCGCGCCATCGTGGCTGATCCGGCGCACGCGCAGCAGACCCTCCACGTCTTCCAATCGGTCGCTGATGCCCCAGAACGACGGATTCCGCCCGTCGCCGTAGAACATGCCCAGCACAGGAGCATGGGCTCGCGCAACCCAGAAATGCGCCGCCTTCGGACGGCCGTAGAAGTCCACAAGGCTGAACGTCACCGCGGGCCACGGCTCGTTGTACTGCCAGATGAGCGATCCGCTCGTGCCGAACATCTTCCGCCGATACGACTCGACCGCGTACCGCATGAGCGTCGCCTGCATCTCCTGGGTCAGCGCGATGAACTCGTCGACCGTGTCGGGCTCGCCGAACTCCGGCAGCACCGCCTTCATCCAGTCGCACGTGCCGTGATGGAAGTCCCACACGCTGTGCAGGAACCCGTTACGGTCCCACTGGAATCCAGGCGATATCATCTCGTCGACGGTCTCGCGAGCCGGCACGGAGCGGAAGCCGTACTCGCTGCTGAACCGTGGCGCGCTGGAGTCGTACTTACGCCAGTCCGGCAGATCGTACCAGTCGTGGAAATCGCCTTCCGTCAACGACATCGTCGCCGCGCCGCCGAACGGGCTGCCCGGCCACCACGGTATGTCCGGCGAGAGCCTCCCGACGACGTCCGGCAGCAGGTCCTCATAGATCCGCGCGCCGAAGTGCCGTTCGGCCTTCTTGTACCACTCGTAGCCGCCCGCCCACGTATCCTGACACTCGTTCTCGCCGCACCACAGCACAATCGAGGGATGGGAGCGCAGGCGCAGCACCGCCTCCTCGGCTTCGCGCCGGGCGTTCTCCATGAACACCGGGTCGTCGTCCGGATACATCGCGCAGGCATACATGAAGTCCTGCCACACCATGATCCCAAGCTCGTCGCACCGCTCGTAGAACTCGTCCGATTCGTACGTGCCGCCTCCCCAGACGCGCAGCATGTTGAAATGGGCGTCGTGCGCGAGGTCGAGCAAGTGGCGGTAGTGATCCGGCGCAGCATCGAGAGTGAGCGAGTTGGAGGGCACCCAGTTCGCACCACGGGCGAACACATCGACGCCGTTGATGCAGAAGGTGAAGCGGTCGTTCTGCTTCAGCTCGATGGTGCGCACACCGAATCGCAGCGAGCGGCGGTCGGTCTCCACGCCGTCGCGCGAGACGCTTGCACTGAGCGTGTAGAGATGCGGCTCGCCCATCGGACGCGGATACCAGAGTCGAGCATCCGGGATATCCACCTCCACGGTCAGCGGCAGATCCGTGGCGACATCGCGATCGGACTGCCACACGGCCGGTCCGTCGGGCGTCTCGTGGATGGAGAGGCTCAGCCGCGCGGGTTCCGACGATGCACTCGCCGCCTGCGGCGTGACGCTCAACAGCAGCTTCGCCGTGCCGCCATCGACCGCCTGCGTACGAACGGCCAGGTCGCGAATGGTCGTGCCGCGATGGCACAGCAGCGAGACAGGTCGCCACAGCCCGATGGGAAGCAGCCTCGGCGCGAAGTCCCAACCGAACGACATCTGGCAGAGGCGGACAAACGAGCGGACAGCATCGCCGGTAGCGCCGATGTCGCTCCGAAGACGCTTCTGCATCTCCTCGATCCGCAAGCTGCACTCAACGACGACAACGTTCATCCCGCGTCGATTGATACGAGACGTAACATCCACGTGGTGAGCGTGTTGGGCATTGTCCGTGTAGCCGACGGGGAAGCCGTTGAGCCACACCGTCGCGAACAGGCTCACGCCCTCCAGCAGCAGCTCGTATCGATCGGCGTCCGCCTCGTCTGGTGGCAACTCGAATTCGTTGCGGTAGAGCCACGTCTTGTTCTCGTACTTACGGAACGCATCGGCCTGCTGATCTCGCCAAGGCGAAGGCGCCTTCCCGTGAGCGACCAGCGCCGCCTGCACGGTGGAGGGGGCTTCCAGCGACATCCAGTTGGGGCAGCCGCACCCGATATCGTGCATGTCCACGGGCCGGGCATCGTCCGCGGAGATGAGCCGCCAGCCGTCGAGCATGGGAATGCGAGTCACGCGTTTGGTCTCCTCTGGCCGAACGCCGCCGTGGAACGGCGTGCATCGCGCCGTTTCGAATTCGCGTCATCACGTGCTACGCGCAGCGTGCTTCCCTCGGCGACGTGCCGCCTACGGCAGGTTGGCGGGGCTCAGCGCCGGGTTCCGCTGGAGCCGGTCCCACACCTCGCGAACGTAGCCGATCGATCGCCGGGCAGTCACGTACGGGTCGCCGCCAATGTCATACGCCTGCGTCACGATCGGGCCGTCGTAGCCACGCTTCCAGGCGTGGGCGAGCAGCGCGGCGATATCGATCACACCGGCGTCAATCGGCACCATGCGAAACGGCTCTGGCACGGGCACGGCATTGAGCAACGCAAGGTATCCGAGCCGGTCCATACCCGGCAGGTCGAACAGATCGTGCGTGTCCGGCGCGCCCTCGTGGAAGTGTGTGTGGAAGGACGCGAGACCGGGCCGGATGGTCGCGGCGCCGGCGTCCTCGATGATCCGCAGTTCGGCCTGCGGGGTGTCGACCATGAACCAGACATGGTTGTACAGATTGCCCTGCATTCCCCGGTCCGCGAGCATGCGGTCGACTTCGCGGACGATTGAGGCGGCCCGCTCCCAGTGCCGCGGCTCAGCGTTCACCGACCCGGACTCGTGAAACTCCGACGACGAGCCCGGCGGACAGCTTGAGATCGTGTAGTTCAGGAACGATCCCGGCGCGATCGCCGTGAGCCGGTCAATCATTCCTGCCACACGGGTGAGTTCCTGAGCTACGATGCCCGTCTCGTCGTCGGTGATACCCTTGGACACGACGTACATGCCGAAGTGCGTCAGGTTGGTGGCTGCGACGGCCGCGCCTGCCTCCTCCCACGCCGCGTCCTCATCGGGCTCCATCTGGCGGAACTCAAACCCGTCGTACCCAAGGTCCTCCGCCATGGCGAATTTCGTCGCGAACGAGTAGTGACGACGGTGCATGTCGAAATGGTTGTTGAACAAAACGAGCGGGTTCGGAATGCTCATCAGAAGGTCCCCTGTGTGTGCGGCGATATGTCCTGGGCGGTGGCTGTTTCCGCGGAAGCTACCATTGCATCCATGACGGAATGAAGAAGAAGCTGCTGCTCGGGCGGAGCCGCGGGCAAGCGATCGTCCAGCACCGCACGGGCGAGATCGCGTATCGGGAAGTCGAGTGTGGCGCCCCAATCGAAGTCGTGTTCGAGCAACTCGATTTCATCGAGGTCGGCCGTGCCGCGATACGCCGCGTGCCGTAGCCGGGCGGCCGACCCCCCCGGCAGCATGCCCGTGTCCACCCCGCCGGACGTGCCGCGAATCTCGACGCTGTGTCGCTCACTACTGTGCTCATCGGCCCGCCGCTCCCAGTGGATGGACAGGCCGTCGTCGCACAGTATCTCCGCGCTGAATCGCCCGTCGACATCGGGGGACGAGCAACCGCGTTCCGGAGTGAGCGGGAAGTAGGGTCCAAGCGTGGCGAAGACGCGTCGCGGAGTGAACAGTTCGCCCAGAACGAAGCTGATCCAGTCGATGTCGTACGGCCCCCAGTCGTAGAGGATGCCGCCGCCGTTTGACTTCGCATCGCCACGCCACGCGGGGACGGTCGATCCAACCGGTGGCGGTGCGGACACCGTCTGGAATCCGACGCGATAGACCGATCCGAGCGATCCGCCGCTGACGATTTCGCGGGCACGTCCGGCGGTATCAGCCTGCCGAAATCGCGAGGAGCAGCTTCCTACCTTGAGTTCGGGCCGCGCATTGGCGGCTGCGAGTACGTCCGCGGCCTCGGCGACGTTGAGCATGAACGGCTTCTCGCAGATGACGTGCTTGCCGGCGTCCAGTGCCTCCATGACCATCGGACGGTGCAGATACGGGGGCGTCGCGACGTAGACCGCATCGACGCTGGGATCTTCGAGGACACGTCGGTAGTCGCCGTGAGCCGCCTGCGCGCCGATCTGCGAGGCGAGTGTCTGCGCCGCTTTCTCGTCCACGTCGGCAACCGCGACGCCGGGAGTCGTTCCCGTTGAGGCGAACGTGCCCGCCACAATCCGGGCGATGCGACCTGCCCCTATGATGCCGAAACGCACTGCCTCCAAGCCCTGCTCCCCTGCCGCATGGCGGCGTGGACGTGTCACGCGTCGGCACGCATCGTGGCGCGTCTACGGTCGGCTGCCTGCTCCGCGACGCTCGCTACTCGCCCGCCTCCTCGACGAGAATCGTCCGAAGCTCAGCACGAACCTCCGCCACCACGCCTTCATCGACGCCGCTCTCCAACACCCGCTCGATGAGCTGCTCTCGACGCCGCGCGAGGCGATCCGCCAGCTCGTCGTTGCCACGGTCGCGAGCCCGGTCGGCGGCGTTCAACACCATCCGCAGACGCGCGTCGTCCTCGATGCCCAGACGCAGCCCCTGCCACCGACGGCTTGGCACGGGTCCGGACGCGCCGGTGTAGACGAGCTCATAGTCGGTGTCGTTGGGATTTGGTCCCTGCCAGAAATCGGTCTGACGACCCGCGTAGGACCAGAATCCCAGACCCGTGAGTCTGAAACGTGGACCTTGCCAGATGGGCTCCCAGTAGTACGTCATGCGCCGTAGATCCTTGACGCCGCCGTCGCACCGGTATGTCCAGACCATCCACGCATCCTCGCAGATGGTTCCCACGTAATCGTTCGGCTCGGTCGCCGCTGGAATCGTCTCGCCTTCGGCATGATACACGTCCGGCACGCCGCGGTACTCACCCCAGTTCGGGCCAAGCACGTCAGCATTTCTCACGATACGTTCCACATGCTCGCGCGTCGCCCCGCCACCAGGATTGCAGTAGATGCGCACCTGTGGGTCAATCGACCTCCAGATGGGCGCGATCCGATCGAAGTAATCGACGTTCTTACCGCCGTATATGCCCGGCTCGTCGATGATGTAGTTGGCGTGCCGGTCGCTGTCGATTCCCTGGGCGGCGAGGTGTTCCAGCCACAGGTGCGCGAACCGCTCGTACGCCTGCCGCCACGGTTCGGAGCCCACTCCGGGAACCCCCTCGCCGGCAGCGACGAAACCTTCTCCGCCATGCCAGAGGTAGAATGAACCTTCCGGTGCCCGGGCGATGACCCGGTCCGTCGCCGACCAATCGATTGGACCAAGTTCGCCATGCGAGTCGTACACGGCGCGCGGGAGCGGCAGATCGAATACGTTCATGTGATGGTCCACCAGATCCTGCCAGATCGCATCGTCGTCGCCCAGGAGCGGGTTATGGTATGCCCAGACGTGGAACCAGAGCGGCATCTGCTCCGGTAGCGCAACGGGCAGAACCTCCCATACGAGCGGCATGCTCCAGACCTGCCCCGCGACCGTGAGAGCGCGGATGCTGAGTTCGGCGGTGTGCTCCCCAGGCGCTACATCCTTCGACGCCCAGTCGATCCAGAGTTGCGCGGACTCGTCGGCGGGTATCGCCAGGATGCCCGCTTCATCCAGCGCCGGAAGCGCGTCGGGCGACATATTCTGTCTCGCCGTCGGCACCGTGACGACGCGCCGGAGCGTCACCGCATCCCGCGCAGGCGGATCCTCGCCTCCGTGCCAGCCGTCCAGCGTAACGCGGATATCGAGCGGCCTGCCCGTCACGTTGGCAATCGCCACGACGGTCGCTTCGTGCGACCGCTGCTCAGTCGTCACCCGCAGTTCGCCCGGAAGCGCCTCGGGCGGCGCGGCGCTAGCCGGATCGAACGGCGCCCACGGATGTTCTATCTGCCACGCAAGCAGGTCCACTGGATCGCCGGTGCGTTCGCGAACGTCCACCGCCCGCTCCCCACACGCCAACAGCCGCTCCAGGCGAAAGATGTGATCTCCGACTTCTTCCGCGAGGCGTTCCCGATCTTCGTCCGGCGAGTCCATCCGCGCCAGCAGCCCTCGCCATCGGTCCTCCGCCGCACGGGCTGAACGCCGCACGCCGTCGAGCGCCTCGCTATCCCGAAGAAGCGCATCGATGCCGGCGAGTAACTCGGCGCCACGGTCACGCTCCAACGCGAACGCTGTGAACTCGATGCTTTCGTCGAGCTCCGCGATCGCGCGGGCCTGCGAGTCGTACAGCGTCGCACGGAGCTGGTACGCCCCGTCGCGATACGGCTCCACCCACCCGTGGACCGCGTCATCGGGGCGTCGCACGTAGATGTGGGGGATGCTGTCGGGACCGACAACGCTCACCTGCAAGGCGCGTGCATCTGCGCTGCCGCCTTCGAGCGCATACCGTATCGGCTGTCGCCCGGTGACGAGTGTGAGCGGTTCCTCGCGGATCAACGTTGCCGTCGGTGGAGAAGCTCGACGCACCGGCGCAGCGTCTCGGCGATCCAGATCCATTCCGAACGTGCTCGATCCGCGACCGTCGAACGCGCCTCGGCTGCCCGGCCACTGGATTGCGCCTCCGGGCCGAGCGCCCACGATCTTGCGAGCTGAAACGTGGCCGTTCGCGGCCTCCACGGTGACGAACTCCGGGACGCCGTCGCCATCGAAGTCACACACGATCGGGGGGCTGGCCACAGGAGCATCCAGCTCGATCTCTTCCCTGACGAGACCATCGGCATCCAGAATCCACAGCGTGCGGTTGCCACTGCGGACATGCATGAGTTCTGGATTTCCGTCGCCGTCGATGTCGGCCACGGTCGGCACGCTCGGTTGGTTTCCGCCCTGGTATTCGCGGTACCCATCGGTGGTGATGAGTACCAACCCGCTCTTGTTGTACGCAATGAGGATATGCGGCTCGCCTTCGATGACGACTGACGCGAGACCCAGGTGAATCCCGACTGCACCGGCGCCCTGAAACTCCCAGACATCGTCGCCGTTCTCATCGAGGCAACGCAACGAGCCGTCTCGCATGCCCAGCAGCAGCACGCGAGGGCCGTCGCCCCAGTCGACGATGAGCGGCGAGTGGTAGCCGCCCTCGGCCGGCATGACCTCCGTAGACCAGCGCCATTCACCCGTCGAGGACAGACAGTGAGCGCGTCCATCGAACCCCGAGACGACGATCTCGTCCGCGCCGTCTCCATCGAGGTCGGCGACTGCCGGGCGGCCCAGACACTGGAAGTGGCCCGCACTCGTCAGATGCGCCTGCCAGACGATGCCCCCCTCGGCATCGAGCGCCGTAAGCGCTCCGGACCTGTCCGTCACCACAAGCGCGGCGGACCCGCTACCGCGCAGCTCCACGACGCCGTTGCTCGCCCCCATGCCTCGGTTCCACGCCTCCGGGCGACGGAAATCGCATACGGCGGTGTCCCAGAGCTGGGAGCCATCCATGCCGATGGCGGTGAGGCGGCCCTGATCGTTGCCGACAACAAGCGCCGGCCTGCCGCTGAGCGTCACGACGGACATCGTTCCGGGTATGCCGCCAACATCGCTGCGCCACTGCTCCCGCCCGCCGCCGTCGATCGCCAGCACGAGACCATCCGACGCGGCGACGATCAGAAGCGGCTCACCGTCCACCTCCGCGATACATGGCTGCGCGACGACCGGAGCCTCCAGATCGTAGCTCCACACTTCTTCCATCTGCATGGGAACTCTCCCGTGTTCGTTGGCCGCATCCAGCACGTCCGCCACCGCGAGCGTGGCGAAGCCAGATATGGCGGCTCCGAGTAGTAGTGCTCCATGTTTCATGACACCTCTGTACAGTGGGATGCGCACGGCGAAGACGTTCATACCGCGTAGTCTACCTCAACAGCGAGACCTTCCTAAGAGCGGCGAACTCGCTTGTGTCAGCGGCAGAGTATAAACTCCATGGTCACCCGACCAACCCCGATGTCGCCGCGGACTGCAGTTCGGCGCCGTCTCCATGTGTGTGGGACGCGACCCTCCCGAGTCGGCCTGCACCACGGAGTATGTGCGCAGCGACGACGCTGCCTGCGCAGTTCAGGCACGATGTCGGGAACGCGAGAGACAGGCCGGCGGCGAGCGCTCCGCGCCCACCTACTCCCCATCCACCCGAATCCCACCAGCGGAGAACGGGAACGTCCCCCGGTATCCGCGCGGAAGCGAGACGTGCCAAGCGTCGTCATGCATCGGCGTGAGCTGGTAGTGGCAGACGACGTTCGACCGCTCCATCTCGTCGACGAACTTCGCGCCCTGATGCGGGATGTGGCTCAGGAACACCACCGCGTCGCCCGCCTTCGGATGGATCACGACGTGCTCCTGCTCCTCGCACCATCGCTCGAACTCCGGGCGGTCGAGCGGATCGAGTCCGACGGGTTCGCGCAGGTGGCCGCGCTTGACGTACTTCAGGTGAGCGGTATCGGGGTCGTTGTCCTGGAAGTAGAACGTCGTGTTGATGCCCACCGGCGGGACGGCGAGGCGGTGCTTCTCCGCGCGACGCGACTCGATCCAGTAGCCGTAGTAGTCGAGGTGCCATTCCTGCAGGTACGGACCGGGGTTGATGTGCGCGCGCAGGCTCCTGAGCTGGCACTGCGGCCCCATCATGCCCTCAAGGATCGGGCGCAGACTCGGATGCCCGACGAACCGCCCGAAGACCTCGGGCTCGCGGTCCAGCAGCGTGTCGAACCACATGTTGCCGACCTCGTTCAGGCCTTCCTGCCAGCCCATCTCCCGCGCATGGTTGATGCGCCCGCGCGCGAGTTCCACCTCGTCGGAGCCGAGCGCTCCTTCGACGAGGACGAATCCCTCGCGCTCCAACTGGTCGAGCCTCGCTTCGATGCCCATGCCGCTCCCTCCCCGGCGGATACCTACCGCGAGTAGATTACGACATTCCTGACCGGGAAATCAACTTCGAGCCCGAGCCACGACGCGATCCACTCGAGCGTAGCCCGCTGGTAGAAGCACACGTGCGTCGGGTCGACGTGATACCACCAGTCGGCGAAGTCATCCTCGACGAGGAGGATCTCCGTCATAGCGCCGAGCACCGCTTCCGTCCGGTAGAGCAGGCGTGCCATCCGCTGGAATTCGTCGTCGGGGCGGTAGAAGTGCTCAATCGTCTCCGAGCAGGTGACGAAATCGTATTCCCGTTCGAGAACGCTCGGATCGGGGGCATAGAACGGATCGTAGTTGGCGACCGAGTGCCCGTGCTCCGCGAAGATGGCTTGCATGGCAGGACCGGGCCCGCTGCCGTAGTCCAGCCCCTCCGAGTTGGGTCGCACTCGCTCCAGGACCGGATCCGCGAGCCGGCGAAGAAACCCCAGGTAGCCGGGGTCGTCCGGCTTGTTCTCGTGCGTATCGTAGCGCGCCTTCTCGTCCGCCGGAGCGAGGCGCTGACCGGGCAGGAGGAAGATCAGCCTGCACGTGGCGCAGCGATAGTAGGTCCGCGCGCCGTAGCGTTTGTCCAGCCTCTCATGGAACAGACCGGCGGGAACCGCATGGCAGAGCGGGCACTCCATGACCGCGATCATCTCGACACGATCTCCACGCGCCCACGGTCGACGATCACCTGGTACCGCAGGCGAGCGACCCGTTCACGCCAGTCGCCCTGCGGATCGGCCCACGGGAGGTCCTCCCAGCCGAGATTCCGAGCGATCATGCCGAGCGACCAGACCGCGCCTTGCGTGCCCGTCCGGTCGCCGCGCGGAGCCGCGGGCGCATCCACGACGTGCGCGCCGCACCAGCCGATCTGCGTCATCCCGGATGGGTGCGACGCGAACGCACCGTCGGGCTGACGAAACGTGCAAATCGTCTCAGCGATGGACGCCAGCGTGGCGAGGAGTTCGTCGCGACGGTAGTCGGACGTAACGAGGCACGCGACGCACATCTCCGCCACGTTGCGCGGGAAGCACATGTCGGTGCCACCGGCATAGAATCCGCCATCGGCGTGATGCCGGATGCATGAGTCGGCAAGCTGTTCCACGTGCGGCACATCCATGCCGAAGTAGAACACGAACCGCCCGAGCACCTTCAGCGTGCCGGATATCTGCTCGGAGAGCGGCGAATCGGCGACGCCCCACATACCGGTCTCCGGGTTCTGATGCGAGAGGATGAATTCGATCCCTTCCCGCACGTACGGCAGGAGGTCGTCGCGCCCGTCGTTCATGAGCAGGAACATCTCGCGCGTCTGCCCCGCGGCGTGAGATCCCGCCGCCCACGGTCTCGACCAGTCGCGCGACGTGATGTCGGCCAGATACGCCTCTGGATCGGGATCGCCCGTGCCTCCCACGTCGGAGTAGGGGTAGCTCGGCTCGCCGCCCAGCGCGCTCACGAGCCCCATCGTGTAGTGCGTCACGGCGCGACGGAAATCGCGCTCCACACCCGGCTTCTCGCGGTCGCGCAGACGCGGATCGAGATACGGATCGATGAACAGGCCAGTGTCCGGCTGCTGGCAGCCCGCAACGTGCTCGAACGTCCGACGAAGCGCACGTGCATCACCACCGGTAAGCTCAACGATGCGCTCGGGATGGTACGCGTTCAGGTGTCCGAGTATCACCGCGCTCGATGGGAAGTCGTGCGGTACCGGCGCGTCCGGGCTGATGCGAAACAGCCCCGGGCTGTCCCGGTCCGCAAGCGACATCATCCAGTCGGCGATAGTCTCGTGCAGCTCCCCGATCCACTGCGGTGCGCGGCACATCTCACCCACCTCCCGCGAGCCCGGCAACACGAAGCGTGACGATCTCCTTCGGAGCGAACTCTATACGCACGGAACCGTCGCGGCCAACTTCCAGCCGCTCCGTGGCACGCTCGCGCAAGTCGGCACGATCCACGCGCTCGGGCGGCTCCGCGAACGAAATGTCCACGGTGCGACGTGCGGGCAGCAGGTTGACGAACCTCACCACAGCGACGGATTCGTCGTCGTCCGCCGGCTTCAGCGCGGCCAGCTCGATCTCAGGCGGAAGGCCGCGGATCAACGATCCGGTTGTGCTCCGCGCGCCGGCATGCCGTCCAGTGGGCTCGAACCTCAGCGGAGACGTAAATACCGCGGCCTCACGGTGAACTTCACCTGCGAGCCAGTCGCCCGCGTGAAGCACGACCGCGTAGTCCGCGCGCTGCAGGCCGGGGACCTGGCACTCGTGGGTCAGGTCGGGATCGTGAATGCGCGTGTGCCCGATCGCCGCCCGCATGAGTGTCAGAGCGAAGGCCCGCGTGCCGTCATCCGCGTTGAGGATCTCGTACATCGGAAGCCCGCGCGTCAGGAGTGCCAAGCCGCGTTCTTCGTCGGCGATGTCCAGCCACGAATGCATCATCGCAAGCTCCTGCGGCTGAGAAGGATGATACCCGATGCCGCTCTTCAGGCTGATGGGCGTCGGATCGGTGACTCGAATGTGCCGGTCGTGGACGCCGAACGCGCCATCGCACTGGGTCCGATCAGCCCGGATGCCGGTAGGAAACAGCGCGCGGAGGCGGTGGTTACGCACCCGATTGTCGATCTCCGTGTTCACCTCGACGCGCCGCGACCCCGCCGCAAGCGAGATACGGACAACCATGGGACAGACGCGCGTCGATTTCAGCCGACCATGCTTGTCGCGGGTCAGGCCGACCGGCAGCGGTAACGAAAGCCGTACCTCGACCGTCGCCCGCACGGGCCCGGACTCAACGAGCCGCGCCTTGCCGGGGTGCTCCGACGCCGTCACGAACCGGTCGCGCTCGATGGGCGCGAACCGCCATCCGTGCCCGCCGTCGCCCTGATCGACAAGCGCATTCAGTCCATCCACCGACGCGCCGGTGTCTTTGTCGACAACGTCGAACGATCCGTCGGGATGGACGGCAACCCGCACGTGTTCGTTTTCCAGAACATCCGCCGAGGCACGCAAGTCCGTCTCCGCGGCCTCACTTGCTCCGGAGATCGACACGGCACGGTATCCTAGGGGCGGGATACCGCGGGCATGAACGACGGCCTTCACCGCGCGAACTTTCTCGCAGAACGCATAGCGCCGGAACCGGTCCGTGCGCCGCTCCACGACGTGCGACTCGATCACCTGCACGGGCCACTCGACACCGGCGTCGTCCGTCACGCGCACGTGGCGCGATTGCACGTTCGCGGGGAGCTGGAACTCCGTCTCGACGACGGCGTCCACCGTATGTCCGTGGGGGTTGAACGCCACCGCGACGGCGTCTCCATCCGGTAGATCGGCAGTCGAAACCGCCTCGGCGACGTGATGCATGGATTCGCGAGCGAGTTCCTCGGCGATCTGATGAGCTTTGGCATATCGCGTTACCACTTCACCGTACACGTCGTCGACAGCGGCACCCCAGATCGTATCGTGAGCGTGGTTCTGGATGACGTACCGCCATGCCTGCCGCCTCAACGCCCCAGTGTTCATGTCGGGAACGCCTTCGTCGCGCAGGCCCGACGCCGGTGCTCCGCGCCATGCAAGCGCCATAGCCGCGGCAGGCTCCATCCATCGGGAGAGCTCATACTGGGCATCGCTATCCAGGCGTTGGAGATACACACGCGACATCGCGTCCGTGCGCCCGCTCGACTCGCCCTGCCGAACCTCGCCGGCGTTGCCCGCTTTCTTGACCGCGTCGAGATACTCACGCATCGAACCATGGACCATCCGCGCGCCGTCGAGCCGCTCGTTCACCGCGGCGACGAACTCGGGCGTGCCGGGCTGCGGCGGGAGGTGGTCGCACCCGTGCATCAGCAGGAGCGTATCCGACGTAGCGAGCGGCGTGAGATACTCACGCAGAATCCCGACTCGCTCCAGCACCTCGTCCAGATGATCCGGCGTCGCGACGGGCTCCTGCTCGCGAAGCGGATCGTAGATGCGGTTCCAGAACACCTCTGCGGAGTTGCAGTAGTGCAGGATGCACCGTGCGCCTCCCTCGTCGTCATACGCCGCAGGCATGTGTACAACAAGCAGCCGCGATCCCTCCGGTCCCTCCCAGCAGTACTCGCTCGCATCCACGCGCGTGCTGTCGTTCCCGTCGCGAGGGTCGATACGCAGGCCGCGCCCGAAGACGGCCTCCCGGAATCCGGACCCCGCGGCGATCTGCGGCCACTGCTCCGGCAGCGACGTCGGCTCCGCCATGTAGACGTGGTCCGGCTCACCGCCAAGCTCTTCGCACCGTGCCATTCCGAGCTGGAAGTTGCGCACCCAGGTCTCACCGCGCGGAGTGTAGCCTGCCGGAATCACGTACAGCGGGCCAATCAGAAGCCGGCCCGAGCGCACGTGCCGGGCCAACCGCTCCCGCATCTCTGGACGTATCTCGAGGTAGTCATCGACGGGAATGGTCTGCCCGTCGAACGTGAAGGAATGGAACGCTGGTATCTCGTCGAGAACGTCAAGGAGTTTGTCGAAGGTGGCCACGAGGCGAGCGCGGTACTGCTCGAACGTGAGGTACCATTCGCGATCCCAATGGGTGTGCGATACGAGCAAGAGCGTCTGCATGAACCGTCCAGACTTGGCGAGGGGTGTTTCGTGTGATGGCGAACCCGCAGAATGTGAGTCCCGGCGCATGCGGTTCCAATGCTCGTCAGGCGAACGAGAAGCCGTAGAGCGACGCGTCTCGGACTTCGAACACCAGCCGAACCGTCTTCCCGACGAACGACGCGAGATCACCTCCGCTCCACGTCATGGCCCCGTCCAGAACGTCCGCCTCAATCGGGCGACACGCGGCGACCGTGTGCGATTCCGAATCGACGACGCCAACTCGCACCGAGCCACCCGCCGCATTGGCGTTGACGCGAAGCGCCCCGCCGGTGCACGTGACCGGCGCTGTCTCGACCACGGCGAGTTCTCCATCGCGCACCGGCGCCATGCCTGCGTATCTGTCGCGACTGGCGCGCGCGAGGCCGATCGCTGCCTTCCGCCAGCTCCCGTGCGTGTCGTCGCTGCCGCTGTAGTAGAGCCGTACGTCGTCGCCATCAGGAACCGGGCACGCGGCGGCGTACACGCATCCCCAATCGAAGCTCCCCTCCGGTCCGCGCGGAATGATGGGCACGCCAGGCGCGATACGGTGCCATTCGACGGTGTCCGGGCTCCACGCAAGCTCGCAGTCGACGACGTCGGTCTCAGTGTCGAGGATCATCACGAAGCCGACATAGACGGAGTGCACCGCGAACGGTATGAGCGTGTACGTCTGGCGATGCGGCTGGTCCGGCAGCGCCTGCATGATCGGTTCGGCTGGGCTCCAGCGCTCGAAGTCGACGGTCTCCGTCCGCCCAACGACGCGCTGCCCCCCATCCCAGAGCCGGGTGAAACCCACGAGGTTGCCGGACGTTGTGTGCCGGATGACGTTATTGTGCGTATCGCCAACGGCGCCGATGCCGTGCGCTTCGACCCGCGTCCAGCGGAAGCCGTCGGGTGAGGTGGCCGCGCCCTCCTGCAGGAGCGACTTGTACCGCCGCTCCGGGTCCGACTCGACACCGTCCCGCATCACGCCACCGCCGTGCATGTCTCGCATCACGAGGTTGTTCGCCGTGGAGCCATTGAACTCCACGAGGCCGAGTTCGGGCTTCGTCCACGCTATGCCGTCGGACGACTCGGCGTAGCAGACGCCCATCTCCCGCTGATCTTCGCGCGGGTGGTATGGCGACCTCGCCTTCACGTCCGCGGGCGTCGACACCGTCACGTCATCTATGATGAACGGGTTGTACCACATCCGCCACAGCCCGTCGGGCTCGCGCAGCACGTTGGGGTAGGTGTTGTCGAAACGCACCTCCCATGGCCGGTCTTCGACGAGCAGCGGGTTCTGCGACTCCTTCTCCACCGCGACAGGCGTAAGCCGCGCGTTGCGGGACACCTCCACAATGCGAGAGTCGAGCAGCAGGTGGGTGTTATCCGACATGAGTACCTCCAGATCGCGCCACGACGGCTCTGCGCGCGACGCACATCGCGCCACACCGGCAAACGTAGAACGTCGACGCCGTCGGCCCAACGCGGCAGCGCTGAACGGGGTTCCGCCCCGTGATCGCCGCAACGATGTTCTGTGTCCGGCAAAACGACGGCGCAGTCCGCGCAATCCTCCTGTCTCGACCATGGAGACCATCCGAATGAGCGGCGAACGTGAATCGGCGAGCGCACGGGTGCATGACACTACGATCAGCTTCGAGACCCCGTCCTACCGGCTGCGGCTCGACACCGGCGACGGTCTGCGCGGCATCGACTGGGAGAACCGGCTGACCGGGAGTATCGTCTCGCTCGGCAATGGTCTCGAATGCGAGGTCGAACTGGACGCGGCAGTCGGTCGCTACTGGATCGAAGGCTGGGTGATCCAGCCATCGGAGGAACCGGCGTCCGAACCGGACGACGATTCGGGGTTCGTCAGCGGATTCCACGTGCCGGACTACGACGACTCAGCGTGGAGGACCGGCGACACGTTCGTCGATGAGGGCGCCGGCGCGACGGACCGGTACCTCTGGGCACGCACGAACCTGTTCCTGCCGAACTCCGTGGCGGGAATGCCTCTCAGCCTGGTGCTCGGCGGCTACGGCCTCGGCGATTACCGCTACATGCGGGTGTTCCTCAACGGACACGTCGTCAGCGTCAGGCGCACGTCGGGACGCTGGAATACGCCGGGTGTTTTCGACATCGGCCCCGAGTCGGAGGTCGGTCCGCACGTGCGAATCGGGCAGATCAACGTGATCGCCGTGCAACTCCGGGATCAATTCCTTCGCCCCCAGGGACTCGACGAGATAGACCCTCTCCACAACTGGCACCTGCCGGGGCCCAGCAACCTGGCAACTCCGTTCGAAAGGTATGTCGTCGCCGGTACAGCGCTGAGAACGCCACGGCTCCAGGTGAAGGCCGTTGACGTCGAGGACGGAGAACCCGGCGAATCGACCGCGACCGTGTCGCTCGCAAGCGACGACGGATCGCTTGCAGCTTGTGTGAAGTACCGTGCGAACGCCGACGACCCGGTGCTCCGCAAGGAAGTGTCGTTCACCAACGCCGGGCAGGGGCCGGCTCGTCTCATGCACGCCAGGCTCGGAGAATACCAGACGGATGTATCCGTCTCCGATGGCGAGCGAGGCTTCCCGGTCTACGTCGGTGACGACCGATTCCTCAGCATCGCCCGCCCCTCGGGCTGGAACGTGGGCAGCGACGGCCGCGTGACGCTGACACGCTATCCCGGCGTGGCGCTTTCACCCGGAGAGTCGTGGGATGCCGGCAACATCGTGTACGGCGTCAGCGGCGCGGGCGAGGCGCGGAAAGAGTTCCTGCGACACGTAGAAAGCCGCATGCGCCGCACCGTGCGAGGGCACGACCGTCCCTACGCGATATTCACGGCATTCGGCTCATGGCCAATCGAAGAAAACCCCGAACAGTGGGTGTTGAACAGCGAATCGATCCTGCTTGACAGCCTCGCGAAGGTCGCCGAAGCGCAGGAGGAAACCGGCTGCCGGTATGACCTGTACAACTCCGATTTCTGGGTGGACCCGCGCGGCGACCTCACGCGGTTCGCGCCGGACCGATTCCCCGACGGTTTCGACCGGGTACGCGATGAGATCCACAGGCTCGGAAGCGCACCAGGGCTCTGGATCGACAGCTCCATGGGCGACTGGACAATCGGCGGTAATCCGGCTGTCGCAAGCACGCGGACATACAACGAGTCATACCCGCCGGGCCACTACCAGCGGGAGAAAGCGTTTCTTTGCAGGGCGACCGATCCGACCAGGAGCCTCTACACGAACGCGTTCCGGCACCACATCCGCGAAAACGGCGTCCGGCTGCTCAAGTTCGACAACCTTCGTTCCTACTGCTCGAACCTCACGCACGACCATCTGCCGGGAATCTACTCCACCGAAGCGATACACGATGCGGTCATCGGATTCCTCAACGAGATGGACGCTGAGTGTCCCGATGTCTTCCTCATGCTCTACTGGGGCCATCGCTCCCCGTGGTGGCTGCTGCATGGCGATACGCTATTCGAGCCGGGAGTGGCCGTGGAGGCCGCGTCGCCCGCCGCGGCGCCGACGCTTTACGTGAGGGACGGCGTAACGCTGGGTATCGACCAGGTGCAGCGCTATTGCCGCGATGTGCCGGCGTTGGGCAAAGACTCGCTCGGCGTGTGGCTCTCCGACTGGTGGTGGAACAGCAGCATCGGAAAAGAGCGCTGGCAGGCGGCCTTCGTGATGGATATCTGCCGCGGCAGCATGCTCGCGCAGCCGTGGAGCGATCACGATTGGCTCACGCCACCGGAACGACACGAGATCGCCAACTTCATCGCGCTGCTGCGAGCGCATCCCGAGTGCTTCAGGAACTCACGCCTCGTGGTGGGCGATCCGCTCAACACCGAGCCTTACGGCTACGCCTGCGCCTCCGACGAACGTGCATTCGTCGCCCTGAGCAACCCGACGTGGGACGATGTCACGGTCGAGCTACCGCTGGGATCGGAGATCGACCTGCCAGACGGCATGGCGTGGAGCGCATACCGGCGACACCCGGTACCGGCGCGCCTCGTCGACGGCGGCGAATCGTCGTTCACCAACGCAATCACCATGGCGCTACGGCCGTTCGAGGTAGTCCTGCTGGAGATCGCGCGCCCCGATACGGCACCCGCGCTGGACGCCTCCCTGCCCGACGAGCAGGTAGCACGCGACTTCGACGAGCCAAGCCGCGCACTCGCAATGGACGTGGAGATGCTTGCCGACGGTCCGCACCTACACCTGATCGCAGAGGACCCGGTGGAGGACGCCGAGCCCGAGGAGATCAGGAAGACCACGCTCAGCGGTACGCTGACGGTCCCAGCGTGCTCCGCCGAGGGCGTTCTCGCGATCTCCGCGCAGGTCTTCGACGGCGAACGCCTGGTCACCCGACGTGGCTCCGGGAAGTACTTCGCCGCCCGGATAACGCGTGATGGGCAGGACGTGCCGTTCGCCGAGGCCGTGGGGCTGAAGACGTATCCCTGCGGGTGGCAGGTATGGCGACTTCCGGTCGAGCCCTCGGACGCGGAGAGCACATACGAGTTCACGATAACCGCCGCCGCGGAGCCGACGATGAGCGTCGTGGCCGAGACGCACTTCCTGCCGAGACCGTGACACATCGAGCGATGCCGGCGAACCAAAACCCGACAGCGCATTGAGGAGAGTGGAATGCCCGACGACAAGTACCTGTCATTCATGGGCCTCGCGCCGAAGCACATCCCGCACTGGGAGCACTGGTCGTGCCCCGATGCGGAGACGTATCTCACCGGCATCGACTACTACGACCACCCACGCGAATGCCGCCTGAAGCTGCGGGAGCGCTACCCCATGCTCGGGCTTGCCGTGCCGGAGACGGACGACCCGGTCCCGCGCCCGAAGCTCGGCGTGGACGAGAGCTCATGCGTCGACGAGGACGGACGGCGACACGTCCGCTGGGGCACCGGCGAATCGGGACACTGGGACTGGGGCACGCAGTTCCGCACCGCCGAGGACGTGTTCGCTTTCTCGCCGCTGGAGCAGGGCGATTTCACGGACATCCCCGTCGTCGAGTCGCGCGACTACTCCGACGAGGAGAAGCTCTACCGCGAATGGAGCGCCGGATATCCACCGGAACGCGGCAATCAGGGCGTCGAGGGCGAGTCGTCGATGACCGGCTTCTACAACACGATGTTCATGTGGCCGCTGCTGACCTTCGGCTGGGAGTTGTTTCTCGAAACCTGCCTCGACCCGCGTTTCGAGCGCATCATGGACGAATTCGCCGAGATCAACCGCCGCGTGTTCCGGACGTTCGCCCGGCTGCCGGTGAACTCCGTGCTCTGTCACGACGACATCGTGACGTCGCGCGGCCCGGTCTGCTCGCCGGAGTGGATGCACAAGTACATCTTCCCGCGCTACGAGGAGTTCTGGGGCATCGTCCGGGGCGCGGGCAAGGAAGTCCTGTTCATGGCCGACGGCTGCATGGACGCCTTCGCCGACGACGTAATCGCCTGCGGCGCGCGCGGGATCATCAGCGAGCCGTACACCGACTACCAGGCCATCGCGCGTCGCTACGCCGACCGGAACCTGTTCCTGGCCGGCGAGGGCGACAACCGCGTCCTGACGCGCAACGACCCGGCGGAGATCGAGGCGATGGTCGATCAGATGATGGAGACCTCGCGCATGACGGGCGGATACATGATGTGTATCGGCAACCACATCCCGTGGAACGTCACGCCGGAGGGCATCAAGCGGTATCTCGATCTCAGCGCGGAGCGGGCGCAGAGGGAGTGATCTGGTAGCAAGGCAAGGTATCGACGCGCATTCGCACCATGGAGTGAAGCCGATGCTTCAGAAACTCATGGAGTTCATGGCGAGCTACTCATCGGCTCTCACACCACTGTCAGCCGTAGCAGCTCTCGTGTCGGCGATAGCGGCCTTGGTCGTCGCTGTTGCGACGCTGTACAGCGTGCGCGTGGCTCGAAGATCGCTGGCACTCATGGAGAAGCGAGATGACAAATCTACACCCCATATCGATCTAGATTACCGTAGTGCCAAGTACGTCCTATGTCGTGGGTGGTATATCTACTGTGTCGAACTCGTTGTCGCCAATCGATCCGCCGCACGAAACGCGGTTGTGCACAGCGATCTGGAGGTCACATTCGTTCACGAAGAAAGGACCTCGCCGAACGTGTCATTCAGTATCATGTCAGAGCCCGAGATTTTGCGGCTGATAGCAGATGAAACGAGTTGCCTGAGGGTACTGTCTCGAATGACGCCGCTGCTATCGGCTCTCCCGGTGAGCATTGGGCCCTACGGTACTCTGGGAGGCTGGGCGTTCTATTGCGCGTCCGAAAGACTCGTGTCCGACCGGGCAGTAGCATCACGGACTATCCATCTATCTGACTCAACGGGCAATATCTGGTCGAAAGATGTGGGGTTCGTTCTACCTATGGACGACGGAGACGATGCTCAAGAGAAAGCACAGAAGGATTGAACTAAGCATCCGCGATCCTGTCGAGAAAGAGCCTGTGCCCATTGTCGCGGACGCCGTTCTGTTGATCAAGGATTTCGCGGACAGCAAGGCGCTGCCCGTCCTAGTCTTGGATACGACAGAACGTCCGGATATCGAGACGATGGTCGAGGCGCACGAGACATCGGGAACGGGAGAGTGTCTGACCGCTTGGGATTTCTCACGCACGAAACGAGGGATCGCGAGACTGGTCATCCGCTTCGACAGTCCTAGCAAATGTGTCATGGTGATCGATTTCGGTCTCTTAGATCGCGGGGGCGTAGTAGACCAGATTATCCGCACGAATGGATTCTACCTTGTCTGCGGGAAGCCAGGAGATCGCTTCATGGGCAAGCACGAGGAGGGTCGGGTCCTGGTCGAAGTAACAGCGGACCCAGGTTTTGACCAGTGGACTACGATACTGACTGATGCCCTCGCTCGGAATGCTCGTCGAGAATCTGGTGTACCGAGGAAGCAAGCGAAGGGATACGCGAGAGCAGTGATCAAGGATTGGCGCGAGCTGTGGGATCACCCCGTCGGAGACCACGAAGCGGAGTAGCACCTCTGCAGGAACGTCTGGTGAGGAAGTCGTGTGGAAGGGACACGTGCGCGGCGCAGTTGCGCACACACCGCACACGGCCTCGGCACCACCTGCTACTGCGTTCGACAAGGTCGGCGACCTCGATCTCAGCACGAAACGCGCGTGGAGGGAGTAGAAGATGACCTCGAATGACACCGATGCCACACCCACCCCCATCGAGTCCACCGCGCTTTTCGATAAGGTATGGGGATGCCTCGCCGTCGGAGCGGCGGGGGACATGCTCGGACGACCCGTCGAAGGCTGGGACTACGAGCGGATCGACCGCGAACTCGGGCGGCTGACGGACCCGTGGTCCGGGCTGGAGGGCGGCGACGCGGGCTTCGACGTCGGCACCGACGACACGAATCTCGCGCAGATCCTCTGCCATTGCTACATCGACCGCGGACGCCCGATCACCGTCGAGGACTACGCCGAATTCTGGCTCGCCGAGATGGACCCGACGAAGTTCTTCTTCTGCCTGCGCAACACGTACGAGCTACTCAAGATGGGATATTCGCCGAGGGTCACCGGCGCGTTCAACATCGTCACCGGCTCCGGCCTGATGGCGATCCACCCCGTGGGCATCTTCAACGCGGGCGACCCGGAGCGAGCGTACGTCGACGGCGTGAATCTGTCGTCGCTGGTGCAGCGGGATCTCGACATCTTCATACCGGGCGTGATCGCGGCGGCGGTGGCGGAGGCGTTTCGTCCGGGCGCCACGTGCGACAGCGTCATCGATGCGGCGATACGCGTCGCGCCGTCGAAGACAGTCGTGACGTTCGATGACCGCGATCCAGACAACCTGCTGGACACGCTGATTCAGGCTGTGGAGGTCGCCCGGCGGTATCCCGACGTGTTCTCAGCGCGGGCCGGGCTGTACGAGCACTGCCTGCAGTATCACTGCATCGACCCGCAGGAGGTATTCGCGCTGGCGTTCGGCATATTCGCGGCGTCGCGCGGCGACACGGAGCAGGCGGTCGTCGGCGGCGCGAACACGGGCCGGGACGCGGACACCCTTGGCAGCCTGAACGGACAGCTCCGCGGAGCGCTGAACGGCGCGTCGTCGGCGCCGAGCGGGTGGATGGCCGGGCTGGCGCAGTCGTCGAACTACCAAAACTTCCGCGCGACTGCGGTGAAGATGACGGAACTCGTAGCCCGAAGGACACGCGAGGCGTCGGAGCGCGTCGACGCGCTGGGACAACTCATGTGAGACACCGCGACCACGGGAGTCAGCAATGAAGATCACGACCGACGTACGCTATCGTCCCGACTCCGACCGGGGATTCCTCGATGTGTATCTGCCAGACACGCCCGCGCCATATCCTGTCGTCGTCTGCATCCACGGCGGCGCATGGCGACAGGGCGACAAGGAGCGGATGCGCGAGTACGCGGACGTTCTCGTGGACGCCGGGATCGCCGCCGTAGCCCCGAACCATCGCCTCACCGGCACCGACACGCATCCCGCGCAGCAGGACGACATCATGGCCGTGCTCGACTGGATCGCATCCAGCGCCGACGAGTACGGATTCGATCCGCGCCGTGTGGGCATCACCGGATCGTCGTCAGGCGGACATCTCACGTCGCTCGTCGGTCTGAAAGCGACCCGCGCCGACGCGGGGCCGCGCGGCTACACGATACGGTGCATGATGCCGGTGTGCGGCCCGTTCGACATGGTCCGACGCGTGGCCGAACGTCCGGATTCCGACGTGTATCACGCGCTGTTCGACGCACCGACGGGCGAACGCGAGCAACTCATCCGAGATGCGTCGCCGTCGGAGCACGTTCACCCGGACGCCCCGCCATGTCTGGCCGTTCACGGAGAGCTGGATGACACTGTCTCGACGGAGGAATCGGCGAACTTGGTGGAGGCGCTCAAGGCCGTTGGCGTGCAAGCTGAACTCGCCATCGTCCCGGGTATGGGGCACGGCCGGTATCAGCCCGACACCGACCCACCCGAGCCGCTCGGCGGCGCGGAGCGTTTCCGCGCGTTCTTCGCCCGTCATCTGCTCGCGGCCGACTAGCCCCACGGCGGATACGGCTGGAGCAGCGGGACTAGTCCCGGTACGCGATCTGCCGGTACCTTGTCTGTCCGGCGAACGCAGGATGAACTCGAAGGAGTGGCGTGTGGATCTTGTCTGTCTCGATGTCGAAGGCGTGCTGACGCCGGAAATCTGGATCAACGTAGCGGAGCGAACGGGCATCGCCGAGTTGCGCGCCACCACCCGTGACATCCCGGACTACGACGTGCTCATGCGACAACGTTTGGCGATCCTGGACGAACACGGCCTCGCGCTACGGGATATACAGTCCGTGATCGGGCAGATGGGGCCGCTCGACGGCGCGCTCGACTTCCTGAACTGGCTGCGCGAGCGCTACCAGGTGGTCCTGCTCTCCGACACGTTCTACGAGTTCGCCGCGCCGCTCATGAAACAGCTCGGCTACCCGACGCTCCTGTGCCACCGCCTCGATATCGACGAGCAGGGCCGAATCGCTGGGTACCGGCTCAGAATGCAAGATCAGAAGCGCGAAAGCGTGAAGGCGTTCCGCTCCCTGAACTACCACGTCGTCGCCGCGGGCGATTCCTACAACGACACGACGATGCTCGCTGAAGCGAACGCGGGTATCCTCTTCCGTCCGCCGGACAACGTCATCGCCGAGTTTCCGCAGTTCCCCGTGACGCACACGTACGCCGAATTGCAGGAGGCTATCGCCTCTGCGAGCGACAGGCGGACAGATCGGTAACGATCTGCCTCTCGCTGTCATTCCGAACAAAGTGAGGAATCCCTCGCGCCGGGAACGCTACGAAACGAGAAGAGGTCTGCCGATGCACCCAGTTTCCGGTCATTTCGAGCGAAGTCGGAAAATCCCTTGCGTCCGAGGATCGGAGTCGCGAACCTAGCACATGACACAAAGCGAACTCTACCCCACCGAGCGCATCGAGTACGACGACACCGAGACCGGCGCCCACGTCATCCAGCTCACGTCGTACCCCGTGAACAGCGTCAACCTCTACTACGAGGAGACGCCGTTCACCGCCGATTCGAGCGCGGTCATCTTCCGCTCCCAGCGCACGCTCGAGCGCAATGCCCCGTGGGATCTGTTTCGCGTCAACGCAGATGGCACCGAACTCATGCGCATGGCGGGGCGCGACAGCGTCGCCGACGCCGTTCTGAGCCGCGACGGCGATTGGATCTACTACACAGCGCGGCACAGCGTCCGGAGGGTGGACCTGGACGGCCGCCGCGATGAGGAGATCGCCCGGTTCGACGAAGCCCGCACCGTCAACCAGATCACCGTCTGCAGAGACCACCTCGTGGTGCAGATCCGCGATTCCGCGACCGAGGCGCGCATCGTCGTCTTCCCCAACGGCGGGAGCAGCTACGAAGTGATCCATGCCGGCGAGCGATTCGGCCACGTGACGGGAAGCCCGACGGGCAACTGGATTTCCTGGTTCGACGTCGAGCCAACCGGTCAGGCGATGCACTCAGTGTGGAACGTCATGCGCCCGGATGGATCGGATCACCGAACGTGGTCCGGCCTGCGTTGGTGTCACAGCGCTTGGGCCGGGCTCATCGACCGCATGCAGGGCACGCTCGCGCCGCCGGGAAAGGGAATCATCTCGGTCTCGCCCGACGACGGCGCCGTTGAGACGATCGCCGAGGGACCGTATTTCTGGCACAGCTCGACGAGCGACGATGCGGAGTGGATCGTTGCCGATACCAACTGGCCGAACGAGGGGCTGCACCTCATCCACACGCCGTCGGGGCGCTGTGCGCCGCTGTGTCGCGATGAGTCAAGCTGCGGGCATCCGGAGCGAACCCATCCGCATCCCGTGATGAGCCGAGATGGCACGAAAGTGCTCTTCAACTCCGACCGCACGGGCATCAACCACGTGTATATCGTCGAGGTGCCGAACGCGCTGCGCGACCGCCTTCGGAGGGGCTGAGCCGGAGCGTCCGGTCAGTCGAACAGGACGCTGATGCTTTCGCGATTGTGGATGCGGCGTATCGCTTCGCCGAGCAGCGGCGCGACGGAAAGCACGGTGATGCTGTCGCTCAGTCCGTCGGGAAGCGTTTCCACCGTGTCGGTCACGATGAGTTCCCGGATCGCGCTGCTCTCGATTCGGCGCACGCCTTCAGGCGTGAGCACGGCGTGGGTCACCGCGGCGTACACTGCGGAGGCTCCACGCTCTACGAGTTCATCGGCTACACTGGAAAGGGTGCCGCCCGATATCGTGAAGTCGTCGACGATGAGCGCCGTCTTCCCGTCCACGTCGCCGATAAGCTCCACCGTGCGAGCGCTCTCGTCGTGGTTGAGTCGTTCCTTCTCGGCGATAGCCACTGAGGCGTCGAGGTGTTTCGCGTACTTGCGGGCCTGCTTCGCGAAGCCCATGTCGGGGGACACGACGACGAGATCGTCGAATTCCCGGCCCATTACGTGTTCGCAGATGACCGGCATCGCGTAGATGTCGTCGACGGGTATCCTGAAGAACCCGGCGACCTGCGGGCTGTGAAGATCCAGCGTGACGACGCGGTCCGCGCCGACCATCTCGATCGCCTCGGCGCACACGCGGCCACGAATCGATACGCGTGGTTCGTCCTTCTTGTCGCCCTTGGCATAGCTGAAATACGGCATGACGACGGTGATCGTCTCGGCGCTCGCCCGGCGGAACGCGTCGATCCAGAAGAGCAGCTCCATGAAATTGTCGTTCGTCGGATACCCGGTCGACTGGACGATGTACACGGAACGGCCACGGACGTTTTCCAGCACCCGGACGAAGATGTTACCTTCCGAGAACGATATAACCTCGTTCTCGCCCACCGGGACTCCGAGGTAGGAGCAGATGTCCCGCGTGAGGCGCGGGCTGCCACTTCCGCCGAATACGATCATCGGATCATCGTTGGACACCATGTTTCCGCTATCTCCCGATTGGAGTATGAGGGAACGCCAGAGGTGCCGCAGAACTCAAGACCGGCGTCGAATCCGACGATACGAGGAACGCGGCGGAGGTCTGATTCTAATCTCCCTTACGCGTCAGATCAATGGAGAGCACGCATGTACCGGCCTGTGATGGTATCCCCGTCGATGGCAGTTCGCGCTCTGTGCGCGGTCGTCGCCACCTGCATCACCGCGTCCTGCGCACAGCCTACTGGCGGGCCTTCACGCACCGCCACCGTGCCGGTGATCGCCCCCGACGGTGTACGCTACGAGCCGTTCGCCTCACCCGGGGAAGTCGACCGGGCCGCGGCCGCGGCGTTCGTCATCATGAGCGACCACAAGGGGTACAGCCCGCACGACTCCGACGAGATGGAGCGCATGGTCGACTGGTCACGGGAGATGGGCGCTGCGTTCACGATCGGCATGGGCGACCACCTCAAGCGCGGCTGGACGAATCTGATCTTCCGCCACATGGCGGAGGACGCCGCTTGGCGCAACCGCTGGTACCCGAACGTCGCCGACGGGGAGAACGAGTACTACGGGTCCGGGCAAGATGACTGGGGAGCCGGAGGCGAGCTGCTGGAGGACGTCGGGATGTACGGTCGGCCCGGCGTGACGGTGCGTCCGAACGGCGCGGAGTACTACGCGCGGTTGCCGCTCGCCGACCACACGGTGCATCTGATCCAACTTCACTTCTCGGATTCGCCGGGAAACGACTCGCTCGCATTCCGGGAATCGTCCCGCGCATGGCTCGACAGCATGCTGAGCGTACTGCCGGACTCACCGCGCAACATCATCGTCGTGGGCGCTCACTCGCGCCTCGGGAGGTGGGTGCACATACTGCAGGAAGATCGTCGCGCCCACCTGCTGTCGCGAGCGGACCTCGTAATGAGCGCTACGACTCACCACTTCGAGCGCTTCGATCACGGGCAGGATAGCGCGTTCGTATTCAACACCGGGGCGGTGAACTTCGGAGCCGGGCTACCCGACGGGACACGAGACAACGGCTTCACGACCGTTCACCTGCTACGCGAGCCGGATAGACTCCTCATTCAGTACGTGAGCCTGATCTCCGAGACGCGTTCGCTCGCGCCCCAGGGCCGGGCGTTCGTTCGGATGCTGGAGACAGACCGGATCGCTCCTGTGGCGTTCCCGCGGCGGTGAATGAAGCGATCAGCGGCCCAGCTCTTCCGCCCGCCGCGCCGACGCCAGAACCGCACTCATAAGCGCATCGCGCAGACCGGCGGACTCCGCCGCGTGCAGACCGGCGATCGTGGTCCCACCGGGCGACGTGACACGGTCGCGCAGCACCGCCGGGTGCCCCCCGGTCTCTATGACCATTCGGGCGGCGCCAAGCACGGTCTGAGCCGCAAGTTCCAGCGCCAGAGGCTTTGGTAGCCCGGCGCGGCATCCACCGTCGGCAAGCGCCTCGATGACCGTGTAGACGTAGCCGGGGCCGCTCCCCGAGAGGCCCACAACGGCGTCCATGAGCCGTTCCTCGACGCGAACCACCTTCCCCACGCTGGACATGATCGTCTCGGCCCGCGCGAGGTCCTCCGGCGTGGCGCGCGTCCCGGCGGAAATCGCCGACATACCCTCGCCCACAAGAGCCGGGGTGTTCGGCATCGCCCGGACGACGTGTACGAACCCGTCGTCTCCGCCAAGCAGCGACTCCAGCCGTACGGAAGTAACGCCGGCGGCAATTGAGATCACCGTCTGAGTCGGCGCGATTCGGCCCGACAACTTCGGCAGCACAGCGCGTATGACCTGCGGCTTCACGGCGATCAGCACCACGTCGTGGTCGACGGCGGCCGCGACCAGATCGTCCGTGGTCGCTACCCCGATCTCGCGTTCGAGGCGCTCCCGCGCCTGCGCGTCGACGTCGCACACGGTCACGTCGCCCGGCGAAGCGGCCTTGGCGCTGATGAGCCCGCCGATGAGGGCGCTGCCCATCTGGCCGCCACCAATGATGCCGATTCTCATGCCGACCCCCTCAGAGACACGAGGCACGGTCGAGCGATCCCTCGCCCTCTCGTGCCCCGCAAATGGTTCTGAGCCGTGCGATCACACGTAAGTCATCCAGCCGTGGCGGTCTTCGACATCCCCATCGAGTATGGCGAAGAACGCATCCTGAATCTGTTTCGTGATCGGACCGCACTTCCCATCGCCCACGGGAACCTTATCCACGGTGGCGATCGGCGTAACCTCCGCAGCGCTGCCCGTGAAGAACAGCTCGTCCGCGATGTAGAGCCCTTCGCGCGGAATGAGCTGCTTCGATATCTTGTGCCCGAGTTCGCGCGCCAGGATGATCACGGTGTTCCGCGTAATCCCCGGCAGAAGCGAAGTGCTCGACGGGGGTGTGATGACGCCGCCGTCCTTCACGATGAAGATGTTCTCTCCCGATCCCTCCGAGACGTATCCGTTCACGTCGCAGAGCACACCTTCGTCGTAGCCGTTGTTGATGGCTTCGATCTTCACGAGCTGGCTGTTCAGGTAGTTTCCGCCTGCCTTCGCCAACGCCGGAAACGTATTCGGCGCGGGGCGGTTCCACGTAGAAACGCACACGTCCACGCCGCGCTCAAGCGCTTCCGGACCCAGGTACTTGCCCCAATCCCACACGCCAATGGCAACATCGACCGGGCAGTCCAGCGGGCTCACTCCGATGGCGCCATATCCGCGGTAGACGACCGGCCGGATATAGCAGCTCTCCAGTTCGTTCCGACGGACCGTCTCAAGGATGGCCTCGGATATCTCCTCGCGCGTGTACGGCATCGGCATGCGGTAGATCTTCGCCGAATCGAACATGCGCGCGATGTGCGCGTCCAGCCGGAATATCCCCGAGCCCCGCGGAGTCTTGTAGCACCGAATGCCCTCGAATACGCTCGACCCGTAGTGTACGACGTGCGACATGACGTGCAGCTTCGCGTCGTTCCAGGGGACGAAATCGCCGTTGAGCCAGATCGGTCCGGTGCCGGGAAATGGCATAGGTCGGTTCTTCAGGGTGCCGGCTGTGCACAGCGTCTACGACGCGCCAGCCCCTCGGACGCCTTTCCGCGCCCACCTGCGTTGCCCAAACTACCGACGATAGCGGCGTCCGGGGAGCGTGCCCAGGCACGCGGTGCGCTGATCCATACAGCAAGCAGCAAACGTACCGCTGCGCCCGATGGCCGTCAACCGGCGATAGGGCCGCTGATTGCATGCGCAAGACGCCCCGATCTGGGAGTCGAACCCGCCGCATGGCTCCGACCAGAACGGCTGGACCTACTCAGCCTGACCGGTCGTCCGTCGGAGCGTTCGGCATGGCGTGCGCGACGTGCATCGGAGCGGGCCCCCTCTAGGCCGCGATGACTCCGGCGGCGATGGCGGCGGTACCTGCATGCCGACGACCGACAACGCCAACGACCATGCCGCGCCCGCAGAGACAACCAGGCGCGACGGAGCGATCCCGTCCGTCTCGTACCCGGCGATTACTCCTGAGACGGAGCGGTCACACGTACGTCATCCAGCCGTGGCGGTCCTCGACGTCGCCATCCAGAATCGCGAAGAAAGCGTCCTGAATCTGTTTCGTGATCGGGCCGCGCTTCCCATCGCCCACGGGGACCTTGTCCACCGTGGCGATGGGAGTGACCTCCGCAGCGGTACCGGTGAAAAACATCTCGTCGGCGATGTAGAGTCCTTCGCGCGGGATGAGCTGCTTCGAGACTTTCTGTCCAAGCTCACGCGCCAGGATGATCGCGGAGTTCCGCGTGATCCCGGGAAGCAGCGATGTGCTCGACGGAGGCGTGATGACTCCCCCATCTTTCACCATGAAGATGTTCTCTCCCGATCCTTCAGAGACGTAGCCGTTTACGTCGAGCAAAATCCCCTCGTCGTAGCCGTTGTTGATCGCTTCGATCTTCACGAGCTGGCTATTGAGGTAATTGCCGCCTGCCTTCGCCAACGCGGGAAGCGTATTCGGCGCAGGTCGGTTCCACGACGAAACGCAGACATCCACACCGCGCTCGAGCGCCTCCGGGCCTAGGTACTTGCCCCAGTCCCACGCGCCAATCGCGATGTCCACCGGGCAGTCGAGCGGGCTCACGTTCAGGCCGCCGCATCCTCGATAGATGATCGGTCGGATGTAGCAGCTTTCCAGTTCGTTTCGTCGGACCGTCTTGAGTATGGCGTCGGCGATCTGCTCTCGGGTGTATGGAATCGGCAAGCGATAGATACCGGCCGAGTCGAACATCCGCGCGACGTGCGCATCGAGCCGGAACACCGCCGGACCTTTTGGCGTGCCGTAGCACCGAATGCCCTCCCATACGCTCGACCCGTAGTGTACGACATGCGACATGATGTGCAGTTCCGCGTCGTTCCACGGGACGAAATCGCCGTTGAACCAGATTGGTCCGGTACCGGGGAATGGCATGGGTCGGTCCTTCAGAGTGCCGGGTGTGTCAGCGCCGATGACGCGCCGGCCTCTCGGACGCCTTTCCGCGCCCACCTGCGTTACCCAAACGGCCGATGGGCGCGGCGTCCGGGAGCGTGCCCACGCACGCACTCCGCTGAGGGATACAGGGAGCAGCGAAACTACCGCTGTGTCGGATGGCAGTCAAGCGGCGATACCGACGGCCGTGGCATCCCGCTGTGTCCCGATCTCAGAACCGCGCGGGGCCTCAAGGGCCCGAATTGTGGCCATATTGACCACGCCACCGACAATCGGTGTCGTTGCGCCGCCTCCAGTGCGGGTCTATACTGAAACTTGTGCGCCACGCACGGGAGCGTACGTGTGCGTGCATCCTACCTGGCACGGAGGAAACACATGTCAACCGATGGAAACGGCCCGGCCGATGTCGGCACGAGGCTCGCCGAAGCGATAGAATCCTACCTGGAGTCCGCTGGCAAGCGCGACGATCACATGGCCAAGCTCATGACGGTCATGGCGAAGGTGATGTCCGACGCCCAGCGCCGTGCTTCCGCCGAGCCCGCGCCGAGCGAGACGTCCGACCCGGCCGGCGCCGGTCCGATCGCGGAGATCCTCGAGAAGCAGTCTCAGATCAACGAGATGCTCGTTTCCATGTTAAACGACCAGGGCCGTCGCACGGCCGAAGTCGAGATCAAACAGCTACCAGCGATGTCGGATGCGGAACGCCGTCAGGACCTCGTGTACGAGGACTACGACGACAAGGAGATCGCGTTCCTCAAGGAGTCGGAGGTGTTCGGCGCCCTCTCCGAAGACACTCTCCGCGTGATCCTCGCCAACTCGGCGCTGGAGACGCATCCGCCGGGCGAGCAGGTCTTCACCATCGGCGACCCGGTGAGCGAGGTCTACATCATCAAGTCCGGCATCGTTGAGATCTGCCGCACCACGGACGATCCGGACAAGCTGAACGTGGTCGCGTATCTGACTTCCGGTGACTCCATCGGCGAAATGTCGATCCTGATTTCGGGAGACTCACGTAGTTCGATCGCACGCGTCCCGGAAGGCGCGGAGATCCTCGCGATCACGCACGAAGGCTTCATGAAGCTCTTCAAGGCGCTCCCGGAGATGGCTGTGCGGCTCGCGAGCGTGTTCGCGCGGCGGCTCAAGACGTCGATCCGGAAGGAGCGCATCCACACGCGCCATCGCGAGTTGTCCGGCACGCTTCAGTATTTCGACCTGCCCACCGTGATCCAGACGCTCCTGTCCTCGGACGAACGCACCGGCGTCCTCACAGTATACAACGGCGAGCAGGACGCGATCGCCGAACTCTTCTTCGAGGCGGGCAGCATCAAGTACGGCAAGGTCGGCCACCTGTTCGGCGCCGACGCCTTCTATCAGCTCTTCCAGATCGACCTTTCCGTGGGCAGCTTCACGTTCAAGGAGCGGAAGTTCCCGGAGGGATTCGAACAGAAGGCGCAGATCGAAGAGCCCGGCATGAGCCTGCTCTTCGAGGCGGCTCGGCTCTCCGACGAACTCAAGGTGCTGATCGGGGAGATACCCGACCCGGAGCGCGCGTACAAGCCCAAGTCCGAGGCGCTGGACTGGGAGGACGACGCGACGCGGACCCTGGCGAACGGCGTCTGGAACATGCTGCGCCGCGGCGCGACGGTGAGCGAAATCCTTGAGAGCCTTCCGCGCTCACATTACTCGATCTATAACGTGATATCGGAGCTGAAGCGAGCCGACCTGGTAGAGTAGCGGATCGCGCAGTGTTCCCATCGCGGCGAGCCTTCCGCGGCGGGCTGATCCATCGCAAGGGAGTGTTGCACCATGCGCGTAATAATCGAACACGACTACAATGCGGTATCGGTCCGCGCGGCGGACTTCGTCACGGAGCTACTGCAACGCAGGCCGGATGCGGTCCTCGGACTGGCTACGGGATCGACGCCGATCGGTCTCTACCAGGAGTTGATCCGCAGACACCGCGACGAGGGCCTCGACTTCTCCAAGGTCACCACGTTCAACCTCGACGAGTACTACGGCCTCGCGCCGAACCACGAGCAGAGCTACAGCCGCTTCATGCGAGAGAACCTGTTCGACCACATCAACATCCCTGACTCGCAGATAAACATCCCGTCGGGAACGGCCCAGAATGTCGACGCGTGGTGCGAGAGCTACGAGCGACGCATCCGCGAGGCCGGCGGCATCGACCTCCAGGTACTCGGCATCGGCAGCGACGGGCACATCGCGTTCAACGAACCGGGGTCGAGCCTCGGGTCGCGCACCCGCATCAAGACGCTCACTGCGGAGACCATCGAGGACAACTCGCGTTTCTTCGGAGCCGACGAGACCGTGCCGACGTTCGCTATCACCATGGGTGTCGGCACCATTATGGAAGCGCGCACCTGCCTGATCATGGCGTCCGGCGAGAGCAAGGCGCAAGTGTGGGGAGAGTTCATCGAGGGCCCGGTGACGGCGCAGGTGACCGCGAGCGCTCTACAGCTCCATCCGAGGGTGATTGCGATCTGCGACGAAGCATGCGCCACGAATCTGGAGCGCCGGGAGTACTACGAGCACATCGAGACGATGTCGAAGGATCTGGGTGGCATACTCGGATTGTGCCACGTGTAACGGCGACTCATCGCAGGGGGCAGCGGCCTCGCGCCTCGACTCCGTTGCCCCCCTCCGCGGCCCAGATATCGGCCAGTCCCAGATCCCGCAGAACCCGCTCAAGCGCTCGCTTGGAGCGGTAGTGCTTGAACCAGTCCGTCAGCGCGTCGTGTGTATCGAGCAACGCCCACTCTCGTTGCAGTCTGTCGTCGAGATCCGGGTATTCCCGGTAGTACTGGAGCACGGGAGACACGCGGTTCAGCAGCGTGCTGAGAACTGGCGTGGAATGGAAACGCCGGTGGAGTGGCAGGAACGCGTCCACGATGCGTTCCGTCGCGCGCATGCCGGCATCGGGAGACAAACGCTTCAACACCCATCGCACATAGGGCGCCGTCCTCAGATACCAGCGCACGCGAAATCGGTAGTGATCTATCACGAGCCAGCCACCGGGCGCGACGTGATCGTACAAGCACGAGATCGTGCGCTCGGGGTCGGGCGTATGCTGAATCACTCCGAGGCAGAAGACGACGTCGAATCGTCGGCGCGCGAACGGCAGTCGCGTGATATCCGCTTGCGCGATGCGATGCTTCGGTCCGAGTGGAAAGCTCTCGCGGTTGGCGTCGACCGCCTCCGACAGGTCTATCGACGTGACGTTCGCGCCGCGTTCGAGCAGGACCTCCGTGAACCGTCCCGCACCGCAGCCGCACTCAAGCACGTTCAGACCGCTCAGATTCTCCCACAGCTCTTCGCCCAGGCAGCGCCGCGTGCGATCGCCCGTGATGCTCGTCCCGGTGTACGAGTCGAGCTGAGTCCGGCTGAAATGCTTCCACTGCGCGCCGAATGCGGCGGCGTATACCTCACTCGGTACGAATCGGGGGATGCCGTCCGCCACCGGGAATTCGTGCCCATCGGGGCAGACAAGCGCGTCGGGCTCAACCTGAAGCGGCACTCCATGGTCGGGACAGTACCATTCCGGAGGTGTTACGCTGCGATCAGCCACCGAGTGAGTCCGCCTGATTCGTGAGGGATGGGAGTGCGGGAACAAGCCGGCACCGTGAGGCACCCAGTCGTGCCGGCGGCGCCCAACGGGTCTCGAAAATAGCGGCCCACCCGCCGATGCGCAATCCGGTCGGCGGGCCGACTGCCTGGACGGATCACTGGGCGAAGCACCCCAACGCCGCGCCACGTGGCTCGCGGCCCCTCCGAGCCGCAAACGCCCTGTAGATGGGCATAGCGGGTTCGAAACTTGACAATCCGCTGAAGATGACAGACCTTACATTCTCCTCATGAACAAGGGCTCACGAATTCGGGGCAGGGCCCTGCCAGAGAACGTCTCGCTATCCCGGCGCGACCGTTCAGGGAAGGAGCGGCTGTGGGATCATTCTGGGCACATCTTGATCACGCGATCAAGATACGTGTGCCGATCGTCCTCGGAGTGGTTCTCGTGAGTGTGCTGGTAACCGGGCTCGTCACAGATCCAACACGCCGCGCTCAGGGATACGCGCCTACTCAACCGATAGACTTCTCCCACCGCCAGCACGCCGGAGAGATGCGCATCGACTGCAAGTATTGTCATGGCGGCGTGGAAACGAGCCGGTCCGCCGGCATTCCGGCGGCCTCCGTGTGCATGAACTGTCACGCCGTCGCCGCGATTGACTCGCCCGGCGTAGCGATTGTCCGGGCTCTCTACGAGCGGAATCGTCCCGTCCGCTGGCAACGAATCCACCGGCTGCCGGATTTCGTGTACTTCGCGCACAGCCCACACATCAAGGCGGGCGTCGACTGCATCACGTGCCACGGCGACGTCCGGCAGATGGACGTGGTACGCCAGGTACACCCACTGACGATGCGTAGTTGCCTCGACTGTCACCGTAACCCGCAAGCCGAAGCCGTGGGCCTGCGCGAGGATCTCAAGGGACCGGAGAATTGCACGACATGCCATCGCTGAACCCACAGCAAGCGACGACTCGCCGGCGTTTCTTCGGGCTGTCGCTGCTCGCTATCGCCGGCCTGCTCATACCGAAATGGACGAGGATCACGAAGCGCGAGTCGCGTGCCGGCCGAGCGCGCGGCCCTCGCTCGTCGACGACCATCGTAACGCCTGAGCCACGCGCTGTGCCCCGCTCCGGAGCGGGCTCGCACGCAGCTAACGGGAGCCGTGCATGAGCAAGACGCCTGAACACGGCTACTGGCGCAGCCTCGCGGAGCTGCGACGCGATCCGGAATACGTCGAGCACGCGTCCGACGAGTTCGCCGAAAACGCGGCCGACTCTCCCGCCGACGAGATCGGCACCATGTCCGGCCTGAGCCGCCGGCGTTTCCTCGCACTGGCCGGAGCGTCTACCGCGCTGGCAGCCGCCGCATGCGACCAGATGGACGACCGTGGCGAGATCGTCCCGTGGGTGGACCAGCCCGAGGGCGCTCCCGTTGGAGAGTCCCGAGCGTACGCATCCGTGCTCCTCGGCTATCCGGGAGCCCCGCCGGTGCTCATCACGACGCGCGAAGGCCGTCCCATAAAACTGGAGGGCAATCCCGACCATCCGGCGAGCAACGGCGCGCTGGGCGGGTATGGACAGTCGGCGACGCTTCAGCTCTACGACCCGGACCGAGTGGCACGTCCTCGCCGCGGGGAGTCCGACGCAACGTGGACGGACGCGAACGCGGCGATTCGTGGCGCGCTCGAACAGGCGAAGTCGCAGCGCAAGGAAATACTACTCATCACGTCGGGAGTCGTGTCGCCGACCACCCGCGCACTCATCGACGACTTCCGTCGCGCGTATCCGACGACCCGCCACATCGCCATCGAAATCGACCGGCCCGCCGACATCATGGAGGCCCGGGCCCAGGTGCTCGGCACCGCGTCGCTCCCCGTCGTGCAGTGGGACCGCGCGGATGTCGTCGCGAGCATCGACGCGGACTTCCTCGGCAGCGACGGGTCGACGACCGACCAGGCCGGCTTCGCATCGCGTCGACGCCCTGAAGCGGGACCCATGACGCGGCTCTGGTCGGTGGAGGGCGCGCTCTCCATCACCGGGTCGAACGCGGACCACCGAGTCCGCCTGCGTCCGAGCCTGCAACCGAAATTCCTGCTCGGGCTGCTGCACGAGATCGCGGTGGAACGGCGCGTTGGAACGCTGGCGAACGACTCGGCGGTAGCATCGGCGCTATCCGGCATCACACTCGACGGTGTGGTCGCGGAGCTTGGCCTCGATGCCGCAGCGGTGAACGCACTCGCTGACGACCTCGTCGCGCATCGCGAACGCGGCGCGCTCCTCGTCGGAAGAAAACTCCCGCCGGCCGCGCACGCGGTGGCCGCGGCGATCAACGCGAGCCTGGGCAACGAGGGCGGAGCCATCACCGCGCACACAAGGGCGCCGGACGTGTCTTCGGATCGTGAAATATCCGATGCTGTCGGCGCCATGAGCGCCGGACGAGTCGGCGTGTGTCTCGCTCTCGGAGCGAACCCGGCGTACCTGCTCGCCCCGGACGCGGACTTCGCGGGCGCGCTCGCGAACGTTCCGATGCTGGCGACGGCGGCGCTCGTACCGAACGAAACGGCCTCGGCGTCGCACTGGGTCCTGCCGCTGGCGCACGATCTGGAGTCGTGGGGCGACACAGACATTCACGAAGGCACGCTGACCCTCCAGCAGCCCGGCATGCTGCCGCTCCACGAGGCGCGTCAGGCGGAGGACATGTTGCTCGCGTGGATGACCCCGGCGACGGAGCAGCCAACCACGTACCACGACTACCTCCGGAACCGGTGGCAGCGCGAGGTCTACCCGGCCTTGGGAGCGGCATCGCCGTTCGACCGCGTATGGACCGCGGCGCTGCACGACGGACTCGTAAACATACCGCGCCGTATGCCCGGAACGCCGCGGCTCTCAGCCGCGGCACTGGCCGAAGCGGTTCGCACTCTCGCGCGCCTGGAATCGCCGGGGATCGACGTGGTACTGGCGCCGGGACACGCGGTGTACGACGGGCGCTTCGCGAACAACGGCTGGCTGCAGGAGAACCCGAACCCGGTCACGAGCCAGGTCTGGGGTAACGGAGCGGTGATCGGACCGGCATTCGCCGAACGCAACGGCATCGCGGACGGAGACGCCGTCGTCGTCTCGGTCGACGGACGGTCGGTGACACTCCCGGCGGTTGTGCAGGCGGGTTGCGCGGACGACACGGCGCTCATCGAGCTGGGATACGGACGGCGACAGGCGGGGCGTGTCGGTACGGATGTGGGCGCGGACGCGGGAGCCCTCGCGAGTATCGCCGGCGGCCTGTCGAAGCGACTCTACACAGGTGGCGCCATCTCGGCGGCGGCTGGCGCGGAGGTCGCGCTCGTGCGCACGCAGGAGCATCATAACGCACATGGCCGCCCACTCGTCATCGAGGGGTCCTCGCAGCAGTACGCGGAGCATCCCGATTTCGTCCAGGAGAGCATACACAATGCGGGCGAACTGCCTGCCCAGGCAAACTGGTCGGAGCCGTATGAGACCGGCAATCGCTGGGGCATGGCAATCGACCTGAGCGTCTGCACGGGGTGCAACGGCTGCTCGGTGGCGTGTTACGCGGAGAACAACATCCCCGTCGTCGGACCCGAGCAGGTGGCCCGAGGCCGTGAGATGGCGTGGATCAGGATCGACACGTACTACCGCGACGACGCGGACGATCCGAAAGTCGTCCACGAGCCGATGATGTGTCAGCACTGCGAGAACGCGCCGTGCGAAGTCGTCTGCCCGGTGGCGGCTACCGTCCACAGCCCGGATGGGCTGAACGAGATGATCTACAACCGGTGCGTGGGCACGCGTTATTGCGCCAACAACTGCCCGTACAAGGTGCGCCGATTCAACTTCTTCAACTGGCACGAGGATCTCGCCACGCCGCAGGAGCTGGTGTTCAACCCCGAGGTGACGATCCGGAGCCGGGGCGTGATGGAGAAGTGCACGTTCTGCGTCCAGCGCATCCGCCAGTCTCAGCACGACGCGAAAGAAGAAGGTCGCGAACTGGCCGACGGCGACGTGAAGACGGCGTGTCAGCAGGCCTGCCCGAGCGATGCAATCGTGTTCGGAGACCTGAACGATGAGGTCAGCGCGGTCGGGAAGCTGGCGAAGACTCCGCGCGGCTATCGCGTGCTCGGGGGCCTGGATACGCGTCCACGGGTGACGTACCTCGCCAAGATCCGTAACCCGCACCCGGACCTCGCGGATGGATCAGGCAATGAGAACGGCGGGGGGCACTATGGCTGAGTTTCTGGCAGAGACCCCGATGGTGCTCGGCGACATCACGCAGGAGCAGGTCGACCGCGACATCGCCGCCCCGATGGGACGCATCCCGGGGACGCGCTGGTGGATCGCGTTCATGTTCTTCTCCGGCATGATGACCGTTGGCTTCGCGCTCATGGGCTGGACGGTGTACAAGGGTATCGGCGTCTGGGGCAACAACAATCCCGTGTTCTGGGGCTTCCCCATCGCCAATTTCGTGTTCTGGATCGGCATCGGACACGCCGGGACGCTCATCTCCGCGATCTTGTTCCTCTTCCGTCAGACGTGGCGCAACGCCATCGCCCGATTCGCCGAGGCGATGACGCTCTTCGCCGTGGCCACCGCCGGGATATTCCCGCTGCTGCACACGGGGCGTCCCTGGCTCGCGCACTGGATGTTCCCGTATCCTAGTCAGCTCGGAATGTGGGTGAATTTCCGGTCGCCACTGATCTGGGACGTGTTCGCCATTAGCACGTACGGCCTCGTATCGCTCATGTTCTGGTACGTCGGCCTGATTCCCGATCTGGCGGCCATGCGTCACCGCGCGGCGACGAAAGCCCACGCGCTCGTCTACAAGATCATGAGCTTCGGCTGGACCGGGCTGAGCCGGCACTGGCAGCACTACGAGCGCGCCTACCTCATCCTCGCCGGCGTAGCGACGCCGCTCGTCGTCTCGGTTCACACTATCGTGTCGTTCGACTTCGCGACAAGCGTCGTGCCCGGCTGGCACACGACGATTCTCCCGCCGTATTTCGTCGCGGGAGCGGTGTTCAGCGGCTTCGCGATGGTGCTCACGGTGATAATCGTTCTGCGGCAGGCCTTCGACATGAAGCACCTGATCACCATGCAGCACCTGGAGAACATGAACAAGGTGCTGCTGGCGACGAGCCTGATCGTCGGCTATGCGTACGGCGTCGAGTTCTTCATGGCGTGGTACAGCGGCGAGGAGTACGAGCGATTCATCTTCTGGAACCGCGTGAACGGTCCGCTCTGGTGGGCATGGGCGCTGATGGTGTTCTGCAACGTGCTCGCGCCGCAGATCCACTGGTTCAGGAAGGCGCGCACGTCGATCCCCGTGATGTTCGCCATCTCCATCCTCGTGAACGTGGGCATGTGGTTCGAGCGATTCGTCATCATCGTCACGTCGCTCTACCGGGACTTCCTGCCCGCCGCGTGGGGCGACTACGCCCCGACGCTGGTCGATCTCGGCATCCTGATGGGCAGCTTCGGCCTGTTCTTCACGCTGACGCTGCTGTTCGTCCGCACGCTGCCGGTTATCTCCATGACGGAGGTGAAGGCGTTCATGCCCGGCGCGCAACTGAGCAAGCACACGCATCCGGCAGCCGAGCCGCAGCCAGTGGAGGCCGTCGATGTCTGACGCAGCCGCTCGCGACGTCGTGGGAGCCGTCGCTCTCTATGAGACACCGGACGACCTGGCGGAAGGCATCAAGCGCGCCCGCGATGCCGGACTGCGGAAGATCGACGCGGTCTCGCCGTATCCGCTCCACGGCATCGACCGCCTCTTGGACCGGCCGTCGTCGAAGCTCGGCATCGTGGCCCTCATCGCCGGGCTCGCCGGTACGGCGATCGCCAAGGGCTTCCAGTGGTGGGTCAGCGTCGTCGACTACCCGCTCAACATCGGCGGGAAGCCGCTCTTCTCGTGGCCCGGCCTGATACCCGTGACGTTCGAGTTCATGGTGCTCTTCGCAGCGGTTACGACCGTCATCGGCATGATCGCGATCTTCAACCGGCTCCCGGCATTCAACAGCTCGCTCCTTGAGTCCAAGTTCATGCCGGACCTGACGACGAACCGGTTCGGGCTCGTTGTCGACGCACGCGATCCGGAGTTCGACGCAGACACCATCGGCGGCGTCATCGGCGGAGACGATACACTCGGCGTCGACATGCTCTACCGGGGCGATGTCGATCTGCCGCGACGCGTCGGATCGCCAGGGTTCGTGCTGCTCCTGGCGGTTGTCGCGGTGGTGACAATCGGCGGTACGCGGACCGTCGTCCGGTATGCGGGGGAAGTTCCGCCCTTCAGCTTCATGAAGCATCAGGCGCGCCTGAATCCGCAGTCGCTGCACACCGTCTTCCCGGATAGCCTCGGCATGCGGGCTCCGGTTCCCGGAACCGTTGCGCGCGGTCACATGCCCTATCGGTTCGCCGACAACCCGGAAGGCGCGGCGGAACTCCTCGTGAACCCCGTCGCGGCAACCGTGGAGAACCTCGAGCGTGGGCGTGAGGGATACGAAACGTTCTGCCAGCCGTGCCACGGAGTGCGCGCCGGCGGCAACATGACACTCACCAGCGCATTCCCGAAGCCGCCGACGCTCCACAGCAACAAGGTTCGCGAGTGGACCGACGGACGCATCTACCACGTCATCATGACGGGACAGAACGCGATGCCCGCGTACGCATCGCAGATCGGCGGCGCCGACCGCTGGCGCATCATCCACTACGTGCGCGCCCTGCAGCGGTCGCGCAACGCTCCGGAGCGTGACGTACAATGACCACCGCCGCTGGTACGACGATTCGCACGGAACCGACCGCCATGCCGCCTGCGGTACGGCGCGTAGCGCTCGCAACGACGATACTCGCGGCGCTGTTCCTGATCCCGGCGGCTATCGTGGACTGGCCCCGGTTCGCGGCGAACTGGCTCGCGATGTTCGCGTTCGTCGTTACGGTCGGCGTCGGATGCCTGCTGCTCGTAGCGCTGGAGTACACCGTCGGCGCGAAGTGGAGCATACCGTTCCGGCGCATCTCCGAGCACCTCGCGACGCTGGTTCCGGTGAGCCTGTTGCTGGTAATCCCGGTGCTGCTGGGTATCGGCACGCTCTACGAGTGGGCAAACCACGACATCGCCACGTCGGATCATCTGATTCACGCCAAGGCGGCGTATCTGAACGTTCCGTTCTTCCTGATCCGAACGGCGGTCTACTTCGTCATCTGGATCGCGGCGTTTCTGTTCTACATCCGTGGATCGATCCGCCAGGATGCCGAGCGCGGCACAGCGCATTCCGTCCGGGCGCGCAAGCTCTCGCCTGTGTTCATCATCCTGTATGCGCTGACGATGACGTTTGCGTCCATCGACTGGATCATGAGCCTCATGCCGCACTGGTTCAGTACGATGTTCGGCGCGTATTTCGGCATAAGCGGCATCGTCGCAGGGCTCGCAGCCACGACGTTCGTCGCCGTGCAGCTCAAGTTCCACGGCATGATGCCCGACGACGTGCGGGAGGATCACTACTACAGCCTGGGCGGCCTGCTCTTCGCGATGAACACGTTCTGGGCCTACATAGCGTTCGCGCAGTACCTGCTCATCTGGTACGGCAATATCCCAATCGAGCGCATGTGGTTCGTCCCGCGCACGGAGTCGGGATGGCTGTTCTTCACAGTATTCCAGGTGGTGGGCCATTTCTTCGTGCCCTTCTTCGCGCTGATTTCGCGCCGGGCGAAGATGAACCTGCGAAGGCTGCGCTGGGTGTCGATATGGGTGCTCGCGGCGCACATGATAGACATGTTCTGGATCACCGTCCCGAGCGTTCGCACCGACGGCGCTCCGTTCTCGTGGCATGAGCTTGGGTTCCCGCTTCTGGCGATAGGAATCGGCGCGTTCGTCTGGTTGTGGAGTACTCGACGCGCGCCGCTGCTTCCCGTAGGCGACCCGCGGCTCGATTCAGCGTTGGAGTTCCACCTTTCATGACCGGCGCAATGACAACATCCCCGTTCGACGGGCGAGTGAGGCGAGGACCGGTATTGTGAGCGACTCACCTGACATGAGAGACGACGGACGCTCGCCGCGTGTGCGAGACATGGTCTTGGTCGGCGTCGTGACGCAGATCGTGCTGGTCGGCATGGGATTGTGGTATCTCACGGCGCAGGCAGGCACCGGCACGGGCACGAACCGTCTCCTCGTCACCGAAGTGCTGATCCCTGAGGAACTTGTGTTCCGAGATACGGAGGTCGGCGTGAAGGTCGGCACGCGCACCGAGCCGATCGACGTGGATGTTGCCGTGCGCCGCACGCCGGATGCGCTGAGCGCGGGCGAGCAGCTCTTCCGCGAGCATTGCGTGTCGTGCCATGGCGAGTCGGGCAAGGGCGACGGGACAGCGGGCCGGACGCTCGACCCGCCGCCACGCGACCTCACCAAACTCACGGGCTGGAAGCGAGGCACGTCGCTGGCGGACCTGTTCCGCACCATCTCGCTTGGGCTAGAAGGCACGCAGATGGCCGCGTTCGACTACCTCGGCGCGGACGAGCGATTCAACGTCACGCACTACGCGATGACGTTCGCCGGGGGGCACGAGCCGACGACGCGAGCCATGCTCGACAGCCTCGACTCGCAGTTCAGCCTCGCCGATGGCGCCAAGGAGCCGAACACCATACCGCTGAGCATCGCGGTCGACAACTTCATTAGCGAGGCGACTCCACCGCCCGACGCGATGGACAGCGAAAGTATCGCCGTACTTGGCGCGGATGACCCGCGAGGCGACGAGCTGTTCCGCCGCGTCGTCGGTCCGAGCGGGGCGGCGGCTGCGAGCTACTGGCTCACGGCGGATTCGTCGTGGACCGACCGACCGGATCGCTTGCGCCAACTCGCGACGGCTGGGGCACCGGGCAACGGGTTCGCGGCAAGCTCGGAGCTGCTCTCCAGCGGTGACTGGCGGCTGTTGCACGGGTACCTGATGAAGCGATATCGCCCGCATACCGGGGCGCCTACTGCGCCTGGCGCTCAGCGATAGAAGGCTGGAACTATGGATTTCCCGATATATCACGCGGACTTCTTCGGCAACCGAGGAGTGATCGGCATCATCGCCGTGGTCCACGTGTTGATCAATCACCCGTTCGCCGTCGGCATCCTGCCGCTGGTGACCGGCCTGGAGTGGTGGGGGCACCGGACGAACAAGCCCGAGTGGGACGCGCTCGCATACAAGATTCTCACGGTCTGCTTCCTCGTCACAACGACCGTCGGCGCGCTAACCGGTGTTGGCATCTGGTTCACGACGGCGGCTATCAGCCCGTTCGCCATCGGCAGCCTGCTGCGGGTGTTCTACTGGGCATGGTTCAGCGAATGGGTCGTCTTCGTTAGCGAGATCCTGCTCATCATGATCTACTATCTCACGTGGAAGAAGCTCACCGGCGACCGCAAGACGACGCACATAAGGATCGGGCTGGCCCTTTCCATCATGTCATGGCTGACGATGGCGATAATCGTCGCCGTGCTCGGCTATATGATGAACCCGGGCGACTGGCTGCAGGAGGCGAGCTTTCTCAGCGGCTATACGAACCCCATCTACATACCGCAGCTATTCTTCCGTACCTCGCTTGCGCTTGCGTTCGCAGGGTCGCTCGCCCTCGCACTGACGGCCGCATTCACGGAGAAAGGTAGCGAGTTCCGCTCGCGAGCGGTGCGCGTGTTCAGCGGCTGGACGCTCTTCTGGCTCATTCCGCTTCTCGTATGGGGCGTGGTGTACTACAACGTCATCCCGAGCGGCATGCAGGGGAACCTGCCGGTGGCGTTCGGCACGCAAGCGTATGAGAGCCAGTTCGGGCTGGTGACGCAGATCCTGCTTGGAGTCGTGATCGCAACGGGTGTGTTGAGCACCTGGGGGCTGGCAAAGCCGAAGACGACGACCATCGTGATCTGGCTGCTTCCGCTCGTGCTGTTCACCGTGCTGATGAGCTACTTCGAGCGCGCACGCGAGTTCATCAGGAAGCCGTACGTGATCGGTTACTACATGTACTCCAACGGCGTGCGCGTCAACGAGATGCCGTACATGCTGAAGACCGGCCTGCTCGCTAACTCGGTCTGGGTGGAGCACACCGAGGTAACCGACGAGAACAAGGTCGAGGCCGGGCGCGACGTGTTCATGCTCGCGTGCAGCCGATGCCACACGCTGAACGGCGTGAACGCGGTCAGAGCGAACCTGGACGGCATGTACCCCGGTCAGGACGAATGGGATCCGCAGGTAATCGACGAATTCCTGAAGAGCATGCACGGCGCGCGTCCGTACATGCCGCCGTTCCCGGGTACGCCGTTGGAGCGAAACGCTCTGGCGGAATACCTGGCAACACTGAAGCATGGTCACTCCATCGCGCCGCCGACATCGGTTGCGGCATCGCGCGATTCACGCTAAAAAGCACGTTGAAACCGGGAGAGCTGGCCGATCGCGCTGTGCGCGCCGGCTTGGCACTCGAACAGGTTTCCGCGCGGATCGGCCCCGGCATGTGGGCGGAGCCGCACATCATGGATAGGGCTCAATGAACCCCGTCATCCCGAGAGACATCCCGCTCCCGCTTCCGGCGCCGTTCTGGCTGCTGGAGTTTCTCCTCCTGCTGTCGTTCGGGCTCCACATCCTGTTCGTGGGGCTGATGCTCGGCGGCTCGATCCTGACGTTAGTCGCGGAGATCAAGGGGCTGCGGAACAAAGACTGGGACACGATCGCGCACGAGATCGCGAAGACCATCACGGTGAACAAGTCCGTCGCAGTCGTGCTCGGCGTGGCGCCGTTGCTGACAATCAACGTGCTGTACACCGTGCAGTTCTACGCGGCCACCGGGCTGACCGCCGACGTGTGGCTGCTCGTGATTCCGCTGGCGACGGTGGCGTTCCTGCTGCTCTACCTGCACAAGTACCAGTGGGAGCGGCTTGAGCAACGCAAAGGCATCCACCTTTCGATACTCGGCCTCGCCGTCGCGATTCTACTCTTCATCCCGACGATCTTCCTGGCGAACATCAACCTGATGCTCTATCCCGAGCTGTGGCGCAGCGTAAAGGGATTCGCCGACGCGCTGTTCCTCCCGAACGTACTACCGCGCTACTTCCACTTCCTCGCGGCGACGTTCGCGCTGACGGGGCTGTTCCTGGCGAAGTACTTCGGCAGGGAAGCGTACTACGCGAAGCTGGGGCTCGGGTCCATCGGCCGCGAGGAGATGGTGCGGACGTTCTACGGAGCGGCGCTCGTGGCAACGGGTATGCAGTTCTTCCTGGGGCCGCTGCTGTTCCTCACGCTCCCGTCACACACGATCTCGATGACGCTCATATACCTCCTCACCGCGGTGATCCTGCTTGCGACGATGACGGTGATCTGGCTGTGGAAGGAATCCACCGCCGCGAGCCCGGGCAGCCGCTTCTGGCACATCGTCGGGATGCTGACGGTGATCGTCACGCTGATGGTCATCGCCCGGCACGACATACGCGAGACAGCCATCCGCCCGCATCGAGCGCTCGTCGCGGAGAAGACGCGGCTCTACCTGGAGCAGGTGGCGGCGGCGCAGGATTACGTGGTGATGCCCGGTGGCCTCGGCGGCGCGCCGCTCAGCCCGGGTGCGAAGCTGTTCCAGCGCAAGTGCTCAAGCTGTCACGCGCTCGACAAGCGCCTCGTCGGACCGCCACTCGCGGAGACGGCCGCGCTGTACCCAGGAAATCCGGCGGGCATCGTGGCGTGGTCGCTGAATCCCGGCAAGCGCCGCCCCGACTACCCACAGATGCCGGTGCAGGAAATCCCGCGCGAGGATCTCACGCTCATTGCGGACTACATCCTGGAAGCGACTGGGCATCAGTAACCGCGTTTCATCGCCAGCGGCCACACGATAGGGGCGCACGGTCTACGGGCCGGGCGCCTCTCTTCGTTCGGCCTCGAGTTCCGCGTGCATCCTGTCGCACCAACCGTTCCACAACTCGACGTATCTGCCGTGAGGCAACACGCGACCGACCAGATCACCGGCGCAGTGCACACCTTCAGCGAGGCACTGATCCACACACCGTTCGTAGGCGAGCCAATCGAGATCGTCTTCGTCGCGGTGCACCGGAACGTCGACCAGTCCATGGAGATGCGCGGCGAGGGCTCGCGTGTGCCCGTCTGTGAGCATGGTCCGCCCCCGTATGGGCCGGATCGGCAACGGCTCCATCTCCGCCGGGAGGAAACGCTCAAGCACGCTGGCGAGCTTCGTCGCGCTCACGTAGAACTGGCTCGGCTGTAGCGCGTTCAGCGACATGCGGGTCACGGCGGTTGGGTCGTTCATTGCCTACTCGAAGACGATCTGCGAGACGCGAACCATCACCACGTCGCTGATGATCACCATGAGCGACGACAGCACGACCGCGATCGTTGCGGCCTTGCCCACGCCGGCGGTACCGCCGCGCACCGTGTAGCCGTGGAAGCAGCCAATGATCCCGATGAAAAAGCCGAACACCGTGGTCTTCAGCACCGAGGGCACCACATCGACGAATTCCAGGATGTCCATGCTCTCGTTGAAATAGAGCTGAAGCGACGTATCCAGGCTCATCACCGCGGCGAGATAGCCGCCCGCCATGGCAAGCATGTCGCAGTAGATCGTGAGAAGGGGCATGGCTATGACACATGCCAGCACGCGCGGCACCACGAGGTAGCGCATTGGGTCCGTCGCGGAGACTTCCATGGCGTCGATCTGTTCCGTCACGCGCATGGATCCCAGCTCTGCGGCGAGCCCAGCGCCAATGCGCCCCGCCACCATCAGCCCGGCGATAATCGGTCCAAGTTCGCGCACGACGGAGATCGAGATCATGGTGGGGAGCAGCGACTCGGCACCGAAGCGAGCGAGCGTGGAACGCGACTGCATCGCGAGCACAACCCCTATGGCGGTGCCGGCGGCCCCGACAAGCGGAAGTGATTTCGTCCCGATGTCGTCGATCTGTTTGAGTAGCTCGCGCACCTCGTACGGGGGCTTCACCGCGCTTGCTACAGCGCGGCCAACGAACGCTGCAAGTTCGCCGATCCACTCCAACATACTGAGCATCATGGACTCCCGAACGCGCCGACAGAGCAGGACGAGATCGCCTTGCCCGCCCCTTAAGGTCGGCAATACGCGGGAACGTTCAAAGAGAGACGCGCCGAAGCATCAGATGCATGGACGCGCCGGTAGCGGCTGTTGGAGGCAAAGCGGAAGTTCGAGGTCGTGGCGACGCAGTAGCTGCTCGTCGGAGAGTATCCGCTCGCTCGGCCCGTCGGCGACCACGCGCCCGCCGTCGAGAATCACGCAGCGGGTCGTCACCTCCAGCGCCAGGTCGAGATCGTGCGTTGCGACGACGAGCGTCCGGTCGAAGTCCTGCAGGAACTCGATCAGCTCGCGCCTGGAGCGCGGATCGAGGTTGCTGCTCGGCTCGTCGCACGCGAGCACGTCCGGCTCCAGCGCCAGCGCCGCCGCGATGGATGCGCGACGCTTCTGCCCCAGGCTGAGGTGGAACGGCGGCTTGTCGGCGACGTCGGCGAGGTGGAATCGTGCAAGGTTCGCTTCGACTCGGCGCGCCACTTCCGCCTCGGGAAGACGAAGGTTCCTCGGGCCGAAGGCGACGTCGTCGCGAACGGACGAGGTGAAAAGCTGATCGTCGGGGTCCTGGAATATGAGACCGATACGTCTACGAATCTCGCAGGAGGTCGCCCGGGTTAGTCGAGCGCCGTCCACGACAATGTCGCCGTCACACCGAATCGCGTCCACAAGGGCAAGGAGCAGCGTCGTCTTGCCGGCGCCGTTCGGGCCGATGACGGCGAGCTTCTGCTCCGATTCGATATCGAGCGACACGCCGGCCAGCGCGCCCGTGCCGTCGGGGTACGTGTAGCTGAGGCGTGAGATCCCGATCACGGCAACGCGTCCACCGTTCGGACCGCATGCGCGGCAACCACGAACGCGCAGATCGCCGCCGCACCCGTCGCTCCGATGAAGGCATCTCGACGCCTGATCGGCGGAGAGCCCGCAAGTGGCGCATCGCCGCTGAATGCACGCGCCAGCATGGCCGAGTGCACCCGTTCGGACCGCTCGATCGCACGCAGGAACATGACGCCCACTATGTCGGCCAGGACGCGCAGATCGTCGCGGCGGCGCGGCACGATGCGACGCGCGCGCCAGCCTGACGTCACGCGCCGGAATTCGTCACTCAGCACGTGGAGGTAGCGGAAGGTAAGCCACATGATCGAGATCAGGCGCCGCGGAACGCGCAGACCGGAGAGAGCGTTCAAGATGCGCTCGGGGGACATCGTCGCACCCAGAAATGACACCCACCCGATCGCGATCGTGCCACGAGTCAGAACGATGCCCCAGCGCTCAAGCCCACCTGCGGTGACGCTCACACCGAGGCCGCTCCATATCACGTCCGTAGCGCCGCCGGTGTGTGCAAAGGGCACGAGAATGCTCAGAGCAAGCAGAAACGGTAGCGCGCGCGCGGCCAGCCCCACCCAACGTCGGGCCGAGCAGGCCGACAGCGTTAGTGCGACCGCTAGCGCCCCGGCGACAAACGCGTACGGACGCCACGGCGGCAGTGTCACCGTCGCGACGACAGCCGCGAGTACCAGCAGGAGTCTGACGCGGTCGTCGACGAACGCGGCGGAATCAGCCTGGCGTGCCACCGACCTCGCCCTTCCGCTGTCGCAGGTACCCAATGCCGACGAGGGCTCCGGCGACGAGCAGCGTGCCAACCACGCCGGCAAGCGCCGTTGAGATCGGTCCATCGCCAGCCGCGGGAACCGCATAGTCAGGCAGCGGCCCGGCCAGAGCCGGTTCGGCCGCGGCACGCGTCGAGAACCCGAGTTCCTCCGCTACCCATTCCAGCCCGTCCGGAGCGGACGCCGCGAACGGCCCAAGCAGCGCGGCTATGGCAAGTGCGATCGCTATTCCGATGATCCAGTCACGCCGCTTCATGCTTCGCCTCCAGCGACCACAGGTCTCAGGATGTCCGGTCGCGTGCGCATAAGGAAGGCCAGAACGCCAACGGTTATAGCTGCTTCGCCTACGCCGATAATCGCATGTATCCCGCCCAGCAACGCAACTCCCGCGGCCGGATCCATCGCTCCCGATAGCGCCAGTTCGACCCCGGCCGCGAGCGATGCCAGCATGACACCCACCCACGCGCCGACTCCGGCGGGCCAGACACTATCCTCGTGGGCCAGACGTGCAACGAGACGAGCGGCCGCGTAGCCTCCGTACGTGCCGATGATGGCCATGTTCGTGATATTGGCGCCAAGGGCAGTGACTCCGCCATCCTGGAAGACGAACGCCTGGATCGCCAGCACAACCGTCATCACGAGCGCGGCGGCGTGCGGCCCGATGAGCATCGCCGCGAGCACCCCTCCCATCAGGTGGCCGGAGACACCGGGTCCCGCAGGGAAGTTCACCATCTGCGCGGCGAACACGAACGCGCCGGTCACACCAAGGAGCGGTATCTGGCGATCCTCGAGAGCACGATTCGTCTTGGTGAGAGCGTAGGCGATGCCCGCGGCGGCGACGGGTGTTGCGGGCAGCCACACAGCGGGTTCAAGAAATCCATCGGGGATGTGCATGCCGGCCTCCAACGGGTGAATCGGGCCTCGTAACACCAATCATAATATCGTGCCACGTCCGTCGCAACCCGCCATCGCCGGGCTTGAGCCACGACCCGTGGTAACCGGCGCCGCAGAGGGGTATTTTCATTCCCATGCACCACGCCCGAAGCGTCGCGCTCACCCCTCACGAACGGGTACGCTCGATGTTCCCCCGTGACCGACTCGTACAGCGCCTCACCCGGATGCTCGCGGGTCCGAGACTTGCGGCGCGCTCCACGGAAGATTCCTCCGTGGCAGAGGCGCGCGAGGCGCCCCCCGTGGGACGTTCGCTGGCGGAAATCCTCCCGGGAGGCAGCGCGTGGACCGGCAGCAGCGGAGCGTGCTGGGTCGTGGAGCCCGAGCCAAAGCGTGAGCGGTCGAAGCTGTTGGAGCGCCTCACGCCCGCGCTCGCGGGACCACCGGCATCGAATCCGCCGCTCTGGCCGGCACAGTGGGCGGCGCCACGTCTGGTCGTGATCGACATCGAGACGTGCGGATTCGCCGCTCTGCCGATCTTCCAGATCGGCGTCCTCGTCGCGGATAGCGACGGTCTGCGCCTTGCCCAGGCCGTCGCGCGCGACTACAGCGAAGAGCCCGCGCTGCTTGAATGGGCCTCCAGAGAGATCGACGACGCGGGTTGCGTCGTGAGTTTCAACGGGAAGTCGTTCGACATGCGGTATCTTCGGGAGCGGATCGCGTATCACCGCCTGCCGCCGCTGGAGGAACGGCCCCACGTCGACCTGCTGCACATCGCGCGCAGGCTGTGGAGCGAGCGACTGCCCGACTGCCGGCTGCAAACGCTGGAGACGGAACTCTGCGGCCGCAAGCGGCGCGGCGACATACCCGGCGCGGCGATACCCGACGTGTATCACGCATTCGTCGGGAACGGGGACGCGCGCGATCTCGCGATGGTGCTGAACCACAACCGTATGGACCTGCTGACGCTGGCCGAACTCTTCGCCGAGGCGTGGCACCACATCTCAACAGCCGACGGAGCGAATGCGAACCACTGACGACAAAGCGTGGAAGGGAGCCCGGGTAACCGTGATGGGACTTGGGCTGTTCGGCGGAGGCGTGGGCGCGGCGCGATTCGCGGCCTCGCGTGGCGCACGGGTGACTGTGACCGACTTGCGGGACGAATCGGAGCTTGCCGACTCGCTTGCGGCGTTGGACGGGCTCGATATCCGGTACGTGCTCGGACACCACGACGAGGCGGATTTCGCCGGCGCTGACTGCGTCATCGTGAATCCTGCCGTCCCGCGAACCGCCGCGATGCTCGACGTTGCCCGCCGCTCGGGGGCCGCGCTTACGTCGGAAATCGTGCTCTTCGTGGAACGGTGTCGCGGACGCGTCCTCGCGGTGAGCGGTTCAAACGGCAAGACGACCACAACGAGCCTGATCGGCGCCATACTCGCCGCGCACGATCCCCGGACGGTCGTCGGCGGCAACCTTGGGCGCTCGCTGCTGGACGCCGTGGACGAAATCGAGGACGACGCGCCGGTGGCCCTGGAGGTCAGCAGCTTCCAACTGGAGTGGCTCGGCGACGTCCGATGGGCTCCCGACGTGGGCGTGCTCACCAACGTCACGCCGAACCATCTGGATCGGCACGGAACGTACGAGGCGTACCGCGACGCGAAACGGCTTCTCGTCGCACACCAATCGCCGGAACAGGTTGCTGTCCTGAACGCGCGAGACCCATTCCTGCGGGATCTGGCGTCGCACGTCCCCGGTCAGCTGTCATGGTTCGGAGAGCCGGGGAGCGCCTTCGGCGCGCCGGGCGCGTGGATCGAGGCCGGCGATGTCGTCGTCGACGCGGGCGTCGGGCCAACCGGGATCATGTCGGCCGACGACATACCGCTGCTCGGCGAACACAACCGCGAGAACGTGCTCGCCGCGGTGGCGGCCGTGACCGCATGGTCGACTGGGCGCGACGCAGTTCTCCCGGAGACGATCGCGGGGGCAATCGGGTCGTTCCAGGGCGTTGAACACCGGCTCGAACTCGTTCGGCAGGTCAACGGCGTGCGATGGTACAACGACTCGATCGCCACGACGCCGGAATCGGCAATCTGCGCGCTTCGGTCGTTCGACTCCGGCACCGTGGTGCTCATCGCCGGCGGGTACGACAAGCACATCGCTTTCGATGAACTTGGCCGAGAGATCGGCCTGAACGCAGCGCACCTGATCGTGTTCGGCGCTACGGCGAACTCGATAGCCAGCGCCGCTACGGCGGGCGGACTGTCTGAAGTACGCGCGCACCGCGCGTCGGGGCTGGATGACGCCGTGAACCTAGCGAGACGTCTGGCGGAACCGGGATGGACGGTGGCACTCTCTCCGGCCTGCGCAAGCTACGATATGTTCCGCAACTTCGAGGAGCGTGGGGAGCGGTTCAGACAGCTTGTTCACGCGTTGTAGGCTGGCTGCCAGTCGTCGGCGCGGCACCCATCCGACTGACATGAAGAAACGTTCATCCTTGCTACATTGTCCATTCATGTCCCGTTGGTACACTCATTCGCTGCAATCCTGATCCTTTCGCAAACGGCCAGAGCGGGACGAGTCAAGCTTGCATCGCGACCAAACTAGCCGCGCCACTACAGAGGCCGGGCCACAACGCGAGCCCGGTTGGAACCCGCGGACACACACGGCGACCCAGTCAGAGAAGGAGACGACGGAATGAGCGAAGTACGCGTCGCAATAATCGGCGTTGGTAACTGCGCTTCCTCTCTCGTACAAGGCGTGCACTACTATCAGAATGCCGCGGACGACGAGTTCATACCTGGGCTGATGCACAACAACCTTGGTGGATACCGCATCAGCGACATCAAGTTCGTTGCGGCGTTCGACATCGACAAGAACAAGGTCCGCAAGGACCTGTCGGAAGCTATTTACCAGCCGCCGAACAACACGTTCGAGTTCGTTCCCCAGAGCGATCTACCGAAACTGAACGTACCGGTGCATCGCGGCATGACCCATGACGGCCTTGGCAAGTACCTCTCGGAAATCATCGAGAAGGCGCCCGGCCCCACCGACAACATCACGCAGATACTCAAGGACACCGGCGCCGACGTCGTTATCAACTACCTGCCTGTCGGCTCCGAAGAAGCGACGAAGTGGTATGTCGAACAGGTGCTCGACGCGGGCTGCGGGTTCGTGAACTGCATCCCGGTCTTCATCGCATCGCAGGGATACTGGCAGGATCGATTCAAGGAGCGCGGGCTTCCGGTGATCGGCGACGATATCAAGTCGCAGGTCGGCGCAACCATCACCCACCGGGTGCTGACGACGCTCTTCCGCCAGCGCGGCGTACGTCTCGAACAGACCAGCCAGCTCAACGTCGGCGGTAACACCGATTTCCTCAACATGCTGGAGCGGTCGCGCCTCGATTCGAAGAAGATCTCCAAGACGAACGCCGTTGTCTCCATGCTCGATTACGACATCGGCAAGGACAACGTCTACATCGGCCCGTCGGACTACGTCGCATGGCTGAAGGACCGCAAGTGGTGCCACATCAACATGCGCGGTCGCACCTTCGGCGACGTGCCGCTGAACCTTGAGCTGAAGCTCGAGGTGTGGGATTCGCCCAACAGCGCCGGAGTCGTCATCGATGCTCTGCGCTGCGCCAAGATCGGCCTTGACAACAACATGAGCGGCGCCCTCGTCGAGCCGAGCGCGTATTTCAAGAAGACTCCCCCGGTTCAGTTCCAGGATTCCGTCGCTCGCGAGAAGCTTGAGGCGTGGATCGCGAAGAACGGTTGGGCGCAGGAGGATCAGAAGGAGGAGAAGCCGGCACCGGCGAAGAGCTGAGTACGGTATCTCCAGCACGCAATGAACGCGGGCGCGGTCGTCTTGTACGGTCGCGCCCGCTCTGCGTACCGGGCAATGGGTCCCTTCCGCGACTTCTCAACGCAGCAGCGGAGCGAGGTCCCGGGGAACCATCTCCTCGACGTATTCGAGCCAGCGGAAGTAGTGGCGGGCACGCTCCAGCAGGTCGAGTGAGCCGGAGCGTTGAGCCTCGTCCAGCGCACGGGCAGCCCGCATGATCATGTACGCGCGATGCAGATCGATCATCGCTGCCCGCTCGGAGGCGGGTATCGCCCGCACCCGCTCGTACTCCTCCAGGAACTCTCCCGCCGCGGAAACATCGAGGCGATCGGCCCGACCGGATGTGTTGAAGTGCGAGAGGTGCTCGCAGAGGATCAACGGAAGGTCGAGCATGAGCGGCCCGATGCCGATGTCGAGCGTATCGAGAAACACGATTTCGCCCGAGGCGCGGGTGAGGGTGTGGGCGATGCCCATGTCGGCGTGTACCAGCCCCATGGGAACGTCGAACGCCAGCGGGAGGTCGCGCAACAGTCCCAGCACGTGCGCGATCTGGCTCGCGACGTCGCCGTCGGCGTCGAACTCACGCAACGACCGGTAAGCCTCGGGCAGAGCTCTCGCCGGTGCGGCCGGAGAACGTTCCGCGAATTCCGGCGCCTCAAGGGTGTGCAGTTGCGCCGCGGCGCGTCCTAGTGCGCGCCAGTTCCTGGCACCGACAGCGCCATCGACGTACTCGAAGACGGCAAGCGTTCCGCCGTTCACCTCGATGGAGTCGCCGCCGGTTCTTCGCGCAATGATCTGCACAACCGGCGCGCCCTGTTCGGCGCTCCACCGGGCCAGGCGAAGTGAACTCTCGACCAACTCGCGCTTCCCGGGATCGCCGAACCACTTCAGCATGACCGGCCCGTGGCGCGTATCAGCCCACCACGACCGGCGGTATGGCTCCTCGCGCACCGCCCGGATCGCGAACGGTCCGTGCAGCGCCCAGTGGTGCCCAATCAGCTCTTCGAGATGCCAGCGTTCGCTCACGATTCCTCGCGACCCTTCAGTCGGCGCCGGTTAGAGAGATGCCCGGAACTCGACGCCATCCGGCTGGATAGGGTCGACCGGGGCCGACCCGGCACGATGAAGTATCGTCGGGCAGCGACGACCACCCAAGCTCCGCCCCGCGTAACACGAGCTACTCGAAAGAGGTGCCCGACGTGTAGACGTACTTCACTTCCGCCGACCACGCAATCGTGTCCGTGGAGACTACCTCGAACTTGGCGTACCCATCGCGGCACTTCGCCACGACGACGTGTCCCGGGAGCAGCGGCGGGATGTTCGGCAACACATCCCACGTCGTGGGGATGTTCTTCACGGACGAGAGCGATACGTCGCCCATGTCGCGCGTTTCGTTCGCCGAGCCGAACGTACGCCACCAGACGTACGTGTGGTCCGAGTAGCTGGGATTCACGCCGCCACCGGGCTGCCAGACGGTAACGTCCCCGTCGTTGTTCTGCCAGTTCGCGGTGTCGGGAGCACCCAGCGAGAAGTCGAATCCCCACTCGTGCGTGAGCGTCGTCTCGACGGAACCCGCGCTGCTCGTGGAATCGCTGCAGCCCGTGGCCACTAGCCCCAAGGTGACGACTGAAATCAGGATACCGGCGACGGTCCTGTTCATCGTTTCACTCCTTCGGCACGTTTGGCGGTGACGGCGGGAAAGCGACCCGCCGATTGACACACATGGGTAATGGTAGCACAGCTCGCGGAACGGTCAACGCTTTGCGCACGCCGTCGCGGCTTTCATCCAATTTCGTCGCCGACCGTCCCGACCGTCACTCGGGCGCGTGCGCGCTCGGACGCGCTGAGCACCACGTCGTTGGCGCCGGTAGCGATCCTCGGGCCAATCCCTTGCGTGGCCGCCTCGCCGAGGTCCTCGCCTTCACGGCCGAAAACCAGCCAGTGTCCGGTGTCCCACAGCTCGACGTACTCGCCCGTGGCGATGTCGCGCTCGATCATGACGGAGCTGCCGCCGACGCTCAGCACGGGATTTACAAGTGGCGTATCCAGAAGTGGAACACCCCGAATCGTCGACAGACGGATATCCACTTCGCCGCCGGCGGGCACGTCGTTGAGCCACACGCCGATGGACGAAATCTGATCGAACACCGTGCCCTCACGGTAGATGGAATACGCGTGACCATACGGCCATTCGTAATCGCTGTACCGCTCGCCCTCCGACTCCACAAGCGACACGTAGCGCCATCCGCTGAAATCGAGCGTCACGTAGTGCTCGCCGATGCCCGAGATGAGATGCTCTGGACAGCGAATCTGCACGTTCAGCAACGCGCCGCTACCATCCCCTCGGACCCAGAATCCGATGCCCTCGTGGCCCGACAGATCGAGCAGCGGCTCGAGGGCGAAGGTAGCCCCCATCCAGGCGCCGCGCGACGTATCGCCCGCGTTCGACGCCGCGACCCGCAGTATGCCGTCGGTCAACGGCGCATCGGCATCGGGAGCGGCCGATTCCAGCGTTCCGGTGACCCCGTCCGCGCACGACAGCGCGTAGTCCGGTACGTCTTCGTCGAATCCAAGCGCCACGACTGAGTCGCCATCGTACGGCCCGGCGAGCGGCAGCGATTCGATACGGACGCGAGGCATCTGCGGCTCGTACGGGTTGTCCAGCGTCCAGCTCGCCGCTGAGGCACCGGTCTCCGCAGTGCGTTTCGTATACGCAACGGGGCGGAAATGATCGCCATCGAGGGTGAACTCTGCCCCAGGGCGCCGAAGCTGATCGAGTACCGCAGGCGAGACAGCACCGCCGATTCGGAGCGTCTCGTATCGCTGGAAGATCGACGCGAAGCGCTCCAGCACGGGACGCTCGCGCAGCGTCTCCGGCGTAATCCCCATGAGCGACAGACCGGAGCCCGTGCCGATCGCCTTCGCGCAGAGATACTCCATGTCGTCGCTGTGGGTAGGCTCACCGGCAGCGCCGAGCCATGTCTCCACCGACCACCAGCCCAGGTTCGTCGGCAGGAACATGCGGTCGTAGGTGTCGTTCGACTCGATATGGAGGTCGATGAAACGCTTGTGACTCTTCGTCGGATGGTCCCAGGCGCCGTGGCGCGCCCGGACGTACCACAGGTGGTGGTGGAAGGTGCTCATCTCCATGAGCGCTGGGCGATCGAGGCGCTCCGCCAATTCCCACACGAACCTCGATCCGTAGTGCCAGCTCCATTCGGTCCCGCCAAGTACATCCTCGCCGTCCAGCGCGTCGAGGTAGATCATGTCGAAGCCGCACGCATTGTACGCATCCGCCGCCCGCTGTGCCACCTCGGTGAGCATGTCGGTCTCCGGGTCCGGCACGAACAGCCCGAAGCACTCCTTCAGATGATGCACCCGCGCGCCGGCGTCGTGAGGCGCGGGAAGCGTCCCGCAGGCGCCACGCTCGCATCCGGTGAACCCATACGGCGATTCCGCGCTGACACCCGAGTACGTGATGAGTTCGTCGTCGATGCGCAGCGTGACGCTGTTTCGCACGAAGAAGCCCGTGATCGCCGACATCTCCGACGTGGACTCGGCGACCGGAACATCGGTGTCTTCGGCGGTCAGCGCCGACGTTAGCGTGAATACCGCGTCCGACGCGAGACGCGGATCCGGCTTGGGTGTGACCCACGGACACGCTTTGTCGATGAAGAACGCGTACGTGTGCAGCCCCGCCTGTATGCCCGCGTCGTGAAGGCGGTCGATCACGGCGCGCAGGTCCGCGTGCCCATTCGGGTAGAGCTCGGGGCTCGGATGGATGTCGCCGAAGCGGAACGACTGTCCGCCGTGGAAATCGATCTGCGTGAAACCGAGAGAGCGCGCGAGGTCGATCCACTCGTCCACGGTCTCCGTCGTCAGGTCGGTGGTGTTGAAGACGTACGAGCCTGTGTTCCTCGGCTCGTCGAGCGCCCACGGCCCGCCGACGGACGACTTCGGAACATCCGGCGCACCCGACACCGCCTCTTTGAGCGCATCGCGCAGGTGCTCAGTCGGAGACGCCACAAGCGCCGCGCGAGCGCCCGTCAAGCCGATCCGTGAGTGGCACACGGCGCGCAGATGGGATGACGCCTGCGGTACCTGCTGGACATCCGTCTTCAGATTCAGCGCCAGCATGCACGCCGCGAACGCCTCACCCGGGTCGCCGGAGAGCGTCAGCGGTACATCAAGGAACGCAAACGAATCGGCCGGGCCGTTCACCGCAGCGACCTCGAGGGCCACGTGGGAGCCGCGTTCCTCCACACGCACGGTCGCATCGATTCCCGCGCCACCGAACCTCAGCCGCAGCTCGTCGCCGTCCCGCTCGACGCCGGTCACTCGCGCCTCGCCCCCGGCGTGGGATACGGTGGCAACGGGTCCGCAGGAACCGTAGTCCGCGCCGGACGCTCGATCGATGAAGTGGACGGTGTCGCCGGTATCCGCAATGACCCAGCGGAGCGTGTCGTTCTCAATCGTTACGTGCATCGCGCCTGATTCCCCCCTGTCCGGTGTCGTCACCAGCCCGAGGCTGTCACCAGCCTTGGTACGTGTATCGGAACGGTACGAGGTGTTCAGCCTGCAGGAACGGTGGATCGGTGGTAGCTATGCGCCAGCTATCGCCTGCACGGGTCCATGTCATGGACATTTCGTTCGGTTCGCCGAACGGCACCTTGATCATGTCGCTCGGTTCAAGCTCAGAACCCGCGCCGGCCCACATCTCCCGGACGACGCTCACCACCACGCGATCTCGCGACACATCGTCCCAGTTCCGGACGAACATGCGGACGACCGGGTTCCGCCACGCGGCGATCCGGCCCCATTCGTCCGCGATCTCACCGAATCGCTCGCGCAACCGACTCCACAGCAGCGTCTCCAGCGCGACACGCATCGATTCGGCGGTCCGGCCGTTCGATTCGCGGTAGTCGGGTGAATACCATCCCAGCGCGGCCTCTACGTCCTCCACTTCGATCGCGCATTTCCACTCCACCATGGCGCGCATGATGGCGTGCTTGGCCTCGCGATGCGGGTCGTCGAGCGCGATGACCGGCGATGCCAGATCCTCAACGGCGGTGCACTCGGCGCACCGTCGTTCGCGCTCTGCAACGGCGTCGGCGGCACCAGGCAACGTCTCTCCGACTCGCGCTGACTCGGCGGCGTCGCCCGCTGTGGTGAGCCACTCCGTGCGCGGGCTCTCCAGCGCAGAGAGCATCATGTAGTCGTGCAGGTGGAGCGTGCCCTCCAGCCTCTCCGTGGCGGACGTAACAGCCGACACGGCGTGGGCATCCCCGGCGACGGCCTCGTCGAGCGAAAATCGCGGCTCGTCCAGAGGCGTCGTCGTCAAGCGCGTTGCCACGCCCTCCCGCAGCCGCCACACATGGTATCCGACATCGCCGTCGCGCGCATTCCACGAGAGCGTTCCATCGTCCCACGCGAGGCCCTCCGGCCGCGTTGGCACGTCGATGCGCACCGATTCCGGCGCGTACCAGTTCTCATGCGTATTCGCCGCGACAATCAGCGGGCCGACCGACTGGCTCCATGCTTCGCCACGGTCGACAGGCGGGAAATGCGGATCGACCAACTCGCGAGCCTGCTCCACGCTCTCGATGTCGCCCGGCCGGAGCACGAGATCGAACTGGTCGAGCACATCTTGCGGCGTCTTCGTCGGAAGCACCGGAATCAGCGGATACCGCGGCGTATTCGGGACAATCTCGGAATCCCGGGCACGGTCGAACACGCCATACGTCGCGCGAAGCAGCCGGCCCTCGGAATGATCGAAATCGAGATCGTCGAGCACTCGACCGTACTCGTCCGGTCGGTTGCAGCGCGGGAGGTGATACGCCACCGGCGAGGCCGCGATGACGTCGTCGCGGGTGGGTATGAGCCGCTCCGTGATGAGCCGGCGGAAAACCGGCGCGAGATGTTCCGTGAAGCGCCATCCACCCGGCCCGGGCCAGATGTCCTGCGGCGGCTCGATGGAGTACACCGTAGCGCCGCCGATCGCGCCGAACAGGAACATGATGGCGTACAGGCCACCGGGCATCTCCAGCGAGCCCGGTATGCATTGGCCCGGCTCGCCGTAGGCATTGTCCGCCCAGTACCACGACTGCGCCTCGATCCCCCACTGCTGCGTCGCGCCGGAGACCCACATCCCCATGGCGGCGAGATGATCCAGCTGCTTGGTGAATTCGCTGTTCATCTCGTGCGCGGGGATGACGTAGTCGGAGTATTCCACGATGGTATCGAACAGCGCTTCGTTATCGGCAGAGCAGCCGATCGCGGCGTAGTTGTCGCGCATGAGCTGCCAGCTCATGAACAGGCCGTACTCACCCGCGATGCGTATCGCCTCGCGCGCGTATCGCGCATTCCGGCCCATAGTGTATTCCGGCCCGGCGCCGTGGTCAACGAACGTGCGTTGGCTCGCCTCGACGATCTGGAGTCCAACGATGTTGTCGTGCGTATCGAGGAACCGGCGGATTCGGTCCGGCGGCATGGTATCGTGTCGCTCGCCGTTGTCGCCCTGTATCTGGAGTGTGATAGGGATGCCCACCTGGGCGGCGTTGCGGAGCGCGCGCTCGTCATTGGCGTAGTCGCTGCTCTGCGTCCCCTCGACCTGGATCGTGGCGTGATCCCGAACGACTGGATCGATCCCCTCCCACAGGCGCTCTATGCCGCCGGGATCTTCCGCGTAGATCTCCGAAGGGGAGTACAGGATCAGGAGCGGGCGTTGTGCCGAGATGGGGCGTCGGAGCGGTGATTTCATGTGGACTGCCTCTCGCCGGGGATGTGGTGGAATCGCGAAGAGTGCCAGGCAATTCGCCCGCGTCACACAAGGATACGAGCTTCGGTCGAGACTCCAACGCGTCATATCCGCGCCAGCTACCTGTCTTGGCCCAACCCGAGCCCAAAGGGCGAGATTCGGACGCCATGGAGAGCTTTGGTTTGAGACCCCACCAGTAGATATTCAGTTCATCCTGAGGAGGATCTCAGATGCCGGTCTCCCCGCACAACGTCAAGCACTACCACGTCTTCCTCGCTTCCCCCGGGGACGTTGAAGACGAACGCCAGTTCGTCCGGCAGTTTTTCGGCCGGTACAACCAGCATACTGCCAGCCTGTGGAATGTCCAGTTCGACGTCGTCGACTGGGAGAACTACGCCACGATTGGCGTTGGGAGACCGCAAGCACTGATTACGGAGCAGACACTGGAAGAGCACCGCCGGTCGCTTGCGCTCGTAGTCGGCATCATGGGCCAACGCTTTGGCTCGCCAACTGGAGAGGCAGAATCAGGTACAGAAGAAGAGTTCAACTGGGCGATGGAAAGCCACAAGCAGTGCGGATTTCCGGAAATCAAGTGGTTCTTTCGAAAGATCGACACGTTGGAGACTCCGACCGACCCCGACGAAGCGATGGAAGCCCTCGAACAGTGGAAGAAGGTACTTGCCTTCCGAGAGCGCATGCAGGACTTCGCGGACCCCGTCTTCTACACCGAATACCCCAGCCCGGACGGGTTCGGCGCCGTCCTTGAGAATGACCTGAGCCGCTGGCTTGGCAATCCGTCGAGACCGTGGGTACCGGAACGGGCGGCGAAAGTGGAAGTGACGACACCGACTTTGTCCCCGCCCAGTGAGTATTACAGGAACATCGAATCCGATTCCCATCGACTAGATATCGCCGGAATCGACAATGACAGAACGTTCGCAATCCCACTGAGCGAGATATATGTCCGGCTCAGGGTGATGTTCGATGAAGATGCTCCAGAGGAGCCCAAGGAGGACGAGAGCGGTCCAATCGGTATCCAGACAGCTCTGCAGAGGTACCCGAAGCTGGTTATCGTCGGTGACCCGGGTAGTGGCAAGTCGACGTTCCTGAAGTACATCGCATTGATGTTGGCCCGGTCGTTCCAGACGGGCAATCCCGGCATCGCCTTTGAGAAGCTCTGCCTACGAGAACCGTTGCCCGTACCGATCTTCCTGTCGTGTTGGGACCTAGCCGACTTCCTCAAGGATCGGAAACAAGCGCGGCTGAGCGCCTTGCTGGAGTTCGTCGCCGACCGCCTGGCCGCCTACGATTTTCCGATTTCGAGCGATGACGTGGAGGAACTACTCCAGTCGGGCGACTGCTGCCTCTTGTTCGACGGTTTGGATGAGGTACCCACCGATGTCGGTCGCTCAGCGGTCAGCCGACTGGTGGAGGATTGCGTCCAGCGACATGGCAACAACCGTTACGTCATAACGTCGCGCATCCGGGCGTACACGGGCGACACGATCCTAAAAGGCGAGTTCACGCGTTGCGACATCCAACCCTTCGACGCGAATGACCGCGCCGAGTTCATCCGGAACTGGGTTGCGTTGCTCTTCCACCTCTCGCCTGGCGACGTGCAGGCACAAGGTACTGAGTCAGGCCGTGAATTCAGCAGCTTGACTGGCGGGATCGAAGCGAGCGACCGCATTCGGCCGCTGGCCGTGAACCCGCTGCTCCTGACGGTGATCGCGATCGTGCACTGGAATCGCAAGCGGCTGCCTGAACAGCGTATCGATCTGTACAGCGAATGTGTCGATGTGTTGCTGGGCCAGCGGAAAGAGGCCGAACACATCCAGATCAGCCGCAAGGTGACAGCGCTGGAAGAACTGCGCGAGGATCAGATCCACGAGGAACGGGCCTGGGTCCGCAAGCGATTTGCTGAGATCGCTCTGCATATTCTCAGCGGGGGCGATGACCGAGAAGAGGCGACGAGAGCTGACTTGGTCAAACTTCTGGTCCCGCGGTTCATCGATCAGGGCGCCGCGGACGAGGAACAGGCAGCGGCTCGCGCCGGGCTGTTCCTGGAGCGTCAAGAGCTACGCAGCGGTCTACTGGTCAGCCGTCGCACTCAGAGCTACCGTTTCGTGCATCTGACATTTCAGGAGTACTTGGCCGCATGGCACTTGTCGAACATGGATTTCGACAGAGCGGCGGAGATCATCCAGCCTCGGTTGCGGGCGGCCAAATGGTTTGAAACGTTGCAGCTTCTCGGCGGCCAATGGGCCAAGGAATCGGATGAGAAGGCGGATCGCTACGTCTCGTGGCTGTTGACGCAGCGAGGTGAGACGATTACTGACCAAGCCCCGATCGTGGCGCTATGTGCGAACATCGTCAAGGACATAAACGGCGTGGCGGAGATTATCCCGAGAACTCGCACCGCTTTCGAGAACGCACTCGGCGACACGCTCGATGCCTTTCGCATGGGCTCAGGCGTTCCTGCGAACACTCAACTGGAGATCCTGCAAGCCCTCGGGGAACTGGGGGCCGCCGTCAAACCACACCTGATTGATGCCACGAAGGCCAGTCACTATCCGGTACGCCGCCGCGCCGTAGAGATGCTCCTTCCACACCTGTCGGAAGAGGAATTGTTCGCGCAAGAACATCTTCTTCTGGATCGCAGCAAGGAGCCTATCAAGGTCTACCTCACAGCTTTGGTGGACTGCAGCGCGAACCGAACAGCAGACTTTCTGCTGAATGGCCCGCCGCTCGGCGACAAGACGTTCTACGCAATCCGGGAACTTGAGACATACCTGCGGAGCGCAAATGGCGACATCCCCATCCGCGAGTTGTACGAGCATTTCGCAACTCATAGCAATGATTTCTACGACACACGCAGAGTCGCGCTGCGGGCGCTCGCAAGGACATGGCCCGACGACGAGACACGGCTGCTGCTGGGCGAACGAGCCGTCAAGGATGAGGACATCGGTGCACGCATCGCCGCGCTGGAGGCGCTCGCCGAAACATGGCCCGACGACCAGACACGACAACTGCTCTAAGAGCGCTCCGTCAAAGATGATTACTAATAAACCCGCAGCGCCGCACTGGAGGCGCTCGCCGAGGCATGGCCCGACGAGGAAACACGCGAGCTGCTTGAGAAGGGCGCTGTCCTGGATGAATGCCAATATGCCCGCAACGCAGCACTGCGAACGCTCACCGAAACATGGCCCGACGACCAGACACGAGAACTGCTCGAAGAGCGCTCCGTCGTAGATGGTTTCGAATATACCCGCAGCGCAGCACTGCAAACACTCGCCGAGACATGGACCGACGACCAGGCGCGGCAGGTCCTGGTTGAGCGAGCCATCAACGACACGGGCGAAGGGGTCCGCCACACCGCTCTACAGGGGTGCGCTGACACATGGCCCGACGAGAGGACACGAGAACTGCTCGAAGAACGCGCCCCAATAGACGGCGCTGCCGCCTCAGTGTTCGGAGGAATGCACTCCATACTCGGCCGGATTGTGTTCAGAGTGCATGCGTACCCCCATGGGCCCTTCCTCGACCCGGCCAAGCCCATTCCCCGGGCGCACATCATGGAGGCGGGGGACAGAGCCGGTATACCTGCCGAACAGATCCACGACACAGTAGCGTCCCTGTCGGATCACATGGGCTGGGACATCACGAAAGGTTCGGCGGTGTAGCTGCTCCGCCGCCCTGTGCGGGAACACCACAGTACGCGCCTTCAGCCGTCGAATCCACATCAAGCAGATCGCGCACGATGTCAACCGGGTCCTCGCCATCCGGGAACGAGCGCACGGGCGCGACAATGAACCCTTCCTCGATCGGCTCGTACATGGCGTCGAGTTCCTCATCCGTGACGGTGGTCTCGCCTGAGGCGAGCTTCTCACGGAGCACGTCGATGTACTTGGCGACGCGCGGCTTGTAGTAGTCCGCAACCAGTCCGTCGAGGTCCATGCGGTAGTAATCGCGTAGCGGAACCGAGTGTCTGCCGACGACCTCCGTGCACCACACGTGAAGGTGCTTGATAGCCTTCGCCGCCTCGTCGCCTCCGTACCTCTCCCGGCTCTTCTCTATCTTGCGGTCGAGACGGTACGCGGGCCAGCTCGCCAGCAGACGTGTCTGATCGTCCAGCAAGCCCAGGACCGGCTCGGCCGCCTTCTCGAACGCCGCTGTATCCCGGCCCACGAAAGCATCGCGCATGGCGATGATGCACTGACTTGCGCGCTCCGCGATCCACTGGCGACCGATGTCGACGATATCCCGCTGTGCCATGGCAGATGTTTCGAGCAATTCGGTCTGCTGGAGGAGTATCTCCAGAGCATCGCGCAGCTTCACGATGAACGCCGGGCGACGTCCCCGGAGATAGTCCGTCCTCTCTTCGTCTTCCGGCCATCCAGGAATCAACTCCAGATCCGGGCGGAACCAGTATGCCGGGTCCATGATGATCTTCACCGTGCCACTTTCCGGACCGTATACCGTGTCGACCAGCAGCCGCCAGGCCGGCTCAAGCGCCTCTCCCGCGTCGCCGTAGCGTTTCCGGCAGAAGTCGCGCACGTGGCGCTCGATGGTGACGCCGGTGGGGTTCCAGGCCAGCAGGGCGGAAAGCTCGTAGTAGAAGTCGTTGTTGTCGACGATCTCGGAGTGCGTGTGATACATCTCGCACCCACCGGGTCCCGGCTCTTCAAGCAGCCTGTGCACGCGATCCACCAGACCGGGCGCATCGCCGTGCAGGAAGCTTCCCGCGCCGAAGCTGTGCAGGACCCCGAACGCCCACGGATGTCCGAAGAAGTGGTCCGTCTGCGCGTACTTCTCCGCCTCTTCCGCCCACAGGTCGAACACGACGAACGGCACCGATATCGCGTCGAGATACTCCCGGATGTTATCGATGGTCCAGTTCGCCTCCCACGGGTTGCCGGGGTCGTCGGCTGCCAGGTCGAACGACCAACTGCACGGCAGCCAGATGCCTTCCGGATCGGCCTCGGCGATCGCGCCGGACACGGTGCGCACGAAGTCAAGCCGCAGCTCCTGGTTGCTGCCCGCCTCCTCCACGACTCTGCTCTCGGCGGCGAACTCAGCGATGTACCAGTGGTCGGTTCCGTAGCGCTCTCGGTAGTGCCGTATGTAGTCGACGATCAGACGATGCAGAAGCGGGTCGGCGGGATGAAGCTGCCGGTACGGTTCGTACTCGCTCCACTGCAGCGATAGCGTCCGACAGTCGGGGAAGGCGTCATAGAACTCATCGGGCAGGCTCGTGCCTCTGGGCAGGTCGCAGGGAACGCGCATTCCGAGCTTGTGTGCGCGGTCGAGGAGACGTTCGTGGAATGCTTGATCCTCACTGCGTTCCGGTGGTGCGGACGTGACGCCCCACTCGGCGAGGATCGTTGGGATGATGTCGCCGCCGACGAAGAATGGCCATGTGGCGTTGGCGCGCCGTTTGGCCTTCCAGTCGAGTTCGCGCATCCAGTCGTCCTCGTCCCAGAACTTGGCGGAGTACGCGATGAATCCGTCGGCACGATCGGTGAATACCGGACGCTCGGCGATGTCGACGTCGGGAATGTCGATGGTGGGTGTATGCGGAACTCGCTCGCCGTCGCGGAAGAAGCCGACGCCGAGTACATCCTCCAGCAGTGAGTATGCGGCATAGAGCGTACCGCGATCCACGCTCCCACCGAGAACCAGGACATCGCGGCCGTCCAGCTCGACGCTCTTTGCGATGAAACCGTCTTTGCCCGGATAGTTCTTGGAGAGCGTGATACGCGTCGCTTCGATCGCGCGTCTCACCAGCGGATTGGTCTCCGCGCGACCGATGGCGATTAGCGCGCCATCGTTGGGGGCGGTTACGGCGACAGATACGTCCGCGCCGCTCATGGCATGGAGATAGCGCCTCAGCTCATCCGCCGCGCGTCGTTCAAGCCAGGTAGCGTCCGCACCGACGATGAGTGAACACTGCGCCCGTCCGTACTCAGTCAGCAGCATGGTGTTTTCCTCCGTGGCAACGCGGCATTCGTAGGCGTCGCCCCATCGCGGGCTCCGCTTGGCTGGGCATCGGCGCGGACATGCGCCGCCAAGCCAGCAATGAGTATAAGGAGGGGGCGAGGAAGAGGGACGGGCACCGTGTCCCGGGCTACCAGAGTGGGCTAGCAGCCCGGAACATTTCGCTGATCGGAGTCAGACCACGTGCGCGATAAGCTTGCGCGACTTCGCGTCGAGACGGGTCCAGTCCGGGATAACGTACCTGTTCTCGTCGACATCGGTCAGGACGATGTTGCCCGTATCCTGCTCCTCGATGGACTCCCGGACACCCTTGGACACGAATGAGCGGGGGCCTCGGTCGGTCTCCACGTCGAAGTAGACCGCGCCGAACTCTTCCTTCATAGAACGGATCGCCGTAACGACCGGGCAGAAGTACTGCTCCTCCAGCGAGGCGAGCCCGGCGGAGCGGGAGTCGTCGTCGAGTTCAGCCGGATCGGCGATGATACCGATCACCTGCGATTTCCGATCCAGGAGCGCCCAGAACGCGTCTGGATTCGTATTCGGAAAGCACCGCACGAAGCGCACGTCCAGGAAGGACTTGTCGTCGGCTACCGTCGCACGAATCCGGCGCGAGTCGTCGCAGAAGACCGTCAAGCGCGCACAGTCGAGGAACTCGTATTCCGGTTCATCCGGCTGCTCGATCGGCTTGATGTCGGTGTTTTCGTCAGATGTGTTCGCTATCTGCTCCATCATCCTGTCACCCATCCACCGCGCGCACCGCGGAGAGCTTCGACTGCATCGTCACGAGCTTGGCATAGACGCCGTCTTTCGCCACGAGTTCATCGTGCGAGCCGCTCTCGACGACCTTCCCCTCTTCCAGAACGACGAGGCGGTCGGCGTACTTCAGCGTCGACAGGCGATGAGCGATGGCGAACGTCGTGCGCCCCTTCACAAGGCGGCGCAGCGCCTGCTGAATCTTGTCCTCGGTCTCGGTATCGACTGAGGACGTGGCCTCGTCGAGGATGAGAATTTTCGGATCGTGGAGAATGGCCCGAGCGATGGCCAGCCGCTGCTTCTCACCGCCGGAGATCCTCCCGGCGGTACCACCGACGCGGGTGTCGAACCCATCCGGCTGTCGGAGCACGAAGCCGAGTGCGTTCGCAGCGATCGACGCTCGTATGATCGCCTCGGGCGTCGCCTCGGGGCTCGCGTAGCCGATGTTTTCCGCGATGCTTCCGTTGAACATGAACGACTCCTGCGGCACGATCCCGATCTGGCGGCGCAGGCTGCTGATGCTCACGTTGCGCAGGTCGACGCCGTCCACGAATATCCCGCCCTCGTTCACGTCGTAGAACCGGCAGATGAGGTTCGTCAGCGTCGTCTTGCCGACACCCGACCGGCCGACCAGGCCGATCATCTGGCCGGGCTTAACTTCTAGCGAGACGCCCTTCAGGACCTCCTTCTCCTTGCGGTAGCCGAAGCGTACGTCGCGGAACTCGACGCGTCCCTGCAAGTCCGTAAGGTGCGTGCCATCGGGATCGTCGTAGACTTCCTTGTCCGAGTCGATGATCTCGAACAGGCGCTGCGCGGCGGTGATCGCCTGATTGATGTGATTACCGATCTGCATGATCCAGTGCAGCGGCTGATAGAACATCCCGAGGTAAGCGATGAACGCGGTGAGCGTCCCGAGCGTCATGCTGTCACGCCACAGGATGTCGCCAAGCACCAAACGGCCGCCGATGTACCACACGAGGAAGCTGCCGCTCATCACGAGCAAATCCAGCATCGGGAAGAACGTGGCGAACATCTGCTCCTGGCGGGTCGCCGCCTCGAATACGCCCTCGCTGTGCCCCTCGAATCGATCGATCTCGCGAGGTTCCTGAGCGAACGCCTTCACCACACGCAGGCCGGTGAGGCTGTCGTTCGCAACGGCGCTCATCCGGTCCTTGCGCTTCCAATGGCGATGGAACAGCCGGTGGATGACGGTATGGAACCGCGTCATGCCCCACACGAACAACGGGAGCGGTATCAGCATGAACACTGCCAGGAACCAGTCCATCGCAAACAGGACGATCACGATTCCGAAGAGCTGGAGGAGCATCGGGACAAACCACGCCGCGATGTCGGTCATCATGTAGTTCAGGCGTTCCGTGTCGTGCAGCAGACGCGACATAAGCGTCCCGACCTGTGTACGGTCGAATCGGCGGAACGTCAGCGCCTGGATGCTCTGGTAGAGGTCGAATCGAACATCGTGCATGATGCGCGACCCGAGCCACCCGGCGATGCGCCCCTGCACGATACGGAGCCCCATCGAAACGGTGTACACGAGGACGAGGACAAGTACGAGCAGGAGAAGCAGGTTCGTATCGCCGGCTCCAAGAAGCACGTCGTCGACGAGGATCTTCGTCATGTACGGTGGAACAACGCCGAACGCCGCCGCGCCGGACATCAGCGCTGTCATGAACAGCGCCTTGCGCCAGTGCGGACGCATGTAGCTCCACAAGCGGCCGACGACGCGGGTCCGCTTCAGGCACGCCGGACAGAACCCGCCCTTCTCGACGAGCAGCCGTCCGCACGTCTCGCAGAACAGCTCCTCTTCTTCCTCGATGGCGAATTCGAGGTCGCCGTCGTCCGCCTTCTTCCAGTCGGTGATGCTCCGCACGATCTGGTGGAACGCTCCGGCGCGTGCATTGGAGCTTCGCACGATGTCTTCGCGGTGCTCGGCGAGTTCAACCTGGAGCGCGACGTACCCGATGCGATTCACGACGCTGATTTCGCGAACGTCATCCAGGGGAATCTCGCGCACGAGGTCGGGATCGTCGCCATTCGTCGCGACCGCCAGTCGCCGATTCGTGATCGCGAGCCAGCGATCGTCGAAGTCGCCGCTCAGACCTATGTCCGTCCGCTGCCAGAGCAAGACGGATTCGTCCGAGCCGCACGACTTATCGACAGCGCGGGCAACGACTGCGGGCGGACGCCTGTTCGATACGTGAGCTGGCATGGTTTGCAGTATCCCGGCGAGCGTGCCACCGATGGCGCCCGTGATCACGGGTTCGGTGGATTTCGTCGCGTCGTAGGAGTAGCGTGATGAACGTCCGGAAGCCTGTTACAATAGCGACCGGTTACGTCACTGTCAACGCCGCTTGGGATCACTGTTGAGAAATGCTGGGATTACGCTGGGAGTTCAGAGGGATTGTTTCGAGCGTCGGGAGGTGGGGGCTGGGTGCG
>CAZEAI010000002.1:0-76118 GCA_964510105.1 uncultured bacterium
CCACGGGTCGTGTCCGAGGCTCGCAAGCTGGCGGAAATCACCCACGACGAAATGCTCGAACTGGCAAGCCTGGGCGCCCGGGTCACGCAGGCGCGGTCGATAGAATACGCGAAGAAGCATGGCGCGGTCATCCACGTGCGCTCGAGCTTCAGCGAAGCGACGGGAACGATCATTCGGGAGGTAGACGTGAATATGGAGGACGTCCTCGTTCGCGGAGTCGCGCACGACATGAGCGAGGCCAAGATCACGCTGAGAGAGGTCCCGGATCGCCCCGGGATCGCGGCGCAGTTGTTCCGCCGCATGGCCGAAGCGGACATCAACGTCGACATGATCGTGCAGAATGTCTCTCACGCGGGCCACACCGACCTGTCGTTCACCGTTCCGCGGCCCGACCTTCGCAAGGCGATGGACGCGTGCCTCATCATACAACGTGATATCGGAGCGGCGGAAATCGTATCCGACGACACCATCGCCAAGGTCTCGCTGGTCGGGATCGGCATGCGCTCACACTCGGGTGTTGCCGCGAAGATGTTCGAGACATTGTCCGAGAACGGCATAAACATCGAGATGATCAGTACGTCCGAGATCAAGATCTCCTGCATCGTACGCGAGGAACAGGCGGAGACCGCTGTACGAGTTCTGCACCAGGCGTTCAAGTTGGAGCATGAGAACGACTGACGCTCGCCCGTTCTCGACGTTTTCCGCAACGCCGTGTATCGTCAGGGCCACGGGCAGCTCAGCGCGCCGTTGCGCGGGAGGTCCGCTCCGTCGCACGGCGGTCTCCGGCGATAGACTGAAGGATCGCTATGCGCGTACTGGTGACCGGCGGCGCGGGGTTCATCGGCAGCCATGTCGTCGAACACCTGCTGAACAGAGGCGATACCGTCTGGTGTATCGACAACCTCAACCCGTACTACCATCCGAGCCGCAAACGCTCTAACTTGGCGCCGTTTCTCGACAATCCCCGGTTCAGCAACTACGAGGACGACATCCGCGATGCCGAGGCGGTGGAGACGATACTCGCGAGCGCGCGGATTGACGCGGTGATTCACCTTGCGGCTATGGCGGGCGTAAGACACTCACTCAGCAATCCGGCCCTCTACGAAGAGGTCAATATCAGAGGCACGCTGAACCTGCTCGAAGCCGCCGCCCGGTTCAAGGTCAGGCATTTCGTGCTCGCATCGACGTCGTCGGTGTACGGCCGCACGGACAAGATCCCGTTCCAGGAAGACGATCCGACCGATCGGCCGCTCGCGCCATATCCCGCCACGAAGAAGGCGGGGGAGGTCCTTGCGCACTCCTACCACAACCTGTACGGCTTGACAGTGAACGTGCTCAGACTCTTCAACGTCTACGGGCCACGAGGACGCCCGGACATGACGCCCTACTTCTTCACCGAATACATCATGAATCGCCGGCCGATCACGCTCTACGACGCGGGCCTACCGCGACGCGACTGGACGTTTGTCGAGGACATCGTGAGCGGCATCGTGGCCGCGTTGGACCGCCCCCTGGGATACGAGGTGTTCAACCTCGGGAACTCACATCCCATCGCGATGCGGGAGTTCGTATCGATCATCGAGGACCTCACCGGGGTAGAGGCCGATATCGTCGACGAAGCGCTACCAGAGAGCGATCCACCGGTGACGTTCGCCGACATCTCCAAGACGCGCAGGATGCTGGGATATGAGCCGCTCACGTCGGCTCGTGAGGGCATGTCTCGATTCATGGAATGGTATCGCTCCGAGGTCTCGAACAGACCTCCAGCATAGCAACTCGACCCGCACGGCCGCGATGTGGTCTCTCATCGGAGCTGGCGCGGGGGTCCACCAACCATCGGAGATCTGAAGACCATGGAAACTCGTGCCATCTCCGTGATTTCGCCAGTCTACAACGAGGTCGATAACCTCCGGCCGCTGATGGCAGCGCTCCGAGACGCGCTCGACGATCAACCACTCTCGTACGAAGTAATCCTCGTGGACGACGGTAGCACCGACGGCTCCCGCGAACTGCTGCGTGAACTCGCAGTAGAACACCCGATGCTCCGCGTTGTGCTGTTTCGACGCAATTTCGGTCAGACCGCGGCCATGGGCGCCGGTTTCAACACGGCACGTGGCGAAGTCGTCGTTCCGCTCGATGCCGATCTTCAGAACGATCCAGCGGACATACCGATGCTCGTCGAAAAGCTGGACGAGGGATGGGACATCGTCAGCGGTTGGCGGGAGGGCCGGCGGGACGGTTTCCTGCGCGTGCTGCTGTCGAGAGTGGCCAACCGCCTCACCAACCGCCTCGGAGGCGTACCCCTCCACGACACCGGATGCACTCTCAAGGCGTACCGACGGAACATTGTCCGCGACATGCGCCTCTACGGCGAAATGCACCGGTTCCTACCGCTCCACGGCTCTCTCGTTGGAGCACGCATAACGGAGATGCCCGTGCGGCACTACAAACGTCGCGCCGGGCTGTCGAAATACGGGTTCAACCGGGTCCTCAAGATCGTACCTGACCTCATGTGGGTGGCGTACCTGCGCACATTCGCGACTAAGCCGATGCAGCTATTCGGCGGGTTGAGCCTGGCGTCGATCGCGCTCGCCGTGTGCGCTGTCACGGGAGCAGTGATCAGCTCGGTGTGGGGTGCGAACAGTACTGCATCCTGGCTTCTCGCTGCGCTCGTGCTCGTGCTCGCGGGAACACTCCTCATGTTGCTCGGTTTCCAGATGGAGGCAGTGATGCGTACGCACTATGAATCCCAGAGCCGCAGACCCTACACCATCAGCGAAGAGTTTGGCAGCGGCGAGTTCACCGTACCGGGACGAGAGTCCGGCGCATGACGAAGTGCAACCGGGCACTACTGACGCTGGCGACAGCCACGTTGACACTAGGCCTCGCAGCGTGCGAGGCGAGCCTGCGGGAGCGGGCGCTGGAGACCCTTCGGACGGCGGTGACCTACCATCGCGACTCGGTATCCGTCAACGGCGGATACCTCTGGCGGTACACGGCCGACCTCACCGATCAATGGGGCGAGGGTCACGCGACTCGGTCGCAGGTGTGGGTGCAGCCGCCGGGCACTCCACGGGTGGGACTGCGGTACGTCAAGCTCTGGCAAGCAACCGGCGATTCTCTCTTTCTGAACGCTGCTCGCGACGCGGCAAGTGCGCTGATCTACGGGCAACTCGAGTGCGGCGGCTGGACGTATCGCATCGAGTTCAACGAGTCCGCGCCGGAGGACTGGCTGTACCGCAACGCTACCGCGAGCCATCGTCCGCCCGGCAGGCGACGTAACGTCGGGACATTCGACGACAATACAACGCAGGAAGCTACCCGGCTGCTCATGGCGGTCGACGCCGAGACGGGATACACCGACAGGGCCATTCACGAAGCCGCGATCGTGGCGCTCGACTACATGCTGGAGGCGCAGTTCGCAAACGGCGCGTGGCCGCAGAGATATCCTCTGCCGGAAGAGTACGGTCGATTCTACACGTTCAACGACAACTCGATCAATGACTGCATCGACGTCATGCTGACGGCGTACGAGACCTACGCCGACCGTCGGTGGCTCACAAGTGCGCTCGCGGGCGGCGACTTCATCATCGCATCGCAGTACGCCGCGCCGCAGTCGGGGTGGGCGCAGCAGTACGACGAGGATCTCGAGCCTGCGTGGGCGCGCTCGTTCGAGCCTCCGGCTATCTGCTCGGCGGTGACGCTGCGGAACGTCGACACGCTGCTCAACCTCTATCTGCGCACCGGCGAGGATCGGTTCCTCGCTCCGATTCCCGCGGCACTGGAGTGGCTCGAATCGAGCGTCATCGACATCCCCGCAGGCTACTTCGCGTACCGCAGCAGTGCCACTCCGTATGGACGAGGGTGGGCCAGGCTCTACGAGGTGGGCACGAACCGGCCGATCTTCGGTGATCGCGACAGCAAGCTGCACTACACGTTCGACGAGATCAGCGAGGAACGGAAACGGGGATATAGCTGGTACCGTCCCTGCTCGGCAGGCCGTGCCGAGAAGTATCAGCAGATCGTCGGAATGGGGCGTGAGGAGTATCTGGCAGCGCGGGACGCGTCTCTCACCCCCAGCACCCGTCGTGCGCGGATATCGGAACTTCGGCCGCGCGTGCGCGCTGTAGTCGAGTCGCTCGACTCACACGGGCGGTGGGTGGACAACGGCATGATCGAGATGCGCACCTACGTGCGGAATCTCGCGATGCTCAGCGAGTACCTGGAGCTGGTCGACAAGCCTATCTGATGCGCCTGATCACGCGCCGGGAGCAATCGGTCCATCAGTTGAACGGAAACGAATAATCCATAGTCACCGGGGTGTCGCCCGGCCGGAACTGCCACCTTTCGACGGCCCCCGTCACGCAATCGACGATACCATCGAAGGTCTTCATGTCGAGGGCTCCGCCTGACAGATCGGCGTTCGACACCTGAACATGGCGCACGGAGCCGTCGCGCAGTATCGTGAAGCTGACCTCGATAAGAGCGCTGAATTCCGGGTCGCTCGACAATCCGACACGGGCGCAGAGGGAGAAGTCCTCGAATGTGCGCCTGAACTCCTCTACGGCCCCTTCGATATCCCGCGTCGCCAGAGCCCGTTCCGGGAGTTCCGGCAGATCGATGTCATAACGTGAAGCAATACTGCCGGACACGCCCGTGGTGGACACAACCAGCGGATCGCGCGCGTCCACGAGAATGCCGTTCTCGCCAAGCGAGACTGGAAACGTCTCGCGCACCAGCTCATCGACTCGCGCCGCCGCTCGCGTCGCGCGGACGAGTTGTCTGGCAAGAATGTCCGGTTCGTGCCCCTGCTGTATCGACCGGAGCGTCTCTCGCGTGATCGCGTCGAGATCAACCATCGCCGCAAGGGCGTCGACGGCTGCGTCATCATCCGAGGGCAGCACGAGACTCAGCACCCACGCGATCCGCTGCTCTGCCGCCGGAACATTACCCGATCTCAGCAGGTCCACAGAGGCGGCCATCTGTCGATCTATGAGTACGCGACTCATCACGTTGAGGATTAGTTCAAGGCAGGGCAGATCCGTCCCGTCGCACTGCGCGGCACTGATGACCGAGTCATACGTGGCGCGAACACTGGGGAGGTAGGGCGAAGGGTGCTCGGGCATGAACATCGCCAAGCGATCGCGGGCGGTCTCAACGTCGATCAACTGTTCCAGCGACGATAGATCCGAAGCCGGTACCCCGCCACTGAGCAGTCCCAGAGCCTCCCGCGCACACACGAGATTTCCGGCATCCATGCACTGGTCAAGCCTTGCGCGGACGAGAGCAACCGGCGCCAGTGTTGGCGATTCCCGAAGGGTCCCAAGCGCTGCGGCAGCCGCACGACGACGCTCGATGGCCTCTGCGAACCCTCGTACGTCAGCGTCACCATCGCTGATGGCTGTCGTCGCCGTCAGCCTTGAAAGGTAGACCTCCGCGGCGTTCAGGTCGCCACCGAGTAGTTCCCGTTCCACACGGTACTTCAACTCGTCATACTGGCGTCTGGAAATCGTCGGCGCCGCTTCGTGCAGTCGCCGAATCGCCTGATCGATTTCGAGGTCCTCGGCAGCAACAAGTGTGGCGGAGGGTACTGCCTGGTGAGCGGTCAGCGCCAGCAGGAGAGGCCCGCGGATCAGATGGCCGAGGGACTTGAGTATGCCCGGGAGGACTCCCGCACGTCTGTTGTTGTTCAGTTCAGGCATATCCCGCGCCCCCGCTACCAGCCAGACGGATCAGCGGTCCGATCGCTGTCGCCACAGATGCAAGATGCTCGTCCATCGCCTGCCGAGCAAGTGTCAGTACGTAATATCCTACCAATTCGCGGAATAGCGATACGGCACACGGCCGCCACTGGGTCCCAGTCGCGGAGAATCGTAGCTTGTCGTACCTGCGCTCACCAACGATACCCGACGCACGGAGGCATCCCCGCCATGAAACTCGGCACCTGCGCGTACTCGTACCGCGACCTCCTCACGAACGACCAGATGACCATGGAGCAGTTCCTCGACCTTGCCGCCGAGCTGAGCTTCGACGGCGTCGAACTCACGTCGTACTACTTCCCCGAGCAGACGAAGGAGTATCTCGTCTACATCAAGCGCGAGACGTTCATGCGCGGCCTCGACATCTCGGGCACCGCCGTCGGAGGCAATTTCGCCAACGCCGACGCGGCCGCGCGCGAGAGCCAGATCGCCATGGTGAAGGACTGGGTCGAGAAATCGGCCATCCTCGGCTCGTCGGTGTTACGCGTCTTCGCCGGCGCGCAGCCCGAGGGCGTCGAACGGTCCGTTGCGGAGGACTGGGTACGCGACGGCCTCGCGGAGTGCGCTGAGGTCGCCCAGCGTGAAGGCGTAGTCCTCGCGCTGGAGAACCACGGCGGACTCACGAGCGACGCCGCGGGAACTCTGGCGCTTGTCACGCCGCTCGACAGCCCGTGGGTGCGGATCAACCTCGATTACGGGAACTTCACCGGCGACGTGTATGACCAGTTCGCCCAGTGCGCGCCGTACACCGCGACCACCCATGCGAAGAAGGCATACCGCCAGGGCGATGGGCGGGAGATGGTGGACTACCGGCAGGTCGTCCGGACCATGCGCGAGGCCGGGTACGACGGGTACATCAGCATCGAGTATGAAGAGAAGGAGCCGCCGATCCCGGGCGTCGACCGGTTCGCGGCATACATCCGCGGCTGCATGGTGGATGCCTGAGCGGAGGCAGGGACGCGAGCGGTCACCATTTCAGATACCCGTGTTGGTCGCCTGCCGTCCCATGGCGATCGATCGGAGGATACACGTGTCAGAGGCAACCGGCGTATGCGCGCCGCTCGGCTTCAGCGCTTCGGGCGTGGCGTCCGGAGTGAAGACCGACTCCGCCCTCGACCTGGCGGTGATCGCGTCGGACCGACCGGCATGCGCGGCGGGCCTGTTCACCACCAACCTCGTGTGCGGCGCGCCCGTTGACGTGTCGCGTAGACACATTGAGAACGGCACAGCCCGCGCCATCGTCGTGAACGCGGGCAACGCTAACGCCTGCACGGGCGACCGCGGGGAAGCCGACGCGGTCCACATGTGCTGCCGTACCGCCGCCGCGCTGGGCTGCGATGCTGGCGAAGTGCTCGTGGCATCGACAGGCGTCATTGGGCGGCCGCTGGCCATGGACCGGATCGCGCCCGGCATCGCCGCCGCTGTGGACGCTCTCGGCCCGGATGGCGGCGATACCTCCGCCCGCGCCATCATGACAACCGACACGGTGCCGAAGACCGCCGTACGCACGCTAGATGTCGCCGGTACCCGAGTCACCATCGGCGGGATGTGCAAGGGCGCCGGGATGATCGCCCCGCGCCTCGCCACCATGCTCGCGTTCATCACGACCGACGCGGCGCTCTCCGCCACGGCATTTCGCTCAGCCCTCACGGACGCCGTCGATCAGACCTTCAACCGGGTCACTATCGACGGCGATACCTCTACAAGCGACATGGTGCTCGCACTGGCCAACGGCGCCGCGGACGCGCCGGAAATCGAGCCCGGCACGGAATCCTTCGCCGCGTTCGCGCACGAACTCACCGCGCTGTGCGGGGAACTCTCCCGGAAGATCGCGCAAGACGGGGAAGGCGCCACCACCTTTGTTACCGTGCGGGTAGACGGAGCGCTGAGCGACGACGATGCACTCCGCGCCGCGAGGACTGTCGCCGAGTCGCCACTGGTGAAGACGGCGGTCTTCGGTAACGATCCGAACTGGGGGCGCATAGCGGCTGCGCTTGGGCGATCGGGGGCACAGTTCGACCCGCACCGGTTGAGAATCCGGCTTGACGACCTGCTCGTATTCGAGGACGGGCAGCCGACGTCGTTCGACCACGCGGACGCCGAGCGCATAGCGCGTCAGCCGGCGCTGACCATCGCCGCCGACCTCGGGTCGGGCGGCGCCCACGCCGAGATGTACACGTGCGACCTCTCGTACGACTACGTCCGCATCAACGCCGACTACACCACCTGACGGCGGAGCGCGGCGTCAGTCGTCAGACGTAATGGACACGACGCGCTCGTTGCGCCCCTTCTGAACGCCCACAATGTGGACGACGGTCGCGCGCTCGGTGCGCCACACGCGCACTGCGCTTCCCGACGCGTCCCGACCGGATGTCAGCCCCTCAACCAAACCGAACAACGACTCGTGCCAAACGGCCACCGGCAGGCATTCCACGGCGTCCGACGAATCGAACGAGACGCGCAGCTCCAGCTCGTTCCCGACGCGTTTGCCGTCGAGCGACAGTCCCGCGATCTCGGGGATCGGCTCTGTCGGATATTCGCCGTCCTCGACGAATTCGTACTCGCCGGACCGGGCGTAGTTGTAGAATATCTTCGGAACGTTCGCGCCCTCCTCGAATATCCAGAGCATGTCCGAGCCGTAGTACGCCACGTGCGGCGGGTTCGCCTTTCCCTCGCGTGCCCATGATTCGTTCTCCGCGAACCGCGACGGGATGTCGCCGGCAGCCGACGCGTGCTTCATCTGGGCGTGACAGGTCAGCGGATCGTTCATCTCGATGAGCTGGCACGGGTGCTCCTCCGGCGCGTACCGACAGTTGAGCCACGCAACGATCTCGTCCATGGTCGCGAACGTCTCAAGCTCGTGGACCTGATCGACGAACGCCTCGAGTACGCGGTTGCTCTCATGGATGTGCGAGTCGTGGTCCTCCTGGTGAACAAGAAACACGTTCACGTCATGGTGGCTCAGATTGCGGCGATACTCCTCCAGCAGGCGCGCGTAGTAGTCCATCTGGAACCGCGGGATGCCGTTGTACTTGATGTCGTCCGCGTCGGTGCTGAAGGTCGTCGACCCGACGCGGGGAGCGAAATACGACGTGTTCAACAGATCGCGCGTCGTCCACTGGAAGAGCCAGAAATCGCCGGCGGCACCCGGCACGCGGAAATCGCCGTCGCGCGGCTTGTACACATCCCACGGCGTGCCTTTGTGGTACATGCTCGTGTCGCACGTGTCGTGGTCGTACCCTATTCCCCACTGAGCGCTGAAACCCAGCGCGCGCGCGGCCGCCACGAGCCCGGTGCCGGGAGATCCGACCCACTGGTCGGCACCCATCGTGCGGCAGTACACGGGCCAGTCCGCGTCGGCGAACGCGGTCTCCAACCGATCGATCTCCGGGCGAATGATCTCCGCGATCTCGTCGCAACGGTGCGTGAGGTTGTAGTTGCGCTTGTTGAAGTAGAAATACGAGCGCGGCAGATACGCCACCGCGTCGCCGAACTCGGCGTGCCACGCGGATATCTGCGACGCCTGCTCCGCCGCAACGGTGTCGTCGATGAGCCACGTGATCGGCGTTCCCCACTTGTGGAAGATGCGCTCAAGCTTCCGAGCATGGACCCACGCGTGGTTCCCCTCGTCGTCGCTATCGTACGTCACGAGTTCGTCATCGTCTCGACGGTAGTATTGCGCCATGGGGCGTGGGTCCCATCCGGCGTGGCGATTGCTCGACTGTGCGAGGCAGATGAAACTCATGCGCGGACCCCAGATTCGCACCGGCAGCGACACCTCACGTACCGTGCCGTCGGTCCCGCCGGTAACCCGCAGCCGTATCGTGCCACGCTCCACGCGGCTCCGCGCGGAAAGCCGCACCGTCACCTCGCCCGAGCCCGTAACCGCGCCACCATGCGGTCGAACGCCGTCCGGCGCATCGAGCACTTCTACCGTGATCGATTCACGCGTTCGGATGGTCAACGTGGCGCCGGAGCCGGCGATACCGACGACGCTCTGCGGATATCTGATGCCTGGCATGTTTCTCCATCCTCCGGGAACGCGGTCGGGGCGCACCGATGCGAAGGCGACACTCGAGGGGGATCGTGAGAATGGTAGCGGCGGCAGCGTCGAGCCCCCACCCTGACCGCGTTGCGGCGGGGCTACACGAGGTCGGAGCGACCGTCCTGCTCAAGCCGTTGGACGACGTCGCGAACACGCTGGGCCTGATCCTTGGGACAGACGAGCACGGCGTCGGGAGTCTCGACGATTACCAGGTCGTCTACGCCAAGAGTGGCGATGGTTCGACCGTTCGACCGGATGATGCAGCCGTGGGTATCTACACCTACATGCCGTCCGGACACGATGTTGCCGTCGTCGTCGGCGGCCACGACCTGTTCCAGCGACGGCCACGTTCCTACATCCGACCAGCCGAAATCGCCCGGCACAACGTGCGCGCGGTCCACGCGTTCCATGATCCCGTAGTCGATCGAGACCGGCTCGAACGCCTTGTAGGCCTGCGCGGTGACCGCGCCCTCCGACTGCCCACCCAAGCTCTGCTGAATCAGTTCGAGGCCGGCGAAATGGGCGGGCAGATGCCGGCGATACATGTCCAGCGCGTGTGATGCTCGCATCATGAACATGCCGGAGTTCCACAGGTACGTGCCGGCGGCGATATACGCTCTGGCAGTATCCTCGTCGGGCTTCTCGCGGAACTCGGCAACCTCGTAGACGCTGATGCCATGCACGTCGATTGCCTCTCCCGCAAACCGGATGTAGCCGAAACCCGTCTCCGGACGCGTCGGGACTAATCCGATCGTCACGATGGTCGGCTCCGCGGCGGCAACGGCGAGCGCCGCGCTGACATCCGCGCGAAACACCTCCTCGTCGGTGATAACGTGGTCTGCCGTGACCACGGCGATGACGGCGTCCGGATCGCGTTCAAGCACCTTGATCGCGCTCCACCCTACGCACGGTGCGGTGTTCCTTCCTATCGGCTCGGCGAGTATGTTTTCTCGCGGAAAATCGGGCAGCGTCTCGGCGATGGGCTCCGCGTACTCTCGCGTTGTGACGATGAGTTGGCGCTCGGGAGGAATCAGCGGAGCGAGGCGAGTCACCGCCTGCTCAAGGAGCGAGCGGGACTCCGTCAGCTTCAGGAGCTGTTTCGGCAGGCTTGCACGGCCCTCAGGCCACAGGCGCGTGCCCTTCCCACCTGCCATGATGACGCCGTAATCCACGCAACTCCCTCTCCGAACGAACAAGGTCGCGCCGGGTGACGCGACCTCGCCATTCACATAGTGTTCGACCCACTCGTACGGCGCTTCTACTCCGCCGACTCCGTCCCGGTTGCCACGTCGCTCGGCAGGACGTTGACGGTTCCGTACTCATCCAGCGGACGGTCGAAATCGCTGGGATTCGCGACGACGATGATGCGCAGGTTCTCCGCGTCGAGGTATTCCCGGGCGACGCGCTGCACGTCCTCCGCCGTTACGGCCTCGATGCGCTCAATGTAGGTATCGAGGTAGTCGTCCGGGTAGCCCTCGTACTCCATCGACATCTGACGCGAGACTATCTGGTCGGCGGAGGAGTACGCGAAGACAAACGAGTTCGCAATCTGATCCTTCGAGGACCGAAGTTCGGCATCGGTGATCGGCTGCGTGTCCATGCTGTCGATGATCGCGCGCATCACGCCGATCACCTCATTCGCCTTGTCCGCGCGGGTGCCCGCCGCCGCCACGAACATTCCCTGGCTCGGATCGGGATCGGAGTATACCGCACCGCCGACGGAGTACGCCAGCCCGCGATTCGACCTCACCTCCGTGCCCAGGCGCGAGGTGGTGGCCCCGACGCCGAATATGCGATTCATCACTTTGACCGCGTACTGATCGGGGCTGTGTCGGGGCATACCTACCCCACCCATGCGTATCGCCGCCTGCGCGACGTCCTTCTCGTAGATGTACACGCCGGGTTCCATGGAATTCGGAACGGTCGGCGCGATCTCCGGCACGGGCGCCGACTCCCACTCGGCGAACGCGTCCTCGATCGCGGCCACTATCTCATCGGCGTCGATGTCGCCGGCAATCGCCATCGAGGTGATGTTCGGGCGAAACCACGTCTGGTGGAACGCCACAAGCGCATCGCGCGTAACCCGGTTCACGTCCTCGATTTCGAGCTGGCGCGCCCAGGGATTGTCCGTGCCGTAGACCAGCTGTCGGAACTTCCGGCGACCAATCTCACGGGGATCGTCATTCCGACGCCGGATACTTTCAATGGTGACCCGGCTCAGTTCGTCGATCTTCTCCTGCGGGAAGGCCGGATGCATGAGCACGTCCGCGAGTATCTCCAGACCGGTATCGAGATGCTCGGTCAACACGTTGAGATTGGCGTTGGCAGCCTCGATTCCCATTCCCACCGAGAGGTTCGCTCCGAGGAAGTCGAGCGTATCGTCCAGCGCGTTGCCGGGAAATTTCTCCGTCCCGCCGCGCCGCATCGTGTTGGCGGTGAACGCGGCGGTACCCACTTGACCCAGGTCGTCCACGCGAGCCCCGCAGCCGACGAGCACGTCGATGTTGACGAGGGGGAGGCTGTGGTCTTCGAGGACGAACAGCTTCATGCCGTTCGGCAGCGTGGTAACGTATGGCTCGGGTGTATCGAATTCCAGCGTGGATAGCGCCGGAAGCTCCTCGGGCCGGTTCGGCAGGCTCGCCCCATCACCCGCCGGGGCGATCTCCGCGGCGGGCTGCATGCACCCGCCGACCAGAAGCGTGGTCGCGCTCAGGGCCAGCGATGCCCGGAGTATGTAGTTTATCGTGCAAGTCATGGATCTCAAGCTCCGTGTCGTGCGTCTACTGGGCATCGGGGCGAGCGAGCGTCGCCACTGTCCGGTTCGTCCGCTGGAAGTATCTGGCGGCGACGCGCTGAATGTCCTGCGCGGTGACGTCGCTGACGATATCGCTGTGCGTCACAAGCAGCCGCCAGTCACCACCGATGAGCTGCCTGTAAGCCAACAGGAACCCGAGATGTGCGTTGTCCGTCAACCCGCGGATGAAGCGCGCCTCGATCTGATTCTTCGCTTTCTGAATCTCAAGCTCGGGAGCGGGTACGCTCGCCAGCTCTCCGAGAATTCGGTAGATCTCCGCCTCGACGTCGGCGGTGGTGTGCGGCGCAATGGGACTCGCCTGGATCTCGAACAGGTTGTCGTACCGCTCGCCGGGGGATTCCTCGTACACGCTCACGCTGCTGGCGATTCCGGCATTCACGAGTTCGCGGTAGAAACGCGACGAATTTCCCGCGTGCCGCAGGATGTTGGCGATCACGGAGAACACGTATGAGTCGGGATGCGGGTAGTTGGGCTTGTGGAAGCCAATCATCACCATGGGCTCGGCGTCGAACTCAACCTCCACGCGGCGCTCGCCCGCCTGGGCGGGCTCCACCGTCGGTATCGTAGGCACGGGTTGCGACGCCGGAGGGATACGACCGAAATACCGCTCTACCAGCGCGCTGGTCTCGTCGACATCGAAGTTGCCCACAAGCACGCCTACCGTGTTCCCTGGAACGTAGTAGAGCTCCCGGAACGCGATCGCCGCGTCCGCGCTGGCCTGTTCGATATCGCTACGCCATCCGATTATCGGCCGCCCGTAGGGATGCGCGATCATCGACGCCGCCATGAAGTTCTCATACAGCTTGCCTTCCGGACCGTCGTCATATCGCCCCCGGCGTTCCTCGATTATGACGTCGCGTTCGCTGTAGAACTCGCGCATCACGGGGTACATGAACCGCTGGGACTCCAGCATCGCCCAGAGCTCAATACGATTCGCTGGGAATTCCTCGTAGTACATCGTGAGGTCTATGCCCGTCGCGGCGTTCATCCCGACGCCGCCATTCACCTTGACGATCTGCGTGAGTTCGTCCTTCACGACGTACCGACGGTGCTCCTGCATCAGATCCTGATGCCGCGCCATCAGCTCCTTCACGCGAACGTACGTTCCCAGCGACGGGTACGCGTCCGGTCCTTCCGCGAGCGTGTCCGCGAGGGCTCGCGCGACGTCCCACGCGGCCTGCGCAGGTCCAGCTTGGGCCGATTCGGCGCCCAGCGACTCCTTCGCGCGGCGCTCCAGCGCGCCGAGGATCTCACGATCATCCATGGATACCGTCGCCAGCGCGGCCGTGTACGCTACCGCAACGCTGTCGATGCGCTCAAGCAGCGGAAGCTCCGACTCGTAGTCGGTGGTGCCGATCCACGGCGTACCCTTGAAGGCCATATGCTCGAACATGTGGGAAAGCCCGGTCTGTCCGAGCGGCTCGTCCACGCCGCCCACTTTTACCATGATCGTCCCGGAGAACGTGGGCGCTCGGTCGGGCTGCGCTACGAGCAGGAAGAGCAAGCCGTTGTCGAGACGAAGCTCGACGACTCGTTCCTCGAGGGATTGGGCCGCCGCCTGGACGGGCATGAGCGACAGGATCGCTGCCGCGATCAGCTTCAGAAGCCTGCTATGCACGATGGTCTCCTTGTGGTCGCGAATTGTCCGGACATACGTACCGCGTCTACACCTATGACCCGTCCGCGCCCTGCAGTGTTACACGTTCGCGCGGGACTTCTGGCTGAGCCGCCTGAAGTTGGCCGCACGCCGCGGCGATGTCATCACCCTTGCTCCAGCGAACCGTCACCGTGAAGTGCTTATCCCACAATATCTTATAGAAACGATCGATCCGACCGTTCGCGGGCCGGCGGAACGGGCGTTCGGGAACCGGGTTGAAAGGGATCAGATTTATCTTGCACGGCAGCGTCGACGCTATCTTCGCGAGCCTGCGAGCATCGTCGTCGCTGTCGTTCACACCGTCTATCAGCGTGTACTCCAACGTCACCCGCCGGCGCTCGGTCGCCGCCGCCATCTCCCGCGCGGCATCCAGCAGCTCGGAGAGTGGCCAGCGACGATTCACCGGCATGATCCTATCCCGCACTTCGTCCGTGGTGGCGTTCAGGGAGACGGCAAGGCCGACCTTCGGCATGTCAACCGCGACACGCCTGATCATCGGAACGAGGCCAGCCGTGCTGATCGTCACCTTCGTCGCGGATATCGCCAGGCCCATCTCCAGGCCTATCAGTCGTATCGCGCGAAGCACCTCATCGTAGTTGTGAAGCGGCTCGCCCATACCCATGAAGACGACGTTGGTGACGGGCCTGTCAGTGTATCCCTCCGCGCGAAACAGATCGGCCGCGCGGTATAGCTGATCGACTATCTCGCCGGCGCTGAGTTGCCTCAGCAGGCCGAGCTGCCCGGTTGCGCAGAATTCGCACCCAAGCGCGCAACCCGCCTGCGAGGAAACGCACACCGTCCTGCGCTTGCCGTCGTGCATCGCGACGGCCTCCACGCGCCGCCCATCGCCCAAGCCGAGCAGCAGCTTCGTCGTGGAGCCATCGTCGGTAGTCGTCCGCGCGATCTCCGGGAGACGCTCGATGCGAGCGCGGGCCGGTAGCTCGGCGCGAAACTCCTTCGAGAGATTGGTCATCTCGCTGAAGTCCGAGACGCCGCGCTCGTGAATCCAACGCAGCAACTGGTTCGCCCGGTACCGCTCCTTGCCGTGGCTCGTCAGGAAATCTCGAAGCTCATCGGGAAGGAGCCGCTTCAGATCTACGAGCGGCCCCGCGGGAGCGGTCTCGCTGGAATCTATCTCGCCGTTCGGGAGTTCAATGGAATCGAGTAGGGACATGGGTCTAAAGGTATCGTCTCACGGCTGTTTCCGGCAAGTTCTGCGGGGGCATGCTGGTTGACGATTCCGAACGAGGCCGCGTATACTTCAGGGGTTCGGGCGCAGGTGCGAAGCGCCGCGAACTCGCACGGAATCAGGATGGCGAAAATGTCGATAGTGCAGCGGGCGATCATCACGATGGCGGCAACGGCGATCTCCGTTGTCGGATGCGGGCCGAAGGGCGGCACCCAGCCGGTGCCAACGCTTGCGGTGCCGTATCCGCTCGAATACAGCGGAGCCAGCGTCCGGGACGACAGCCTCGTCCGCGTCGACTGGACGACCCGTGCCACCGTTCCGGACCCGCTCGCGGGCGGCGACGAAGGGCCGAAGCTCCTCGTGGAAGCCGTGCTGTACGGCGAGGACGTCATAGCCTCCGAGATCGCCGACACGTGCAACCTCGATACGGTGGAACAGACCGACTGCTACAGCAGGCACTGGGAAGCATACCGCGCGAAGCATCGTCCCGACTCGTTGATGCGCATCGAGCTGAACCTGCGCTCGACGTTCAGCGTGAATTCGCTCGACACGAAGTTCTGGAACATCTACCTTCGCGGGCAGGACGATATCATGCACGAGCCCGTTGACATCGTTCAGCACGAGCCGGTCGTGGTAAGGCGCGACTCGCTCCCCGCGCAACCGGGCCGCGCACCGATCCGTGCCGGGCTCTATCGCAGATCCGTAGACCTCTATTTCCAGATCACGACTCCGTTCGGCGCGCGAACCATGGGACCCGATGTGCCGAGCGTTGTGCTCGTGATGTCCAAGAACCGCGCGGAGCTGACCGTCCTCACGTGGAATGTGGACGGCCAGGATGTCGCCACCACCCGCAGGCGCCGTCGCAGAGAGAACGAGTCGCTGGACTTCTGACAGCGAACGACCGGGGACACACGTCTAGATGCCGATGTACCGATGACGAATAACGAACTGGTGGAGAAGGTCGAGATAGTCGCCGAGGGAGACGGGCGGTACCGCAAGGAGGCGTTCTTCTTCATCTTCGAGGCGCTGCAGTACACCGTTACCCATATCGAGCGCGAGGGTGAATCTCGACACGTCTCCGGGCAGGAACTGTTGCAGGGCATCGGCGAGTTCGCGCTCAAGCAGTTCGGACCGATGACGAAGACGGTGTTCGACCACTGGCGAGTCGCCGAGACGCGCGACTTCGGGGAAATCGTCTTTGCGCTGGTGAACGCCGGCCTCATGGGCAAGACCGACGAAGACAGCATCGACGACTTCGTCGACGTGTACGATTTCGAAAGCAAGTTCGACTGGCGGAAAGCCATCGGGCGGAAGTTCAGATCCGAATAGAACTGGCTGGCTCAGGTGTAGCGGGCGAGGTCGCGAGAGCGGTGTCGCCCGTTTCGTTATCCGGAATCGAGGAGGCACCCGTGGCGAAGGCCCGTATCGCGAGTTGCGCCATCATGCCCGGCAAGTGGGAGAAGGACGCGAACGCCGAGAAGATGCTCGCGTTCATGTCCGACGCCGTGCGAACCGAGCCCGACGTCATCATGACTCCGGAGGGCTGTCTTGAGGGGTACGTCGTCGGCGAAGCGACATCCCAGGACCGTGGAGACGAGCTGTTGGCCATCGCCGAGCCGCTGGATGGCCCGGTCATCGCCGAGTTCCGCGCATTCTGCCGGGCGCACCGCGTGAACGCGCTCATCGGCTTCGCGGAACGAATCGGCCACGAAGTCTACAACACGGCGCTCTGGATCGGCCGAGACGGCGAGGACGCCGGGAGCTACCGCAAGACGCACTTCCAGGAAGGCTACCCGGACGTGCGATCGTACAACCGCCCCGGGCCGGACATCCGCGCGTTCGACACCGACATCGGCCGCGTCGGCTGCATGATCTGCTTCGACCGGCGGGTTCCGGAGGTCGCTCGCGCGCTCATGCTCGACGGCGCGCAGGCTATTCTCATACCGTCGTACGGATTCCATCAGGGCGTGAACGACGCCATCATCGCCACCCGCGCCCACGAGAACAATCTGCCGGTCGTCTTCTGTCACCCGCTGAAGACCGTAGCATACGGCGCGGAAGGCGTTCTGATCGTCGTCCACGAGCAGAAAGACGCGATCACGCATCTTGAGATCGAACTCGCAGAGGTCGCGCCACCGCACAGGATGCGCTCCCGCCGTCGGCCCGAGCTATACGGCGCGCTCGTCGAGGACGACGCGGCGGCCCGGCTCAGCGCGGAGTAGGGCGGGCTACAGCGGCTTCGCGTAGCAGTAGAGACAGCCGTACCGACACGGCTGGAGTTCGTAGTCGCCGATGTCCAGCGCGGCGGTGCAGCCGCATCCATCTCGTGTGGGCGTCCGCGCGTGGCTGACGCGCTCGCCGCCGAGGCGCGAGAGAGATTCGGCGTCAATGCACCTCGCGCTCTGCGCGCCCAGCTCAAGCAGCGGCGACGAACAGCACGCGGCGAGTTCGATCCCGTATGCCTCTGCCACATCGCGTATCTCTGAGTACACGGCTGCGATGTCGCCTGCCGACGGATCCGCCGGACTCAGCGCGGGCTCGACACGCGACGCGCGGATGCGCGCCTTCCGGTACCACGTCGCGACGCTGGTGATGCAGCGTCGTACGCCTAGCGGGGAGAGTTCCCGGCAGAGCTGCTCGAACACGGCTACCGAGTGGTTCGTGCGGAGGACATCGCCTGCATCTCGCCACCACGCAAGCGGATCGTACCGCCAGAATATCCTGTCGCCACCGTATGCCGATGCAAGAAGCCTCGCCTGATCGAGCGCCGTTTCGATCGCGGGCACGCCGGGCTCCATCACCTCGTGGCCGGCGGTGATGGTGAAATGGAACGCCACGCGGTAGTCGCTGAATGCCTCGCGCGTCCTGAGGAACGGACCGTAGTTCCGCGACCAGAACACTATCCAGGAAACATCCGCCGGGCGCAGGCTGACACGCTTCACCTGCGTGCGGTTGAAGGGATTGGCGACGTCGACGTGTCCCTCGCGGAGTCGTTCCACCAGCCACGGCAGGTGGAACGCCGGGATGTCTGTCCGGCGGCTGGCGGAGATGACCCGGCGCATCGCGTCTCAATCCACCGTCCGGGAGAGGCCGTAGATGAGGACACGGTGGGCCTGCGAGTCGGTCACCCAGAGCTGGTTCGCGCGATGCGTGGCCACGTCGCGCGGTACCTCCACACCGGTAATCTCTCCAACGGGATGCAGTAGCCGGTTCAGCAACAGCACACGCCTGTTGCCGGTATCGGCGATCACAACGTCCCCGGACGTGGTAACGTGGACCCCCGACGGACGCGACAGCACGCCCTCGCCCCAGGATCGCATCATGTTGCCGAACTGGTCGAACACCACGAGCCGGTCGTTCCCGGTATCCGCGACGATGATCGAACCGTCCGGAGCGATTGCGATACCCTCGGGATCGGAGAGCCTGCCATAGCGCAGCCGCTCGCCCATTGCGTCCGCCGTCACAGGGTAAGGCGAAAGCCTGCGAAGCCGGTCATCATCACGGTCGACGAACCAGAGCCACCCGTCTGCCCCCTCGGCGACGTCGGTGGGGAACCCGAGGTCGTCGGCCTCCCCATCGCTCACCTCTTCGTCCAGTGCGCCGAGCCAATGGAGCCGGGAGTCGAGATGCGCAATACGCCTGTTCTGCGTGTCGGCGACCCAGATATCCAGGCTCGCGGCGGCGCTGACTCCCAGCGGCTGGTTGAACTGCCGATCATCCCATCCAAAACCACCGAGTTCGATCACGTACTCTCCATCGCGGTCGAACATCTGCACCCGTTCGTTCCCGGTATCCACGACGAACGCTTGCCCCAGGGCGTTCAGCGAAACGCCCGTCGGCCGGACGAACTCGCCCGGCCCCGTACCGCGTCGACCAACGACGCGAACAAGGGTGGCGTCGATGGAAGTCGTGGGCGGCCCTTGGGCGCTGACCGCCCTGACGTGCAGGTCGTCGCCGACGCAGGACATGCCGAGAGCGGACGCGGCGAGCGTCGCCGCAGACCACGCGATTCGCCGGAACATCATTCGTCCCTCCCACGCGCATCGTCGAGCCCACTGCGCCACGCCGCCGCGATCAGGTAGTCATAGGCACGATCCGGCCAGGGCGTTCGCGGAAACCAGGATATCATCCGGCGCACCACCGCCGCCAGAACCGGACTCGTCACCGCGCGAAGCACGAGTCGACGCAGCCGGTGGCCACGCGGCGCGACGCGTCCCGATCCGAGCATGTCCGCTCGGAGTACGCGGATCAGCTCTGGGTGCTTCTCGAAGAGTATAGGCATCGAATCGCGAGCGAACGCGCGGGAGACCTCCCACACGCCGTCGACCGTCCTGCGGTGGGCATGTAGCGCCCGTGCGTCCGGGACACGTGAAAACGTCGCCCCCGCGCGCTCCAGGCGCAACGCGAGTTCCATATCCTCGCCACCCCATGCGCGCAGCCGCTCGTCGAAGCCGCCGACCTCCCGTAGAAGCCTCGTCGGGACCGCGCTGTTGTACGTCAGGAAGTAACGGTACGGTATGGCCTCTTCGGGAGCCAGCTTGCCGACGCCGCGCGTTTCGAGGTACCGCGTCAGCCCGTCGCGAGGGATGTCGGGGTGGAATCGGACGTCGCCGATCCCGATTTCCGATCCACGCGGGTCCAGTCGCTCAGCATAGGCGCGGACGAAACCATCCAGCGGCCGTATGTCGTCGTCCAGGAAGATCACGACATCCGACTCCGCGCGTTCGATGCCGGCATTTCTGGCGGCTGCGCGGCCGACGTTCTCGTCAAGACGAACGATGCGGACGTCGAATGGAAGATCGCCACGCTCCACGACCGCCGGCGTTTCCGATCCGTCGTCAACAATAACGACGGAGAACGGCACATCCGGCTCGGTCTGGTCGGCGAGCGCGTCGAGACACGCCCGTAGGTGCTCCGGCCGATTGTGAGTCGGTATGACGATCGTACAGTGATTCATGGCTGCCGCACCCGCCAGGGGAGGTCGTCGTACACATCCAGCAGTCGTCGCGATTCACGCTCCCAGACCAGCTCTCGCGCCGCCGCCCGACAGTTCGCTCGGAAGCGATCTGAATCCATCACCGCGTCTTCGATGGTCCGCGCGATCTCCTCCGCCGATGCATCGATCGGAACGGCGCACCCAACGTCATGCAACCGGACGACACCGCCCTGCTCGGGCCAGTCGGTCACCACAGAGGGAATTCCCGCTGCGATGTAGTCGAACAGCTTGTTCGGCAACCCGAACTGCACGTTCAACCCTCGCGATGTGCCGAGATGCACGCCAACGTCGCACGCGCAGGTCACGGGTCGCAGCTCGGAGAACGGCACCGCGGGCAGCAGGTGAACTCGCTCACGAGATGGTGATGCGGACGCCATCTGCCGTATCTCGTCACGGAGCGGGCCGTCGCCGATGATGATGAGGTGATCCGCCGGCAGGTGATCCATCGCGGCAATCGCGCGGTCGATGCCGACACCCGGCAGGAGCCCGCCCTGGAACAGCACGAGTGTCGCATCCGCCGGGACACCGAGCCGCTCCCGCAGCGGAGCAGGCGCAACGTCATCCCCGGCGAGCGGCACGTTGCGAAGCACCGTCGCGCGGACGCCGTACCGCGACCACATCTCGTCCGCGACACCGCCGGAAACGGTAATGGCGGCGTCACACCACGGCACAAGCGCCCGCGCCAGCAAGCTCCACACCAGCCGGACGTGTGGCCTGCCGACAAGCGAGGGCAGCTCGACCCACAGCTCGTGCGCGTCATGGATGATGGGAACGTTCAACCTGCGCGCGGCGAGCCAGGCCGGTGCCAGCACGTCGAGGTCGTGTGCATGGATAGCTTCCGGCGCCGCCGTCAGCAACCGGCGGTATGCCTGACGCCAGAACGCCGCGTACCGCACGCGAAGCGATCTCCGTGCACCGACGTGGATGCGCGTGACATCGATGCCGTCCCAGTCCACGGGCTCGCCGGAGGCGTCGTCACACATCCCAATGACGTGAACGGCGTATCCGGCATCGCGCAGGGCGCTCGCCTCCTTGAACACACGCGCGTCATGCACGAGGTCGTTGTAGACGAGCATTGCGACGGATCGCTCGGTCACGGCAGAATCCCCAGCAATCGCTGCTTCCACACAGGCGCGCGCGTAGCTATCCACTCGGCGGACCTGCTTCCGGCCCAGGTGACGGCGTGATAGTGCACCAACTCGCCACCGAATCCGCTCTTGTAGTGCGCGATACTCGGGACGTTCGCACCCGCGAGATCGAACTCGTCGACGCGCTCGCTCGCAGCCTCGAATGCCGCCCAGCGGACCAGCGCGCTGGCACCAGTCTCCAGTCCGGCGGGAGTCGCCCCGGCGAGTATCTCATACGCGCGAAGCGAATCCCAACCGAAAGCCATCGCCGCCAGTGGCTCGTCATCGCGCATCGCCGCGACCGTCTGGACATTGGGCGACGCGACTATCGCCCTGAGCAACTCGGACCATCGCGCCTGCTTCACGGGAAGGCTCTGACCTTGCCTGGCGAATGTATCCGCCAGCACGCGTTCCAGCGCTGCGACCGCCGACTCGCCGGACAGCGTCTTGGCGCTGATCCCCGCGTCGCCGGCTGCGCGAATGTTCCGCCGTATGTTCCGCCGCGGGCGGAGCGATTTCATGTCGCGGACGGGCGCGCGGAACGTCTGACGCGTCTCGGAGCGCCATCGCCTCTGCGTGAACGGCGCAGCGTCGCACGCCTCCGGCGGGAATTCGATACGCGCGTAGCCAAACTCCCGTTCCGCCCACTCAGCAAAGAGACGAACAGCCTCATCAAGATGCCGGGCTGCGGAGTCGTCCGCGCCGACAGGCATCGCCTCCGCCCACCCGACGTACGGCGAGAGCGGAGCGTTCAACATCATTCGCGTGCCAAGACGCCGTCGCGAGGCCACGGCGACGAGCAGCGCGGGTTCATCCCGCACGGTGACGACGATGTAGCACGGCTCCAGCCCGGCCGCCAGGCACATGCACTCGATCCAGTCGGACCTGCCATGGAAACCCGGATCGGACCGGCCCGTGAGGTCATCCCAGACCGCTCGGCTCACCGCTTCAACCGGCATGGTGGGATCTCCGCACGAACAGAGCACCGGCGAACGGGTAGGCAAGCGCCGCGTAAAGCGTTGCGCCCGCAGCGCCGGACGCGAGAAGCGCCGTGGCCTCACTCGTGAACCATCCTCGCACGGCGAGCGTCAGCGCCATCGCCCCGACAGACAGCGTAAATGCCAGCGACACGTCGCGCCAAGGCAGCAGACGACGCAACGGCACCGCCATGCGATGCTTCACGAACGCCAGGTAGTAGGTAATCTGCACCCACGTCCCGAACGCGGTCGCGATAGCGGGCCCCACCAAGCCGATCGTCGACGCGAGAACAAGACTCACCGCGACGTTCACGATGACGTCAATCGCCGCGCCTGTCACGAGCACTCGCACTTCACCGATCGCCACGAGCAGCGCGCTGTAGACCGCTACGCGCAACGGCAGCATCGCCAGGTATGCCCGGAACACGGGCACGGCGTCCTCGTACGTGTCGGTGAAGAGCACGCGGATCAACTCCGGCGACCACAGCCAGGCCCAGACGAACAGCGGAAGCACGATCCACGCGGCCCGCCGGACTGCACCGAGCCATACGTCGAGCGTATCCGAGTTTCGCCCGGCGGACCAGTGAGCGCTCATCTCCGGTACGATCGCCGACGTTATCGCGCCGAAGAACACGGCCATGAACGGCACCTCCCACGCCCCGGCGACGTAGACTCCCAACATGCCCGTGGAGAAGAACCCCATGACGACGATTCGGTCCACACTGGCCGACGCCAGACCGAGGAGGCGAGACGCCGAAACGCCGAGACTCGTTCGTACGAGCCGGGCCATGCCACGCGCCATCGCGAAGGCCGGGCGTATCTTCACGCCGCTCAGCGCGTGATAGGCCACCAGTCGAGCAACCGATCCGGCCGCGAGCGCACCGTACACGGCGGTGAGCGTTGGATGCCACACAAGCATCGCCGCGACGCCCGCCAGGCTCCCAAGAGCGGTGATCGCATTGATGGTACCGGCCGCCCGGTGGCGATCCCGCACGACGAGCACCGATTCGAGCGCTGCGGCCGGCACATTCGCGGCGACGAGTAGACCTGCCGCGGGGAGCGCGTACGCGGCGTCGGCGCCACCGACGACGATGCCGGCCACCACGAAAGCGGCGAGCGCCGCCAGCCCCAGTATGCCGGAGAGTGATACCGCGCGATTGAACGTGAGGTCTCGAACTGCTTCGTCGCGCTCACCGCCAAGCTGCAGGAGGCCCGTCGGGAGGCCAAGCTCAAGGAGCAGGGCAATCCCGACGAAGACGCGGATCTCGTGGAACGTGCCGAACTGGTCGGGCGTCCACCAACGAACAAGCAACAGATTCGCGGCGAACTGCGCACCCACAACGGAACCGCGTCCGGCGGCAATCGCAAGCGCCTTTCCCGTCAGTCGCCCGATGTGAATTCGCGTCGCCAACGGCCGTCTCCGAAGCAAGGTGGCTGTTCCGCCGACGCGATCATACAGTACATTGGATCATGCGTTCGGCGTATTGAAGCTATGCGCGTCGCGGCGCATCTCCAATCGAGTGGGGTCCGCGGCGCGGACTCACGGCGCGCGGTTCACTTCCGACAGAACTTCGGGGAGTATCCAATGGCAGCGGACATAACGATCGATCCAGCGTTCCAGGGCACGGCACAACATGACGAGAAGACTCCCCTCATCGATGGCGTCGTCGTATCGCCGGTGACGCAGAACGTCGACGATCGCCAGAATCTGATGGTCTACCTGAAGGAATCCGATCCTTTCTACAAGGGCTTCGCGCAGAGCTACGTGTCAGTGACCGCCGAGGGTGTCGTCAAAGCCTGGCACTACCACCTGAAACAGACGGACATCTGGTTTGTTCCGTTAGGGAAGATCAAGGTTGGCCTGTTCGACGCCCGCGAGGCCTCTGCCACGTGCGGTGTAGCGAACAGTATCATCATGGGTGGCGGACGCTGCGTGACCCTCGCAATACCGCCGGGCGTATTCCACGGGTATGCGTCGCTCACACCCGAATGCGTTCTCGTGAACACGACGGATCGGCCGTACGACGCGACGGATGAGTTCCGGGCAGCGTGGGACGACGAACGATTCGGGTTCGATTGGAGCGTAGAGAATCGCTAACCCGCGAGTCCCGCGGGGCGGGACTCGTCAGGAGCCCATCCGCGAGTCCACGATACCTAGTATGATGCCCCGGTTGAGCCGAACGCGAAAGCGGTCTTTCGGGTTGACGTCGGACGCATCGACAATGAGTTCCCCATCCTCCCGCTCGGCGACAGCGAACCCGCGAGACAGCACGCGCAGCGGACTGAGCGCGTTGAGACGACCGGCCAGGTTACGCATCCTGCCAACGCGTCCAGACACGACCCGCTCGGCGTTCCTACCCATATGTTCCGCCAACCGATCGATATCCTGACTTGAGCGATCGATCCGATCGGTGATCCGCCGGACGATCTCCGGGCTCCACGCAGAAGCGAGGCGTTCCTCCGCGCGTCCGACGCGCTCCCGCAGGCGGCCAAACAGCTCGCGATGCGCGGAGATCACGTGCTGCTGTATCTCGCCCCTGTCGGGCACGACGATTTCGGCAGCGGCGGAGGGAGTCGCAGCGCGCATGTCGGCGGCGAAGTCCGAGAGCGTGTAGTCGATTTCGTGACCGACAGCGGATATCACTGGAATGCGCGACTCGACCACCGCGCGCACGACGGGCTCTTCGTTGAACGCCCACAGATCCTCCAGCGAGCCCCCGCCTCGACCGACGATGAGCACTTCCGACCCACCGTGTTCGTTGAACTCGCGGATCGCCGAGACGATGTCCGGTGCCGCGCTCGCGCCCTGCACGACAGTCGGCCGAACGATGATGTTCGTCGTGGGCATACGACGGGAGATGACGTCGATGACATCCCGCACGGCGGCGCCGGTGCCCGACGTAGCCACACCGACCGTCTTCGGCCAGCGGGGCAGCGGGCGCTTGCGCTCGGCGGCGAACAGCCCCTCCTCCGAGAGTTTCGCCTTGAGCGCCTCGTACGCCTGCTGCAGCGCTCCGATGCCCGACGGCTGAACCGACGACACAACGAGCTGGTGCTGGCCATACGGCTCATAGACCGTCACCTCTCCACGGGCGTTCACCTGCATGCCGTCCGCAGGCAGAACGCTCGTCCGCTGGGCCGTCGAACGCCACATGACGCACTTGAGCTGCGCGCCCTCGTCCTTCAGCGTGAAGTAGCAGTGGCCCGAGCCCTGCTGTCGGAAGTTGCTCACCTCGCCGGTGACCCATACCGTGCCGACCTCGTTCTCCAGCAGCGACTTGATACGCTTCGTGATCTCGCTGATGGAGAATGCGTTCCTGGTGTCGTTGGGTTCCATGCAAGTCTGCCGTTCCCCGCGGAAGCGGACGTGGTGCGGTAGAGCCTCGCCTCTCCATGGCCTGCGACGCCGCACGGTCACTCAACAGTCGCCGGCTATCGTAGGGGTGGGTCTGAAACCCTCCCCTACAACAGATCACGCACCCGTTCGGCTCAACGCTCCGAGCGTTTCTGCGCCGATGTGAGCGTGTTCCGGAGCAACATCGCGATCGTCATAGGGCCGACTCCGCCCGGCACCGGCGTGATGAGCGACGCGACCTCGCTCACATCGTCGAATGCGACGTCACCCACGAAACGCGTGCCTCGCGGCGCGGACGCGTCCTCGATGAGATTCATGCCGACGTCGAGCACTACCGCTCCCGGCTTCACCATCTCCGCCGTCACCGTGTTGGGACGGCCCGCGGCGACGATGAGGATATCCGCCTGGCGCGTGTATTCGCTCACGTCGGGAGTGCCGGTGTGGCATACGGTCACGGTGGAATTCGCCCCCGCCTGTTTCTGCAGCATGATGTTCACCATGGGCTTGCCGACGATGTTGGAACGGCCGACAACAACCGTGTGCTTGCCCTTCGGGTCGACGCCGCTCCGAACGATGAGTTCCTGCACGCCGGCGGGCGTGCATGGCAGGAACCGCGCATTCCCGGCCACCACCAGGCCGACGTTCTCCGGATGAAAGCAGTCCACATCCTTCGCCGGAGAGATCGCGTTGATGACTGCGTGCTCGTCGATCTGGTCGGGGACGGGCGACTGCACAAGGATGCCATCCACATCGGGATCGTTGTTCAGGCGCTCGACAAGATCGAGCAACTCGGCCTGCGTGGTATCCGCTGACAGACGTTCCACCGTCGACCGCAGCCCGGCGTTCTCGCAGGCGCGTTCCTTGTTTCGCACGTATAGCGCGGACGCCGGATCCTCTCCGACGAGCACCGCGTACAGATGCGGCTTCGGGTCCACGTTCACCGCTTCTTGGGCGATCTCTTCGCGAATCGTCGCGGCGATGGCTTTCCCGTCGATAATCCCGGCGCTCATGTCGTTACCTCCCTGACTATCACTGATTGATGTCGTCGATCCGCAGCATAAGCCGCTCGATTTCGGCTGCATGTCCCGTGCCGGCGTCCAGCGTAACCAGCACCGCCGCCATCCGGATGTCGTCGCGCGCAGGCTCAAGGCGGTGATTCAAGCCCGTCAGAAACCGGCGAACCGACAAGTCGGTATCCATGCCGATAACTGAGTTGTACGGCCCGGTCATCCCTACGTCGGTAATGTACGCCGTGCCCTTCGGCAGCACACGCTCGTCCGCGGTCGGGACGTGTGTATGGGTGCCCAGAACAGCCGCCACCTCACCATCGAGAAACCAGCCCATCGCGAGTTTCTCTGCCGTCGCCTCGGCATGGAAGTCGATGACGATGGGTATCGCCTCCGACCGGAGTCGCTCGATCTCCCGCGTCGCCGTGCGGAATGGGCAGTCGATAGGACGCATAAACGCACGGCCCTGCAGGTTCAGGACTCCGACCGGCTCACCCGCCTGCGTCGTCGCCACGGCCGAGCCCATACCTCCTACCCCGGAGGGGTAATTGGCGGGTCGCAGCACGCGACCGTCTTCGATCAGGGCGACGCCCTCGCGCTTGTCCCACGCGTGGTTGCCCGAGGTGATGACGTCGACGCCTACCTCGGTGAGTTCCTCAACGATCTTCTCGGTGATTCCCATACCACCGGCGGCGTTTTCGCCATTGGCGATCACGAGATCCACGTCGCGCTCTTCGCGAATCCGCGGAATCCACGCGGTCGCGACCCTGCGGCCGGGCTTCCCGACTATGTCGCCGACGAACAGGATGCGCATCGGTATATCCTATCTCCAGAAATGGCAGTCGGCATTCCGACGCCCAGCACCGTCAGCGAGCGAACGACGTCGCCCGAGACTCGCGAATAACTACGACCTTGATCTGCCCCGGATACTCCATATCGGCCTGGATCTTCTCCGCGATCTCGCCGGACAGCAGTTCGGCCTGGTTGTCGTCGATCTTCGTGCAATTCACCATGACGCGGACCTCTCGTCCGGCCTGTATGGCGAACGTCTTCTCCACGCCGTCGAACGCCTGCGCGATGGATTCGAGGCGGTCGAGGCGCTTCACATACCCCTCGATCGTCTCGCGTCGGGCACCCGGCCGGGCGCTGGAGATCGTGTCCCCGGCCTTCACGAGGACGCAGAACATCGATCCCTCGACGATGTCGTCGTGGTGGAGAGCAAGCGCGTCTTGCACGTCGGTCGATTCGCCGAATTTCTTGACCAGCTCCAGGCCCAGGTCGACGTGGGTGCCCTCGTTCTCCCTGTCGATGGACTTGCCGATGTCGTGAAGGAGACCGGCCCGGCGTCCGAGGGCGGCGTCGAGACCGAGCTGCTCGGCCATGAGCCCCACGAGCACGCCCACTTCCTTGGAGTGCTGAAGTACGTTCTGACCATAGCTGGTTCTATACTTCAGCTTGCCGAGAGTCTTAACGAGCTGCGGATTCAGGTCATGGATGCCCAGCCCGTAGGCGACCTCTTCGCCAGCCTTCGTGGCCTCTTCCTCGACCTGCTCCTGCGCCTTGGCGACGAGTTCCTCGATACGGCCGGGGTGAATCCGTCCATCCTCAACGAGTTTACCCATCGCCAGGCGGGCAACTTCGCGCCGGACCGGGTCGAACGCCGAGAGAATCACCGCCTCGGGAGTGTCGTCCACGATCACATCCACGCCGGTGGCCATTTCGAAAGCCCGGATGTTGCGGCCCTCGCGCCCGATGATGCGGCCCTTCATCTCCTCGCTCGGCAGGTGAACCACCGACACGGTGGTCTCGGTAGTGTGTTCACCGGCGAACCGCTGGATCGCCATGCCGATGATCTCCTGCGCCTCGCGCTGAGCGTCTCGAGTCGCGGCGTCGCGAATGTCTTTCGCTCGGCGGGCAGCCTCCGACCGCGCCCGGGACTCCATATTGGCGATGAGCTGCTCGCGGGCTTGCTCGGCCGTCATGCCGGCGATTTCCTCCAGCCGGCGGTTCTGCAGCCCAAGCGCCTCGTCAAGTTCAATCTCCCGCTCGTTGAGCGCGGTTTCGCGCTCCTCAAGGTTCCGTTTGCGATCCGCCATGCTCTGCTCGCGCGACGCCAGCTCGTCGGATCGGCTTTCGAGTTTCGTTTCCCGGTCGGCGAGGCGGTCCTCGACCTTGCGGAGTTCGGCACGTTTGCCCTCCGCCTCGGCTCGAAGCCTCTCCTGTTGCTCCAACTCCGTGCCACGGGCTTCCAGCTTCGCGTTGTGGAGAAGCTGTTCGGATTCTCGGTTCGCGTCCTTAACGACCCGAGCGGCGATTTCCTCCGCGTTCCCTACGCGCGCGCGGTCGATCCTCCGGCCAATCATCCATCCGACGACGAGTGCTACGATCGCCACGACGGGAATCCCGACTGATAGCGCTGTCACTTCGTTCATTGCCAGCCTCCGGTGCGCTTCCAGTGCATCGACCTGGTCTGGGCCGGCCGATACGAACGTTCCGCCCGATGCGCGGGACGGCACGCCCGAAAAGCAAAAACCTCCTGCGCCTGAGGCGATCACCCACCCGCGCCGACCATGTCACAGTCGGCACGCAGGGAACCGTCCCGAGCGGAGGAGGTGTATACGAACCGAGCCCGCGATCCAGATCTCTACGACGCGGACTCTTCGTTCAGTACCGTAGCGAGTGCTCCCGTAGACTCGTCAACACGACTGAGCACAGATTCCAGCCGCCGCTTCGCTCGCAGCAGCTCTCCGGCAAGATTCATCGACGCGAGGACAGCCACCTCCGTCGCCGACTTCATCACCCTTCGTGTACTCACTTTGCGCATCGCCGAATCCACCATCTCGGCAACCTGTTGAACATCCTCAGAATCGGACTGCGAACGAATGGAGTATTCCGCGCCGAAGATCTGCACGTTCACGGAGCTTTGCCTGTCGGGCGTCTGCTCGGTCATGCGTCCTCCGGAGTACCCTCGCCAAGTATGCCGTCGATCCGCCGAATCGCCCGATCCAGCGCCCCGCGGGCATGCCCTGCCGCCGCGGTGACGCGCTCCCGAACCTCACGGTCGGCTAACGCGCGGATGTCGTCGCGCTCCGCCTCAAGGTCTACCCGATCTATCCGGCGCTGCTGTCGTTCGCCGCGAGCGCGATGCAGATGCACCATCGTCTCACGAACGATCCCATCGAATCGCTCAAGCACGGCGTCGACATCGCGCTCCGACATTCCCAGCTCACCTTTACGTTCGCACGCGAGCGCCCGTCTCATCGGCTGCTCGCTCGACGATGAGGCGCATCACGTCGTCCACTTCCTGATCAGTCAGCGTTCGTTCGCCTGTTCTGAATTCCAGGTTGAATCCGAGACTCTTTTCACCCTCAGCCAGGCCGGGACCGCGATAGACATCGAACAGCACCGCCCGCCTGAGCAGGGGAACTCCCGTGTTCCTAACAACCTCCTCAACTCGCTGAGCCGATACCGACTCCGGCACCACGAGCGCAAGGTCTCGGTCCGCCGCTGGATACCGCGGCAAAGGCGCAACCTCGCTGAGCGTCGCACAATGGCGAATCATCTCCGCGAGATCGAGCTGACCGTAGAACACGGGCATGGACAGGTCGAACGCCTCGCACAGCGCGGGGCTGACCTGTCCCAGAACTCCCACCTCGTCTTCCGCTATTCGAGCACGCACCCCGGTTTGCGGTACGTACTCACTCAAATCATAAGGTACAACGTCCATATCGAGAAGGGCGCTTCGACGCACGAGCGTCTCGACCACGCCTTTGAGGTCGTAGTAGTCCCAACCCCGACGTTCGTCGGCCCAGGTCTCGCCCGGTCTCTCGCCCACCATGAGCATCCCCACCATCCGGCGCTGCTCGTATTCGCCGTCAAGCTCTCGGAAGACCTCACCGACCTCGTAAAGCGCCATTCCAGACGCACTCCGATGCATGACGTTGTGCTTCGCCACCTCCAACATGCCCGGAAGAAGATGCATGCGCAGCGTGCTCATGTCGGCGCTGGAGTAGTTGGCAAGCTCGATCGCGCTGCCCTGGACCTCCACAAGCGAGCTATGTCGCTCGGGCACCAGACTACTGGTCACGATCTCCTGCAGACCCATGCCGACAAGCAGGCGGCGCACGTCGTCTGAAAGACGCTTCTCCGGGCTGTCGGGCGCCGGAGACGACGATGTTCGCGCGACGTCGGTCGGTATCCTCTCGTAACCCCAGAGCCGTGCAACTTCCTCGATGAGGTCGATCTCGCGCGTGAGATCGGGCCGCCAGCTCGGCTGCCGCACGCGAATCGTTTCTTCGTCGCGGGCGAGAATCTCGCAGCCAAGCGCGGTCATCTGCCGCGCGACCTCATCGCGAGGAATATCGACGCCGAGGATTCGCGGGATCTGATTCCACCGCAGGTCGATCTCCGCCGCCGGCTGTGGGTTCGGATAGACGTCGATCACGCCGCGCGCAACAGTACCGCCGCCAAGTTCCTGGATGAGAGCGGCGCACCAATCGATCGCGCGGATCAGCCCGTCGTGATCGGCCCCGCGCTCGAACCGCGTGGACGCCTCGGTGGACAGGCCCAGGGACTTCGACGTGCGACGAATGCGCGTCGGGTTGAAATAGGCCGCCTCAAGCAGGACGTTCGTCGTGTCTGCTGAGATTTCGGAGTTCTGCCCGCCCATGATGCCACCGAGCGCAACCGCTCGCTCGGCATCGCAGATCATCACACTGCCGCCGGGAATGCTGCGCTCGACGTCGTCCAGCGTCGTGAAGTTTTCGCCGTCGCTTGCCGCCCGGACGACGATCCGGTGTTCCGCGAGCCGGTCGTAGTCGAATGCGTGGAGCGGGTGTCCGACGGCCATCAGCACGTAGTTGGTTGCATCGACAACATTGTTGATCGGACGCAGCCCCACCTGCCGGAGTCGTCCCGCGAGCCAGGCCGGCGACGGCGCGATGGCGATGCCCTGGATGACGCGCGCGACGTACCTCGGACAGCCCTCGGGATCCTCGACGGAAACGTCCGCCAAGTCGCCCACAGGCGGCCCGTCCTCGACGAGAACCGGATCTGGTCGTTCTAGCTTGCGGTCGAGCAGCGCGGCGAGGTCGCGAGCAGCGCCCAGGTGGCTGTGCCCGTCGGCGCGGTTGGGCGTGAGGTCGACGCTGAAGCGTTCGGAGTCGAGATGCAGGTAGGCAAGCAACGGCGTACCGATGGGCGCGTCCTCGGGCAGAACCATGATGCCGTCATGGTCGTCGCCGACGCCGAGTTCGTCCTCCGCGCAGATCATGCCCTCGGAGGCGACGCCACGCACCTTGCGCCTGCCGATCTCGAAGTCGCCCGGCAGTACCGCCCCAACGAGCGCGACGGGCACGCGCTGCCCGGCGACGACGTTCGGCGCACCACACACGATCGTCAGAGGCGCATCCGCGCCAACGTTCACCGCGCAGACCGATAGCTTGTCCGCGTTGGCGTGTTTCTCGACGGACAACACCTCGCCCACGACCAGCTTCTCGCCGACACCGAGCGTGTCGCGGGACATGAAGCTGCCCTCGCTCACGGCTTCGAGTCCGAGCATGGTAAGCTCGTGCTCGAGCTGATCGGGCGTACGATCCGACAGATCGACGAAATCGTTCAGCCACTCAAGCGATATATCCATCTCTATCTGCTCCGAATGTCTCGAAGGGGCGCAGGCTCAACCTGAGTCGCGCGGACGCTCTACTCGAACTGGCCCAGGAAGCGCAAGTCGTTCTGCCAGTACCATCGAATATCGGAGATGCCCCACCGGATCATCGCTGTCCGGTCTACACCCATGCCGAACGCGAACCCGCTGTACACTTCCGGATCGTAGTCGACGAAACCGAACAGGGCCGGATCTACCATACCCGCTCCGATAATCTCCAGCCAGCCGGTATGCTTACACACCTTGCAGCCGGTGCCCTTGCAGATCATGCAGGTGACGTCCACCTCGGCGCTGGGCTCGGTAAACGGGAAGAATGAGGGGCGGAAGCGCGTCTTCGTTTCCGGGCTGAACATGCGGCGGCAGAACGCGTCGATGGTGCCCTTCAGGTCGACGAACGTCACGCCTTTGTCGACGTACAGACCCTCGACCTGGTAGAACTGGTTCATGCTCCGCGCGTTGACTTCCTCGTTGCGGTACACCCGACCCGGCCAAGCGACCCGCACCGGCGGCCGCTGCTTCTCCATGACGCGGATCTGCGTCGGCGACGTGTGCGAGCGAAGGAGCCAGTCCTGCTTCGGTAGGAAGTACGTATCCTGCATGTCCCGCGCTGGGTGGTCCGGCGGGAAGTTCAGCGCTTCGTAGTTGTAGTAGTCGGTCTCGATCTCCGGGCCTTCGGCAACGGCGAAGCCCATCTCCCGCAGGATGGCGAGCATCTCGTTCACGGCCATCGTGATGGGATGAAGCCGTCCGAGCGATTGGGTTCGGCCCGGAAGTGTCGGATCGAACTGCGGCTCAGCGGCAACCGGGCGCGCGATCCGCTCCCGCGCGGACTCAAGCGCTTCGGTGACGAGCTTCCTGACCTGCGAGCCGCGCGCTCCGAGCTTCGGGCGCTCATCGGGAGCGACCTCCCCGATGCTCTTCATGATTCGCGTCAAATCCGCCTTGCGACCAAGGTATTCGACGCGTAGCTCGTCGATACCGTCTTCGCTCGCGCATGACGCGAAGCGCTCAGGGGCCTCGGCTTCGATCTTGTCGAGTTGGGCGAGTAGTTCTTCCAGCATAGTAAGAAAAGAGGCGAACAAAGCGTCACCGAGCAGAGACCGCCCGACGATACTTCGTCCGCCTATCCCGTGCAGAGGTTAAAACTGCTTCTTGGCGAGCTCCGCAAGCTGGGCAAACGCGGGTTCGTCGCGCACGGCGAGATCCGCCAGCATTCGACGATTTACCTCGACTCCCGCGGTCTTCAGACCGTTCATCATACGGGAGTAGCTGATTCCGTTGAGCCGCGCCGCGGCGTTGATACGCACGATCCAGAGCCGTCGGAAATCGCGTTTCCGGTTCTTGCGGTCGCGGTAGGCATAGGACTGAGCCTTCTCTACCGCCTCACGCGCCGTGCAGTAGAGCTTGGACCGAGCGCCCCAGTAACCCCTTGCGCGCTTGAGATATTTCGCCCGTCGCTGCTTCGACGATACTTTGTGTCGTACACGTGCCATGTCGTCTACTCCTGCTTAGGGCGCGATCGAACGAGCACGCAGTGCTCGCGGGATCGACTTGGAACGCCCGTTCGCCGTGAGTGAGTGTGGACCGGATCGAGATTCCCGACCCGACGAATAGCTACTCCGCTAGAAGCATTCGGCGGAGACGCGGGAAGTCGGCCTTGTCGGCCACAACCGTTCCGCGCAGATTCCGCTTCCGCTTCGTCGACTTCTTCGTGAGGATGTGTCCCGCGCAGTTCTTCTGACGCTTCACTTTACCGTTCGACGTCACCTTGAACCGGTCGCGGGCATTCCTGCGACTCTTCATCTTCGGCACTGACTACTCCTTCGCCGTATGATCTACCCCGTCCGTGATGGATCGCGGGTGCAAGAACACTATGCTCTCGTCGTCAACACGCTTCCGGTCGCCCGTCGGCGTCGCCACGTCGCGGAGTTCGCGACACAGCCGATCTATCAACCTCTCCGCCTCGTCCGGCGGCCCTTCGACGCGAAACTCGACCCCGCCTCCGGCCGCCAGATGCGCTCGGGCGTGCCGTATACGGAGCCGCACGTCGACATCGCTGCCGGTCGTCCGGAATACCAGCGTCCGGAACTCCAGCGGCGGAAGCGACCTCTCCGCGCCACGCGCGGCGAACAATCGTGCATCGTCCGGTGGCATGAACCTGCACACCGAACGCTCATCGCCGGGCTGCACTTCGACCAGATCGCAATGCGAGTCCCTAGCCAACTTCAACGCCTGCGCCGCCGTTCTCTCGCCGAGAAGCGACCCATCCGCATTGATTACCAATACGGATGCAGCATCGATCTGCTCGTTGATGCGCGGTGCCACCATCGACGCTCCCCGCTTACAGCAGCGATTCGAGCGCCCGCGTGTCGGCCTCCTCGACGAGTTCCGTCACGACTTCGTCGATCGACTTCGCGCCGAGATCTCCGCGATCTCTGGCCCTGACCGACACGGTGCCACTCTCAGCTTCCCGCTTCCCAAGCACGAGCATGTACGGGATTCGCTGCATCTCCGCGTCGCGGATCTTCGCACCGATCTTCTCGCTGCTCGGGTCCAGTTCCGCCCGCAGCCCGGCGTCGCGCAAGACCTGCGCGACGTTCTCGGCCGCATCGTTGAGTTCGTCGGTCAGCGGCAGAACGCGTGCCTGCACCGGAGCCAGCCAGAGCGGAAACGCTCCGGCGTAGTGCTCGATGAGACAGCCGATGAACCGCTCCATCGATCCAAGCACAGCACGGTGAACCATCACCGCGTTGTGGGCCTGATTATCGGTGCCGACATACCCAACGCCGAAGCGCTGGGGAAGCTGAAAATCTACCTGAATAGTCGGTCCCTGCCAAGACCTGCCCAGCACGTCGACAAGCTTGATGTCGATCTTCGGACCGTAGAACACGCCCTCGCCCGGATCGACCGTGTACGGCATCTCCACGCGGTCGAGCGTATTCTGCAACGCCGAGGTCGCCATCTCCCATTCCTCGTCCGTGCCGAAGCTCTGCTCCGGGCGAGTGCTGAGGTAGACCTCGTAACCCAGGCCGAACGTTTCCATCATGAACTTCACAAGTTCAACCGTGCTGCGTATCTCGTCTTCGAGCTGGTCCGGGCGACAGAAGATGTGCGCGTCGTCCTGAGTGAAGCCCCGGACGCGCAACATGCCGTGAAGCACGCCGGAGCGCTCGTAGCGGTACACGGTGCCCAGCTCGGCGTATCGGATCGGCAGATCGCGGTAGCTGCGAGTCTGAGTCTGGTAGATCTGGATGTGGAACGGGCAGTTCATCGGCTTGACGCGGTAGTTCTCGCCGTCGATGTCCATGGGAGAGTATATCGCGTCGTATTTCTCGAGGTGCCCGCTGATGGCGTAAAGGTTGTCGCTGGCGATGTGCGGCGAATACACCAGCGAGTATCCGCGCTTCTGATGCTCGTCCTTCCAGAACCGCTCGACGGTGTCCCGGATGACCCCGCCCTTCGGGTGCCAGTGGATCAGCCCGGAGCCCACTATCTGATGGGTGCTGAAGAGATCGAGCCGCGGCCCGAGGATTCTGTGATCGCGCCGCTTCGCCTCCTCGATCACGTGGAGGAATTCCGCGAGCTGCTTGTTCTCCGGGAAGCTGGTGCCGTAGATGCGCTGGAGCATCTGCCGCTTCTCGTCGCCGCGCCAGTATGCGCCGGAGGCGGAGAGAAGCTTCATGGCCTTCACGCGCCCGGTACTGGGAAGGTGCGGCCCGCGGCACAGGTCGGCGAACTCGCCCTGCCGGTAGACGCTCACCGATCCGTCGGCGCCGGTATCGATCTCCGACGCGTCCTGCAGATCGTCGATGATCTCGATCTTGTAGTCTTCGCCCAACTCGCTGAACAGCGCCTTCGCGTCGTCCGGCGACATCTCCTCGCGCACGATGGGAAGGTTCTCCGAGATGATCTTCCGCATCTCGGCCTCGATCTTCTCGAAGTCGTCCGGCGAGAACGGCTCCGGCACGTCGAAATCGTAGTAGAAGCGATCCTCGAGAGGCGGCCCGATGGTTAGCTTTGCTTTGGGGTATGTCCGCTTGACAGCCTGCGCCATGATGTGCGCTGTGGTATGTCGATAGGCCTCACGGCCCTCGGGGCTGTCCCACGTGAGGATCTGCAGCACGTCGCCCTCGGCGAGCGGCTGCGTAAGGTCGACCGTCCGGTCGTTCACTTTCGCGGCCAGCGCGGCCTTAGCGAGTCGGGAGCCGATGGATTTCGCCGCATCGAGTGCGGTCGCACCATCGTCGAGTTCAAGCTGCTTGCCGTCGGGAAGCTTCACGCGCACCATGTCGGGACTCCTTTCGAACAGACGGCAGCCGCCCAGCCACAGACCAGTGTGGCCCTCGCGGTCGCCATCCCGAAAACGCTGCGACACCGCCCTGGTGCAGAGCGGGGCGCGGTCTCCCGGCAAGCTGCCCGGTGGTGAAACGTGTCACCGCCAGGAAACTCCCAGGTGCGGATGAAGCACAAAGGATACCACCGGAAGGGACTTCAGGCAAGGTCGGGACGTGCTATGCCGGGAACAGAGAGAGCTGCTTGCGGCCGGGCATGGCGTCGTACGTCTCCCCGTCCAGTTCGCGACCGGCACGCTTCTTGTTGACGCCAGTTCAGGGAAAGGTCCTCTCGCCCGGCGTGAATGAGCCCGCATCGAGCGTCCCGAGGAACCCGACCCGCAAGGCGTTGGGATGGGATCTCAGGTATGAGGCCGACATGTTGGCCTCATAGGCGTCTCTGGTCGAGTAGAGGTACAGCATCCCGAAGCCCTCCTTGGCCGCGATGGATTTCGCCGCCCGCTCGCGAACCCCGACAGCGGTCTGTCGGGAGAAGCTCGGCACCAAGACCTCCCCGAAGAGCCTTCCGTCCGCCGCCAACCGGACCTGGAACAGCACTGTGTAGGCAGGGAGCGACTCACTCCCGGACGTGACCGTCCGAGGGGGCGCTGGCTGGTAGGACACGTATCCCCCCCAGACCTTGCGGCGGCCATTTGGCCCGTCCTCGTAAACGGTCGACACGCTATCGCCTCTCGTGTAGAAGAGCAGATTCCGCTGGCCCGTTGCGCCGCGAAGGTCGACGCGCTGCCGTCTGCCTGACGCCCAGTCTGGTATCGCTTGAACTCCCGTTGGCTTGCCAAACTCAGGGTGCCGCGAAAGGAAGGATTGAATCTCTGGCAGGACGCCGAGATCGGTGGGCTGAGGTCCCCCTCCAGATTCGCCGCAGCCAGAGACGCACGAACGCGCAATGACCAAGGCAAGCAACGCTGCGAGTAGGTACTTGAGGTAGCTGTGATCCATCGGTTCTCCTCTCACGCTGTAGCGCCGCGCAGTGACGGCCCGAAGCTATAGGTAGGAGTCTAGGCATCGCCCGGAACAACCCCAACAGTCAGGAAACCGAACGCTGGATGGCGCGTCCGGCAGCTTTCGGACTCGACGACTGCATGCCCCCGGGCTGCGCGTCTGCCAGGCATGGTCGGGACGTGCTATGCCGGGAACAGAGAGAGTTGCTTGCGGCCGGGCATGGCGTCGTACGTCTGCCCGTCCAGTTCGCGACCGGCACGCTTCTTGTTGACGCCACCCCACTGCTTGAAGAAGAACGCCGCGCCCTGCCCGTCGCACTGCGCGCGGATGTCTCTCACCCAGGCACCATCCATGGGCCTCGCGCCAGGTCCCGACTCGCCGCCGACGATGGCCCAGTCGATGCCGTGTAGGTCGAGGTCCGGCAACGGCCCGAGCAGCGGCTCCAGCGAGAGGAATCTCGTCGCCGCGGGCGCCTCGCGGAGCATGTCGATGCGCCAGGTGTACTCCGCCTGCTCGACGGTGACTCCCATCCAGACATTCTCCGGCCACGCCCCAAGTTCCGGCGCCACCTCAACGAGCCGCACCGCGCGTTTGGTCAGCACCTGGAATACGTGCCGGTCGGCGGCGCGCATGGTGGCGAACACCTTCGCGATGTAGTCGACCGGAATGTCCTCGTGAAAGAGGTCCGACATGGAGTTCACGAAGACGAGGCGCGGCTGCCTCCACCGGAGCGGCAGTTCGAGAATGTCCGGCTGCAGCGTCACGTCGAAACCGTTGCGGTATCGCTGCTGCCCCGCCTTGTGGAGCCGGTTCGCGATGCGCTCGGCGTAGCAATGCTTGCAGCCGGGCGACACCTTCGTGCAGCCGGTCACCGGGTTCCACGTGGAGTGGGTCCATTCTATGTGGGAATCTGCTCGCACGATGCCACCGTGGGTTTCGCGTGGCCGCTGAAATCTGCCCCTGCGGGCAACACCTACCCACAATAATACGGATATTCACTCCACTCTGCGAACGGCCTACCCGACCGGCGGCGAATCCGCCCCATCCTCGCCCGCCTCCAGCGGCGCGGTAAGCGAGCCGTCGAAAGCGATGAGCGGTGCGCCGACCAGCACGCCGACGCTGAGGTACGCGGCGAACCACACCATGGACATGCTCACCGAGAGTTCGGCCGGTACGCCGACCGTGCCGAAGAGAGTCACCGCGCTGTACTCGCGGATGCCGAGCCCGAAGACCGAGATCGGCACCATCGTCGCAACGATGACAACCGGCATGAACGCGAGGACCGTCAGGTACGGAATGTTGAGCCCGACGGCTCGTGCTGCCTCGTAGAAACCGTGGATCGATACGAGTTGCACGACTAGCGAGAGCGCAACAATCTGCGCCATGCCGGAGTGATCGTAGCTGAATGCCCGCACAGTGGCGGTCGCGCGTCGCAGACTGCCCACGATGCCGCTCTGAGAGCCCTCCGCCCAGCGCGTGACACGCGGCGAGCGCAGGAGCGCGACGACTCCCAGCGCCGCGACGCCGCTTGCCGCCAACACTGCGATGGTGAACCACTCCGGTACGGCGTCGACCGCGAACGCGACCCCCGCCGTGGCGCCGATCAGCAGGAGAGACGCCACGCCAAACATCCTCGTGAGCACAACGCTCGTGAGTACCTCCGTCCCACGTCCGGTGAGGCGTCCGGCCAGGAGCACGCGCACGGCATCGCCCCCGATGTTGCCGGGCAGCGCCAGATTGCAGAACAGCCCGACATAGTTGAGCCGCAGCGCCTGCCAGAACGTGAGCGGGACCTCCCAACGCGCCAGCAGAACGTACCAGCGCAGCGCGGCCACGAACTGCCCGGCTGCGACGGCCAGCGCGGCGAACGCGAAATGCGCAGCGTCGAATGACGCCAGGATGGACGGCGCCTTTTCCAGGTCGATGTTCGAGAACACGAACGCCAGGAGTCCCGCGGCGATCGCGACTCTGGCAAGCAGAAGGAGCACCCCGCGCACGGGGCGATCGCGGTTTCCGAGCGATCGAAAACGGCAGACTCGTTGAATGACGTTCACGTCGTTGGAGATGCCTCCGGGCATTCTAGGTGGGGAGATGTACATGTCCGCCAAAGGGGGCGAAGAGGCGGGTTCAGGAATGATGGGGGATCGGCGGGATGCGGTCAATCCTCGCCGGCGCGGAATGGATGCCGCGCCTACCGCCGGCCGACGCGTACCGTCACCGCGCGGGCTTCGCCGCTGCGGAGCATCTGGAGCGTGGCCTCGCGACCCGGGCTGCTGCGATGGACCCAGTCCGCCAGGTCCGAGACGTAGCCGATTGGCACGTCGTCGATGCCGACGAGAAGGTCGCCCGCCTGCACACCGGCAGCCTGCGCGGGGCTGTCGGATACGACGTCGCTCACGTAGATGCGCAACGTGCCGTCCGATTCCACCTGCGGACGGACGGTGATCCCGAGCCATGGACCACCGTTCGGAGCAACCGGTCGGCGAACGCGTTCGAACGATTGCCGGAGGAGGGTGCTCGATACCATCAGAGCAGGGAGTTGGCGTCCGTCGACCAGGCCCGCTCCACCGCCGACTTCGCCGACAAGGAGGCCGCCAAGCCGTCCAGAGCTATCGAACACGGGCGCGCCACTCATTCCGGGTGTCGCCGGTCCGCTGAGCTGCCAGAAGCCCGCCCCGCCACGGGGACCGGCGACCGTAGTCATGGATACCGCAGGGCTGACTCCCGACGAGTTGCCCACGATGATGGCGAAACTTCCCGAGTTCCAGGTTGTCGGGCGGTATTCAGCAGCGCGGACGGCGGTGATCGTGGGAACGTACAGGAACGCGACTCGGAGCGTCGAATCGACGCCGAACAGCATCGCCTCGTGCAGCCTGCGGTCGGTGTCGACAACGGAGATAGCCTCCGCGACCGCAGAGCCCTGGGACAGAACGGCGCTCGAGGTGACGATGTAACCGGAGGTGTCGAGAACAAGCCCACTGCCGACGTTCAGAATTCCGGACGCTCCCCACGGAGTCACGTGCCCGGGGAACTGCGCCTGGACCGTCACGATCTGCGGAGCGCACGTCTCCACGAGTTCCACGACTTCGCGCTCCATCTCCTCGAGGAGCGTACCCGCGGATGCCGGTCGGCCCAGTAGGCTCAGCGCCGCAACGAACCCCGTCGCGACAATGCTATGCCCGTACATGGTTTCGCTCAGAAGTCAGCGCTCACCGTCCGAACACCCGGAAGTGACCGCTGTTTCGTCATACGGCGCGTAGTATCGGCGGTAGCTATAGATTCGATGAGATTCCCTCCAGATGGAAAACGTTCGAGGACGTACCGCACCGCTCTTGCTTCGGCGCTCACTTCGCTGGATGCGGTAACCGGCGGCATGACGCTGGGCTGGCTTGGAACCCAGACCGCCCACAGGATGGCGACGCTGGCAACCGCGGCAAGGGTGCCCGAGGCTGCGGCCCACGCAGTTTGCGGCGTTGGGCGCAGGATCGATTGAAGCCTGCCCGCCCACGACACTTCGCGGTCGAACTCCTCGACCAGCATGCGCCGAACGCGGAAGCCGAGCGCGTCGGAGACGTGCCGCTTCGGCAGACCCGCCAGACGCTGCTTGAGCACGCGTACCTGCTGAAGCGTCCGCGCGCACTGGGGACATGATTTCGTGTGGCTCTGAAACTCGCTCTTCGACGCTCCGTGCAGTGATCCTTCGAGATACTCCGAAACCAGATCCTTGCATTCGCTACATGTCATTCCTGTCCCTCCATGGGCGCGACCGCATGCGCCCCGAAGACATCGCCGATACTCTTAACATGCCGTCCCGACCTTTCCATTCAGTACGCTCCGCGAGGGCTTACCCTCGCCGCTCATCGTCATCAGCGCCGGATTCGTCCCCGCCGATGGACAACGCATCCGCGAGTTCGCCGAGCTCCTCTTGCAATCTCAGCCGGCCGCGATTGATCCGCGACTTCACCGTACCGAGCGGGCATTCGATGATCTGCGCTATCTCGTCGTAGTCCAGCCCCTCTATATCCCGCAGCATTACCGCTTCACGGTACCGCTCGGGCAGCCTGTCCAGGGCAGCCTGAATGTGGACTTCGGCCAGCGCGGTCTCAGTATCGAGATCTGGCGTCGCGCCGGTATCCGGCAGCTCGAACGTCGTGCCCGTATCCTCGTTCTGAACTCCGATGGAGAGGAAGCGCCACCGCTTCCGCCTCCGAAGTTCACTCTTCGCGAGGTTGCCGGCGATCGTATAGATCCACGTGGAGAACTTTGCAACAGCTTGGAAACTCTTACGGTTGCGATAGGCCCTGAGGAACGTGTCCTGCACGATGTCCTCCGCCGTCTGCTGATCCTTGACGAATCGGAGCACAAAATTGTAGAGCCGATCTTTGTACCGGTTGACGATCACGTCGAATGCGCTCAGATCGTCGTCCAGAGATCGGGCCAGCAGGTCCTCGTCAGAAACCATCGTATGCGACCGCCGTACCTCTCGTTTCACCAGAGCGAGGCCGACCATATGGGGCTCCTCCCGGTCCGCGGTTCAACAATGCGAACTCCTTGCATTCGTTGTGACGGTCGAGCCGTGTGGTCGGTTCCCGTATTCCACCACGTCTGCCGACGCTACCTCGCCGTTCTACGACCACCGGAGCATCGGGGTTCCGCCGCGAACGTTTCCGATCGGGGTTCCGCGCGGAGCCGAGAACAACCCGCAGACCCGTGCCATGCGGCGTGTGGCACTGCCCGGAACGAGAACGACGAGAAGAGGTGTACCGGCCATGGCTGCTGCCTCCAAGGACGTGATCGTCGCGAGCGGACAGGAACGTCTCGAAGTACCTGACGCTGGAGCATGTCGTCAAGCCGTGTGGTCAGACGCGAGCGGCACCGGTATGCAATGGGCGACGATTCGACCCGCTTCGAACCGTCGCCCATGTGAACGTGGTGAACTACCCGCGCCGCGTGAAGCGCGACAGACCTACGCCGGGGTCCACCTCACAACGAAGTCGTAGGAGCCGAACCCAGGATTGGAGTCCTCGAGCATGATCGAGATCGTGTGGTTGTTCTCCTCGCTGGGCGCTTCGAGGATGTATGCCCACCCCCGGTGCCCGCCAAGCCGCAACTCCACGGTCGGCACGCCCGCCTCGTCGGACGGCGGCTCGGCGCTCCAGCTCTCTGCGGAACCCGGGTCGCCGAGGTAGTGCTCTACCACGTATGAATCGTCCAGCAGGCCGATGCGTACGATGTCACGGCAGTCGATCCGGCCCTTCCACTCAATGATAATCGGGGCATCCGGATGCTGTTCGAGCCGCTCCACGTCCGCTTGCGCGGCTGCGTCCAGGACACCTCGCACTCCGGCGTCGTCGGGCGCGCTGCGCATGCCGTCGATGACCGAGGCGAGGTCTTCGATTCCTGGGCGGGCGAATTCGAGGAATACGTCGATGCCCTGCGTGTTGTCCGCCGCCGAGAACCCGGGCTTGTACGTTGAGGCCGCTCGGCTCTCGTTGAAGGCCACGAGTTCCTTCTCCAGCGCCTCGACGGCCGCGGCGGCCCGATCCCGATAGCGAGTGTCTCCACCGGCGCGGGAGGCGTCCGCGTAGTCGTAGAACCGCATGAACGCATCGACGTAGCAGAGATTCAGCCGCAGGATCGACTCACCCCACGTGAGTATCTCGTCGAGCCACTTGCCGCGCTCCGGCTCACCGGAGTCCTTCATCCAGCCACGGAATCTCTCGTGCCACCGCTCGAAGCTCCGCGTGGATTCCTCCATCGTCGCGAGACCGGTTTCCAGCTCGGGCTTCGCCATGAGATAGAGGTCGCGCAGGAAGCGGTACTGACCGCGGCCGCCGTCGATGAAGGGATTCCCCATGCAGACGAATCCCGTGCGGACGTGTACAAGCGGCTCCCACGTGTGGTATGACGGCCCGCGAATGTGGAACCTGTCGCGGTAGATGTCGTCCAGGTCGAGCAGCATCTCGGCAACGCGCGGCCCGGCACTGGTTCCGAACTGCGCGGTAGCCCATTCGGCGGTGATGTCCCGAACCGACCGGTAGGGATTCCACGCCAGACGGAACGAGATGTAGTTCATCGCCGACCAGAGGCTCTCGCCCCACAGCGGGTTCAGGTTCACCGATGCCGCCGTCGCTCCGTGCTCAAGCGCGTATTCGAGCCCGGCTTGCGCGAACTCCACAGCGAAATCCGGAGGTCCGGAGAAGTAGTCCTGCGCCCGCGTCGTCTCGACTTGCGCCGCCGTGGCATGCGGAGTCTGTCCGAACGTCGGATTGATGGGCTGCCATTCCCACTGGTCGCCGGTCGTGATCTTGATGCTTGCGATGAAATCCTCGGTGGGCACATCGTCGGTCAGCGTCCGGCGATAGATTTCCGGCACGGACGACTGCTCCCACGTGCTCACCTGCCAGACGCGATGCAGGTAGAGCCGGTTACACTCGCCGACAACGACCTCATGCATCGACTTGAGGAACTGGCGGTAGTTCGCTTCGATGGATCGATCGTCAGGCGTGTGGACGAGATCCCACGCCATGATGTCGCCCTGCGGCGTCACCTCGCCGACGCGGGAGCCGATGCCGTCCAGTTCGGGCATCGATTCGAGCAGATCACGGTACTTGCTCTTCATCGCCTCCCAGAACTTAGGGTCGTCGGTGGAAAGCGTGGCGCCCGTCCGCTCGAGCCACGCCGGGACGTACAGGAACTCGTCGTCCATGGCGTAGATGCGTAGATGTCGCGCGTGGGCCTCGGCGACGAACTCTCGGAAGATCTCCCTGCACGCCTCGGCGCGGGCGTCGCCGATCTCGTCGCCCCACTTGATGAGGTATTTCGTGACGAGGACCTGGAGCATCGTGGCGTTCGCATGGATGGCGTCGTCGAGAAGGCTGACCATGCTCTCAAGCGCTTTCCGCGACGCGGCCACGTCCACATACGGCGGCTCCTCGCTCGCTGGGAAGCCCATGAAGCCAAATGTGATTCGCTGAGGAAACCGGGGGGACTCGTCCGCGTCGGCCGGCGGCCACGACCCGTGCGAACGGATGAGATTGCCGAGCTGCTCGATGCCATACGCCGCTCCGAGCACACCCCCGCCGGTAAGCCTCACCACCTCGCTGCCTGCCTCGATCAGCGTGCGTATGGAGTAGGACTGCTCCTCGACGCCGGGAAGCTCGGCTGGGATCATCGGCTCCGGGGTCACTCCCTCCGCCAACCGAACGACAAGCTCGAAGTCGGCGTCCGCATCCGCGGAATCAACGATGCGCCAGCCCGCGGCCTCGGCCGACTCGGTCAAATGTCGGACGGCGGTCTCGACGGCGCGTTCGTCGTCTAGCGGCGGCTGGATGCTGAGTGCAAGGGCAGGTGCGTCGGACATGCGTGTGTCCTCCGATTGCGAAGCGCGGCGTGGGCGTGTACGGACGCCTCCAAGTACGGGACCAGAGGCGACGGCGTCAAGCCGCGACTCCGCGTATGGCGTACGGATCGACCACGCGGTGGAATCCGCGGGGAGCGACGAACGATGCGCAGGTCACCCGGAGCGGCGTCCAGCTATGCGCCGGATTGTCGCGCCGTTGCACAGTATTGCAGCGGTACACACGAACGAGACCGGATGCCCGTCCAAGGATCAGGGCGCCCGGTCTCGTCGATGCGTATCACTCCGATCAACGGGAGAGCTTTGTATCCGATGGCGACTATGCGAGCTGCATGGCCTCGTTGGGGCACTCGTCGATGCACGCGCCGCAGTCGATGCATTCTTCGTTGTCTACGACTGCGACCTCGTCGACGGTGATGGAATCGGTGGGGCAGACCTCGACGCAGCTTCCACAAGCGTCGCACTTCTCATCGGTGACGTTCACGGGCATGATTCGATCCCTCATGTTGGTGCGTTGGGTGTTCGCCCGAAGCGGACGGGAAGGCCTTCTGAGCGACTGATCATTTGACCTGCAAGATCAATGCCAGATGCCGCTTCTCATCCGCAGCGGAACTTGTCAGACGAGGCTGGCCTGGGAATCGTCGCCGACGACGAGCCGGTGCGCATCAGGCGCTCCAGCATCATGGATCAGGCGAACGTTCTTCCCGATCAAGCTCGAAGCGATTCGCTTCGGCAATCCTTGGATGACGCTCCCCTCCATCACCACGCTCGACTCGATCTCGGCCGCCTCGATGGTCACGTCCGCGCCCAGCGAGGTGTGCGAGCCGACGAACGCATCCCGAACCACTGCTCCCGGACCGATGACGGCAGGTCCATGTATGACGCTCCGTTCCACGGTAGCGGTTCGATCGAGCACGACATTCCCGGTGAGCGACGATTCGCTGTCGACGGCACCCTCGACGGCGGAATCGGAGAGCCCTTCCAGGAGCAAGAAGTTCAGATCGATGATGTCCTCCGGCCTGCCCGTGTCTTTCCACCAGCCGACGAGCGCGCACGGGTCGACGCGCCCGCCATCGGTGATGAGAGTGCGGATGGCGTCCGGCAGTTCGAGCTCGCCACGCGGGGAAGGCTCGACGGTTTCGATGGCGGCGAAGATGGACGGACCGAATATGTAGATACCGGCAACGGCGAGATCGCTCTTCGGATGTTCCGGCTTCTCCTCGAGGCCCACAATATGGCCGTCGCTGATCTCCGCGATGCCGAACTGCCGCGGGCGGTCCGTGCGATTCAGGACCAGCATCGCATCGGGCTGGTCGCGATGGTACTGGTCGATTACAGCGCCGACGCCGTTCTCGACCATGATGTCGCCGAGGACCATGATGAACGGATCGTCGCCGGCCCACTCCTGCGCGAGGCCGACCGCATGCGCCGTCCCACGCGGATCGTCCTGCACGATGTAATCGACGCGCACGCCCCAGAGCGATCCATCGCCGACGACGCCCTCGAGCTGATCCCGATTCGCGCCGACGATGATCCCGACCGACGTTATTCCGGCGGCCTTGAGCATCTCGATCGTGTAGTGGATGAGCGGCTTGTTCGCCACGGGCAGCACATGTTTTGCCGTCGTGTAAGTGATCGGGCGCAATCTGCTCCCCATGCCCGCGCAAAGCAGGAGCCCTTTCGTGACCATGTGTGAACCTTTCGCCGGCGACTCAGTCCATGTCGGGCTGTTCAAGATCCCGCATGACGAGTCCCGTGAGGAGTTTCGGGTAGAAGTACGTCGATTTCTGCGGCATTGTGTCGCCCGCGCGGATCACCTCGCCGATCTGCTCCGGCGCGGTAGCACGCACCATGCAGAACATGTCCGCCTCTTCCTCGCGAACGGCCTCCGCTGCGATCCGGGGATCCGCGGTGTGCCAGATGGCGGCAAGCGGCTCTGCGTCGACCGTGGCGCGGCGAGGAAGCTCGCCCAGCAGCACGGCATGGAGGACCGCCGCGTCGAGACGACGCCACACATCCGTGTGCCCGGCTCCGATCAGATCGGCAACGGCGGCGTGATCTCTCAACGTGGCCAGCTCCCATCCCCAGTGCCGGGTGTAGAGGCCGAATCGATACGGTTCGCCCGTACCCGAGCCGATCAGCGAACGAAGTAGCGGGATCGGGTCCTGCAGACCCACCGGTTCGATCTCGAACGCGTCCTCCATGTGCTGACGATATGCGTCGACGTCGAGTGCATCGGAGAACTTCACGTACCGGTGGTAAGGCAGTATCGCCAGGTGCGGGTCGTCGATGTTCGAGAGGTACACCATGAGCGATCCCGCTCCCGAGGGCTCGCCTGCCGCGCGTGCCTCGTCGCGGTACGTGAGCGCGGTCTCATAGCGGTGATGCCCGTCCGCGATGGTCAACGGTGAGGAAGCGAGTGTATCCTGCGCCGCGCGGATGGTGTCCAGATCGGTAACGACCCACATCCGTCGGTGACCGTCGGAAGCCTCGACCGAGAGGTCGGAAGGTTCGCGCACCAGGCGTTCCAGCATGGCGTCGAACACACGGTCCGGATCATGGTAGAGCGCGAATACCTGACTCAGGTTCGCGCGTGTGGCGCGCATGAGGCGGAGCCGGTCCGCCTTGGGTCCATCGTACGTCCGCTCGTGAGGCGCGACCGTATCGGCGCCAAGCTCCTCAAGCTCCAACGCGGCGACGAAACCGTGCCGTACCCCTTGCTCTCCCATCGGTGTGGTGAAGCGCTCTTCGATCACGTATATGGCGGGATCGGCATCCCTTGCGGCGATTCCGTCGGAGCGCCACGACCGCCACGTATCGCCGGCTCGGTCGTAACGCGCCTCGCCGGCCTCCGCCGAATGGATCTGCGTCGGCAGATCGGCGTGGACGACGTTCCACGGGCTGCGTTCTCCGAGTTGGCGTCGCTGATCGGGGGAGATGACATCGTACGGAGGTGCGACGACGTCGTCGATGCTGCCTGCGCGATCAGCAACGAACCTTACGCCGCGGAAGGGGTGGATACGTGCCAAGGAGCCCTCTGTCGGTGCTACTCGTGAACTGCCGGACCGGGAGACCGAAATATACGCTCTCCGCCTGGATCAGGACAGATGCGGAACTCGATCCCCCGCCGTGACGGCTCAGGTGGCCAGCTCTCCGGCCGCACGCGCCCGGTCGATCTCGTCGAACAGCGCCTCAACGAGGTCGCCCTCGGCCACGGTACGGACGATTTCGCCGTCGCGATAGACGAGCCCCTTGCCCTTGCCGCCCGCAATGCCGAAGTCGGCCTCCTGGGACTCTCCGGGGCCGTTCACGACACATCCCATAACGGCAACCTTGATGCTCTCCGGGTAGCTCTCAAGCCTGCGCTCCACCTCGTCGGTGATGATGAACAGATCGATCTCGACGCGTCCGCACGATGGGCACGAGACGATCATCGGCCCTTTGACGCGCAGATCGAGCGTCTTCAGGATATCGAATCCGACCTTCACCTCGGTAACGGGATCGCCGGTGAGCGACACGCGAATCGTGTCTCCGATGCCCTGCGCGAGGATCGCCCCTATACCTACGGACGACTTGATCGTGCCCTGTTTGACGGGTCCCGCCTCGGTGATCCCCACGTGAAGCGGGTAGGGGCGCTCGCGGGAGAACGCAGTGTACGCGGCGATGGCCATCGCCGCATCCGACGCTTTCAGCGACACGATGATGTCGTGGAAGTCGTGATCCTCAAGAACCTGCACGTGGCTGATCGCGCTTTCGACCATGCCCGCCACCGTCGGATACCCGTATTTCTCGATGAGTTCCTTCTCCAGCGATCCCGCGTTCACGCCGATCCGGATCGGGATGCCGCGTTCCTTGCAGACTTTCACGACCTGCTCGACCTTGTCGCGCCCACCGATGTTGCCGGGGTTCAGCCGGAGCTTGTCAACGCCCTGCTCCGCGGCCATCAACGCGAAGCGATAGCCGAAGTGAACGTCGGCCACGAGCGGCACGTTGATCTGCCGCTTGATCTCCCCAAGCGCGAGGACATCCGGCTCGTGCGGAATCGCGACGCGGATTATCTCCACGCCTGCGGCCTCAAGTTCGTGGATCTGCTTCACCGTGGCGTCGACGTCGTGCGTGTCGGTGGTGGTCATGGACTGCACGGGAATGGGCGCGCCGCCGCCCACGGGGACATCCCCCACCATCACGCGGCGAGTTTCATCGCGCGGAGTGAGCGGCTTGTGTTCGTTACCCGCCGAGAGTCTGCCGGGCGAATCGGGCTGCGTATCGTCGATGGTCGGAAGCGAAGTCATGATCTATCCTCGTCGGCGCCGGGTGTTCGGCGCGTTCCTGGTTAGCGGCGATGGGTGGAATGTAATACCGTACCTGCCCCGATCGGGTTTCATCGAGAGATGACCCGCGCGTGTTGGGCAGACTCTTCGCCGTGCTCAGAGTGACGGCGGAACGGATCCGACAACGGCGTGATGGACCTGCCGAGTGTCGTTGGGAACGCCTTCAATCCCCACCACCGCATGCCGTCGTTCTGAGCCGCGAGCCCCCTGAAGCTCGTGGGCGAAGAATCCCGTCCCGCAGGAGCCACGCAGGCTGTTCGCCGCGCTCAGAGTGACGGCGGAACGAGTCCCATGGCGACGTGACGGGCCTCGGCGACGGCGGTGTGCGTATGATAACGGTTCGGGCGCGGGCGGCCATCACCCGCCGCACCTCACGTCGCCATCTGGTGAAGCAGGCGGTACTGCGCCATATCGAGTGGTTTCTGATACAGCCAGGTATAGTCGAGGTTCGAGAACTGGATTCTGCCGCTGACGTAACCCGCCATCTTGTCCGTGCCGCCGCGCAGGAGTTCCTCTACCGCCGCCGCGCCGAGCAGCGTCGCGATCTGCCGGTCGAGGACCGTCGGCGAGCCGCCGCGCTGCTGGTGTCCGATAATGGACAGCCGCGCCTCAAGGCCCGCCTCGCGCACCTCGTACATGAACGAGCCGCCGCCTTTGTACGTGTCGATCTCCACGCCCTCGGCCACGACGACAAGTGAGAACCGCTTCCCCTCGTCGAACCGCTCACGAAGCATCTCAATCGTCCCGGGCACATCCGGCAACATTTCCGGGACGAGAATCGCGTCGGCTCCGCCCGCGGTGCCAACAGCAAGCGCGATGAATCCCGCGTTCCTGCCCATGACCTCGACGATGAAGATGCGCCGGTGCGATTCGGCGGTGTCGCGAATCTTGTCGATCGCCTGGAGCGCCGTGTTGACCGCGGTATCGAAGCCGATGGTGAAGTCGGTTCCGGCGAGATCGTTATCGATGGTGCCCGGCGTGCCGATGACGGAGATGCCCTGTTCCCCGTAGAGTGCGTGCGCGCCGTGGAAGCTTCCGTCGCCACCACATACGACGATGCCCTCGATGCCGCGGTCGCGAAGGTTCCTGGCGGCCCTCTCGCGCCCTTCGGGCTCACGAAACTCGCTGCACCGCGCAGTGCCGAGGATCGTCCCGCCCCGACCGATGATTCCGCCGACGCTCCGAGTATCCATCTCGAATATGTCGTCGTCGAGCATGCCGGCGTAGCCGTTGCGAATGCCGAACACCTTCTTGCCGTGAGCGCACGCCGTCCGGACAACCGCTCGCACGTTCGCGTTCATCCCCGGCGCATCGCCGCCGGAGGTCAGCACACCGATGCAGTCCATAGGACCCCGTCTCCCGCATACATTGGACGTGTCGAATCAGAAGACGAAATATACGCGTCCGTGTCAGGACGGGGTAAGGAGCGGTTGCTCACGGGCTGACAACGGATGCGGCGACCCCGATATTCAGAAACGACACCACGCATCGCGTCGAAAGGGAGACGACATGGAACCCAAACCGGTGGCGGACTCGCACGTCGAGATGACCGAGCTTGTGCTTCCGAGCCACACTAACCACCTCGGCACGGCGTTCGGCGGCGTGATCATGTCGTGGATCGACGTCTGCGCGGCGATCTGCGCTCAGCGACACTCCCGGCGCGTCGCGGTGACGGCGTCCATCGACACCGTCCACTTCCTCGCGCCGATCACCCTCGGGAACGTCGTACGCCTGAAGGGGGCCATCAATCACGCGTGGCGGACATCCATGGAGATCGGCGTCCGCGTTGAGGCGGAGGACCCGCTCGCCGGAACGGTCGAGCACGCCGCGACGGCGTACCTCACGTACGTGGCGATCGACGAGGAGCGCCACCCGACGCCCGTCCCGCCGGTGTCGTGCGAGAGCGTCGAGGAGGAGCGACGGTCGGCGGAGGCGCAGACTCGTCGCGCCGCGCGCTTGCGAGACAAGGACACCCGTCGCGAGGCATGACCGCGGGCGCCGCCCGGCTGCCAAGTGACGCGCTCCAACGGTGTTGACTGCTCCCGACCCCGGGCGTACCATACCGGCACTGTCCATTGCCACATGCCGACTCGCTCGGAGGTGCACCATGATTCGCGCTGCCATCGCCGCCGTCCTGTTGATCGCAACGCTCAGTCACGCCAATACGGCTTGGGCGCCCCACCACGTCGGACGCATCTGGACGAGCCCTGAACACGACGGCGCCGAGGGGTGGGACGGTTCCATGCTCCAGTACCCCGGCGGCCTCATTCGCGCTGACCGGCAACCCTGGACGGACGCATACGGCAACTCGCTGCCAAGCATACAACGCGGCTGGGTCGGCCACGGACAAAAGCTGGGAACCTACCTCATGTCCGTGGATTGGACGGACCCGGACGGTTACTCCCACAACTGGGCGACCTCGTACATGTACCGCTCATACAACTACGATTCATACGCATCGGACGATTGGCTCGCCGGCACATCGGGCACGTCGTTCAACTACCTCTACCCCGGCGGTCTCCAGGTGTACCGCCGCTGGGAACGTCCGCGAATCATAGTGAGTGGAGAGGCGGTAACGTTCCATCCCGTGCCCAACCACGACGAGTGCTACATGTTCTGCGACCCCTACTACCCGCCGGATATCGTGAATCCCGATCTCGTCGTCGAACAGGACACCTACACGTGGTGGCGCTACATCCAGGGGGTGGAGCTCCGCAGACATACCTACGCGTACCCCATGGGCAGCGCACACCAGGACTACTTCCTGATGGACATCACGCTCACGAACAACGGCATCAGCGGCGTGAGCGAGCAGGCGCCCGTCCTGACCGGGCAGACGCTGAACGGCGTGATCTGGACGCAGGCGTACGGCTTCCAGAACAAGCAGGCTGAAGCAAACGTCCTGCGGATGTGGGACAACCACGCCATGTTCACCGATCCGTGGGGCAGCGGCAACAAGGTGCTCTACTGGTACGACGGCAACTCGCGAGAGCTGCTGCCCGATAGCGCCGCCTTCGACGGCGACGACTGGGGCGACCCCACCACCGATCCTCGCTACGACGGGCACCTACTCGGCAACGCGCACATCATGTGGGGTCCGCTTTTCGTCAGCCAGAGCCCGGCAGCTTTCGACGTGGACCTGACCGACCAGCCCACCGGCAGGGCTATCTGGGCGGAGCGCGGTGTCGACTTCGCCCGCAAGCAGTATTCGCCGACGAGCACGCAGAGCCAGCGTGAGATCATGATCTCCGGCGACTACGACCTGCCGGCCGATACGGACTACCGCGACGCTGACCTTACCCTCGGATGGGCCGACCCAGCGACGGGCGACGGAGCCAAAGGCGGCACGATGCTTATCAGCTACGGTCCGGTGAACGCGCCCCTGTCGTTCGCGAACATCGGCGCGCAGGGCTGGACCCTCGGCTGGCAGGATTCCCTCCGCATCGTGCAGGTCGTGGCGGCGGGCGGCCTCGACCGGAACTGGGCGCAGGTCATCGGCAAGGCGTGGGATGAGCGCCGCGTGACGAATCCCACCGGCGACTGGTTCACGCCCGAGGAGACCCTTGCCATCAAGTCGGGCGAGGACACGGTCCGAAAGGCGGTGAACCTGGCGTATTGGAACTTCCACGGCCAGTGGGCGCCGACAGTGGATCAGGCGGCGAAGGACTCGTGGCAGATACCGTCGTACCGCGCCGACAAGCCCGCTGGCCGGGAAGCGTTCGACGTGCCCGATGCGCCACGTCCGCCCGCGGCGATCGCGGTCCGCGCACGCATGGTCGATTGGGGGATGGGGTACAACGAGCTGCGCTGGTCGACGGAGGCGGAGACCGACCCCGATCACGACACCGGCGTGCTCGACTTCTCGCGTTACCGCATCTACCGGCAGGACGGGTCACGCCTTGCACCGTGGAAGATTCTCTCCGAGATGCCTGCCGGAGACCTCGCGATGGCGGAAGTCGGCGAGCACGGTGTCGACTTCGCCGGGCGCTTGTACGCCGACCTCGACGTTATCGAGGGAGTCGATTACTGGTACGCGGTGGTAGCCGTCGACGACGGCTCGCAGAACTGGGCGGAGCCGGGCGTGCCACTCGAAAGCAGCCGGTGGTGGACGTGGACCGGATACTCCGAGGCCGGCGTGACCGCACTAGCCCCTGTCAACGACTGCCAGATGATCCCTCCGTGGCACCCGTCCTCGTGTACCGACGACGTGAACCAGAGCGCCCCCGTGCCGTTCGCCCTGCACCCCGCAGCGCCAAACCCGTTCAATCCGAGCACGACGCTTCGCTGCTCGCTTCCAGACGCGGAGCAGGCACGGCTGACCATCTGGTCGACAACCGGGCAGCTCGTGCGGACGCTCGTCGATGGGCACGTGGACGCCGGCCACCACTCAGTCACGTGGAACGGCACCGACGGAGCCGGGAGGGCCGTCGCGAGCGGCGTGTACCTCGTCAGACTAGAATCAGCGGACGCCGGCAAAGCGGACGTTCGTCGCATCACTCTCGTGCGCTGACGCCCCTGGCCGAACCGAAGCGGGGAGTCGCATCGCGACTCCCGAACGAACGCGAGCAAAGCGAGCGGTAGCGGGCTCGCCGCGGAAGGCGCGCAATAAGCCGCTCCAGTCGTCACCCGCCAAACGCCCCGTCCACCAGCTCCAGAGCGCGAAGATCGAGGGCGAGATCGGCGGCATGGTCGCGCTCGCCGCGGACCTCCTGTACGAAGGCGACGCACTCGCAGTGGACGATGTCCACCTGCTCCTGTTCGAGCACGCGGGTCGTACCGCCCTGTTCGAGGACGGGGGAGCCGTCGCTGGGGGCGAAGATGGTCCCTCCCTCGCCGACGATCTTCCGTATCGCGCCCTCCGGAATGCCCTGCCCGATAGCGTAGGTGATCATCGCGCAGCCGCCGGACGCGAACGTGAGAGTGATCGTAGCGGAGTCCCAGCGTTCTCCGGCGCACGTAGCGCCCTGAGCGGACGTGACGTGCCCGAACGCCTCCAGCCAGTCGAGAATGACGTACGGGAGGAACGCACGCGCGCCGCCGGTGAAGTCGCGGTCGGAATACCAGGGCCGGTCGACGCCGAAATCCCACACTGCCTGAAGGTGCCCGGTGATGAGCGGTCCCACGCGGCGGAGGTCTTCTACATGCTCCGCGTGATCGGGGTGGTACCGCCATTTCGCGCCGTGATGAAGGACCCGGTCGCCCTGGGCGGCCATGGCCGCGAGGCTACGTGCGTCCTCAACGCGAAGAGCCAGTGGGGTCTCGACGAGGACATGCTTGCCCGCCGCCAGCGCCGCGGCAGCGTGTTCATAGTGCTGCGCATTCGGTGTGCAGATGAGCACGGCGTCGACATCGGGATGCCCGCACAGCTCCTGCCAGGTATCGGATATCTTCCCGCCGGTGGTGTGCGCAAAGCGGGTGCGAGCCCCATTGGAGCGCGACCACCCTTGTGTGACCTCGACTCCGTCAATCTCGCTCAGAGCCTTCGCCCGCGCGATACCGAACGAGCCTGCTCCACAGATGCCGAGGTGCAATGTATCCGCCATGTCGCCCTCCCGGCCGTACATGAAGTATATGAACGTATGCGACAGGGCGCTCGGACGCACGGAAGAAGGAGGGTATAGTGGGGTGAGCAAGTGACGGCGGCTCGTAGCGACGGTGCCTGAGTGCTCCGCGTGGAACCGCACGCGCATCTGCAATCGAAGCACGAAATCCCATCCGGTGGGCCGCTACTTCGCCAGAGTCCGACTGCCCCCTTCCTTCTACGCGCGGGTTGGACCTATCTTGACTTCTTACGAGGAGACGTATCCTTCGTGCGTGAGTGAACACACAACCGGATTTGGTCGCGATTGCAGGGCGGCCATGAGCGTGCCCCCCCCGGAGTCTATATGGACCTGCTGATGTTATTCGATCGACGCGACACGTGTCCGACGTGCCCCCTACGAACCACTCTTGTGTCACATCTCCAAGCCCGCTACAAAGATCAGAAGCAGGTATTTCGTCTGCAGCAGATCAGCACCAAGATAGCGGCGGACTACTACCCCAAGAGTGGATGCGCCTGCCTGGTGTCCGGTTCGGAGCCTCCCATCAAGTATCGCTTTGAAACCCGTTCCGACGCCCCCTGCAACAGTCGAAGCTCGGTGCGCATCGACGCGTTCAAACGGCACGCGCAGCCGCTGGCGGACGAGGCGCAGCAGCCAAGGATCTAGATTGCGTCGCCACGACGCATCCGGCTCGGGCTCGAGAGCGATCAACACTCGCTCCGCGGCTGGCGCACGGGCCGCCTTACTTCTTCCCCCGCAGGCCGCGCACGCGCGTGCGGATCTTCTCCTCCATGTTCGGCGGGAGCGGCTTCACCGCCGGCTCCGGGTCCTCGGCGGGCTTCAGGCCCTCGCGAGGCGGCTCCGGGCGGCGTTCCTTCGGCTCGTACGGCTCGCGTTGGAGCATGTCGTGCAGCAGGATGAGCGCGGCGTCCTTGTCCGGCACGATGTCCCGGTCGTTGGGGCCCTCGCTGCTGCCGCCGAGCAGAGCCGCTCCGACACATGACGGGCATCCGTAGCGGCACGGGCACTCCGAGATGACCTCCAGCGCGGTGGTCATGATCTGCTCGACGAAGTCGAACGCCTTCTCCGCGTAGCCGATCCCGCCGGGGTACTTGTCGTACACAAACATCGCGGGACGCCCGAAGTTCGAGCTGTCGAGCACGCCGCCGATGTCGTTCACGTCGCCCATGACGTACATCGGGATCACCTCGACGAGCACGTTGACGATGCCCTTGAGTCCGTCGGCGGGGACGCGTCCCCACGTGCGGCACACGTCGAGGCTCGACTCCTTCGGCATGATCCAGAGCGCGGTGGTTTCGAGATGCCGTGTCGGGAGTTCGAGGTTCTCGTAGCCGATGGAGTCGCGGCTGCCGAACTTGATCTTCTTGAACATGGTCACCGTCACGCTCACGGTGACGTCGCCGAACCTGATCGCCGATATGCGCCACTGGTCCTCGCGCGCGGTTGAGTCGACGCGGATGTCGTTCTCGCTCACGGCCGTGGTGTAGTAGTCGAGCCCCTCCCGCTTCACGAACGAAATCTTCTTCTCGTGGTCGAGCCGGTCGACGAAATACGTCTCGCCTTCGTGGAGGTACACCGCGTGCGTGTGAGCCTGCATGAACGCGCTGATTTCGTCCAGCGTCCCGATGGTGCGCGGGCCGTCGTCGGTCTCCTGCTGGATGGTGTAGGTCGCGTCGTCGATGGTGCGTAGCGCGACCTGCGACGCGGGGTAGCTGCTCTGCGCCCAGTGCCACTGGTCCTTGATGCGGCGCAGGTGCTTCTCGTCGCCAAGGAGTTCGAGCATCGCCGGCGTGAATTCGCCGAACAGCTCCGGCGACTCCTCGACGGTGATGGGAAGCTCGTGCGCCGCGCATCGCAAGTGTCCGACCGCGACGTGCGGGTTCTCTGGATCGATGATGGCATGCTCGGGCGACTTGCCGAAGAGATACTCGCCGTGATGCATGAGGTACTGATCCACCGGCGTGTTGTGGCCGATGAGCACCACCAGCGAGGGCGCCTCGCCGCGTCCGGCACGTCCGGCCTGCTGCCACGTGCTGGCGATGGTGCCGGGATAGCCGACGATCAGACACGCTTCCAGCGAGCCGATGTCGATCCCGAGTTCCAGCGCGTTCGTGCTCACCACGCCCAGCAGCTCGCCGTTGAAGAGCTGCTTCTCGATGGCGCGCCGCTCCTCCGGGAGGTATCCGCCACGGTACGGCTTGATACGTCGGGCGCGGGCGGCGCTGCGGTGCGAAAGCTCCTCCTGCGTGAACCGGTATAGCAATTCGACCATCTTGCGCGTCCGGACGAACGCGATGGTCTGGATGTCCTCGTCGATGAGGTCGCACATGAGGCGCTGCGCCTCGGTGAGCGGGCTCAGGCGCTCGACGCGGTCCTCGTCGTCGATGAATGGCGGATTCCAGAGCGCGAACGACTTCGCCCCGCGCGGCGATCCATCCTCCTCGATGAGCGTCACTTCCCGACCCGTGAGGCTGCCCGCCAGTTCCTCCGGGTTCGCGATGGTCGCCGACGACGTGAGGTACTGAGGTTTCGCATCGTAGTGCTCGCAGATGCGCGCAAGGCGCCTGAGCACTGCCGCCACGTGCGAACCGAATACGCCGCGGTAGGTGTGGACCTCGTCGATGACGACGTAGCGTAGCCGCTCGAAGAACCGCGCCCAGCGCGCGTGGTTCGGCAGGATGCCCGCGTGGAGCATGTCCGGGTTGGTGAAGATGAGCTGCCCGGAATCGCGCAGGCTGCGACGGGTCTCCGGCGTCGTGTCGCCATCATAGGTGCCGGTCGTCGCGCCGATGCCCGGCACCGACTCCAGAAATCGGTTCGCGCCACGGAGCTGGTCCTGTGCCAAAGCCTTCGTGGGGAAGAGGTAGAGTGCGCATGAGTCGGGCTCGGCAATCAGCCGCTCGAAAATCGGCAGGTTGTAGCAGAGCGTCTTGCCGCTGGCCGTGCTGGTGACAACGACGAAGTCAGCACCTTCGCGAGCGAGGTCGACGGCGCGCGCCTGGTGGATGTAGAGTTGCTCGACGCCCGTCTTCTCCAGCGCCGACACGATTTCCGGCGGCAGAGGGCGCTGCGGGGCGACGAATCGCGCCGGCCGCGCGGCAAGCTCCTCGGTGTAGACGATCTGTCCGCGCCAGCCGCGTTGGTGGCTCAGCCGCGTGATGAACCGGCGTACTTCCATTCAGTTTCGCTCCAGCGCGGGCTCATGCACCGGCATGCCGGTTACGGCGTCTTCTACGTCGCCGCTTCCGCTTCGTGCCGGCACCGCTCGCGGTGCTCTGTCCATCCGCGGCGATCTTCCGTCCTCGATCACCCGAGCCGCTCCCCTGTTCGGGACCGAATGCCTCGTGCCGGTCGGCGTAGAAGCGATCGCTCGGATGCCAGACGCGTGAACAGACCTGGCATCTTGCCACGTCCGTGGCGAAATAGAGCGTCACTTGCCCCCGTCCGCACGACGGACAGGTGGCGAGTTCTTCCGGCCGCCGCTTCGTGGTCAGCAGCACCTTCGGAGTGCTGTATGCCATCTCGTGCGCCATCCGTTTCCGGCGGTGTTCACCCAGGAAGATATCACGTGGCACCCCCGAGCGCGAAGAGCGGACATCGACGATCATGGCCGAATCGCGTCGGTAGTTCCGGTGCTGTTGCCATCAGGGCTCACGGGTGCGAAACTTGTTTCGCTGTCGATGCGTCCTAAGAAAAGGCTGCGGCAACGACGATATGGGCCAGTGGAGGAGAAGGTGATGAAGGGCGTTATCCTGGCCGGTGGCACCGGGTCCCGTATGTACCCACTCACGAAGGTGACGAACAAACACCTGCTCCCGGTGTACGACAAGCCCATGATCTACTATCCGATACAGGCGCTCGTGAACGCCGGCATCACGGATATCATGCTCGTGACGGGCGGCGAAAGCGCCGGCGATTTCCTCCGTCTACTGGGAAACGGCAGCGAGTTCGGCCTGAAACACCTCAATTACGCCTACCAGGAAAAGCCCGGCGGAATCGCGCAGGCGCTGGCACTCACCGAGGACTTTGTGGGAGACGATAGATTCGCCGTCATCCTGGGCGACAACATCGTCCAGGGAAGCATCCGCGGCGCGGTGGAGTCGTTCAAGGCGCAGGAATCCGGCGCGAAGATCCTGCTCGCGCACGTGGACAATCCGCAAGCGTACGGCGTCGCCGAGATGGACGGTGAGCGCGTGGTCCGGATCATCGAGAAGCCCGAGACGCCACCCTCGAACTGGGCGGTCATCGGCATCTACCTCTTCAGCCCGGACGTATTCGAAATCACCCGCACGCTGAAGCCCTCCGCGCGTGGCGAGCTTGAAATCACCGACGTGAACAACGAGTACATCCGGCGCGGAACGATGACGAGCGATCGCGTCGACGGCTGGTGGGCCGACTGCGGCGAATCCATCGACTGGTACCTCCGCGCGAACAACATGGTCGCTCGCGACGGCGCTAACCACGCCGATTGATGGCTTAATCACCGCTATCGGAGCTGATGCATGACCGAACTCATACTCGCCGTGGCATTCGCGATCGGTGTGTCCTTTCTGTGCTCCCTAGCCGAAGCCGTACTCTACACCGTGCCGGTCAGTCATATAGAATCCCTCGCCGATTCGGGACATGGATCAGGACGCATACTCCGAAACCTTAGGAGAGATATCGATTCACCGATCAGCGCGATTCTCACTCTCAATACGGTTTCCCATACCGTCGGCGCTGCGGTTGCAGGGGCTGCTGCCGCTGAGTTATTCGGACATCGCTGGTTAGGACTGTTCTCCGGCCTGCTGACATTCGCGATCTTGGTATTCTCGGAGATCATACCGAAAACAGCCGGTGTCGTCTTCAACCGCAAGCTCGCACCGTACATCGCTCACCCGCTTCGGGTATTGATAGTTCTCCTTTGGCCGTTTGTCTGGATGAGTCGCGGTATCACGCGATGGATAACAGGCAGCACTCGGTCGCTTACCGTCACGGCCGAGGATATTCGTGTACTCGCCAGAATTGGTCGCGACGAGGGTGTGATCGAGAACGGTGAAGCTAACGTCATACAGAACATCCTCGCGCAGGCCGAAGTCGAAGTCCGTCAGATTATGACACCTCGCACCGTAGCATTTACACTGCACACAGCAACCACGATGGCTCGGATTCGCGACGAAATTGGCATTCCGACGTACAGCCGCATTCCGGTGCACGTCGACGATCCGGAAGAGATCGTTGGGATCGCCCTGCAAAGGGACATCCTTGCCGCTATCGTCGAAGGAAGAGGAGAGTCGACTCTTGAGGAGATAATGCGTCCAGTGCATTTCGTCGCTGAATCGTTCCGACTCGACGAGGTTCTACGGCAGTTTCTCGCCCGGCGAGAGCATCTGTTTGTGGTGATTGACGAGTACGGCGGATTTGCGGGCGTAGTTACCCTCGAAGACGCGCTTGAGCAGATTCTCGGTGCCGAGATCGTTGATGAGTTGGACGAAGTGGTGAGCATGCGAGAACTCGCACGACGCCGAAGGAGCGGGATCGCGCCCTCGGACTCCTCCTGAAAGGCTACAGCCTTGGCTCAATGGCAAGTGTCCGCGATGGTGCGAACCACGTGGATTGGGTCCTGATGGCTGGGCGGTTCCGCTTGGTTCCCAGAAGCTGCGTCGCGAACGTCTTTTTCTCCAATCCGACAGAGATTGGTGAGACCGAACAACAACCTGAATCCCACACCCTGGAGCATCCATGTCTCAGCAGGAACTACGCATCGGAGTGATCGGCGCGGGTGGCCGCGGCGGTCTGGCCGGACACGCTCACAACCCCGACGACGGCGTGCGCCTCGTCGCCGGAGCGGACCCCAACTCGAAGGCACTCGACACATTCCGCGAGAAGTACGGCGCGGACGCCTTCGTCACCGACGACTACCGGAAATTGCTCGAGAAGGCGGACGTGCAGGCGGTATTCGTCTGCTCGCCCGACTATCTCCATGAGGAGCATGCCATCGCGGCCATCGAGGCAGGCGCGGACGTGTACCTCGAGAAACCGATCGCCATCACTATCGAGAGTGCGGATCGCATACTCCGCGCGGCGTGCGAACACAAGCGCAAGCTCTACCTCGGTCACAACATGCGCCACATGGATTTCGTCCTGAAGATGAAGGAACTCATCGACAACGGAGAGATCGGCGAGGTCAAAGCAGGTTGGTGCAGGCACTTCGTGTCGTACGGTGGCGACGCCTATTTCAAGGACTGGCACGCGGAGCGAGAGAGGCAGACGAGCCTGCTTCTTCAGAAGGGCGCACACGATATCGATGTACTCCATTGGCTCTGCGGCGGGTTCTCAACACGAGTGCACGCATTCGGGAATCTCACCGTATACAACCAGATCACCAGCCGGCATGGCAACGTCGACCGTGGCAACACGTCCTGGCACGATACAAACTGGCCGCCGCTCAATCAGAAGGGCATGCATCCGATCATCGACGTCGAAGACCTTAGTATGATGCCACTACACCCCGGACGGCTGGCGCAACTACACTGTCATCGGCACTGAAGGCCGCGTCGAGAACTTCGGAGACAACCCCGGCGACTGCGTGGTCCGCCTCTGGAACCGGCGCGAGGGCTACAACCCATACGGCGACGAACAGTTCTACATCGCGCCCGCGGAAGGTAGCCACGGCGGCGCCGATCCGAGAATCGTCGACGAATTCGTGCGCTACGTGCGAGAGGGCGGCAAGGTGACGACGTCGCCGATCGCCGCGCGGAACAGCGTCGCAGCCGGATGCCAGGCGACCGAGAGCCTGCGCAACGGCGGCGTGCCAATCGACGTTCCGCCCGTGGACACAGAAGTCGCCGCGTACTTCAACCGCGATCTGGCGTAAGGAGTCGGGCACAGCGACTGGAATGGCGAGCGCCTTCCACGAACCGTATACTTCGGCACCACCGCCGGAGATCGGGACACGCTCGCCATGACAGAAATCGACGATCTCTCGCTACACCACGGACCGGTGTCGGACACGTTCCCGTCACCGGTTCAACCGAGCGCATCCGTCCGGTACAAACTGACTCCCGATCAGATTGAGCATTTCCACGCGCAGGGGTACGTCGCCGGCGTGCCCCTGCTCGACGAGAGACAGATCGCGCTGCTGCGGGCGGAGGTCGATGCCGTCATGCAGCCCAACCACCCGAGCCACGAGCTATTCCACGAGTATCACTCGAACGAATCGCCCGATCCTCGCCGCGTGCTGTTCCACGCGCTCGGCGCATGGCGGACCGCTCCGGGCCTGCACGACGTGCTGTGGCACCCGGCGTTCGCGGTACCCGCGTCACAACTCCTCGACGACGCCGTCCGATTCTGGCACGATCAGCTCTTCTGCAAACCCGCGCGGCACGGTGGAGTCGTAGCGTGGCATCAGGATTACTCCTACTGGACCCGCACAAAGCCACTCGCGCACCTCACATGCTGGATCGCTCTGGACGACTCGACGCGTGAGAACGGGTGCGTCCACTACGTGCCCGGCAGCCATCGTTGGGACCTGCTGCCGATCACAGGCCTGGCGGGAGACATGGAGGCGGTTCGCGCCGTGCTCACGCCCGAGCAGGAGCGGCAATTCGAAAATGCCGTGCCGGTGGAACTCAAGGCCGGGGAGGCGTCGTTCCACCACGCGCTGACCATGCACGGCTCGTACGAGAATTCCACCGACGGCCCGCGTCGCGCGCTCGTTATCAACAGCTTCCGCGACGGCGTTCTCTCAGACACGGATGAGCCGCTCATGCCGAACACGCCACCCATCGGAAAGGGGCGGCCGGTTCGTAGCCGCTTCAACCCGTTGCTGCACGATCCAGAGGCGTAGGCCGGGGTCGAGCGATTCCACGGTCTCACGACGCGGAGGTGCGTTCGGGCGTCCCATGGCGGGTACGGGCTAGTGGAATTGGAACACCCGCGCGAAATCCGTAGCGAGAACAGGCTCCGCCCGATGTACCCAGCTTTCATCCAGATGCCACGCGCTGTCGGCATGCGTCACGATCACGTGGCTGATGCCGAAGTCGGAGCAGATCGCTCCGACCGTGTCCACGCTCGACGCAGCGGCGAACACCGGTCCGATCCGCTTGGACATCTCCGCGGCTCGCACTTCGGTCAGACCAAGCAGCGAACCCGCGCGTGAGTCGGGTGTGGTTGCGAGCTGCCGGTGCACGTACAGATTCACGGATGCCGCTGTTGTGTTGTTCGAGATTCCCGGCTGGTAGCCGATCAGGCGTGTCGGCGCCGGGTTGTACACTATCACCGCGGAGGAATCGGCTGTGGCACGCAACTGCTCGTACAGCCGACGAGAGGAGAGCGCTCTCTGCGTGCCGCCGTGGTCGATGGGATCATGCATGGCGATGACCGGCACGAAGCGTACGCAGAGCGCGTTGTGCACAGGAGCCAGGAGGCCCAGGGCGAGTGCCAGTGAGACCCAGCGGCGACTTCCGCGCCACATATTCGATACGAGGGACGAAGAGGGTCGCCCGTCGGCAAGGACCTTCTCCCATGCCGCGTCTATGACCTCTACCGACCAGACGAGCAGACCGAACTGGGCCAGCATGATGCTCCGCCACGTCAGGTCATGATACCGCAGGTCCGTCTCCACGAAGCTCGCAATCAGAAACGACGTGCAGATCACGACAGCGAGCATGACGACGTGCTCGGGCTGGCGGGAGTTGACAAACCTCCTCGCGTACACGAGACCGAGTAGAAGGAACACGCCAAGCTCCAGCAGGTAGTTCAGCGGCAGGCACACCAGGTGCGCCAACTCCCGACCGAACCGTGACTCGACGCCGAAGTGGTCAAGCAGAGCGTTCGCCGGCCCGAACTGACGCACGACAAGCGCGAACGGCTGTGCGCCGCCGGCGTCATCGGCGAGCGCTGCCGCGACGAGGTCCGCCAGATAGGGAGCGGCGGCTATCAGCGACCCCACTCCGATTGCAGCGATCAGCGATGCCGCACCCGGTTTGCGCCGAATCGCCGCCACGATGGCGTAGGCCATCAACGACGCGCCCGCTACGAGCCACACCAGTATCGCAGTCCCGGCGGCCGACGCCAGTGCAGCAGCAGCCAGCATCGCGGACCAGAGCTTGCCGGACGCATCCGGCGCGCGAATCGCCTCGCGACAGAATAGTAGACCCGCCGCAACAATGGCGGCACCCATGACGTTGTGCGGTGACGCCATGTTGACAAGGTGCCAGGATTGGACCGCACCCTCGTAGTTCCAGAATTCGCCGCCGTAAAAGTTCCCCGCCCCGGTGGCGAGATACGACAGGAATTCGCCAAAGATGGGAATCAGGTCCAGTCCGGCAACAGCGAGGAGGCACACGGCAACAAGCGAACGTCTCCGAGCCCGGGTCGTGCCGTACCGGCCATCGTCGAAGAAGCGGACGAAGACGGCGGCAGCCGCAACGAGACAGAAGCCTGCCCAGACAGCCCCGCCAAGCGCCGCGGACCGGACGTCTATCACCCCGTTCGACAGACCTGCAACCAGGGCGCTCTCCTGGTAGAGGAAGTAGTGGTAGGCCAGCGACAGACCTACGCCATCGTAGAACAACGGATCCGCCGGTGGAACCCCGGTGCGCAACACGGCGTCCACGACGGGAACGAATGTGCCGTATCCGCTTATGTGGGGATGGAACAGGTTCTCGCCGACTTGCACGTCGATCACGCAGCACAGCACACTCGCGCACCACGCCAGAGCGAACACCGCTCCGGATGCGATCCACCGGTCCCAGACAAACCCGTGACGCGAGAGGCGACCCATTCGCAGCGTCGCCACGAACGCGAGGCCAACGACGCCGTACAGCATCCACACCAGCGTGAAGCCACCGACCCGCATCGCAACGTTCGTCAGGGCCGGACAGACGGCCGCGCCCACCACCGTGCCGAGTAGCACCCGCGTTGGCAGGAGACGGTTCCTGAACGACAGCACGTTGGTGTACCACCCGATGACGTATCCCGGCAGGAGCAGGATCAGCGGATAGAGCAGCATCGACGCTAGCGCCACTGCCACGAGATCCGTCAACGTGTAATTCAAATTCCGCACTCCCGGGTATGGACGGAGACTTGGTATTCGTCGCAGGATAGACGGCGTGAGCGTGCCTCGCGCGCCAGACGTATACTCGCACCGGGGAATATGGCGGTCAAGCGAGGATCCGCTGCGTGCCTCCCGCTGGGCACGTGCGCTCGCGATGCGGCGCATCCCGTGCCACCTGAACGGCGCTCGACGCAGAGCCACGCCCGCGCGATATTCGGGTATGTCACGATCCGGCTTGCATCGAATGGCCCACATGAAAGGAATCGCCCGGTGATATTTCCGGAAATCGATCCCATCGCCATCGAGATAGGGTTCCTCAAGATCCGCTGGTACGGCCTGATGTACGTCATCGGCTTCCTCGGCGCGTGGCTGCTCGCGCAGTATCGGACGCGCCGCGACGACGTCTCATTCAACCGCGAGCAGGTCGACAGCCTCATCTTCTATCTGGCGTTAGGGCTCATCGTCGGAGCGCGAGTGGGCTACGTGATCTTCTACAACTTCGGGCTGTTCATGCGCGAGCCCAGCTACTTGCTCCGTGTCTGGGAGGGCGGAATGTCCTTCCACGGAGGCGCGCTCGGCGTGATGGCGGCCTCGTGGCTTTTCAAGAGGAACTACGGCAAGGGTTATCTGGAGATCACGGACTATTTCCTGCCTTTCGCGCCAATCGGGCTGTGCGCCGGTCGCGTCGGGAACTTCATCAACGCGGAGCTTTGGGGCCGCACAACGGACGTGCCGTGGGGCGTGATCTTCCCGCACGGAGGCCCGCTTCCGAGGCACCCGTCGCAGCTCTACGAAGCGGCGCTCGAAGGCGTCGTGCTGTTCACTATACTCATGCTCTACTCGATGAAGCCCCGGGCGCGCGGATCGGTTTCCGGACTCCTTCTGCTCTGCTACGGCTTGTTCCGGACGTTCGTCGAGTTCTTCAGAGAGCCTGACGCGCACATCGGCTACCTGGCAGGCGGCTGGCTCACGATGGGGATGATCCTGTCATTCCCGATGGTAGTCGCGGGAGCCGGACTGCTCGTGTGGGCTCATACGCGCAGGAGCGAATCGTAATGGAGACGATCACCTACCGCACCATCGACGGGCTCGACCTGCAGGCTGATATCCACGCGCCGGAGGGCGATCTCCGACCGGTGATCTTCTGGATTCACGGCGGCGCGCTCATCGGCGGCAGCCGAAACGGACCGGGCGACTGGCAGCGGAAGCTCTACCACGACTGGGGTTACGCCCTCGTGTCAATCGACTATCGCCTGGCACCGGAAACGAAGCTGCCCGGCATCATCGGCGACGTCCGCGCCGCGTGGGACTGGCTTCACAACGAGGCGCCCGGCAGATTCGCCGTCGATCCCTCGCGCACGGCGGTCGTAGGACACTCGGCGGGCGGCTACCTGACCCTCATGACCGGATTCTGTGTGGAACCGCGTCCGAGTGCGCTGGTATCGTTCTACGGCTACGGCGACATCATCGGCCCGTGGTACAGCGAGCCGGACCCGTTCTACTGCCGCCAGGACGCAGTGCCCGAGAGTGAAGCCCGAGCGGCAGTGCAGGACCGCCCGCTCCCCAACAGCGACGGCACCACCGATCGCGGCCGCTTCTACCTCTGGTGTCGCCAGAATGGGCGCTGGCCAATCGAGGTCGCCGGTTTCGACCCGAGCACAGATCCTGACGCGTTCATTCCGTACTCGCCAGTCCAGAACGTCACCGCGGACTACCCTCCGACGCTGCTCCTTCACGGACAGCAGGACACCGACGTGCCGCACGATCTGTCGGCAATGATGGATGCCGAACTCGCTCGCGTGGGGGTCCCGCACGAGTTCTACAGCGTCCCGGACGGCGGACACGGATTCGACGGTCACGGGCTGGACAAGCCGGATGTCGCGGAGGCGTTCAAGCGCGTAGAGAACCACCTCAAGCGATACGCATAACCGACTCGCTCCCAGTGTGATGGACATGAACGGTATCGTACTAGAGGCCACCGATCGCCACGGCGCATTCGCCGGGAGCATGCTCCGTCTTCCCACCGGACGACTGCTCGTTTCCTTCGGACGCCTCGATTACGAACGCGCCCTCTCCGAGCATGCCACCGTCGCGAGCGACGACCATGGTCTGTCGTGGAATAGGCCGCGGGTGGTCGCGTCTTCCGAGGGCCTGCCGAAGACGCTCCGGGGCGCGTCGCTGAGCCGGTTGCGCGACGGACGCATAGCGATGATCTCCGACGCGCCAGACGACGGCTTCGCTATCCGGTGGAGCCGTGACGATGGTGAGACCTGGTCGGCGCCCACGTTAGGCGCTCCAACCGGCACGGTGCCGGGGGGCAACCCTATCGCCGAACTGGATGACGGCACCCTCGTCCTCACGAGTCGCGCCCCGAAAGGCGGCACGCCCGCCCGGAAGTGCGTCCTGGCGTACCGCTCGTCGGATAGCGGCGCGACGTGGTCCGGCCCGATCGTCGTCGCCGAACGCTCCGGGCGTAACTACACCGAGCCAAGCACGATTTCGCTCCCATCGGGCTGCCTGCTCACCGTCATCCGCGAGAACTCGTACAACTACCGGACGAGCGCCGCCTCGACATCCGACGACGCGGGCCTGACGTGGTCGCCTCCGGAGCCGGTTCCCATCGTCGGTCACGAACACGCGGCGGGACTCCTCGACGACGGGAGGCTGTGCGTCGCGTACCGCAATGCCGGCGGGCACGCCGGAGTCCGGATGTGGGCTGGCGACATCGGAGAGCGAGGCTACGGCGGCCCCACAGCGACCCGCTCGTCCGACGCGTCCGCTCGAGTAGCGGACGGTGCGCTGCGTGTCCGTGTCGGAGGCGTGGGCGAAGCCGTGCAGTACCATCTGCATCCGCCGGAAGACTCGCGGAGCGTCGTGACATTCGAGGCGCAGCTCCGGTGCGTGTCGAACGAACGGAACGCCTGCGCGATCCATGTGCCGCAGGCCGGCTGGCTCGACGTGTTCCCGGACGGGATCGCTTTCGGACAACGCGGAGAACGCCGGTCCGTCGATTTCACCCGGTACCGACGACTCGTCGTCGTGCGCGGGCCGGAGCAACTCGTGGTGTCTGTCGACGGGGACGAGATTCTGCGCACACGCGACCTCGACCGCGGGGAGGTCCTGCGAAACGTGGGAGGCACGATTACGCGAACGAACGTGCTGACGTTCGGTACGCGCGGGACGTTATCGGGCTCGCCCGACGATGTCGCGAAGGGAGAGGCGGAGTGGCGTTCGGCGTCGTCGCGTATTGAGAATGCAGACGGAACGGCTCACGCATGGCTGTGGCAGGCCTCCGACGGAGCTCCGCCCAACTATTACGAAACGGAGCGGACAGTAGAGGTCGACTCGCGTTTCGGAGAGAGCCTCTACTATCTTGGGCAACCGGCGTGGGTGCAGCTCCCCAACGGCGATATCTTCGTCGTGTACGGACACCAGTTCGTGCGGCCGGATGGGCAGCGAAGTTCGCGTCTGCTTTCGCGCACTATCCACCTGAGTTCACTCGGTACCGAGGGAGTCGAAACATGACCGTGCATGATCGCCTGCTGAACGCCATTCGGGGCGACGTCGTGGACCGAGTGCCGCTCATGCTTCAGGGCTTCGAGAGGTTGCGCCGATCGGACGTGGAAGCGATATCCGACCCGCTGCACCGCGACGTGGCGGAGCGCGTATTCGACGACAATCCGGATTTCATGGAGCACCCATCGCACGTGAACCGGTATCTCGTCACGCCGGACCAGTTCATCCAGGAGGTATCGCGCGAAGAGCATGACGGCGAGATCGTCCGGACGACCGAAATATCCACGCCGAAGGGCACGCTTACCGCCGTAACGAAGCAGCTACCATCGTCACGCACGGAATGGACCGTGAAGTATCCCGTCGAGACCCGAGAGGACATCGACAAGCTGCTCAGCGTGCAATGGGAAGCGCCGGAAGGACTGGCGCCCGCGGATTACAGCGCGATGCCCGATGAAGCTCGCGACCGGTGCATCACTCGTACGGGGATATCCTCGCCGTTCGTGTGCGTCGGCGGCGTGATGTCCTACCAGTCGTTCCTCGAGCTTTGCGCGGCGGACTACGACCTCGTCCGCGAACTCACCGAAGTCTGCGCCGAGCGCATCGACGCCATCATGGACGTCGTGTTCTCCGGCGAGCAGATCGAATACGTCTGGATTGGCGGCTGCGAGTGGCTCACGCCGCCCATGGGCTCGCCCAGGCTGTATGAAGAGCTGGTGCAACCGTATGAAACGCGCATCATCGAACGGGCACACGATCACGGCGCGGTGGTCCACGTTCACTGCCACGGCAACGTTCGATCGACCCTTCAGGCCGTCATCGACCGCGGCGGGGACTTCTTCGAGCCGGTCGAGCCTCCTCCCGACGGCGACATCACGCTCGCTGAGGCGAAACAGGCCGCCGGCGGACGGATCACACTCGGCGGAAACGTCGAGGCGCGGGTGATCGAATTCGGCGACGCCGACGAAGTGGAGGCCGCGACACGGAGCGCGTTCGAGGGCGGCGAAAAGCGGTTCATCTTCAAGACGACCGAGGGTCTCACTCGCCCGAGCGTCAGCGAGCGCATGCATGAGAACTACAACCGCCTCATCGACGTGTGGGAGGAGCTTTCGCCCATCGGCTGAGCGCTTGTTTACACATCGGACCCGCTGCGCTACATTCCCTCGCGCTTCGCCCACTACCGCCGGACGCACGGGATCGACGCTCCAATGTCTACGACTTCCACACGTGTCAGCGCCCAGCAGCGGGACCAGTACCGCGAGGAGGGCTACTTCCTGCTCGACGGTGTACTGCCCGCGGAGTTGATCGCCGATCTGCGCGCCGAGTGCGACCGGTACGTCGAAGCCCTGAACGACGAGATGGACCGGCAGGGCGTCGACCATGTCGGCATCACGCATCGGGACAGCCGCTACTTCATCGCCAATCGATGGCGAGAACGAGACGCTCCGGCACGCGGCATCGGCAAGGAGCTGCTACGAATCATCGCACGCGAGGCTCGAACTCGAGGGATTCGGTTGGTAGGCGTGCTGTTCGACCCGGATTTGACCGAATTCTACCGTAAGGCCGGATTCACGATCATCTCCGGCGGCATGATCGACAACGGACCGGAGGATTCGGCGTGAAAGGACCACTCGACACCGAGGAATCGCGGAAACGCTGGAACGCATTCGCCGAGAAGTTCGCGGAACGCGTCGGCGAGAGCGAAATGGGCGATCCGCTGCGGCAGGCCGTGCTCACACCGGCCATGCTGGAGACGATCGGAGACATCGCCGGACTGCGCGTCCTCGACGCCGGGTGCGGCGAGGGGTACCTGAGCCGGCTTCTGGCGAAGCTTGGGGGTCGCGTCACCGCGTTCGACTACAGCGAGGAGATGGTCCGACTCGCGCGTGAACGGACGCCACCGGATCTCGGCATCGACTACTGTCACGGCAACGCCGAACGGCTGCAAGTCATCGATGACGCGATATTTGACATCGTCGTATCGAACTTCGTCCTCATCGACCTCGACGACTACCGCGCGGCCATCGGCGAAGCGTACCGCGTTCTGAGACCCGGCGGGCGACTCATACTCTCGGTGCCGCACCCATGCTTCATGACGCCGTCATGCGGATGGGAACGCGACGGGGACGGGCGTAAGTTGCACTGGAACGTCGATCGATACTTCGACGAAGGGCCGCACGAAGAGCGTGTTCTGCTCAAGCACGACAACGTCCTGATCCAATTCCATCGAACGCTGACGTCATACGTGCGCGCGCTGATCGGCACCGGGTTCGTGCTGGAGGACCTCATCGAGGGCAAGCCCACCGAAGAGGCGATAGCCGAGGGGCCAGGCTGGCGCGACGATCTGCGCATGACACACGTCATCGTCTTCGACTGCCGCAAGCCAGCTACACCCACGCAGTAGGAACGGATACATGAAAGACTCCGCCAAGATCACCCTCGTGCAGTTCCAGGACAAACGCGACAATCGGGGCATCGACCGGATGCCGGAGTACTTCGACCGGGCGGCCGAGGCAGGCTCCGATCTCGTCGCGTTCCCAGAGTACTCGCTGGGCAACAGAATCCCGATAGGCCACGACAACGTGGTCCGCTTCCGCGAACTCGCGCGCGAGCGGAATATGTACGCTGTCGCCGGGCTCGTGGAGGAGCACTCCGACGGCCGCTGGTCCACTACCGCGATCATGATAGACCGCGAGGGCACCCTCCTGGGCCGCTACTTCAAGACGCACCCCGCATCGGGACCGGGGCCGCACTGGTGGCCTCCATTGCCGGGTCAGGACGCCGAAGCGCGTGGACTGCTCGGCAACCGCTTCGACGTGTTCCACCTGGACTTCGGTACCGTCGGCATCCTGCAGTGCTACGACGGCTACTTCCCCGAAGCGTGGGGGTGCGCGTCGTACGCCGGAGCGGAGGTCGTCCTCTGGATCAACGGGCGCTTGGGCATGGTGGAGGACGCGTACTGCATCATGCCCGCGCAGTGCTACGGGTGCGTCGTCGGCGCCAATATCTCGGATGGTAGGAATACCGGGTTCGCTGAGCCGGCGGTGGGAGGCGTCATCGCGGCGGAGGGCGAGCGGGAGGAGTCGCGGCTCTTCCCGCGAATCAGGGAACCGGGCGATGGCTGCGTCAGCGCGGAACTCGACCTTGCGCGCCTGCGGTGGATCAGGAAGCACCACCGGCAGAGCCATCAGCGCAGGCCCGACTTGTACAGTCCGCTCACGCAGCCGTCGCGCATCTGGCAGGACTACCCCGACATTCCGTGGGATGGTGAAGGCTACGGCGACTACGTCAACCGCGCCCAGCTCTGATCGTCACTTTCGCGCGGCCCCAATCGTACCCGCGACGGCGCTGACGCACGCAACCGATTGCGGCGTCAGATCGCCCGGTTCCGCCTCCACGAGCCACCACGCGACGCCAGACGGAACACGCCACGCCATCGACTGTTCCAACGGCGCCCAGCCGGCGATGTCGTCCGCCTCCGGGGCGTCCGACATCATCGATATCCGCGTGCCCGTGCGCCGGGCAACGCGTCCCAGCACGTCGTCTGCCTCCCCCACGACGGCGTCACGCACGAGATGGAACGCGGCGAGCGTCCACCACCACTCGTAGAGCGCGAGATCGCACGGATCGTCCGAGGCCGGGCGCCTGCCGAGCCCCGATGGGGTCTCGCGACCTATGTGGGTGTCGGCATGGACGACCAGCCAGTACGGATCGCATGGCATCGCAAACTCGGATGTCCGAACTCCCGCAGGCCACTCGCGTAGCGACACGGTTGAGACGAGCAGCGAGCAGGGCGTTTCGCTGAGCACGTCATCGGCGGCGAGCTGATCCAGCAGGCCGTCGGCGGCGCCATCAGCCGTGGTGGCAACGATACGGTCGGCCTCTACGTTGAACGCGAGCGCCAGTGCGTCGAGCGCTGAGTGGGCCACATTCGTCGCCCAACCCGCCACGGCGAAAGCATGCTGCATGAGCTGTCGGAGCGCGGGATCGGGAATCATGATGACGACGGACGGCATGCGGGGCTCCGCTGTGTCCGGGGTACGTGCCGAGGGGCACGGCAAGCCGTGCCCCTGCGAGCGTGGTCAGATCGGTCCAACGGCGGTCAGACCGCCTCGACCTCGGCGTTGGTCTTCGTCACTCGCCGTGGGCGACGCCGGCCACGCGTCGGGCGGTCCCCATTCAGCGTCAGCGGTCCGAGCTTGTGGATGAGCCGGCGCCAGATGTCCCAGTGGGCGCCACGGTGCCCCTCGTGGAGGATCGCTTCAGTCAGGATCGTCGGATCGTTGTAGTTGTATGTCTTGTCCATATCCTTGCGGAACGGGAACAGGTATTTCGGGTCGTGGTCGATCAGCTCCTCGATGTATTCCTCGACGCCACGCCCAAGCAGCGACTCGATGTAGAACACCGGTCGGAGAAGCGCGTCGTTGTTGTAGATCGCGCCTCGCAGATGGAAGTTGTCGCGAAGTGGCGTTATCTGTGACACGAGGTGTCCCAGCGGCGTGTTCGGATAGACGCGGAGACCGTACTGGATGCTCACCATATCCGACGCGGCGGCCTTCATGAGGTTCATGGTCCGTTCGATCGAGCCGCGGGATTCGCCCGGCCCGCCGATGACGACCTCCAGGAGCGTCAGTATGCCGGCTTTGCGGGCAGCCTCGGCAACCGCGACGATTTCGTCGGGCGTATGCGTATGGCCCAGGCGCTCGAGCTGTTCGAGGTCGCCCGAATCTACGCGCACGTGCATGCCCTGACACCCGGCGCCCGCCATCGCCTCCGCCAGCTCGTCGTCGAAACCATGAGAGGTACAGTTCGCGTACCACCGCACGCGGTCACGGATGCCGCGCTCGCGGAACGCGTCGCAGACCGCCATGGCGTGATCGCGCGGGTCGTTGAAAATCACATCGTCGGCGGACAGGCTGTAGATGCCTTCCTCCGCCAGATGTTCGACCTCGTGCGCCACCTGCATCGGATCTCGCAGGCGATACTCGGCGCCGCGTGTGATGCCCTCCGTGGAGTATATCTCGTGAACGGCGCATCCTCGCTTCGACTCGAACCTCGTCACGCCGCCTTCGCTGAAGTAACGCGCGTTATCGATGAAGCCGCGACGCGATGTCCACGTCTTGGTGAGATCGGCCTGCTTCACCGGCTGCTGATGGAAATCACGATTCTCGACCCAGCCGATGTTCGGCACGCTTCTGAAGTCGCCGCCATCTCGCAGTACGCCCAACAGATGAGGCACGGCTTCTTCCGGATCTCCCGCTACGCCGAAGTCGGCATGGCAGAACCGTATGATTTCCTCCGGCACGAGCGAATACGCGCCACCGATCAGGATGATCGGTGCTTTCGTCTTGCTCCGGAGATACTCGACGAGCGTCTTCGACTTCGGAAGGAAGTAGGTCTGGCTGTTGTAGAGCCCGTCATCCAGGTGACGAACCAGAATCACGATGGCGAGAAGCTCTCGTTTCGCCACTGCCTGATTCGTCGCGGCGTACCAGTCGCTCTCAAACGCAAGATCAAGCAGATCGGGCTCGTAGCCCGCGTCCTGCAGCGCCGCCGCGAGGTAGTCCAGCGCCAGCGGAGCCACAAGCGGCTTCTCGCGATCGGGATTTATGAGAACGACGGAGTTCGATGACACAATACCCTCCTGGTCACTCAACTTAGGCACCCACCGACGAAAAGTCCGTCCCTTCGCCTGTCTGCGCGCTTACAGTGGAGTTTGGTCGGCTCGGGGGTTGGTGTGCGGGCACGACGCCCTTGCATCTGCTGCGGTAGTGCCATCAGGGATAGATTTCCGCCGTATCAGATATTCAAAGACGCAGAGCACACGGACGCACGTTACTCGACTCCAAAAGATAACACAATTCGCCACGGAATGTCAAAAAGACGCCTGTGTGGGGCATCGACACGGTTGGGCTCCGCGTCGTGAGTACCGCGAACCTGTTCCCGGGCCGATCCAGGAAGGGCTCGCGCGGACAAATCAGCCGCGCCAGTTCTGAGCGGCGGCCAAGCTCCGAAGCGTGGGCAGCTCCGCCGGTACGAAGCGTTCGTTGAACTCGATCGCGAAGTTGGGGCGAGCACCGTAGTACGCCAGCCATTCCACAAGTTGGGGCCAGTCGATAGTGCCCGCGGAAGGCGGCACATGATCGTCGCCGATGCCGCCGTTGTCGGCGACATGGATGTAGCGGACGCGCGATCCGAACTGATCGAGGTATGCTCGCGTGTTGCCCGTGACGTGCGCGTGTCCGGTATCCAGGATCATCCCGACGTGATCGCTTTCGACCGCATCGAAGAGACGAGCGAAATCGCCGGGCGAGTCGCCAAGCGGATTCGGATCGTGACAGAGTGTATTGTCCTCGTAGACGAGCATGAGGCCGGTATCCCGCAGCGCGGGTTCGAGCGAGTCGGTGATCGAGATAACCTGGTCGAGCGCTTGTTCGCGCCCCTGCGGTGCGTCCAGATCGTACCGACCGAGGTGGCAGACGAGGTGCCGACAGCCCATCAGATGGGCACGGGCCATCGCCTGCTCAAGGTGGCTTCGCGCGATGTCTCGCTCGGCCAGGCCGAAGTCGTACGGCCCATGCCAGGGCGCGTGGTAGTCCACGTGTAACCCAGCGTCGCGGGCATGGTCGGCGATATCACGACACTCCGCCACGGAGTATTCACATGTGAAGAATTCGATCGCGTCTAGACCAAGCTCCACGCACCGCTGGATCGACGCGGCGATATCCTCGGAATCAATGTGCGCCGTGCTGAGGCCGAAGACCGGTTGGGACATAGAATCGTGCTCCCGGAAACCTGCTCGTGTGGATCAGTCGAGAGGCTGCTCGATATCGTCAGGGATCTCGAAATCGACGAAGTCGCCCTCGGAGAGACTGACGGACATGACCTCGTTGGGCTCAAGCGCTTTGCGCAGCGCGTCCGCCACCTTCGGGTGGAACTGCGTGCCGGAGTTGCGAGCGAGTTCCTCCACGGCCTCAACCATCGTAAGCGGGTTGTTGTAGGTGCGTTTGCTCGTGATGGCGTCGAACGCGTCGGCGGCGCAGATAATGGCGGATTCGATCGGTATCTGATCGCCCGTGAGCTGGTCGGGATACCCTTTGCCGTCGTACCGCTCGTGGTGGGAGCGCACCAGGGGCGCGATGTCCTTGAGTGCGTCGATTCGGTTGATGATCCCCTCGCCGGTGACAGGGTGCTCCTTCAACTGCAGAAACTCCTCGTCACTGAGACGCGTCGTCTTCTGCAGCGACGAATCGTAGACGCCGATCTTGCCGACATCGTGGAGCAGCGCCGCGAGGTTGAGTTTCCACATGCGATCGGCGTTCAGGCCTATTGCAGCGCCTACCATCAGACTGAGTTCCGCCACCCGGCGCGAGTGTCCGCTGGTGTACTCGTCCTTCGCCTCGATGGTGGTGACGAAACCCTCAACTG
>CAZEAI010000002.1:76218-158174 GCA_964510105.1 uncultured bacterium
TGTCTGAACCTGCGCCATGAGCATGCTCGCCTCGAGCTGGCGAAGCTCTTCTATCTGCGACTCCGCCTGGCGGAGCTGCTCTCGAAGCTCATCGATCTCGTTTCGAAGGGCTTTGTCCGCGGACTGATCTATATCCTGCTCTATGCGCTTTGCCACGCCTGTATCCCTCGCATGCGTTCAGATGAATCCATGTGCGACCCCGACTCTCCGGCGATGCCGCGAGACGGTGCAATGAAGCTTCCGGCTATGCTCGGAGGGGGGCTTGGGTACTCTCTTATAGAGAGATACGAAACCGGTAGTCGTCGTCATCCACGTATCCCGCGTCACGCGCCTGCGTCTCCCAAGCGGTTCGCTGCAAGATGCCCAGCAGGAACTCGCGCGGATAGTCCAGGCGCAAGACCACCTCGATCGCGCGATAGTCTGAGTCGGTGACCTCGACCTCCTGAGCATCAGGATGATTTCCACGCAGCCACTCCACTATAACACGCGTCACGCGCTCAGGGTTCGTCGATCCGCGCAGATTCCTCGCGCGAATGATGCCGGCGCCGACCTCCTGACCCCGAACTTGCCAGTCCTCCTCGGGACCGAACAGATCCACAAACAACGATGTGGGAAGCACTTGGTCCGGGTCGAGCTGGTCGCTCGGCATGATCGTCGCCGATATAGACCGGATCATCAGCTGAACCGCCGCACCCGTAACCAGCGCCGCGGGCGCCGCATCGCTACCAGACATTCGTTTCACCTCTGAACCGCGCACGTGACGAGAGGAACTCTCGCGCGCCGCGACATGGTATATTGATAACGGGAAATCGGCGTCCGAGGCAAATTCGACCACGAGGAGCACAGCATGGAGAAACTAATCGCCCACAGCGATTTCCACACCGCCCACCGTCAGTTGCGCTACCCAGGCAAATGCCGATTCGTGCACGGGCATACCTGGGATGCCACGATCGAGATCTCCACTGAGCGGTTCCCACGCAACGAACTCGACATGACGATCGACTTCGGCGATCTCAAGGACGTGTTCCGCCACATGGATCACCGAATGCTCGTCTGCAAGGGCGACGAAGCATTCACCGAGTCGGCCGGATTCGACCCTGAAGGTATCATCGTGATACCTGGAAACAACCCAAGCGTTGAGAACATAGCGTACTACTGTATGGACCGGGCCGAGAACGTGGTACGCTCCCAGTATCCCGACAAGGGCATCGACTACCACATCCAGATATCGGTGCAGGAAACGTCGAACAACATCTTCGTAATCACGCGCGACGTCACCATCTAGAACGGGCCGGGCTCCGCATTGCTCCCGCCGGAGTTCGCGGGTATCCTGAGTGAGCGTCCCGAACCGCCACCCACTCCGCACCGCGAGCGGCGCCCCATGAACGTCATCGTCATCATCGCAGACAGCCTGAGACAGGACCACCTCGGCTGCTATGGCAATGCCGCCATCAGAACGCCCGAACTCGACCGGTTCGCCGACGAATCCCTCGTCTTCGAGCACTCCTACTCCGACAACCTGCCCACCATTCAGACACGGACAAGTTGGTGGACCGGGCAATACGGCTTCACGAACCGACATTGGGAGCCTCTGCGCGCCGACGACGTGCTCATTCAGGAAGTGCTGTGGGACCAGAGCGTCCGCACCGGGCTGATGACAGACGTCTACCACATGCACAAGCCGTCCATGGGATTCGGCAGGGGGTTTGAGGACGCAAGATTCATCCGCGGCCAGGAATACGATCCGTTCATCCTCGAGGGCGACGCGGACGTAGCGGCATCGCCGCACCACCACATCCCCGATGGCCGCGACGATGCGGACAACTGGCGCCGCGCCTATGGGCAGTACCTGCGGAATCAATCGCGCATTCGAAACGAGGACGACACCTACGTCGCGCAGACCGTCGACGCGGCGATGAAGTGGCTCGACAACCGATCGCGCGACGAGCGGTTCTACCTGTGGATCGACTGCTTCGATCCGCACGAGCCGTGGGATCCGCCGGAGCCTTACCGGTCGATGTATCGAGATCCCGCATACACGGGACGCGAGCTTGTCGACCCCGTTCCCGGCTTAGTGGGAGACGTCATATCCCCGGCGGAGCTTGAGCGCACCAAGCAGCTCTACGCCGGCGAGGTGTCCCTCGTCGACGCGTGGATCGGGCGACTCCTCGATCGCCTCCGAACGACGGGAATCTACGACGATACGCTCGTCGTCTTCACGAGCGACCACGGAGAGCCGTTCGGCGAGCATGGCATCGTCCGGAAATGTCGGCCCTGGTTGCACGAAGAGCTGCTGCGCGTGCCGATGATCGTGCATTTGCCTCAAGGCGAACGAGCGGGCGAGCGATCCTCGGCGATGATGCACGCGCCCGATCTCATGCCCACGGTTCTCGAAGCGTTCGGCGCGGCCGTTCCCGACACGGTGCAGGGGCAGAGCTGGTGGCCGTTGCTACGAGGAGACACCGACACCCATCACTCGCACGCGGTGGTGGGAATGCGAGGAACGGGCGGCCTCGCGGAATGGACTATCCGCGACGAGCGCTGGAGCCTGCTGATCCCTGTCGGCAACGAGGCGCGTGGACGCAGGCTGTATGACCGTTCAGTCGACCTCTATGAGCAGCAAGACGTCATAGGGGAGCACCGTGAGAGAGCCGCGCAACTTGAGGCCGAGCTGTTGTCATTCGCGGCCAGGGTCACACCGTGAAGCGAGCCCTTCACGGGAACCATCGTTACGCCTCGACGTTCATTGGGAAGTACACCGCGACTCGAAAACAGTAGGGACTCCGAGATGAGATTCATCCCAAATCCGTGGCGTATCCACATCCGGCTTGCCGTCGGCGCGACGATCCTGGTAGCCGCGCTCGCCATCGCCGCGGGCTGTGGGGCGTCGGGCGACGGGATCATCAACCCTGTCGACGTTACGGGCACGATCTCCATTGATGTGTCTCGCGCCGACAGGCCCAAGTTCACTTGGGAAGACGGCGCCGCGGTCCAGTCGATCAGCGTGTACGGATTTGGCTCCACAGGTGAGATCAACCAGATACTGTGGGGATACGTCAACGTGGATATCGCCCCACCCGTGACCTACGGCGACACCATCGACGGCGGGCAGAGCCTGACGAGCGGAGCGGTACCGACGCTCAGAACCGGCAGTCGATACCGCGTCGAAGTCGTTCGGAGCGCGGCGGTGAGTTCTACGGATTGGATCATGCCGTAGGGCGAGAATCTGCGCGCCCGCTGCTACACCTCCACGGGCGCACCGTTCGCCGCGAGGGATCGCGACGCAGCCTCAAGCACTCTGACGACACGCACCCCGTCGTCCCCATCGCTCTTCGGTGGCTTGCCCGACTCGACCGCGTCGAGATACGACTGGCACTCCACGCGTAGCGGCTCCGCCATGGAGATGTTCGGCACGTTGATGTCGCCGACGCGGAGCGTGAGCGCCTCGCCGTAGCTCTGATACTGCCCCGTCCAGTTCACGCCCTTGTCGTACACGCGCACCTTCTCCGACGGCTCCTGGTCGTCGATGACCGCCATCTTCTTCGATCCAACGATGGTGAGCTGCCTGACCTTGTGCGGGTCGAGCCAACTTACGTGGCAGTGCGCGATCACGTCGTTCGCGAAGCGGATGCTCATGAACGCTACGTCCTGGATGCCCGGTTGCAGGTAGTCGTGACCCGTCACGGTGACGGCGACCGGATCCTCCGGCACCATCATCAGCGCGATGGATATGTCGTGCGGAGCGAGGCTCCAGAGCGCGTTCTCGTCCTCCCGGACTTTGCCGAGATTCACCCGTGTGGAGTAGAGGTAATACACGTCGCCAAGCTCGCCGGCTTCGATCATCTCCTGCACGTGGCTGAACGCGGGATGGTACTCCAACAGGTGCCCGACCATCAGAATCCTGCCGGATCGCTTCGCCGCTTCAACCATGCTCTCCGCGTCGGCGACAGTGAGCGCCATGGGCTTCTCGACGAACACGTGCTTCCCGGCTTCCAGCGCCGCGAGCGCGATCTCCGCGTGAGTGACCGCGGGCGTGGCTATGACCACGGCGTCCACGTCCGGCGCGGCGAACACCTCGGCGGAGTCGGCACATATGTGGGCGTCGGGGTGCGACTCAGCGACGCGCTCGCGAACATCCTCGGCGATGTCGCATATCCACGTCAGGTCGCATCCCGGCAGTTCGGTGAAGTTTCGCAGCAGGTTCTTGCCCCAGTATCCGACGCCAATCTGTCCAACGCGCACCATAGCAGCTTCCTTTCTCAGAGCGCCCGCATGTGGAACCCGCCGTCCACGGGGATGGCAATTCCGGTTGCATAGTCGAACCGCCCCTCGGCGACGGCTCGAACGGCCTGCCCAACGTCACGCGGCTCTCCCCATCGGGCGATGGGCAGCAGCCCCTCGTCATCAATGAGCCCGTCGTATTTCGCCGACACCTTCGCCGTCATGTCCGTGCGGATGATTCCCGGCTGAATTTCGTACACACCGATCGACTCCGGCGCGAGCCTCGCGGCAAACAGCTTCGTCGCCATGGAGAGCCCGGCCTTGCTGACGCAGTAGTCGCCGCGGTTGGTGGAAACAGTGAACGCGCTGATCGACGTGACGAACACGATGCGCGCCGTGGCGATCTCTCCCGACGCGCGCCAGGCAATCATCCGGCGGGCAACCTGCTGCGTCAGGAAGTACGGGCCCCGCAGGTTCGTGCCGACGACCTCGTCGAAGCTTTCCTCCGTCGCGTCGAGCAGGTCGGCTCGCTCGCGCGGCGCGATACCGGCGTTGTTTACGAGGAGCGAGATCGGCCCGAGTTCCCGCTCAGTCGCCTCGACGAGGCTGTCACGCCCATCGGAGGACGCGACATCGCCCTGCACGGGCACAGCGGACTGGCCGGTATCCCGCACGACGGCGCATGCCTCCTCGGCGGCCTCCCGATTCCGCACGTAGTTCACCGCGACGTCATGCCCGGCGTCGGCCAGCTCCAGGGCTATCCCACGCCCGATGCCGCGGCTCGCTCCAGTCACGAGGGCTACGGGCGTTCTTCCAGACGAACCCATCACATCTCCAGGCATGGCGTTACCACGTCGGCGGCGGTCCCAGGCGGGCCAGATGCAGCCACGTCCGGACCTGCATACTCAGCGCCAGTCGCACTTTCCCCGCCGCGGTGAGTGCAACTCGACCCCGCTGCACGGCGGACACGTCGCTCGCAATGCCCTTGGCGATCCCGTAGTACACTCCGCCCATCAGCCCCACGGCAAGACGCGAATCGGGCTCCACGGCGCCGACAACGTCACGAGCGCGCATAAAGTAGTCGAGGATGCGAGCGACCTCGAACTGCATGAGCGCCTCGAAGCGCTCCGGATCGCCCTGTCCCGCCAGCTCCTCCTCGCCGCACGAGAACCGCTCCAGGTCCTCCAGCGGAAGGTAGATCCGCCCACGGCCGAGGTCCTCGGTGACGTCACGGATGATGTTCGTGAGTTGGAGCGCGGTACTCAGGTCGCGGCCCCAGTCCGGCGTGCGAGGATCGCTCCAACCGAATATGGCGAGCGATAGCTCACTGATCGTGCCTGCGACATGATCGCAGTAGACGAGCAGGTCGTCGAATGTATCGTACCGGTCTTTGACGAGGTCCATCCGGCAACCGTCGATGAGGCTGTGGAACGGTTCGGCCGGAATATCGTACCGCTCGGCGGCATGGGAGAGAGCGACCAGAATCGGGTGGTCCGCAACGCCGACGTAGCATCGCTCAAGCGCGGTCTGCCACGAGTCGAGAAGCTGATCCGGTTCGCCACGATCTGCTTCGTCCGCCATATCGTCGGCAAACCGGCAGAACGCATACGTGGCATAGACCGCCCGACGCTTACCCGGAGGCAGGAAGCGAAATCCTACGGAGAAATTCGGGCCATGCCGGTGCGTAACGTCGCGGCAGTAGTCGTAACACGCCCCGAGGTCACTCAGGTCAACTGGTTCGTGGATGCTTACCGTCACGTGTCCTCTCACTTCACTACGCGCCGCCAGGCGATTCGTCCGCCCGGCTCCGGCGCGCTCTCCGGGGCGGCCCACATCGTGCGCACAAGCGGCAGGAGCAGATGTCTGACGCGCGACGCGCCGCATACGGCACGGCCGACGTCGCGAAAGTCGACAAACTCCGCTGCCGCGATGAACGCCCTGTACCCCGCGTTGCCCGAGAACTCATAGAGGAACCGGTTCACAAGGGCTGTCTCCAACCGGTTTCCGAAGAACTCGCGTCTGCGTGCATTGAAATCGTCACCGCCGAGATACGCCTCCGCCGCAACGCGCCCGGACTGGAGCGCCACTCGCATCCCGAAGCCGAAGAGGGCATCGCAGAACCCTCCCGCCTCACCGACGAACGACTCGTCACGCTCACCGACGGAGGAACCGATGGCGAACAGATCGACCGAGCCTACAAGATCGTAATGGTCGACGGCGGGCGTACCCAGCGTCTCGTGGAACCAGGTCACCGTATCGCGGTATGCCTGCTCGATGCGCGAATGGTGCTTCACGACCGCGGCTCCGAGCACGGCGCGACGATTCGCCACGAGCAGATAACCGTATCCGCCTGGGCAGACGCGGTCGTCGAATCGCACCGTGAAGCCATCGGGCATATCAAGCTCGCCGTACCATTCGCGGGCGACGCCCTGAACGCTTCTTCCGCCGGTTGCTACGATATCCGCCTCGGCGGGGTCTCCGCGCACGCCGAACCGGAACTCGACCCCGGCATCCGCCGCCGCATCTCGAAGCGTGCCGTCGAGCATATCGTCGCCCGGACCGCGCATCAACAGGTAGCCGAATGGTTCCTCGCTACGCGCGACGCCGACGCTCGCGCCCGGACCGTGAAGCGCCGCCCGGCGCTGCGGCCATGTCGTCGGCACCGATCCGCCCGTCAGGTCGCGCAACTCGTCGAGCGCGTCGGCATCGTCCGGAAAGTTCGTGAGCATCTGGAGGTTGCCGGCGTACCGACCGCCGACGTCCGCGCGCTGCTCCACGACGACGACGCTCGCTCCCGCGCGTGCGAGCGTGATCGCCGCGGCGAGTCCCGACGGTCCTGCCCCAAGTATGGTTACAGAAGGATTCATCGAGGCTCCGGCGTTCGGATCGTTCCGCCAGATACGGTTTGTCCGGCTGTGGCTCTCCGGCGTATCCTTACGGAGTTGATGAATATAGGTATAGCGCAGGGCAGCTCACACGCGCGTGGACAACCGACGGCACGGATGGGAAAGGCTCGATGACACGATCGCTACGGATATCTCTTGCCACGAGCATAGTCGTCGTGGCCGGTGTTGCCTGTTCGCCGATGGCGCACACTCCCGCCGTCGCCGATGCGGAGCCCCTCGCCGCGCGCCCGGCCCGGCACCTTCACGCACCCGCGACGGAGATCAACGCCGTGAACGATACGCTCCATGGTGAGGTGATTCCAGATCCCTACCGCTGGCTCGAAGAGGACACTGACGCGACCCGCGCGTGGACGGTGGAGCAGAACGAATTCACACGACACCACCTTTCGGCCGTGCCCGGCGCCGACTCGATACGAACGCGCCTCGACGAGCTTCTGCAGATCGGCTACCTGACCGTACCACTCGTGCGCGGCGAGGCCCGATTCTACGAGAAACGCGACGGCGAGAGCGATCAGCCGGTCTTCATCGCCCGGCACGGAGACGAACCCGCCATCGCGCTTATCGATCCGAACTCGCTCGAAGACAACACCACGTCTGTTGACTGGACGTACCCTACGCGCGATGGCGCCTTCGTCGCGTACGGGCTGTCGGTGAGCGGCAGCGAGCAGAGCACGCTCTACGTCATGGACTCCCGCACCGGTGAAGCGCTCTCCGATGCCATCCCGCGGACACGGGCGTGCAGCCTCACGTGGCTCGGGGACAACTCCGGATTCTACTACACGCGGTACCCGGAGACCGGCAGCGTGCCCGCCGGGGACGAGAACTACCATCGACACGTCTATTTCCACGAACTGGGAACTGACTGGCGCGACGATCCAGCCGTGTTCGGCGCGGATCGCCCCAAGGAGAACTGGCCGGGCGTCACCCTCTCGACGAACGACCGTTGGCTCGTGGTGTTCGACTTCGTCGGCTTCACGAAGACGCAGGTGTACGTGCTCGACCGGCAGTCGGACGAGTGGTCCACGATCAACGAGGAACTCGACGCGAAATTCTGGGGCGCCGCCGCCGGAGACGTGCTCTATGTGCTGACCAACCACGAGGCGCCGCGATTCCGCATGCTGGCCATCGACCTGACCGACCCGTCGTCTCTCGATGCCTGGCAGACGGCCGTGCCGGAGCGCGAGTCGATCATGGAAGACTTCGCACTCGCCGGTGACAACATCGTCGTACACTCGATGGAGAACGCATCCGGTCGGCTCGAGGTATTCACCCTCGAAGGCGAACACGTGCGCGACATCGAACTCCCAACCATGGGAGGCATCCACGGTGTCGACGGCCAGCCGGGGAATCCGGTGGTGACGTTCGCGTTCAGCTCGTATTTCCACCCGCCCGTGGCGTACGAGTGCGACGTCGCGACGGGGGTCGTCACGGAATTCGATCGCATCAGCGCGTCTATCGACCCGGACGACTACTCCGTGAAGCAGGTGTGGTACAACTCACACGACGGCACGCCGGTGAGCATGTTCCTCGTCGCGGGGAAGGATGTGGAGCCCACGGGCGACGTGCCGACGGTCCTGTACGGCTACGGCGGGTTCTCGTCGTCGTCAACGCCGGTCTTTCAGCGCAACACCTTCCTCTGGCTCGAGCGCGGCGGGCTCTACGCGGTGCCGAACCTGCGCGGCGGCGGTGAGTACGGCGAGGAGTGGCACCAGGCGGGCATGCTCGGAAACAAGCAGAATACGTTCGACGACTTCATCGCGGCGGCGGAGTGGCTCATCGAGAGCGGTTACACGTCTCGCGAACGTCTTGTGGCCATGGGTGGCAGCAACGGCGGGCTGCTCGTCGGAGCGGCGGTGACGCAGCGCCCGGACTTGTTCGACGCGGGCGTCGCGCAGGTACCCCTGTTCGACATGCTCCGGTATCCCGACTTCCTCATCGGACGCGTCTGGATAACGGAGTACGGCAATCCGGCGGACCCGGAGCAGTTCCAGTGGCTGCACGCGTATTCGCCATACCACTGCGTCGTCGACGGCACAGACTACCCCGCGATGTTCATCACCGCCGCGGAGTCCGATTCGCGCGTGCACCCGATGCACGCCATGAAGATGACGGCGCGGATGCAGGCGGCGACGTCGTCCGGCAAACCGATCCTGCTCCGCATCGAGACGCGCGCCGGTCATGGCCAGGGGAAGCCGCGCAGCAGAATCGTCGAGGAGTACACGGACGTGTGGACGTTCATCTTCGACGAGGTGGGCGTCTCGGTCGAATAGGCAGCGCGCCTAGTAGCGGCACTCGCGGGCAGCGGCGGCGTACGCGCGAAGGTTCTCCACCGGCGTCTCGAAGAAGTGGTCCGACCCGGCCATGATGTAGCCGCCGTCTGGACCGTACCCCTCGAACAGCCGTTCGACTTCCCGCCGGATGGTCTCCGGCGTGCCGCTCGTCAGGACGTTGAACTGGTCCATGCCGCCGATGAGCGCCACCTCGCCGCCGTATGCCGCGCGCACGAGCGACGGGTCCACGATGTTTCCGCCCACGCTCGGAGGAGCAAGCGTCTCGGAGGCGTCCGTGCCGTTGGCTCTGACGTGATCTAGAATGCCCATCATGCCGCCACACGTATGGTACGTGACCTTGTGCCCGGCGTCGTGCAGCGCGTCGTGGAGTTCGCGGTCGTACGGCAGACAGAATTCCTCGTGAATCGTCGGCGAGATGACCGTATCGCTCGCTGAGCCACCGCCCGTCTCGATGAGGTCGAACGGCGCGCCGCGTAGCGATTCCTCGATGAATCGGAGCTTCCTGTCGAGGAGCGCGCGCAGCAGACGATGCACCCAGTCGGGGTTGTCGATGGCTTCGAGGATGAGCTGCTGGATGTCCATCAGACACGCCGCGTGCTGCCAGCATCCCGCCTGATCTCCCCAGACGAACCCACGCAGGATGCCTTCGTCGCCCAGTGCGTCGCGCTCGCGGACCACCGCGTCGCGGTCGATCTTCGCAATCGGCATGTAGTTCTCGATGAGTTCGACGTCCTCGTGGCGCTTGATCAAATATTCGGTGACCCACGTCGTCTTGCGGTCGCCGCCGGTCTTGTAGGTCAGCGTCCCGCCCGGAGTCTGGATGGTGTGATGGAGCACCTTGTCGTCCGGGTCTGCGCTGACGACGTCGATCTCGTCACGCCACTCGTCGGACTCGACGAGGTGTTTTTCGGCGTCGGGAATCCAGAACTGCCCCATCGCCTCGAAATACTGGATCGCCGCGTCCATCCCGGTCGCCCGGAAGGCTTCGAGCGGCGTCGCGCCACCCATGTAGCGATCAAGGTGCCAGCCCTGCCACTGGTGCACGGTGACCGGCAGCCGGTCGGGCTTCTCGCCGTTCAGGGCGAGCATCATGCGCTCTTTCGACGTCATGGCGAATCCCACCGTTCGGAGTCAGGTGTCGTCGTAGCCGGAAAGAATCGCCGGAGCGGGTCGTCGGGGCAATACCGGCGTGGACAGCGTCGACTGCGTCCACGTCATCAGAACACCGCGCGCATTTCCATCCGGCCCGTGTGAACGGCCTTGTCTCCCGGCGTCTTCTTGCCGGTGTACGTCAGCGATGCCGTGACGAGGGCCGACAGCCGGTAGTTCGCCAACGCCGACCAGCGGTAGTTGTTCCCGCCGTCACGACCGCTCAGAAGCTGCACGGGCAGCGCGCGTCCCGACGCGAGATTGGTGGTGTATACACCTGACCACTGCGCCGCGACACGAAGCATCCCTCGGTTGCCCCAGGCGCGACGCACACTGGGCTCGAGCGAAACGAGGTACGCGTCGAGCGCCTCGGCGGCGTTGTTCGCGATATCGGGCGACGGCGTCGGATCGCGGCCGAACGCGTTCTCATTCGTCAGCGCGATCTCCGTGCGGAACGTCGGGTGGTAGGCCCACGAGTGCTCGAACGTCCAGCGGCGGGAGCGGAAATCGAAACTGCCGCCCTCGCTCGACTCGCGTTCGTGCGCGATGTCGCCGGTCCAGTCGCTCCGCAGCCTGGCGAAACGAATGCGTCCGCGTGCGCGGTATTCGCGCCGCTGGGTGATGTCCGGCGTGCCGCTCCTGTCAAGCAGGGATGCGTCGTACTCCTCCGACGCCCGGACGCGCAACCGCACATCGCCGCGACGACTATCCGGCCACATGGTGACATCCTGCAGCGCGCTCCAGGTCCCACGCAGCGTCGGAGACACACCGGGACGGCGGAACGTCCAGAACTGCACGGTGTAAAGCTCCGACGAACGAGCGGTATCGATCTCCGTTACCTGCAGCGACGTTTCGGTGCGGAACACGCGGAGCGCTCGCTGCCACAACGGGCGCCGTTCGTTGCTGCGCGGGTCCGGCGCGGCCTGCCAGACTCGATCGAGATCCAGATTCAACCGATAGGAGGCATCGAGCGTCACCGTTGGCCGGAACGTGTCGGTGTCTCGGTACCGCAGGATGTACGCGCCATCGGGATCGCCGGGCGGCACGGGCTCGACCTCCTCGTAGCTGAGTATCGCGCGGTTTTCGTCGGGATCGATGGCTGCGTAGTCACCCCTGCCGGAACCGACGAACACGTACGCCTGCTCACGCTCGGCGGTGCGCGTGGAGGTCACCCGGTAGCGCAGATCGTGCCGCATCACGCCGCTCCACGGATCGTACGCCACGTCAACGTCGGCGACGTCGGACACCGTAGCAGCGCCGACGGCATCGCCCGTTCGACGCCGCCAGGAGTACTCCGCCGTGGTCGAGAGCCCACGCCATGAGCGCACGGCTCCGCGCCACGTCTGAGTCAGCGAACGTTGCTGATCCCGCCACGAGGTGAGCGTCGTATCCCATGCCTGGTCAACGCGACGCTCCACAAGTGCGCTGGCCGCGAAAGTCTCCACACCGGCGGTGGCAAGCTCTCCCGACCATTCGCCGAAGCGATCGCCGGCTATTCGAGCACCCGCCTGCTCTCGCCGGTCGACCTCTCCCTTAACCCGGGCGCCTGGACGGAGCCATCCGATCGTGTGGGATGCGCGCGCCTCGCCGCGACCGACGGCACCCGTGATGGCCTCGCCGCCGCCGTGTGTCGTTTCGGAGCGAACTCCCTCGGCGAACGCGCGGATCGACGGAAGGCCGGCGGCACTACTCGTCCATAGCGCACCGCCCCGAACCGCCTCGTACGCCGGGGTGACACCCGCTGTGTCGCGATCGAACCACCCGGCGTCGAGCAGGAGCACGTGGTCGGGAATCGGGCGGTAGATCAGCTTGCCGCTCAGCGTTCGCTCCTGCCCGCGCGCCTCTGAAAGGGGCAGGCCCCAGCGACGATTGTCCTCGGCGGGGTTGGTGCGGGAGAGTGTCGTGAAGCCTTTCTGAACGGTGCGGCCGGTGACGCTGGCTGAAAGCTCGCCGTCGCCGACAGGCACCTCGCCGGCTTTCAGATCGAATCGTCCCGCATATGTCCGGTTGTCGCCATCGTCGACGGGCGAGAGGGTGTTCCGATCGAAGTCGCTCATCGCGAGTTCGACCTCCGCCGAAACGTGCCGAGTCGGCGACGCCCGGCCCCACAGCGTGCCGACGCGCGTTCGCTCCGGCAGCGGGTACAGGATGTACGGAACATAGTCCCCGCGCCCCGGCCCCACATAGTCGTACTGGTTCGCGAACAGGCTCTCGACGCGGACATAGGTGCCCTCGCCGGGCGCGACTCGGCTGAATTGCACGCTGTACCGGTCCGGACACGCGCCATTCGGGTCCGATATGTACTCGAACCGGGCCTCCGCGAGATCGACGGCGCAGTAGTTGCCCGTGGTGTCCGAGAACCATCCCGGCGGAGCCGCCTTCGTCGGATCGTCTCCCGCGGCGGAAAGAAGCTCGCGGGCCGCGTCATCGAGGATCACCGCAAGCGGGTCCTCGGCGTTGTCCCCCTCCTGCGCGTAGAACAGAGCTGCCTGCCATGCGCCGGTGCGGCTCCCGAACTCGCCCGCCAGGATGCCGCTCGTGCGGGCGTAGTCCTCGGACGCGTGTTCGTAGTCGATGATGACGCGCATGTCGCCGGTCATGAGCCGCGTGCGGGTGAAGATGATCTCGCCCGCGCCGTAGTCCATGGTGTAGTCGTTGTTCTGACCGCGTCGTAGCGGCTGCCCATCGAGCCACACGCGCTCCGAGCCGGCGATGACCACTACCCCCGTGTTTCCCACATCGTCCACGAGACGATACGGGCCCTGGATACCGTCGATGATGGGTAGCTCGTAGCTGCGGAAACGTCCGCGCGCCGACGCAACGCCACCGGTCACCATTCCACGCTCCCAGCGCCCGCGCCCTTGCGCGCCTTCCAGCCGCCGGTCGTAAACGCCGAACTCACCTCGCCGGTACGAAACGTCGTAGTTGCCGAGAACGGCCAGGTAGTGAGGACTCTCGATCTGCACGAGCACCTTGTCGATCTCGCGTATGTCCTCGGTCGTTCCCTCCGGCTGGATGGGAAGATTCTGGTCGGAAAGCTCCGCGGTAACGCGAACGTCCTCGCCGACGGTGCCGTTCACGCTGACCCGGAGTGACTGCTCAAGCGTGAGGTCGCGATTCGAGCCGACCTGGATCGCGAACGTCTTCGATCCGCCGATCCGCAGATCCCCCGATTGCTCCACGCTCGGCACGCGGGTGACGAACGTTTCGGGCGGCGATATCCGAGAGGAATCTCCCGGCGGCGGGGCGGGTACCATCCATTGGCGGCGCACAGGCCAGTCTACCGGCAGAGCGCGGTAGCGAACGATGATGGTGGAACCGCTCGGCCACACGCGAGTCAGACGCACCCGCCGTGAGCGATAGTCGACGACGAAATCGTGACCCGCAATCAGCGGGAGGTCGCCAACCGACACGCGCACGGAATCGCGCACGAGAACTCGCGACGGCAACTGGATCACGTTATCGGCAGGAGATCGCACGTCGTGCCGGACGGTGAACCATCCCGCGCGGACGACCCGAGTATCCGCGGCGGCCTCGCCGGCACGTACGGCGAGAATCATCAGAACGAGGACGGCTATCGACATCACCATCCGATGCCGGAGCATGTCCGGAACGTTGAATCGCGACATCACGTGGACAGGCATCGAGATGTGGATGGGACCGCGTCGGCGGTTCGAACGAGCATGCCGCATCCTCACGCGATGGCAAAATCAGACCGGTGGCCGGGATTCCCGGGGTCGGGCCCTCTGTCGCGGGCCTCAGTCCCTCGGCAGGGCGTTGACCTTCGCACGCACCTGCTCGTTGGTCGGTTCCAGCCGTAGCGCCTCGATCCACGCGGCAAGCGCAAGACCGTCTTCTCCGAGCGAGTGGTTCACATCGCCGAGATGCTCGAAGATCAGCGCACTTGTGGGATCAAGATCCGCCGCACGCAGTAGGTACCGCCGCCCCTCAAGGGGCTTTCCCTGCTGGTACAGCACCCACCCCATGCTGTCGAGGTACGCCGAATTCTCCGGCTCCAGCGCCACGGCGCGAGCGATCATGCGATGCGCTTCCGCGAGATGAATCCCGCGCTCGGCGAACATGTACCCAAGGTAGTTCAGCGCCACGGCGTTCTGGGAATCCCGACTGATGAGGCGCCGGAACACCGGTACGGCTTCGTCATACCGTCCCGCTCGCTCCAGGCTGCTGGCGTAGTTGAACATCCACGTGGTGTTGTCCGCGTCATCGGCGAGAAGCGACGCGAATACGCCCGCCGACTCGTCCCACTTCGAGCGAGATCGAAGAGCGATGCCGAACAGGTACCTCAGGCGCGTATCGCCGGGATACCGTTCCACCGCGTCCCGACCGGCGCGCTCCGCGTGGCTTGGCGCGCCGGATTGCAGATAGGCCAGCAGCAGCCCGGTCAGCGCCTCGACGGTGGAATCACGCCGGGCCGCCTGCTCAAACGCTACGGCCGCCTCGGGGAACCGTTGCTGCGCGATGTACGCCTGCCCAAGCAGCACGTGGAAGGCCGACTCGTCGGGAAACCGCAGGAGCAGGCGCTCAATGTGAGACGCGATAATCTCGTGCTGTCCGCGCTTGAGCATGAGCGAAAGCCACGCGCGCCGCTGTGTCAACTCGTGCTCACCGTAGGGCGTCACGCGGACCATCGCGGAGTCGGCGAGAGCCCACTTCCCGCGTCCCGTGTGCAGCCACGCGAGCCGCTCGAGCAGGTCGTGCGAATCCGGGTGCCGCTCCAGTCCGTTCGTGTAGACCGCGAGGGCCTCGTCGGCGCGGTCGGCCTCATCGAGGAACTCGCCGTATTCCACCGCGCCGCGCTCCAGATCGGGCCAGTGCTCCAACACGATGCGGTAGAGGGTGTCCGCCGACGTCGCCAGCTTCATTCTCCGCGCGATCGTCGCCCACCGGAGCAGGTCGTACGGGGAATCCGCATCCTCCCGGGCGAGTTGCTTCAGCGTGCGCTGCGCGTCGACCGGTCTCCCGACTGCGCGGTAGAGATGGATCAGACTCCATGCGTCGGACTCGTCGCGCGAGATTCGAAGCGCCGCCTCGCGGTGCGGCTCGGCGAGGCGGAAACGCTCCTGTTCCTCGTGTAACTCCGCGAGAAAGCGGTGTGCGTCCGCGTAGGTGCTGTCCAGCGCCAGGGACGCCATCGCTGCGGAGACTGCCGCGGAGTCGCCACCAACGCCGATGATCGCACGTGCGAGCCCCAGCCGCAGCGAGGGCGCGGCCTGATCCTCCGCCACGGCGGATTGCCAATGGACGAGCGCGCTGAGGTCGTCGCCGTTTCTCTCTGCGCGCTTGGCGGCAAGGAGATGTATCACCGCCTGCGGTGCCGGCCCTGACGGTACGGCAGGGTCTTCCGCCGGGAGCTTCCGCGCCGCACACCCTCCCAGCACGCATATGGCGAGTGCCGAGGCGGCTATTCCTCCGATTGTATACGTTGGTCGCACCTTTCGTCGCTCTCCAGAAGGCGGCCGCCCAGGTACTGGCCCCCGGGCGCTGCACCGAAGTACGTTGCGTGTAAGGTAGCCCGTCGGCGGGGCGCGGAACAGCCCTGAGCGCCGCCACGAGGCGACGGACCGATGCTGGAGGCAGCCATGGAAAGCAGTCGACGAATCCTCGTGATAGGGGCCACCGGCCTGGTCGGACAGCCCGTGGCGCGCGCCCTCCTCGACTCAGGTTACGGCGTGCGGGTCATGAGCACCCGTCCCGAGGCGGCGAGGGAGACGTTCGATGCCCGATTCGAGATCGTCCACGGCGACATCACAGACCCGTCGACGCTTCCCGCCGCGCTGGAGGGATGCCACGGCGTCCATCTCGGCGTGTCCTCCAGCGCAGGGGCGCAGGGCGCGGACGCCGTTGAACACCTCGGTGCCGCGAACGTCACGCGGGCAGCTCTCGACGCGGGCATCGAACGCATCATCTTCGTGTCCGGATCGACGGCGTTTCCGGAGAACAGCTCGAACCCGGGCGTGAAAGCGAAGCTCGACGCGGAACGAGAGATCGTCGAATCGGGTCTGCCCTACACGATCTTCTGTCCGACGTGGTTCATGGAATCGATGACGCGCTTCATCAACGGCACCAAAGCGAGCGCGTTCGGGAAGTTCCGCCACCCGTGGCACTGGATCGCCGCCGACGACTTCGCTCGGATGGTCGTCCGCGCGTTCGAGCTGCCCGAAGCCGCCGGGAGGCGCCTGTTCGCCCACGGTCCGGACGCGCTGACGCTCCTTGAGGCGTTTGAACGCTATCGCGTCATCGTCGAACCGGAGCTGAACGTGCGGACGACTCCGCTCTGGCAACTCCGCATCATCGCGACGCTCACGCGCCGTCCCGCGATCAAGCGCATCATACCGTTCATGCGCTACATGTCGCGCACTCCCGAGGGTGGGGACCCGACAGAAGCGAACGAGCTTCTCGGAGCGCCCGAGACGACGCTCGACGACTGGCTTCGCGCCATACTGGAGGCGAAGCGAATCGCGGCGAACGTCGGCGAAGAGGAAGAATCGTGCCGGACGTGAACTACCGGTAAGGGCGGAGCTACGCCCGCATCATGCTCGTCCGCGCGCCGAACCCGAGGCAAGCCGCCGCTCCGCACCTGGTCGCGAGCGCCACGGCGTCCTCAAGCTCCTCTCCCGAGGCCAGCGCCGACAATAGACCGCCGTGAAACGCGTCCCCGGCTCCCACTGTGTCCACGACTTCGATGTCGAGCGCCTCGCTCTGACGAACCGGGCCACCAGGCAGCGACCAGTACGCGCCGTGCGGCCCCGCGGTTACCACCGCGGTCGTCTCGTAGTCGAAGGCGATGCGGTGGGCGAGGTCCCGCGCGTTGAGGTTCGGATAGATCGAACCCATGGCGACGTGGTTCGGCACAATGACCTCGGCTGATCGAAAGATGTCGTGCGCGGACTCGGTCGTCCCGACGCATTGGCTCACCGGGTCGAGGTCCACGTCGACCATGATCCTGCCGCCGCGCAGACGTGCCGCCTGGCAGAACGCGAAGACGACGTCGAGCGCCATCTCGCCCACCTCGACGATCACCCAATCGCCTCGTTCTGTGCGTTCGGCGAGCAGGTAGGCGTCCTCGGCGGTCATCGATTCCAGGCTGTTCGGGAGCAGGAAGCCGCCCACTCTCCGCGTCTCCGCGTACACCGCGACGTTGAACGGGGAGCAGTGGGCAGGATCGCGGATGGCGGCGCCGCAGTGGACACCCTCGTCGGCCAGATTCGCGACGATCTGATCGCCGATCCAGTCGGACCCGAGTTTGCCGAGCCACTCGGCCGCGCCGCCCAGCCGGGCAACCTGCACGAGGCAGTTGGCGGTCGCCCCGCCACCAAGCACGTCACCACGCCGTGCGAGGAGCTTGTCGCGGTAGTCCAGACCGAGGTCGGCGGTGGTTATGCGGAAATCGAGCGCCGCCGAGCCGAATCCCAGTACGCGCGGCATGTCATTCAGCCTCCCCGTCCACGCCGGAGGTGAGGTAGTCGACGACTTCGCCCTTAACGTTCGCCCAGTTCGACGCGAACAGCGTCTCGGCGCGTCTGCTCAGCGGATGCTGCATCATCTGCTCGACGAGTGGGTACCGCATGGCCACCGCGTCGACGCCCGCCGCGAGAGCGAGCTCCACATCGCCGACGCCCTTCATGCTCACCGCGATGATCTCCGGCGAATCGTCAAGCCGATCATACCCGCGTCGGATATCGCTGAGCATGGCGGCAGGATCGATGCCAAACTCACGCGCACGGGAGACGAAGGGGCAGATACCGAAGGCTCCCACCGTCGCGGCCGCCGACGCCTGCGCCACACTGAAGAGGGCCGTGGCGATGCAGTCGATCCCCTCCTGCTGGAGGATGCGGATCGCGCGGAATCCTTTGGGGTCGGCGATGACCTTGAATCCCACGCGTTCGCGGTCCAGCGTGTTCAACTCGCGAGCGCGTTCCACCAGTTCGTCTGTTGTCGGACCGTGTATCTGGATGAACGCGCGAAGATCGGTCGCCTCGAGAATCTGGGCGGTGATCTCGGCAAGGGCGAGCTCGCCCCGGAAATACTGGTCGAACCCCTGCGGGTTCGTCAGAATGCCCGCTACGCCAAGCTGCGTACATGCACGAATATCGTCAAGCGATCCGGCACCGTAGATGCGCATGGTTCAGTCTCCCAGGAATGCGGAGCAGAGCACCGCTCGTACGTCGTCGCGGCTGACCTCGACGACAGCGTTCAGCCTGCCGTAAGCGTTCCAGCCGGAGTCGGTCCAGTCTTCCAGCGACGCTTCGTCCACGTCGGCCGCGACGACATCGGGCGAGACCCCAGCGTTTCGGATGAAACCTCTGAGATCGCCGTCGAACACGTCGAGGACGCGTCGAGCCCGATCGGAGCCGAGTTCAGCCAGCACCTTGACGAACGTTCCAAGCATGAGGGCGTTCGCGTGGCCATGTGAGTAGCCGAAACGTTGCGTCAGCCGGTACCCCAACGCGTGCACGAACACTGTCCCGCACGTCGAGAGCGCGATGCCGCCCTCAAGCGACGCCAGCAGGAGCGTCTCCCTGGCATCGACATCGTCCGGATCCTCGAGAGCGCTCGGAAGCGCGTCCCGCACCAACCGACACGATTCCAGGGCCAGCGGCTCGATCATCCCGCCACACAGAGACGAGAGATAGCCCTCTATCGAATGGGATAGCGCGTCTATCCCCGTGTGCGAAGTGACGCGCCTCGGCACGCTCAGCGTGAGTTCGGGGTCCAGAAGCGCTGTGCCGGGAATGATCGACACGTGTTTCACGAACGACTTCGCGTGCGTGTCCGCATCCGTAAGCACGGTAAACGGCGACACCTCGCTGCCCGTTCCGGCGGTCGTCGGAACCGCGACGATATCCATGCGGACGGGCACTCCGGGCGCTGTGGTGTCAGCCCGCCAGACCGGGTTCGCGTCGAACCACGCTACGGCTTTGGCGAGGTCGATGCTGCTTCCGCCGCCGATGGCGATGAGGGTATCCGCCTCGAACTCGCGCGCCCGGAGCGCCAGCCGCCGCGCAAGCCGGTCGGTAGGATTCTCCTCGAACTCGTCCACCACCGCGAGATCGAGCGCGGCCTCGTTGAGAGACTCCACTACATCCGGCTGACTGAATCCCGCGTATGGGAAGAGCATGCACCGCTTGCCGCGAACGGACTCCAGATCGGCCAACCGGTCCACGGCTCCGCGCTGGAAGACGATGCTGGTAGGGATGTTAAATGCGAAAGCGCTGACGGACATCGGGCATCACTCCGTAGGCTGGCGGGCGATCAAGGCGAATCGTACCGCAACCGGATAGGGGAACCAATGCGCGGTACACAGAGCGAGGCCGCCCAAGCGTGCCTGAGCGACCTCGCTGAAGTCTGTCCGGGACTCAGCCCCAGCCTTCGGCACCCTTGAGCGCACCGACGCGCTCTCCCGCTACTTTCGCGGAGTATCCACTCTCCCGGTGCGCGACTATCGGATCGGGATGGAGGCCCCGGTCGGCGCGCACTTTCTCGACGAGTGGCCGGACGTCGGTCTGATACGCCTGCTGGAGAACGCGTTCGGCATCAACCGCATCGTTGCGTTCGCGCGCATCTTCGAGCGCCGCAACATCCACGAGCAGCGACTTCGCGTAGATCGTCTGGATGTTCATTATCGACTGTATCATCGCTTCGATCTTCTGTTTCACGATGTGGCTCTGGTCGATCATGTAGGTGATCGGCGTGCTGGACTGAACGCCATCGCGCTCGCCGGCCAGAATCTCTACGAAGATCAGGAATATCTCGTACGGGTTGATCGATCCGACGGTGAGGTCGTCGTCGGCGCTCTTGCGGTTGTTGAAGTGAAATCCGCCCAGCAACTTCTCATCCATAAGCGAGCCGACGATGTGCTCGATGTTCACACCATGGGCATGGTGTCCCGTATCCACCAGAACCTGAGCCCGTTCGCCGGCGTGACGACACATGAGCATCGCCATCCCCCAGTCCGGGATGTCGGTGTGGTAGAAGCTGGGCTCGAATAGCTTGTACTCGATGAGCATGCGGCCCGTCTCCGGAAGCGCCTTGTGGATCTCCGCAAGGCTCTCCTGCATCCAGACTTTCCGTTTGCGCATGTTCGCCTGGCCGGGGTAGTTCGATCCGTCGCCGAACCACAGGCTGAGTATGTCGCTCCCGACGCTGCCCATGATCTCCACGCATTCGAGAATCGCGTCGAGGGCCTGTTTGCGGACCGATTCATCGGCGTTGGTGAGGCTTCCGTATTTGTACGCTTTGTCCTGAAACACGTTCGGATTCACCGCGCCGATCTCTATGCCCAGATCCTTCGCCTCCTGCAAGAGCGCGTCCCAATCGTCGACCTTGTCCCATGGGATGTGGATTGCCACGCTGGGACATGCTCCGGTAAGACCGTTGACGTGCGAGGCATCCTGGAGGCGCTCATGCAGATCGCGCGCGGCGCCGGGCTCCTTGAAGACGCCAAAGCGGGTACCGGAGTTGCCGTATCCCCACGACGGAGTTTCGATCTTCAGATTCTTCAGGGCCTGTTCCAGCAGCCGGACGTTCATTCCGTGATCGGCGAGTTCTTCGGAGAGCGCATCGAAGGCTTTGTTGGGCATCGGATACTCCGTTCGGGTAAGACGTTCCTGCTCGTGGCGCGCATTGGCGACACTCCGCCGCGCAGCCGGAACTGTGCAGACACAAACTTCGCCGCACACTCCGATTGTGGCAACCGGCTGATGCTCGTCGGGCAGGCGACGCGCCCGGAGGACCGGAGATCGTACGGGCGGGCTGAACTACGGAACCGGCCCGCCGACATGGCGCCGCACCGTCGTCAGTGCACGAACTCCTCCTCAAGGAACGTCTCATTGGAGGTGTCGTCGTACCGCTTGTTGCACTCGCTGCATTTCGAGCAATCGCGGTGGTAGCAGTCGCGATGGATGCGGGTGGGGTACTGTTTGTGGAACGACTCCTGCGCCTTCTCGTCGATGAAGACATACCGTTCCTGACTCAGGCCGAACGCAGCGTACGACACGCGCGTGTCCTCGTCGGAAAGGTTCACCGGCTTACCACTCCACGAGCACCTCACGATCCGATCCTCGTCTATCTCGGTCCGTCTCCGGGCGATCTCGTCCTCGGAAAGGTCGAATTCGATGAATGTCACGTTCGTGCGGGGCACGCGGTATCGCACCACGTCACCGGAGACGCACAGCACCTCATCCGGTGTGTAGAAGGTTTCCTCGCAGACCAGCGTGGCGCCGTCGCGCATATGCACGATGGTTCTGCCCGCTCGCGGAGGCGAGAACTTGGACCACCCGCAGCTCTCGCAGATCGTCGTAAAGAGGAACGCTCGTGTCTTCTTGCCGCAGGAGGGGCAGTGCCCCTCCTCTATCATCTTCGCCTCTTTGACCGTCTCCTTCGAGGCCTCGAATATCTTCGTGTCGACTTCGCGCGAAAGTCGATCGACCGCGCTTCGATCTTCGGAATTGAGAAGCGTCAGATGCTCCTGTAGATCGTCACCTTGATCAGCCATTGGCAGGTCAAGCCGTCGTTTGGCTTGTTCACGCTGCTTCTTGGTGATCTTAAGCATGGTATGGCGTCCTCTGGGCGCCCGGCCAGACCCGGACAGGTTCAGTGCATTCTTACGGAATGCGCGTGTGTACCAATCGATCAAGTTCAGGGATAGAGTATAGCATACCGCCAGGCCGGAATGTTGACGGAGATCACGAGTTCGGAAAAACTTCGCATCGTGTCTGCACTCACGCTGTCGTCGCCAACCGTTGGGACCGGCAGGCGGCCCGACGTGTCAACGGGCCGAGGCACCTCCGGTCGGTCAGCGGGTCGGGCCCGTGCAGACATTCGCACTCGCAAACCACTGCCTGGGCCCGTGTTACATCGCCATCTATTGAGAATTCGCGAAGGATCACTGTCTCCCGCGCCCGTAGGTCGACGGTGTTCGGCTACCCGCAGACCGGTGCGCCAAGGCACCACTACATAGGCCAGTACTTAGGAAACATGAGTGGCGGGCCGTTGGGCGTCAACGCCCCGCGCGAGGGCCGGATCGACCGGCTACGCGGAGTACACGCGTCGACGCGGGCCGCGACCGGGAGTCGCGGCGCCGCTGGACGCGTAGTGCGGGAGTGTCAGACGGCGGTTAGAGCGCCGAAGCAATAATGTAGCCGATCCCAACGCCGATCACACACGCGGCGACGCGGTAGGAAACCGGGATGACGACTTCGCGGACCCACTGAGCGGTCTCGCGTGAATGAAGTGTCGCGTAGATATCGAGTTGCATGACAACCTCCCCTGCACTGCGCTGCACTGATACCCATTGCATACTATCAATGGGTTCCATCATCTGGCTTTATTATACACCGGTCCCGTGAGGTTGTCAAGTGCGTCACGAAAAAAAACGAGGAAAGTCTGCATCGCTGCAGGTCATGGGGCTCTTGGCCGCCCCTGTCAGCCGCGCACGTTGCCAGCCGCACTGTGTCGCGCGTACATATATTGGTTCACGCGCCCGCGCTGACGCGATGCGTCGACCCAACCAGGAACTCGGAAGGAACACATGCACGTCCAGATACGCCTTCACACACTAGCGGCCCTGCTGGCTGCGCTCATGACGGTCTCGACAGTCGCCGCATCGTGGCAGTGGCAGAATCCGCAGCCCACCGGTGTATCTCTACGCGACATCGTGGCAACGGATGGCGGCGATGCATGGGCCGTCGGCGGCGACGGCACAATACTGAGGCGCGCCGATAGCGACTGGCTGGTCGAACACTCTCCGACAGGGGCGGAACTGCGGGGAGTTGCCATCTCCCGCGACAGCACCGTCTGGGCCGTGGGCGATAGCGGAACGGTGCTCGTGCGCCAGGTTGATGGTAGCTGGGGCTCACGCTCGGTGGGCGTCCAGGTGCGCTTCAACAGCGTCGCGTTCGCCGACGCCATGGTCGGATGGATAGCCGGTTCGGGAGTGATACTCGGCACCACGGACGGAGGCCGGTCCTGGCGGCCCCAGTTCACCACCGCCGGGACGGATGTCGCTGCTATCGACGTCTTCGACGCAACCACCGCCGTCGCTGTCGCCTGGGCAGGTGGAGCGCCACATGGCGAATCGCTCGTGTTGCGAACCGACGACGGCGGAACGACCTGGTACGATCAGGCATTCGGTCCGCGCTATCGATTCACGGGTATCTGGGCCGACCGTGGCGCCGAACGGGTCTGGATCTGCGGAAACGCGCAGACCGATCGCGCCATCCCGCCGCTGGTGATCCACTCACCGGACCGCGGGGTTCATTGGAGGAAGCACGAGCTACCGGCAGCGGGCAAACTGACCGATATCGAAGTATCCGACGGCGTCGTGGTAGCGGTCGGCGTATCCGACACGCGCAACTCGTGGGTGCTCGGATCAACGGATGACGGTGAAACGTGGCTGACGAGGCAACTGTCCACGGCCGTTCGTCTCATGGCAGCCACCGAGCTTGACGGCGCCATGATCGCGGTGGGTGAGTCCGGACTGATAGCCGGCCCCGGGAATCTCATCGACCGCGGTCTCAAGGTGTCTCGACGCGACCATCTGCGCGCCGTCGCCTTCGTCAACCCTCAGAGCGGCTGCGCGGTCGGCGAAGATGGCATACTCATGACCACCGATGACGGTGGGGCCTCATGGGCCGCTCCGCGGCGGACTTTCGCGACACACCTCTCCAACGTGGCGTGGACAAGCCGGAACGTGGCGTACGCGGTCGCGGAGGGCGGTTTGATGATTCGCACGCTCGACAAAGGCGCCACGTGGCACATGCATCAGTCCGGCACCGACGCGGACCTGCTCGCCATCTCCTCGCTGGGCGACGATGTCTTCGCGGGAGGATCGGGGGGCACGATCGTCTACAGCCGGGATCGCGGCAACACGTGGACGACGCCGGACTCGCCGACCAGCGCGCTCATCGTGGACCTTGACGTGACAGAGGGCGCGACGGCAACGATTCTCGACGCGGAAGGCAAGGTCTGGCGCACGTCGGACGGCGGCGAGAGCTGGAACGCCCTGCGGGTTGCCGGCGATGGCCGTGCGACGGCTCTCGCCACGCCGGACGCTTCCACGGTGATCGTCGCACGAACCGGAGCGACACCGGATTCGCCGGGCAGTCTGGCGATAAGCTCCGATTCAGGGCGGCGATGGAGCGAAGTCGAGACGCCCGTACCCGCGAGACAGATCAGTTTCGCGAGCCGAGCCGCGGGAGCGATAGTCGCCGGCGGCATGATCTACGTCACGACCGACGGCGGCACGACGTGGCGGGAAGCTGCCAACGTCGGCTCAGCCACTCTCGCCGACGTGGACTACACCCGAGGCATCGTCCACGCGGTTGGTGAGCGCGCAGTTATCATCCAGGCGGAGTAGCGTTGGGCGTCCGCCGCGTCAGAGCCAGTTATCGAGCTTCTTCCGCCGGGTGCTGATGCGCTTGCGGAGTACTTTCTGGTAGTTCTTGTCGCCGGATTCCAGCTCGGACGCGCCCTCGATAAGCGAAGCAAGTGCTTTCTCGTGCTTCGATATCTTCTCGCGCTGGGCATCGTCTTCGGGAGGATGGTCAACCGGCACGTCGTCGAGCAGGGATAGCACCCGTTCGAGCTGTTTGACGAGCTTCGGCTTCAGCGAGCGCCGCTCGGGGTGCGCGAGTAGTTCAGCGATCTTGCTGCGGATCTCGGATCGTAGCGATGCGGTCCGCTCTTGCCACTGGCGTTGCGCGTCGGTGAGTTCGGTACCGGTGAGTACCTCTTTGATGCGCCCGGCGAGCACGTACCCTACTCCGCGCACATGGGCCAGATCGTCGATGCTCGCCCTGCGGACTGCGTCGACGTCCGTCATGCCGGCTTCAACCAACCAGTCGGCCTTCGTCGCGCCGATGCCCGGCAGATCCGAAAGTGACGCGTACGACCGCGCTCTCTGAGGCTCTTCAGCCTGCATGGTGGACTCCTTTCGATCTCCTGGCGTTCCGGAGTGCTCCTGCCTACATGTGTGTGCCCTCAGGCGCGGCAACACCGATGCCGACCTCCGGCCCGAAGCCTAGCTCGCTCGAAATCACGCGGCGCAGCTCTTCTTGTATGGTTTCCACGTCCCGGGCCGCGTCGATAACGGAGAAACCATGCTCTTCGGCCATGCGATCGTACTCGGCCAAAACCTTGCCCTGGTAGAGTTTGAAGCTGTCGAACGGATCGAGGGCAGGGTTGTGGTCCATGCCCGCCTCCCAATGATCGAGGCTATCGGCGAGCAGCACCCGATGGATGAGCGTGTCGACATCCACCCGCAGATACAGGACCAACTGCGGCACGAGTCCGAACCCGTACAGCTTTGTAATCCAGTCGCGATCGGCCCCCCGCACTATGGCTCGCGCGAACGCAGTATAGACGTACCGGTCGGCGAGTACGATGAAGCCGGCTCGCAGTGCCGGGATGATTTCGTTCTCGAGGCGATCGGCGAAATCCGTGGCATAGAGGAGGTTGAACGTCAGAGCGTTCATCGTGTTGCCCTCTTTCGCCAGATCGGTCGTCTTGCTAACCAGTCGGGACCGCGTCCATCCAGTTTCGGTAACACCGTATCCCTGGAGTTCGAGCCACGAACGCAGCATCGTGATCTGCGTCGTCCGGCCGACACCGTCGGAACCTTCCACGACGATGAGCTGCCCGGTCAGGTCGTCGAGGTTCGCGTAGGGCAACCCCGTTCCCATGAACTTTCCGTCTGCCATCTGGGTCCGTCCCTCAGATCGTCGCCGCGCCGTTGACCGACGCGTTCACCTGTTCGCCGTATGGAGCGAGATAGTCGTGGAGTTCGCGCTCCACGACGGCCCGAACTTGCTGCTGTTGGACCTGGATGGCCTGAACGGCGTCCATCACGTGGAATCCGAACTCCTCGCCCATCTTGTCGTATTCGTCGAGCACCTTGCTCTGAAAAAGCTCGAAGCATTCCACGGGATCGCTGCTCAGACCCGTATCCATGCCCGCTTCATAGAACTTCAGCTTCATCCGCACGCTGAGCAGCCTGCGCAGCGAAACGGAAATCGGCACCTTGAAGTAGAACGCGATGTCCGGCTTGATCGCAAAGCTGTACAGCGACCGGACCCACTCGGGATCCACGCCTCGCGCTCGATCGCGGGAGAACGCGGTGAATGCGTAACGATCCGCGATGACGACCATCCCTGCCTTGAGCGGCGGGATGATCTTCAGCGACAGGCGATCCGCGAAATCGGTGGCGTGCAGGAGGCTGAACGTCGTCGGCGTAAGAGAGTCGCTCTTCTTCGCCTTCTTCGTCGTGGATTTGACAAGGTTCGATGAATTCCACTCCGTCCAGAAGACGGGCACGCCCTGGGCGGCGAGCCAATTCCTGAGCAGACTGGCCTGAGTGGTCTTTCCCGATCCGTCAATACCTTCGACGATGATCAGGCGACCGGGGTAATCGTGCTGATTGCTGAGTCCTGGCATTTTGCTGGCCTCGCTGACGAGTCAGGTAAAGGCGACCGGCCGGATCGCGACACGCGCACCGACCACTTCCTCTAGAAGCGATTTCTTGCGTTCTGCCGCCCAGACTTCAACATCGGCGTTACCTCGCACGGTAAGACCTATCTCAAGTCTGGACAGATTCCACGCTATGTCCAACGCCTCAACGACGCTACGGTGCGATCTATCAAGCCCATCAGCTACCCTGAGAACCGCCGACAAGGCCCGCACCACTTCGTATACGCCCTGACCCAGCCCCGTGAAAACCTTCTGATCCGGCGACGGAGAGCGCTTTCGATGAAATCTCGCAACGAGCGCTATTATCTCGATTTCGAACGCGAGGAAACCCGGTAGCGACGCGTCTCTGATGAGCTGTTCCGCATGTTTGTGATGCTTCCTCGCATCGACAATATAACCGATATCGTGCAACAGTGCCGAGTGCTCCAACCACTCACCCGCCGGACCCGGGCGGAAGACATCCGCATCGATCACCCCGTCCCGTACCAGAAGGCGGTAGAGCACGAGCGCCAGCCGAGACACCTGAGCGGCGTGTCCGGAATGCCATTCACACTCCCTGCCGAGGGACAGCACAGCCTCTCGGCGGGCCGCCACACGGGCCGCGTCGTGCGTGCTCGGGTCGAGACGATCGTCCCCGCTCATACCGCCGACGATACCCAACGTAGCGCCGAGGTACGCAACGCCCGCTTCAGCTTCGGCCAGGCCTTTCGGAAATGCTTCCACGCAATGTCCCGCTCCGCGGCGCAGCGCTCCCGAAGCCAGCGGTCGGTTTCGCCGTCGATGGCTTCCGGCAGCAGCGACGCGTGAACGTCTGCGTCGTGGACGTCTCCCAGGGCATCCTGCACGGCCTTCAGCCGCCGGTTCAGCCGTCGTCTTCCGGGCCCGAGCGCCGTGTACCCCGCCTCGACGGCGTAGCGCATGCGCCTGCATCGACGGCGCAACTCATGTATGCGCTCCACATCCGACACGACTATAGTACCGTCGAACCTCATGATGGACCGCGCGTGCCGCCGGAGGAGGCGTGGCGTCTCCTCGAAGAGCGTCCTCGCCGACCGGCTCCTCAACCGCTCCGGGGAGTTCGCCTCGCGGTCCGCCCAGTCCGCCGCTTGATCGATCGTGGCCTGGAACGTGCCGTCGCGCACGCCGCGTGCGGTGGCGGCAAGCCCGATGCGACGGGTCCGCTCGATACCATGCTCGATGCCCGCAAGCGATTCCCGCACGCGCTCCGGGGCCTCCTCACGAACCGAGCGCAACCAGTCCAATGCCAGCTCCGCATCCCGCGCCACGCCCATCGCGTCACAAACCTCGGCCAGGCGATCTCGCACGTCGTCCATCGCGCCCGGTGTCCAGATGCGACGGTTCATCCGTAGCACCGCTCTGAAGCGACGTATGGCCACCCGGGCATCATGGCGCGCCGTGATACCCGCGAAGGTGCCGGCTCCGGAAATCGCGGCGGTCATGTGCGCGCAGTAGACACGCAGCGCGATTCCGCCGGCCTCCGCAAGCGTGTCGCCCGGCAGGGCCGGCGGCCGCAGGAGCGCAACGGAGCGCTCCGTGGTCTCAACGCGAAGCGGCGTGCCGACTACCTCGCGCCAGAGGTCCGCCTTCTTGTTCGCGCGGGCAACGTCGACTCCCACATCGTCGTAGCTATCCGTGATAGACACCGTCGCGCGGTTTCTGCCGCTAACGCGGGCGATCTGAGCGAGGTGCGTCCCGCAGTAGTCGAGTCCGTCGGCGACGCGCAGAATCGCGGCCAGCCGGAGGGTAACAGCGCGCAAGTCTTTCCCGAGGGACTGGAACAACGGCTCGTCGTCCGGCCTTACCCGTTTGCGATGAAACATCACGAGACACGCAACGGCCGCGCGCTCCTCGTCGCTGTAGCCTCGAAGCCCCTCGAGCGCCACGATATCGCGCCCTCTGACGTGGTGCAACGTGGCATCTTCGGCCAGTCCCACGTTGTGAAGAAGGGAGCCGGCCTGGAGAAGCGGTACGTACCGCGGACTCACGCCGTGCACTTCGAGCGTCTCGGTGAAGATCGTCGTGGCCAGATCGCTCACGTGATCGCTGTGCGCGAGGTAGTCACCGTGTCGCCTGCGAAGCGACGTGACGGTGGCGATTGACATAGCCTTGCCCTCCCGTCGCTACTCCCTGACGTGAAGCAACAGCGCACGCGGTCCGCGCATTGCCCGATATTCGGCCACGGCGTTCGGGCTCGGTTCCGCCACGAGCCTGATTCCGCGGATGGCCAGCCAGTCACGCGCCTCGGCGCCGATCTGGAGCTTGCCGGTCGCTCCGATACCGATTACGAGGGCTTGCGGCATGCCTTTGCACACCCACTCCAGTTCCGGGATGCTCACTCGGCTGTCGGTGCCGAATACCCGACGGGACAGCTTCTTGCGGCGCTTGCGCAGGCTACCGTCCTCGCGGATGACGATGTCGTCGACGTGCCTTTCGCCGTTGATCCGAACTTCGCCCTCGGCGACCCATTCGACCGTCGGCACATACGCTGACGGCCCGCCGGGCCTGCGAGCGGCCAGGCCCTCTAACGCGAGAGCCGCAGCGCCCAGCACCCCCGCATCGTCTCCGAGACGCGACGATACGATGGGAATCGCGCCGCCGGGTATCGGCATCATGCGCTCTTCCGCCGCCGCGACGATTCTCGGCATCATGAAGATGCCACATGCCTGCACCAGCCCGCCTCCAACGACTATCACATCAGGGTCCAGGAGATTCGCGACGTTTCCTATGCCCCTGCCCAGAGTCGTCGCGGCGCGCCTGACGACCTCCATCACGACTTCGTCTCGCTCTTCGAGAGCCCTCTGGATCCTCGCGCTTCTGATCCGCTTGCCGGCGGCGACGCGGTCGCCGAGGAGCGATGGGCGACCAGCGTTGACCGCGTCGCGAATGTCCCGCTCCACGGCGGTCCGGCTGGCGAACGCCTCAAGGCAGCCGATTCGTCCGCACCCGCATACGGGGCCGTCCGGAGCGACCTGCATGTGACCGACCTCGCCCGACCCACCATGGGCGCCGAGGTGCATCTTGCCATCGATCACAAGGCCGCCGCCAATGCCCGTGCCGACGAAGATGCCGAACAGGTTTGAGACCCCTCTGCCCGCGCCGTACCAGGCCTCGCCCATGGTGGAGAGCGTGACGTCGTTTCCAACGACGACCGGCAGCCCACACGCATCGGAGACCTTCCGACCGAGATCGGTGTCGTCAAGCGGCAGGTTTGCCGTCGCCAGCACGTGGCCGGTGTCCGTGTCGACAACGCCGGGCACACCGATTCCCACGGCGGCAATGTCGATGCCGCGATCAGCGTAGCGGGAGCGCATCGATTCGGTGAGGGTGATGATCTTGGTGAGGATTTCGGGCGCGGTGCTCTTGCCCGAAGAGGTCTTTTCTCGCTCGACGATTCTGCCCGCCGAATCCACCACGGCGACGAGCAGCTTCGTGCCGCCAAGGTCGATGCCGAGCACGACCGGTTGTCGAAGCGTCATGGCCATTCCCCTCCGGGGAATACGCATCGTCAGACGTTGAATCGAATGTTCAGAACATCCCCGTCCTGCACGACGTAATTCTTGCCTTCCAGGCGCAGAGTACCGCGCTCGCGCGCCGCGGCTGTCGAGCCGGCTCCCATGAGTTCCTCATAGGTCACGACCTCCGCTCGGATGAAGCCCCGCTCCAGATCGCTGTGTATCGTTCCGGCGGCATCCGTGGCAAACGAGCCACGTCGAAGCGTCCAAGCGCGCACTTCATCCTTACCGACAGTAAAGAAACTGATCACTTCGAGCAATCCATACGATACGCGAATCAACCTGAAGACAGCAGGTTCGTCCACGTCAAGTTCGTCCAGAAACGGCCGCTGGTCGGCCTCGTCGAGGCGAGATATCTCCATCTCAAGCTCTGCGCAGAGCACCACGACATCGGTTTCCGGCAGGTCGGCGAACCGCGCGAGACCCGACGTTGTGGACTCGATGTCACCGATCTGCTCTTCCCCAACGTTGACAACCACGATCATCGGTTTCGACGTGAGGAACTGGTATCCCTTGATAAGCCGGTGCTCCTCCGCGCTGAACTCAAGATGGCGCAACGGCCGTTCCGCGCCGAGGGCCTCGTTGCACCGTTCCAGAACGCGAAGCTCCGCCTCGCCCTCTTTCCGCCCGGCCCTCACCTCACGCGAGAGCCGGTCGACTCGCCGCTCGATGACCTCCAGGTCCGCGAGGATGAGTTCGACGTCGAAGTCCTCAATGTCGCGCTCCGGATCGATGCCACCATCGGGAACAGAGACAGTATCGCTGTCAAACGCCCTCACGACGTGAATGAGCGCATCCACCGACCGGAGCGCGCCGAGGAGCTGCGCGCGGGAGCCGCTCGCGCTGCCCTTCGCCAGTCCCGCAACGTCGGCGTACTGAACCGTCGCGGGGGTTGTCTTCTTCGGTTCGTACATCGCCGACAGAAGGTCCACCCGCTCATCGGGCACTCTCACAACCGAGAGGTGCGGGTCGGAGCTGTTCGACCACGCGCCGGTTTCGACGCTCTCACCCGTTAGCGCGTTGAAGAGTGTGGTCTTGCCGGTCAGCGGCAATCCGGTGATACCGAGATCCATGGGCTCAGGCTCATCCAGGGTTTGGGTGCGTAGTTGCGCGGAAGACTGTTGAGACAGAAAGGTAACTTCCGCGCGGGGCTATGGGAACTGCCGCCATGTCGGGTACTGGTCCTCGTCGGGGCGTCCGAGCAGGCTCACGCGCTCGTGCAGGTTCAGTATCTGGCGGCGATCCAGCATGGCGACGATCTTCCCCGGTTCGTCGGGGGCGACGACAGGCAGGGTTGGCCGGTCGAACAGATCGAACTTGTTCATCGCCGAGTCGAGCGTCTCGTCCGGGAAGAGCGGCGTGTAGTTCGACGAGACGAGGTCCGCCGCGACCAGCAGCTCGGGGACCTCCGTATCCGACGCCTCCGCGACATCCGGCAGGCTTATCATGCCGACGAGATTGCCGCCCGAAGCGACCACGGGGAAGTCGTATGACCGGGCCCGCCGGGCCGTGCTCACCACTTCGGCCAGCGACGCTCCCGGGCTGAGGTAGACGTAGTTCGCGAACATCGCGTCCGATACGTGCAACCGGCTGAGCAACCCCAGATCCAGACCGCGTCCAACGTGCCGGCCCGAGCGCACGAGCTTCTCCGTGTAGATCGACTCCCGGTCCAGCGCCCTGGCAACCGCCATGCTCACAACCGTGGCGAACATGAGCGGCAGAATGATGCTGTAGTTGTCCGTCATCTCGAAGACGATCACCACGGAGGTCATCCACGCGTGCGTCGTCGCGGCGACGACCGCACCCATGCCGACGAGCGCGTAGGCCCCGGCGACCGTGCCCGCCGCTGCCCCTGCCAGCGCGGGAAACGCTGCCTCCACACCGTGCCCGAACAGGCCGCCGACCATGGCGCCCAGGAACAGTGACGGAGCGAAGACACCTCCGCTCCCGCCGGAGCCAAGCGTCAGCGATGTAGCCAGCGGCTTGAGTAGAATGAGCGCGGCCAGCGCCGCCACCGTGAGTTCGCCATGCAGCGCCTCACCGATCGGGACATATCCGCCGCCGAGGATGCTCGGGCTCACCAGCGCGAGCAGTCCAACCGCCAGGCCACCGATCGCCGGCTTCAACCACTCCGGAATGCGGAGTCGGTCGTCGAATGCACCCTCGAACGCGTAGAGAAGCTTTGTGAAGCCGATGGCAGCGACGCCGCACGCCGCTCCCAGCGCCAGATAGTTCAGCAGCTCCCACGACGCAGTGAGCTCGTACGGCGGTACGGTGAACGCCGGGTCGGAACCAAGGAACCGTTGCGCCACCACCGAAGCGAGGACCGCGGAGATTACCACGGGGCTGAAGGTCTGGATGCGGAAGTCGCCGAGTATCACCTCAAGCGCGAAGAGAACTCCCGCGATCGGCGCGTTGAAGATCGCCGAGATTCCTCCCGCCGCGCCGCAGCCGACGAGTACCTTCACTCGGTCGCTTGAAAGTCCAAACGCGCGGGCGAAACGCGACCCAAGCGCGGCGCCGATCTGAACGATCGGGCCCTCCTGCCCGGCGGAACCTCCCGACCCGAGCGTGATCGCCGACGCTATCGCCTTCACCACGACGACACGCCCTCGCAGACGACCACCCTTCGAGGCCACGGCGTCCATCACCTCCGGCACTCCGTGGCCCTTCGCCTCGCGGGCGAATCGGAAGATGATCGGACCGACGATCAGGCCCCCCAACGCCGGTATGATCGGCAACAGGAACCAGAGCGCGGCATTCGTTTCGCGAATCCAGTCGAGAGTGGCGAAGAAGGCATGGTGCGCGAAGTCGAGCAGGAGCGAGAATGCGACCGACGTGAAACCCGCGCCGACTCCCACAAACGCCGCCAGCAGGAGCATGAGGGCGTTTGGGTTAAGCTGCGCCAACCAGCGTCCGCTTCCCACGCTCACGCGTTTGAGGTGTGCGAATCGGCGGTACCACCACGCGCGAACGGCGGTCACGACAGTTTCCGATCGAAGCTGATGGGGTACATCTGACGCATCGTCACACGCGAGGGGTTGGAGTGCGAATCGTTCTGGAACGGCCCTCAAATGTACCGAACCGCCCGCCGCGCGCCAATGGACGGTTCTATCATGACGCTATGAAGAGGGCTCGTTTCGCGCGCGACGGAAACGGGTTATCTTTTACCCTCTTCACCAGGAAGACGCCGCGCCAAATCGTGGCGCGCTGGGGCACGGCCACCGTCGGGGGACGTTCGCATGCCAAGCCGGTATTGGGTCCGCGCATTCTATACTGCGCTTACGAGTAGCAAGGGCGTCGAAGACGTTCTCGCCTTCTGCAAGAAATCCCAGGCCCACGGTATCCTGCTGCTCACCCACAGCTTCGACACCGAACCGGCACTCCTCCCGCCCGACGAGGTACAGAAGCGCGCGGCCGCCCTTCGCCGCCTCGTACCGGAGTTCAGCCTGGCGGGTCTGGAGGTCCACATCAACGTCATGAGCACGCTCGGTCACGGACCGCCCTCGCCCACGACGGTGGAGAGTCTCGGATTCGCTCCGATGGTGGACCACCTGGGGAATCCGTCCCCAACAACTCCGTGCCCGATGGACCCGGCATTCCTCACTTATGCGGCGGACCTCTACGCGGCGATGGCCGCCACCGGAGCGACGGCGATCTGGGTTGACGACGACGTTCGCTATGCGGGCCACGACACGCCGGGCACCGGGTGCTTCTGCGAACGGCATCTCGAGGCTGTTGGCGAACGTCTGGGGAATCCCATCACGCGCGAAGAACTCGTGCCGCTCCTCTCCACCGACGACCCCGTACCGAACCCGGAGGGCATGGTCTGGCACGGCGTCAACGCCGAAGCAATCCGCGAATGTGCCACCACCATTCGCAAAGCGGTGGATGGTGTGTCCAGGAAGATCGAGCTGGGCCTCATGACCGTTGGGGCCACCGCGCATGCCGCCGAGGGACGCGACACGCCGGAGCTGATGGAAACGCTCGGACCCAAGCAGACGCGCTGGTTCCGTCCAGGATCGGGCTTCTGGAACGACGAACGTCCACTGGAAGTGGTGAGCAAATCGGAGGATGCGTTCCGTCAGGTCTGCGTCGCGGGCGAACGTATCCGGCCCGTAAGCGAGGTCGAGAACTACCCGTACACCAGCGGCGGCAAGTCGCGGACGATGCTCCGACTGGAGCTTCAGCTCAATGCGCTCGCGGGCCTGCACGACCAGAGCCTGAACCTGTTCGACGGGCTGCACGGCGTCCGCGAAGGCGATGACGAACTCGCCTCCCTGCTCTCGGAGACGAAGCCGCGGCTCGACGCCCTTGCCGAGGAGATTGGCGGAAAGCGCCGCGCGGGAATCGGCGTCGCATTCGAGGAGGCCGTCGGAGCGTTTCTGCCACCGGGCGGAACGCGCTGGTTCGGGCGGCAACACTGGGACGAGAACCTCGCCCGGCTCGGACTACCCCTCGGGGAGCCGACCGGCGCACCACATCTGGTAACCGGCCTCATGGCGAACGTCGTCGGGCCGGAGCAGGTGGAGCAGCTCGTGTCCGAGGGACTCATTCTAGATGGCGCCGCCGCGTGGCAGTTCCAAGAGCGAGGCATAGCGGGGCTGATCGGGCTGAAGACGGTCCGACCGGTGGAAGGCTGCGGCTACGAGCGATTCACCGGGGACGCGCTGAACGGGGCCTATGCCGAGCGTCTGATGGCGTGGCGGCCGAGCGCCGGTGACACGCCGACCTACGCTCCGGAGCCGGCGTCGATGTCCGCCCGCATTGTGAGTCGACTCTTCTCGCTGGGCGGGTCCGATCTCGGTGCCGGCATACTGGCGTTGCCACGGGAAACAGGCGGACGAATCGTGGTGCTGCCGTGGGCTCTGCCCCATGCGAGCCAGATCGTGAACGGTCCGCGCCGAGCGCAGATGCAGGCACTCGTGCGCTGGGTATCCGGGGGAGCGCTGCCCGCGACCGCGCACGGCAGTCCGAACTCCTACCCAATCGTCTGGACGAACGAGCAGGACGACGAACGCCTCGTCGCCGTGGCGAATCTTTCGTCCGACGCCGCCGAGGAGATCGCCATACGCTTGGATGGCGGCAGTTGGGCCGTCGACAGCCTCGACGAAGCCGGCACGTGGAAACGGAGCGACGCGGTTGTCGCCGGTTCGAGTTACCGCGCCGGCGTGAGGCCGTGGAGCGTCGACGTGCGGCGCCTCAAGCGCGCCGGCTGATCGCGGGAGCGTCACTCAGGAGACGCGGCGCCCTGAACGCTCTTCACGCGGGAAATGGTGGGGCGAGCCGCCACGCCCGGCCGGGCTGACACGCCGATTGGGGCGGGGCGCGCGTAAACCCGAATGTCCGGGCCGTCGCCATTCACCATCAGGTGATCGATCACCACCTCGCCGAGAAAGCTGTCGATGGCAATGAAGCTCGTCTCGTAGGCGGCAAACGCGACGTATTTCCCGTCAGGCGGACCGACGAGATTCCTGACGCTCTGCTCCGCCCCGATGAGCCCCGTAGCGGTATCCAGGACGTCGTACACCTGGTAGAATTTCACCGAGTGCCCCAAATTGCCGCCAGCAGAGTCGGACCCGAAATAACGCTCGGTATGCACGTTCTGCACGGCGTCGAACCACACCTCGACCGGCTCTTCATACCGGTCATCGCCGTCACGCCCGTATCGTTCTTCCATGGTATTCGCGCAGATGGCGAGATAGGACACCGTGTCCAGTTCGCCAAACTCGAACACAGACGTGGCCTCCGCACCACCAAGATGAACCAGATCACTCTGATACGGCAGGTACTGGGGTGGATCGTGCCTGTGAAACTCAGATGGCGAGGCGTATACCTCGTAGTGCCGGGGCGTCGGCGCAGGGGCGTTCACTGTCGTGGAGCACGCCGCGATCAGTGCCGCGGCGACAAGCGCCACTGCCGGGGGACGTATGTGCATGGCGCGTGCTTTCCTTCAGGTGAGGCCGAGATCGAGCGGCCAACCGCGCAGCTCATCCAGGGCCCGCTCATTCGTCAGGTCCATGTGTAGCGGCGTTACCGAGACGTAACCCCGCTGAACGGTGGCATAGTCCGAGCCATCGTCGCCCACCCACTCCGACACATCCCCGGCGATCCAGTAGTATTCCCGCCCGCGCGGATCGTGACGCCGTACGACCTGGTCATGGTAGTCGCGTCTCGACTGCGTGGTGACTCGAACTCCCTGAATCTCGCTCACCGGGACATCCGGGACGTTCACATTGAGTAGCGTATCGGCCGGAAGCCCCCGGTCGAGCACCGTGCGCAGGATGCTCGCGGCGACCGTCGCGGCAGTGTCGAAATGCGTCTTGCCATCCAGGCTCACCGCTATGGAGGGCAGGCTGAGAAGTGTCCCCTCCATGGCGGCAGCGACGGTGCCGGAGTAGGTCACGTCGTCGCCCATATTCGTCCCGGCGTTGATGCCCGACACGACCACGTCCGGCGGTTCCGCCAGACCTCCACGGACGGCGACGAGTACGCAGTCCGTCGGGGTGCCGTCCACTTTGTAGACACCGGGATCGACCTCGTCCAGGCGAACGGGCCTGTGAAGCGTGAGGGCGTGGCTCGCTCCGCTCTGCTCTCGGTCGGGCGCGACGACCACCACTTCCCAGTCATCGCCCGCTTCGAGAGCGTGGCGCATCGCGCGCAGGCCCGGGGCGTAGAAGCCGTCGTCGTTCGTGAGAAGGATGCGAGTCACTGTGCCCCCTGGGTGTCATCGGGCGACTCCTCGCCCAACCATATCACCTCGCGTTCGAGGTCGACGCCGAATTCCTCCGCCACCCGTTCGCGCATCCAGCGACTCAGCTCGGCGACGTCGGCGGCACTCGCGGAGCCGCGGTTCACGATGATGTTCGCGTGTCTCTCGAACACCGCGGCATCGCCGACATTGCGCCCGCACGCGCCCACACGGTCCAGCAGGAGCCCCGCGGCGATTCGGTGGTCCGTACGCGGAAGATCAAGCTCCTCGATGAGCCGCAGTCGCGTCTCTTCATCCGCGATATTCTCGAAGAACGATCCCGCAGTCGGCTCGTCCTTCGACGGGTGCTTCGCGGCGCGGGTCGCCAGAATCCTCTCGCGTTCCTCCAGGAGGCCGGCCCGGTAACCCGTCTGGAGCGCGAATTGGGCCTCCACAACGAGGTCGCCGGTTTCCTTCAGCGCGCTTTCCCGGTAGCGAAACCGTAGATCCTCCGGCGTCATGCTGCGCATCGAGCCGTCTCCGCCGAGCACCGTAGCGCTCACGAGTCGCTCGCCGACGCTTTCGCCGTACGCCCCGGCGTTCCCGTATACCGCGCCGCCGACAGACCCGGGTATCCCCGACATCGCAGCGATGCCCGCCAGGCCCTGGTCGACCGAGGCCGCCACTGCGTCGTCCCAGCTTTCGCCGCCGCCGCAGCGAAGTGTCGTTCCGTCGATCGCGAGGCCGGCGATTCGAATCACCGCGACGATGCCGGGCACCCCGTCGTCGGCCACGACTACGTTGCTCCCGCCGCCGAGACACGTCACCGGAACGGCGAGCGCGCGGGCCTCTCTGAGCAGCAACGACAGTTCATCGACTGTGCGGACGGGCGCCAGAAGCTCCGCCGGACCACCGATACGGATGGTCGTGTGGTCCGAAAGGGGGACATCCCGTTCCACGGGCAGACCGGCGCGGACGAGCGTCGCGGCGAGGCGGTCCGACGCTGTGTGGGTATGGTGCGCTCCAACGCTCAGATTGCCCTCCGCCGTGTCGCGTGCTGGGAGAACACAAATGTAGCCTCCGTTGGCTCCCGGTTCAAGGTGACGAGGGGTAGAGCGAGCCGAGGCCGCACGCTATATTGTGGCGTATGCCGCTCGATCGTAGCGTATGCCACACGATCGCGGCGGAAGCCACACGATCGCGGCGGAAGCCACGCGGGCCTCACGAGGGCTCGCCGGATGACAGGGCTCCCAGCAGGGGCTCGAACACGAGGGTGCTAGTGCCCGCGAAAGGAGATCCCATGCGCGTCGGAATACCCAGAGAGATCAAGAAGGCCGAGAGCCGTGTCGCCATTGTACCGGCCGGAGTGCATCAGCTCGTCGCCGCCGGACACGACGTGTTTGTCGAGAGCGGCGCGGGCGAGGAAAGTGGATACGTCGACGACGCGTACGAGGTCGCTGGAGCGACCATCCTCCCCAGCGCGGGTGAGACATTCGCCGCGGCGGACATGATTATGAAGGTCAAGGAGCCGCAGCCCTCAGAGTACGACCTGCTGCGCCCAGATCAGGTGGTATTCACCTACTTCCACTTCGCCGCCGACGAAGGGCTCACGCGTGGGATGATGGATCGCCGGATCGTCGCCATCGCGTACGAAACGGTGCAGACGCCAGATGGCGAACTGCCGCTGCTGATCCCCATGAGCGAGGTCGCCGGCCGCATGGCGGTTCAGGAGGGCGCGAAGTTCCTCGAACGACGCATGGGCGGTCGCGGTATACTCCTCGGAGGCGTGCCCGGGGTGCCACCGGCGACGGTACTCGTCCTGGGTGGCGGCATCGTCGGACAGAATGCCGCGATTATCGCGGCCGGGATGGGCGCGGACGTCACCGTGCTCGACATCAACCTGCGGCGGCTGCGTTATCTCGATGAGATCATGCCGCAGAACGTCAAGACGATGATGTCGAACCACTACAACATCGCCGCGCTGCTGCCTCACGCCGACCTCGTCGTCGGGTCCGTGCTGATTCCCGGGGCGAAAGCGCCGAAGCTCATCACGCGGGAGATGCTCGCGTTCATGAAGCCCCGGGCCGTGATAGTCGATGTAGCCATCGACCAGGGCGGCTGCATCGAGACCTCGCGGCCGACGACTCACGAGGATCCGATCTACGACGTGGACGGCGTCGTCCACTACGCAGTAACGAACATGCCGGGCACCGTCCCGCACACGTCGACACTCGCCCTGACGAACGCCACGCTACCGTACGCCGTGGCCATCGCCAACGAAGGGTGGGAGGCAGCGGCACAGCGCGACGGCGCAGTACGTCACGGACTCAACATGGTGCGAGGGAAGATCGTCCACGAGGGCGTCGCCGCGGCGTTCGGGATGCCGTGGGAGGCGTGGGAAGGATAGCGACGGCGCTCCATTCCTCACAGCTCGACGCGTATCCCGAAGAACGGCATGCTCGGCAGCATGTAGCTGACCAACCTGCTACTGTAGTCGTCGTTCCAGTAGTACTCGTAGACGTTCCGGCGATTGAGCACATTGATGATCTCCAGGTACACCAGGAAGCTCCTGCCTTCACCCCAGGTCCGCTCCCATCCCAGCCGCAGATCCAGCCGCCGGTAGCTCGGATTCCGTCGCGAATTCGTCTCTCCCCAGACGACCTCGCCGCGCTCGTCGAAGCGCGTGTCCCCGTGCTCATCCACCTCCACCGGCGTCCATGGAAAGCCGCTTCCGTAGGCGTATTTCACGTCGATCGCGGTCCGCAGGGTCGGTCGCAGCCGGCAAACGACATTGAGGGTGTGTCGCTGATCGAAATCCCGGAAGTAAGGTTGCTCCTCCGGTGTCTCTTCCTTGGTGTAGCTGTACGAGTAGCTCACCCAGCCGGATAGCCTGGACTGCGATGAAGGTTTCTTCTGAAGGAACAGCTCAAAACCACTGGCAAAGCCGCTCCCGGAGTTGTTGGGGACATCGTTCTCGGTGGAATCGGTCAGCACGACGAGATCGTCCAGCGATTTGTAGTACCCTTCCACCTTGGCTGTATAGCCTCGCCCGGCGTCCCATTCGAGTCCACCGAGGTAGTGTATCGATTTCTCAGTCTTGAGCGTGATCGTTTCGAACAGGTTCCACTCGATATTCCGCTCGAAACGCTCGAAGAGAGAGACGAACGTCGGCGCCTGATAGTGGTATCCCCAGCCGCCGCGCAGCGCCAGAGCCTCGTGCAGCATGTAGGTCAGCGAGAGCCGGGGGCTGTAGACGGTCTCCCGGGTGAACGTCGAACGATCGACACGACAGCCCACCAACGCCCGGAACAGCGGCGCGAACCGCTTCCACTCATCCTGGACGTAGAACCCCGACAACGTCGAGGCGTTCTGAAATCTGAACTCCCGATGCACGATTGCACCGTCTTCCGCTCGATGATCGTCGGGATTGTCGGAGTAGTAGCGCGCCGAATCCTGGTTCACTTCGGCGGTGATGTCGGCGATCTCATTGGCGATGGACACTCCCGCCTGAATGGAGTGCTGCCTGGAAGCGATGTGCAGGAGGTCCTCGTCGATAGCGAGCTTGCGCATGTCGATCCCAAACTCGATATCCTGATCCTCCGTTGCGGCCCCGAAGGACCACGAGTCAGTGAAGTGAGAGAGCGTCAGTTCGGACAGCGTCACGTCGGATATGGCGCTGGCCCAGCCGACGCTGTATAGACGGTTGTCGACCCCGCTGGTCAGGCTGAATTCCTCGTCGTCCCCGAAGAAGCTATCCTCGTCATCATCCTCGACTTCCAACTCCTTGAGTTCCAGGCCTTCCCGCGAGTCCAGCAGATTCACCTGCAGCTTCTGAGTAGGGGACAGGTCGTAGACGAACTTGCCCTGCAAATCCCTGAAATAAGGCAGTACAGTGCCTTCCGGCAGCTCGTCGAGATTGTTGAGCAGCAGATCGTAGTAGGTGCGGCGACCTGCCACCAGCCAGGTACCGTCCCCGTCGGAGAGTGGCATCGGACCTTCGGCCAGGCCGCGCATGTCGATCAGGCTGACGTTGCCGTGGAAATGGTGTCCGAATCGATCTCCTTCGCGATTGTCGACCTTCAGCACGGCGGACAGCTTGTCTCCGTACTCGGCGGGAAAGCCGCCCGGCATCAGCTCGACGTATCCTACCACGTCCGGGTTGAACATGCTGACTGGACCGCCGAGCATTTTCATCCGGTACGGATTGAACACAGCCACGTCGTCGACGAGGATCAGATTCTGATCCGGCGTGCCTCCGCGCACGTAGAACTGGCTGGCGTAGTCGGCGCGCGCGATCACCCCGGGCAGGGCCTGGACGGCGCGAAACAGGTCCTCCCCGCCTCCCGCCATCGTCCTGACCTCGCCCGGCCGGATGGCGCGCACGCTGGGCCTGGTCTCCTCCTGCACCGAGGGGCTGCGGCGTCCGGTGACCGTCACCGTTTCCAGCTCGATGGGCCGCGCCTCGAGCGCGACATCGACCGTGACAATCGAATCCGCGACTACTCGGATGCCTCGAACGATCTCGTCGCGGTAGCCCATCATCCGCGCCACCAGTCGATGCCGACCGACGGGAACTCTCTCGATACTGTAGACGCCCGCCGTATCGCATATTCCACCCAGGCGCAGTCCCTCTACGGTCACGGCCGCCCCGACGAGGGGGCCGCCGGTCTGCCGATCCGCGACCCGGCCGCTTACCCGACCCGCCGTCGGTGAGTCAGCAACGGCCGGTCCAGCGGCGAACAGAAGACCGCACGCCAACAACGATATCAACCCCGCGGAAATGAAATCACCGGCGCCTCTGTACATGTTTCCTCCAGGTCCCGTGGGAGCATACCGTAACGATCACGTCGTCGTGGCAGGAGACCAAGTGCGCGTCGCCTTGGATAGGATATCTGACCGCCCCGCAGTCGCGCCGGGCCAATCTCCGGCCGCTTGGCCCGAGCCCCATTCTCCCTGAGCTTTCCTGACGTGGGGATTGTATCATAGACGATTCAGGAAGAGGAGTCGACTCGTGTCAGACGTAGGAATCGGAATCATCGGCCAGGGAGTCGGATTCAGCCGTACCAAGTTCGCGCGCGACGCGGAAGGTCTGCGAATCGCGGCGATCTGCGACCTGCTGGAGGAACGTCGCGACCGGGCGGAGGCGGAGTTCGGCGCACCGGTGTACAAAGACTACCGCGAGATGCTGGAACGGCCGGACATCGACATCGTCGGCATCTTCACGCCCGCTGGGAATCGACGCGAGATCGCGCTGGACGCGTTCGCCGCCGGGAAGCACGTGATCTGCACGAAGCCCATGGAGATCAACATCCAGCGCTGCGACGACATGATCGACGCCGCCGACGCCGCGGGCCTGACGCTCATGGTCGATTTCGGCCAGCGGTACGCGCCGAACATCCGCGCATTGAAAGCTGCCACGGATCAGGGCATGTTCGGCAGGCTCATCATGTCGAAGGTCGAACTCCGCTGGTACCGCGACCAGACGTACTACGACTGGAACGACGGCTGGCGTGGCACGTGGCGTCTCGACGGCGGCGGCTCGCTGGCGAACCAGACGGTGCACTCCATCGACAAGGCGCAGTGGATCATGGGGCCGCCGGAGAGCGTCGCCGCATACGTCGGCGTGTTCAAGCACGAGATACAGGCCGAGGACCAGGGCGTCGCGGCGATACGCTGGAAGAGCGGCGCGATCGGCACGATATCCGGCGCGACGACCAGCATTCCGGAGGTGACGACCACCAAGGTGGAGATCCTCGGCGAGAAGGGCATCGCGATCTACGAGACCAACAAGGGCGCGTACAACGTCGGAGAGAAATCCGGCAGTACCGCGGACGGACACTGGGTGCTCCTCGACCCCGACGGCACGCCGATGCCCACGCCTCCGATAGACGTACCGCCCGGGCCGAAGAGCGTGATGGAGGATGCCGTCGCCGTGCTGAGGGATGGCGCCGAGCCGATGACCACGGGGCGCGAGGGGCGCAAATCCGTGGAGATCCTGAACGGCATATACGAATCGGCGCAGACCGGGCAAACGATTTCGTTCCCGCTTGCGAAGCCGTTTATCCCGAAGGGCGGCTACGACGCCTAGCGAACTCGGTTGCAGCACAACGACCAAGGGGGGCAGGTAGTGGGAGACATCGGACTCGGCATCATCGGACTGGGAATCGGCATGTCCCGCGGCCGGATGGCATCCGCGACGCCCGGCGTACGCGTGGCCGCAGCGTGCTCACTGTCTGAAACGGAGCGCGACGAAGCGGCGAGCGAATTCGGCGTCGAGGCGGTTGACGACTATCGTCGACTGCTCGACCGCCCGGACGTGGACGTCGTCGGCATCTTCACGCCGGCCGGGCTGCGACGCGAGATCGCCCTCGACGCCATTGCCGCCGGGAAGCACGTGCTCCTCACGAAACCGATGGAGGTCAACATCCAGCGCTGCGACGACATAATCACCGCAGCGGACCAGCAGCACGTCCAGGTGATGATGGAATTCGACACTCGCTACCGGCGTGAGAACCGCGCCATAAAGCAGGCGATCGACGCCGGTCTGTTCGGTCGCATGCTCATGGCGGACGTCCGCCTGAAGTGGCGCCGCGATCAGGACTACTACGAGTCGGGCGGCGGCTGGCGCGGCACGTGGGCACTCGACGGCGGTGGCTCGCTGGCAAATCAGGCCATCCACTTCGTCGACCGCCTCCAGTGGTTCATGGGCGGCGTCGAGAGCGTATTCAGCTATGCCGGCGTGTTCGACCACGATATCGAGGCGGAGGATCAGACCGTCAGCGTCGTCCGATACGCCAACGGCGGCATCGGCACGATCACCAGCGCGACGACCGCGCCGTCCGATCTTTATGCGTTCACGCGTTCCGAGCTTCACGGCACTCGGGGCGGCGTCGTAACCATGACGACTTCCGGTGAGTACTTCCACAAGCCGACGAACACCCCCTACGTGCAGACATGGCTGGTCACGGACGATTCCGGGCAAGCCATCGAGACTGAGCCGATCGAACCCGCCGACGGCCCCACCAACGTGATGGAAGACCTCGTCGCGACGCTACGCGATGGCGCTGCTCCCATGGCGGACGGTCGCGAGGGGCGCAAGTCGATTGAGATACTGAATGCTGTCTACCTATCCGCCCATTCGGGCAGGGAGGTGAAACTGCCTCTCGACGGCCCGTTCATCCCGAGGAAAGGCTCGCGATCATGATCGAACTATCGTATTTCAGCGATGAACTCGGCACCGAGGATGTCCGCGAATCCCTGCGCATGGGCACGGAAGCGGGCGCAACCGCCATCGAGATTCGCAGCCGGCTCTTCGGCGGATGCGTAAACACGATGTCGAACGACGACGTCAAGACGCTGCGCGGCTACTGCGACGAATACGGGGCGCGCGTCGCCATTATCGGGTCCGGCGTCGGCAAGGTTTCGTTGGACGACCCCGACGAGGTCGAACTCAACATCAAGCGCTTCCACCGCATGGTGGAACTCGCCCACATGTTCGAGACGGACATCGTCCGTGTGTTCGCGTTCTGGAACACCTACTGGAGGTCCGAGAAACGCCTCCACCCGGATCTCGACTCGGTAGTACCGGCGATTCGCGCGGCGTTCGAGCCCATCATCGAGCACGCCGAGCGCGAGGGAGTGGTCGTCGCGTTCGAGCCGGAGGCGGACACGCTCAACAGCAACTGCGAATACACCCGCCGCATCATCGACGGCATCGGCGGCAGCGACGTGCTACGCGTCGCATGGGACGTGAACAACGCGGCTCGCACCGGCGAGAATCCCATCCCCGAGGGCTACAGCCAGATTCGCGGCCTGGTCCGGCACGTGCATGTGAAGCCCGACAGCAATCAGTCCATCGAGACCGTCGCCGACACCTCCGTCAGCTACCGCGACGTGTTCCAGACGCTCACGGACGACGGCTACGACGGACCGGCGAGCATCGAGCATTGGGGCACGCCGGAACTCATGCTCGAGGGCATCCGGCAGACTCGTGCGCTGCTCGACGACATGGGCATTCGGAAGTCGTAACGCCGCACATCCCGGCAGAGAACGAACACGGCTATCGGATTGCAGCATAACGCGATGCGCCATCTCGTCACGGGGCGCATCGCGTCGCCGTCGGCGAACCCGCTGAGGATGTGCAACGCCTCGGCGCTAGTCATCCACCTCGATGACGGAACGGCTGATCGGCGATCCATCGGCGACGTCCGTCACCACCTGCCGCCGGATGCCTCCCTCGCCGCGCGCGAGAGACCAGCGCACAGTAGACCTCGCCGACGCCCCACGCTCGAATCGAATGCGCATCCTTCGGACGACGCCCGGTTCGGCATCCGACGCCAGTGCGAAGTGGTCCAGAATCCAGTCTGCGTAGACAGCGTTGTTGGCGTGACGCGCGCCGTCAAGCTCGCTCCAGAGCACTGCGTGGTCGCGCTCATCGACGAGTTCGAATCCATCGCCGGCGTCGAGCAGGTCGGCGCCCCAGTCGCGGTCGTCCAGTACGTGCTCGTCGAACGTGCTGAACTCCTCGATCAGTTCGTGGTCGATGCGCTTCGGACGTCCCGTATCCCGGCTTACGTATACCCACAGCGCCTCGCCGAGCGCAACTACGTCACCGTTCGGACGCGCTATGCGGTACTGCCGGGGTGCGAGGATGCGCTCGAATCCAGCCGCCCACGTCGTGAGGATCACGTCGTCGCCGTTCCGGAGGGTGTCGCGCAGATCGAGCGTGAATTCCCGTACGAACCACGTGCTCCCGAGGGCTCGATAGCGCGCCGTGTCGAAGCCGTTCGCGTCGGACGCGTAGATCGCGGCGTCCTGACACCATCGCATGATCGTCCCGGGGAGGACGCGGTTCATCGCGTCGATTTCGTGTGAACGCACGGTGAAGGAGAGCGTTGAGCGGTCCGGCATGGCAGGTCTCCGAGTGCCCGCTCAGGCGGCGGGAGGAGTAAGCTGGTCGCGGTACTGCAGCTCGTAGAGCCGCCGGTAGATACCGTCCTCGCGCATCAGCTCCGCGTGGCTGCCGACCTCGCGGACGCGGCCATGGTGCATCACGACGATGCGGTCCGCGTGCTGGATCGTCGACAGCCTGTGCGCGACGACAATGGAGGTCCGACCCGCCATGAGCCGTTCGAGCGCCTCCTGGATGAGCTGCTCCGTCGCGGTATCGACGTTGGCCGTGGCCTCGTCGAGCACGAGGACGTCGGGGCTGAACGCGAGGGCGCGGGCGAAGCTCAGGAGCTGCCGCTGGCCGACGCTCAGCGTGGAGCCCCGCTCGTTCAGCGGCGAGTGGTATCCCTGCGGTAGACGCTCTATGAACCGGTGCGCGTTCACCACACGCGCCGCCTCCTCGATCTGCGCGTCAGTGATTCGCTCATCGCCAAGCCGGATGTTGGCCGCGATGTCGCCCGAAAAGAGGAATACGTCCTGCTGCACGACGGCCATGCGTCGCCGGTGCTGCGAGAGTTCGAACTCGCGGATGTCCGTTCCATCGAACGAGATCGCGCCGCGCCCCACGTCGTAGTGTCGTCCGAGCAGGCTGATGAGGGTGGTCTTCCCGGAGCCGGTCGCCCCGACAATCGCCACGCGCTCCCCTCGACGCACCTTGAACGAGACGTCCTCAAGGACCCAGTCCTCGTCGTTGTAGGCGAACCAGACGTTCTCGAATCGCACCGCCTGCTCAAGTCCCTTCACCCGTACGGGGCTCTCCGGAGAGGTGAGCGTCGGCGGCGTATCCAGAAGCGAGAAGAGACGCTCCGCGCTGGCCATCGCCTGCTGAAGCTGGTTGTATTTCTCGCTGACGTCGCGAAGCGGCCAGAAGAAGCGCTCGCAGTAGTTGATGAAAGCGACGAGCACGCCGATAGTCACCACGCCCTCGAGCTGCAACCAGCCGCCACGCCAGATCACCAGCGCGATGCCAACGGCGCCGATGATTTCGACGCCGGGGAAGAACACCGCGAAGTAGAAGTTCGTTAGGATCTGCGAGTCGCGGAATCTGCCACTGTACTCCCGATAGTGGGCGGCGTTGTCCCGCTGGCGGTGGAACATCTGGACAACGGACATCCCGGCGAGATTCTCCTGCAGGTAGCTGTTCATCCGGGCGAGATGCCGCCGGACCTCGCGGAACGTGTACCGGATGCCCCGGGAGAAGAACCATCCCATGCCGAACAGGAGCGGCAACATCACCGCTGCATAGAGTGCGAGGGTGATGTTCAGCATCGCCATGAACGTGAAGGTCAGGATGATCGCCATCAGGCCGCTGATGATCGAGATCGCTCCGGACGCGAAGAACTCGTTGATGACACCGACGTCGCTCGTGACGCGGGTAATCAGGCGTCCCGTGGGATTGCGATCATAGAACTGCAGCGACATCGACTGGAGGTGCTCGAACACCTGCGCCCGGAGATCGCGCATCACCCGCTGGGCCGTCATGGCACCAACGTATTCGGTGACGGTTCCGGTCACGAACCTGGCGAACATCACAAGAAGCAGCGCACCGGCCACAAGCCATAGACCAGACGGATCCTCACCCTTGATCGGACCGTCGATGGCCCACCGGATGATCTGCGGCGGCAGCAGCATAGACACCTCCGCGACGACGAGCGTCCCGAAGGTCACCGCAACCGCTGTCCTGTAGGGCTTCAGATACGTCACGAGGCGGCGTACGAGCCGCGCATCGTATGCTTTGCCAAGCGATTCTTCTTCGCGAAAATCCTGCATCTCAGCCTATTCGGACTACGGTCCGACTCATGTATCCAACGATCATTGGCAACGCCATCACGACCCACTCGCCTTCGCATCGGCTTCAGCCGGTGACCCGGCGGAGCGCAGCGGCGCGAAGTTGATCGGAAACTCGAATAGCCCGTCCTGCCCTCGCGGCATCCGCCACCCGGCGATCGTACGGATCAGACAGGTATCCAGCTCCGGCTCGTTCAGGGTCGACTCCACAATCCGGACGCCGGAAGTCATTCCGTCGGGGTGGATCGAGAACCTCACCACGACCAGTCCGCCGCTGTAGGAAAGCTCTCCCACGGGGAACGGCACCGGGCGCGCCATGAGATAGCACTCGGCAAGCGTCTGTCGCGACGACCAGAGCAGCATCATCACCGAGCGCATCACGCGCCGCCCGTCGGGATCCGCCGCGTCCACCGGCCCGCCAAGCTCCGCCTCCGCCAGTCGCGCACTCATCGGCAGAGTGAATCGGTAGCGGCGCGGCGCGGGATCCTCGCTCAGGTACCACGTCCGGACGACGTCGCGAACGCAGGTGATCATCTGCGGGGTCGCACGAGAGCTTCGCGCCGAAACGCTATCCACCGACCCGTAGGGCGAGACGAAGAGGTCGAGCGTCACGAGGCTCACGCGCGCCTCGACACCGTCATCCGTCGTATCCGTGAGGCAGTCCGAGAGCCCGAGCCGTGTGCGCCAGAGCTCCATCTGCAGCAGCATCCGATCGAGGCTGTCGGGCACAACCGCGACATCCTGTCCGAACGGCGCGGGCGGAGGCGGCGCCGGAATCCGGGTCGCACACCCGGCCAACGCAACGAGCAAGACTGCCAGCACACTCGGGAGCGAGCGCATCACGCTGCCTCCAGCTCTTCTTCGAGAAGCTGGCGACGGTAGAGGCCGGCGTAGTGCCCGTCGAGTGCTACGAGCTGATCGTGCGTGCCCTCCTCCACTATCCGACCGTCCTCCAGATAGATGATGTGGGTCGCACTCTTCACCGCGGAGAGGCGGTGCGCGACGATGATCGTCGTGCGACGAGCCATCTCGTCGCGCAGGCTGTCGAGGATCGCCGCTTCCGTACGCGTATCGACGGCAGACAGCGCGTCGTCCAGTATGAGTATCGGCGCATCCTTCAGAAGCGCTCGGGCGATGGCTACCCGCTGCTTCTGCCCGCCGGATAGCGTGATGCCGCGCTCCCCGACGAGGGTCTGCCACCCGCCCGAGAATCCCTCTATCTCCTCTGTCAGGCTCGCGATTTCCGCGACGCGCGAGACCTCGGACTCGGATGCGTATCGCTGTCCGAAGCGAACGTTCTCGAAAATGGTGTCGCTGAACAGGAAGCTCTCCTGCGGAACCATGCCGATGGCGCCCCTGACGCCCTCCAGCGGGATGCGCCTGACGTCCGTCCCGTCGATGAACGCTGTTCCATCGGGCGGATCGAGTATTCGCACCATGAGTTGGGCCAGCGTACTCTTCCCGCATCCCGTCGGCCCGACGATACCGAGCGACTCGCCGGCGGCCACGTCGATACGTATGCCATGTAGCACCGGCACGTCAGGTTCGTAGCCGAACGTGAGGTTCCGGATGCTGATTGCGCCATCGGACACCGCGGCGCTCACGTCGGTCTCCGGACCATCGGCGATATCGGGCGCCTCGTCCATCACTTCGCTGATACGTCCGAACGCCGCGGCGCCGCGCTGGAACATGTTCACTACCCACCCGGCCGCGATCGCGGGCCAGATGAGCATGCCGAGGTACGCCACGAATTGCACCAGCCGTCCGAGCGAGATCGCCCCGGCAACCACCTGGTAGCCGCCGTAGAGGAGCGCAATGATCGTCGCGCATCCCGCAAGAAACATCATCGCAGGGAAGAACGCCGCCTGGATCCGGATCAGTCGCTGGTTCGCCGCCACGAAATCGTCGTTCAGGTCCGCGAATCGGCTGATCTCGGCGGGCTCCTGCGCGTATGACTTTACGACGCGGATGCCGCTCAGGTTCTCCTGAATCCGGGCGCTCAGTCCACCGAGCTTCTCCTGGATCAGCAGGAAGCGATCGTGAATCATCTTCCCCGCGAATCGCACCATAAGAGCCAGAACCGGAAACGGCAGCAGGCTGACCAGCGCCAACTCCCAACTGATCGACAACATGAGCGTCAGCGCGAAGGAGAACGCAACGGCGCTGTTCACCGAGTACATCACCGCCGGTCCGATCATCGACCGGACCGCATCCATGTCGTTCGTCGTCCGCGAGATCACGTCGCCGGACTGTGAGCGCTGGTAGTACCTCGTGGAGAGCGTCGCGAGCTTGTCGAAAAGCCTGTTGCGCAGATCGTACTCGATGCGTCGCGACGTGGAGATCACATACCACCGCCCGGCGAAAATGAGGAGGCCGTAGATCGCCGAGAACCCAAGGTAGAGACCGCCGTAGAGAAGCAGAGCATGCCGGATGCCCGGCGATGTCCAGCCGAGCCATTCAACGACACGCGCGATTCCGCCCGGCATCGTGCCTGATTCGAGATGGTCCACCGAAAGCTGCAGCACCTTCGGAAGCGCCATCTGCGGGACCTTCGACAGGACCACGCCGAGAAGGCCGAACAGGAAGACTCCCCGGTACGGCCGCACGTATGGCAGTAGTGATCGAAACGCGTGTATCATGATCCCAAGCCAGTCCTCGCTGCTAAGTTCGGTACGGTTCCGCGGCGTCGAGGAACGCCGCCACTTCCGCATGAGCCGGTATGGCGGGCCGCCCACCGAGAGCGCGGCAGCTCAGCGCCGCGGCGGCTGAAGCGTAGCGCAGCCGCTCGCTGAACGGCATGTCTCGACCCAGTGCGGCCAGATACGCCCCGTGGAACACGTCGCCCGCGCCTGTCGTATCGACGACGTCGATGTCGAATGCAGGAAGCCGCACCTCCTCGTCCCCGCGCACGCCGATACAACCACGATCTCCGCGAGTCACGACAACCGTTCCGGGTCCCAGGGCCCGCAATCGCGCCAGCGCCTCCAGAATCGACTCGTCGCTTTCCCCGTCGACACCGAGCCCGGCGAGGAGCGCCTCCGGAACGATGAGAACGTCGACGAGCCCGAGTCGCGTCTCGCATTCCGGCGACCACGCGCCCACGTCGGCGCTGACGACCGCCCCGACCTCGCGCGCAGCCGCGGCGACCTCTACCTCCAGCGGCCCCAAGTCGCAGATGTGAACCGCGCCGGCCTCCCGAATCGCGGCCGCGGCACCGACCGGGAGGCGATCCATTCGCGCCGTCGCCGGTTGGAAGATGATGCTGCGCTTCCCTGACGCCTGGTGAACCAGGACGATACTGCGCGCTGACGAATGCCCGGCCACACACGCGACGAGATCCGTTCCAACGCCCTCCGATGCCAGGCCGTCGAGAATTGCGCGTCCGTCCGCGTCGTCTCCAACCGCACCGACATACGAACACTCGCATCCGAGCCGGGCAGCCGCCACCAGCGCGGTAGCTACTACGCCTCCGCCACACATCGCGAAATCAACTAGCGTCGCGCCGGAATCGAGTTCGGGGAGACGATCTACGATACCAAGGTAGTCCTGCGTGGAGTTCCCCACGCCGACGACGGCGAACGGCTTCGTGGGATCGGACTCGAGGCTATGCATCGCCGTTCAGCCGCCGTCCGGCCGGTAGATGACAGAGACCGGACGTATGCTCGACCCGAACCGCTCCGAAGGCTCCGCGCGGGTGATCTTCTGCCAGAGCGAGCGCTTCGGACGCTGTTGGCTGATCGCGCGGACCATGAACCGGCGATTCGCCGCGAGGCTCAGCATGAACGCCGCCGCCACGGGGACGCGCATCCATTTTCGCTCACCGAATGCAGCAACAAGAAATCCCGTCGCGAGAGAGATCGTGGCGCTTGCATGAGCGATGATCCGCCAGAAGCGGCCTCTCTCCGCGCGCCCGGCGACCATCGAGACGAGCGCCAGCGTGGCGAACGCCGAGGCGACTCCGCCAACAGCCGGCCGCATATGCCGCTCATCCCGTTCAGTACCGCCCCACAGCATCGAGAATCGCCTGTTGGAGTGCGCTCAGCCTCGTCCGGCGCGGCGCGGGGACTCGCTCACGCTCACGCCACACAGTATCTTAAGATATTCGGTGGACCGGCGTCGCACCACCGCCGAATGCGCGGCGTACGCAGTCCGCCCCTGTCAGGAGGTCACGTGAACTACGGCAAAGACACCTACTTCGAGCCGGCGGACGCGTTTGCTCCCGAACGCGCGGTGATCTTCGGAGTTCAGCTCGGCGGGCAGGACGAACGCGGGGCCCGCGAGTCCATGAACGAACTCGCCGCCCTCGCCGGGGCTGCCGGGGCCGACGTCGTGGGAGATCATCACCTTCAGAAACGCCATGCGCCGGACCCGACATACTATATCGGTAGCGGCAAGGTCGAAGATATCGCCGCCGACGTGAAAGAACATGAAGCGGATCTCGTCATCTTCGACGACGATCTCTCGCCCGGCCAGGCGCGAAATATCGAAAAGAAGACCGGCGTTCGAGCGCTTGACCGCAGTGGGCTCATCCTCGATATCTTCGCCGATCGCGCCCGGACTCGCGAGTCGCGGCTCCAGGTGGAACTCGCGCAGCTCGAATATCTCCTGCCGAGACTGACGCGTGCCTGGACGCACCTGGAGCGTCAGGCCGGCGCGGGTGGCGCTGGTGCCGGCGGTGGTGGTGGAGGCGGCGGAGGCAAGAGTCCGATTGGACTGCGCGGACCGGGAGAAACGCAGCTCGAAACCGACCGCAGGCTCATCAGCGTCAGAATCGCTCACCTGAAGCGTCAGCTCGAGCACGTCGAACGTGTCCGCGCCACACAGAGAGCGCGTCGCACGGACGTGTGGCGGATCGCCCTCGTCGGATACACAAACGCGGGCAAGTCCACGCTCATGCGCGCCATCACGGGAGCGGACGTATTCGTCGAAGACCAGCTCTTCGCCACACTCGACGCAACGACGCGGGCGTTCGACCTGGCTCAGAACAAGCAGGTCGTGTTGACGGACACCGTCGGCTTCATCCGAAAGCTGCCGCACGATCTCGTCGCTTCGTTCCGTAGCACGCTCTCCGAGGCGAACGAAGCCGAAATCGTGCTTCACGTCGTCGATGCGAGCCACCCGAACGCGGCGGAGCATATTTCCGTCGTGCGGGAGGTGCTTGAGGAACTCGACATCGAGCCGCCGCACACGATACTCGTGATGAACAAGATGGATCGAGTCGACGACGAGAACATCGCCGCGGTGCTGTCGGACGGAGAACCTTACGTAGCGCTAAGCTCGACGACGGGCGCCGGCATCGATCGGCTGCGCGAGGAGCTTGCGGCGTGCATCGAAGTCGACATGGTCGAGATGGAGCTGCGCGTGCCACAGTCGAACGGCAAGCTCATCTCGGAGATACACGAAAAGGGCGAAGTGCTTGAGCGAACGTACGTCGCCAACGATGTCATCCTGCGCACGCGGTTGCGGCGTGAGGACGCAGGGGTGATAGCAGGTCACGTCGGATAGCTGGACATACACCACGGGCTCGACTCGGGATAGCGGGAATCGATACATGCGCTCCACGCTCATCGTCAAGACTGTCGCGGAATACGATCTGCTGGAGGGGAATACCCCAACCGCGTCGATCGAGTCCTACTTCGCGAAGCCGCTCGCGACGTGGGACCCTTCCAGCCTAGAACCAGGCGAGGCGGAATCCATCCAGCGCGCGTTCGTCAGAAACGCCGCGACGGAAACCATCGAGATCGACCGCGAGGAGCACGTCGTCTGGGTGACCTATCTCGTGTCCGTCGACATGGACTACGCGCCGCAGTCGCTGGACTATTTCGGCGCATCGCTCGAGAGCGTTCTGCAGAACGGCTGTCACGTAACGTTCCCACTCGACGAGCGAGTCGTCGAGCTGGTGGGCGATGACACTGCCGTTCGGCTCACCTGAAGCGCCTCTCGACGGTAGGAGGCTGACGAAATCATGCGCGCCATGATACTCGCCGCCGGCCTGGGCACCCGCATGGGCGATCTCGGCGAACGACTTCCCAAAGCTTTGCTCCCCGTCGCGGGACATCCGCTGATCGCGTATCCCCTGGGCCTGCTGAAGTCGGCGGGGATCACCGACGTGGTCGTAAACATCCACCACCACGCCAACGCCATGGTAGAGCATCTCGCCGCCACTGAGCGTCTCGGAATGTCGGTGACGCTATCGCACGAAGAGGTGCTGCTCGAAACCGGTGGGGGCATCGCGAGCGCGTCGCAGTTCCTCGCCGACGACACGTTCGTCGTGCTGAACGCCGACACCGTCTGCGACGTCGACCTCACGGACGCGATTCAAGAGCACGCCGAGTACGGTCCTATCGCGACGATGGTGCTGCGGGATAATCCCGACATCGACGCGTTCCCGCCCGTGGCGTGGGACCCGCGGAGCAAGCGGGTTAGGGACATCCGTGGAGCCCTTGGCACAGGGGCCCGAACCGACGTCGCCACGATGTTCACGGGTATCCACGTGATGGAACCCGACGTCTTCGGCTACCTCACTCAGGTCCGCGAATCGGTCATCGACGGCTTCTACCTGCCCGCCCTTCGCGAGGGACGACACATCCACGGACGCCTCTGCGACGGCTTCTGGGCGGATGTCGGTGCGCCGGAGCGCTACGTCGCCGTGCGCGAGACATTCGACCCGGCCCGTCTGCGACACTTCCAGCCACTCGACATACCGGCGATGGCTCTTCCATGACCGACCCGACACCGGCTGCCTACGACACACGAATCGCAGGCCTGATCGCCGGCGCCGTGGGAAGCTACGTGTTCGACGTGCAGCAACTCTCCGGAGGCGCGTCGGACCGATGGTACTGCCGTCTCACCGGCGAACTCGCCCGGCATTTCGAGCAGAGCAGCATCATCGCCGCGGGCGTCGATCCCGACATGTGGGACATGATGTCGAGTTTCGTCGCGAATGGCGAGTCGCTTGCCGCTCACGGCATCCCCGTCCCCGAAGTGTATGAGTGCTTTCCGGAATCCGGCCTCGTCCTTATGGAGGACTTCGGCGACGTATGCATCACGGATCGGATTGCGGAGCGTCCTGATGAACGTGGAAAACTGCTCGACGCCGCGACGCGACTCCTTGCGGAGGTCCACTCGATTCCGCCGGGAGACCCCGCGACGTGCCCCGCGTTCGAGCTGCAATTCGACGAATCGAAGTGGCAGTTCGAGTTCGGCTTTCACGTCGATACGTGGCTGATCGGCCATCATTGCGCGACGGACCCCACCGACGCCGAGCGCGACGTTCTCGATGCCGCGTTCGCATGGATCAGCGAGACGCTTTCCGCGCCGCCACGCGTCTTCACTCACCGCGACTACCAGAGCAGCAATCTCATGGTGCGCGCCGACGGGACTCTCGGACTGATCGACTTCCAGGACGCGCGCCAGGGCCTCCGCCAGTATGATCTGGCGTCGATGCTCTACGACTCGTACCTCCCGATGAACGATGTCGAACGAAAGACCCTCCTGGACCGATATCTCTCCCTGGCCGGAGTCGAAGCGGCCAGCAGAGCGTTCCGGCACGGGCTGGGCGTCGCCGCGATCCAGCGGAAGCTCCATGACGCAGGCGCGTTCATCTACACGGCGTCGCACCGCGGCAAGGAGGAGTTCCTGCAGTACGTACCGAGCGCCGTTTCCGTCGCCACGATGCTGATGGCCGGCGTCGCCGAGTGCCGCGAGGCGGGACGACTCATCGAGGGCTATCTGCTCAGCGCCGGCCAACGGGACCCATCGGCGTGATCCGGTGGGTGTTCTGGGATATCGGCGACACCCTCCTGAACGAGGATCCACTTCGCTGCCGGATATGGGAGCGACTCCACGACGAACTGCTGCGCTCAGGGAGCGGGCTCGCCTTCACCGAACTGATGGCGTGGCGCGAGCGACTCGCGTCGCACGACGACCCCAGCCCGCACTACACGGTCGCGCGCGACCGGCTGCCGCCGGATGTATTCGCGCGGTGGGAGCAGTGGGCGCGAGCGTTCCCCCGTAGCGACGGGCAGCAGCTTGTCGAACCCATCGTCGGGGCGCTGGATGCCCTTACCGCGGTGAAGCCGCATGTACAGCTCGGAATCATCGCGGATCAGCCATCCGCCGCGCTGGATACGCTTGAGCGGCTCGATATGCGGTCGCCGTTCGAAGAGATCGTGCTGAGCGAATCGGTGGGCGTGAACAAGCCCGACCCGGAGTTGTACCGCATCGCGGCCCGGCGTGCGAAGTGCGATCCGACGGAGTGCGTCATGGTCGGCAACCGTCTCGACACCGACTGCGCGCCGGCGCACCGGGTCGGGATGCGCTGCGTCTTCTGCTATCTTCCAGCCGACGCAAAGGGTTGGCGACCGTCGACGGACCGGGAGCGCGTCTACGTCGAATCGTTGACGCGGATACCGAACTGGCGATCCCTCCCCCGAGACAGCGACGAGACGCCCGACGCGACGGTGAACAGCCTGGCTGAGATCGGTGCGACGATATCTCGCTGGTCCGAATAGGCGCGACCATCACACACCGGAGATGGATGATGGCACGAACGAGTCGCAGCGAGTTCCTCGCCGCGGTACGGGAAGCGACGCGACACGCGATTCCGCCACGCTCGCACGACACGGAACCCGTTCCGGACGAACCGGGACGGATGCCTGAACCCGGCGATCTCACCGGGAAGTTCGTCGAACGCGCGGAAATCGCCGGCGCAAGCGTCCACCGGGTAGGATCGAGCCAGGAGATCGCGCCAACCATCGCAAGCATCCTGCGCGAAGCCGGTCTCTCATCGGCGCTGTTCGCCACCGCGCCGCTTCTCGACGACGCGAGCGTGGCGACGCAGCTCTCGAACGAGTTCACCGTCAGCCAGTGGACCCCGAACGCCCCCGAGGGTGAGACTCGCGATGCAGCGTTTGCCATGGAGTGCGGTGTCACCGGCGTAGACTACGCCGTCGCGGAGACAGGTTCGCTCGTGATCTGCGCCGCGCCGGAACAGGGACGATCCGTCAGCCTGCTCGGGCGGCTCCACGTCGCTGTGGTCGACAGCAGCCAGATCATCCCCGATCTCTACGACCTTGCACCGCGCCTTGAATCGGATTTTCCGGACGGCATGCCGTCCAACGTGAACGTCATCACCGGACCGTCCAAGACCGCCGACATCGAGCTGAATCTCGTCATAGGTGTCCACGGCCCGGGACAGGTCCACATCATCCTCGTGGGCTCATGATGTCCGACTTGCCGCCACAATCGAGATCGTCACCGCCGGATGGCGCCGTCGCCCCGCCGGACCCGCTCCTTGGATCGGTGAGACTGGTGCGCCCCCGCTCGGCGATTCACGCCACCCCGCACGTTGTTGAGATCATGAGGCGGCTGGAAGACCCCGACTGCTGGGCCGTGCCCGCGTTCGACCGGTACATTCGCGAACACCCGCGCCTCGGAAGCAGCGACCGCGCCATCATCGGCGACCTTGTATTCGCACTCGCCCGCTGGCGGCGGCGCCTCGGCAGCGCGTTCAACACGTCCGCCGCCGTTGAGGCCCCCTCGCACCGCATGGCGTTCCTGATCGCCGGGCTGCTCACACTTGCGGGCTACGCTCCTGAAACTGTGCAGGCGGCCCTCGCGCGTATCGACGACGCAACGATCGATCCCGACCTGATCGCACGCGTCGCTCGCGCGATCACGGGTCTCGATCCAATGCATGCCCGCTCCACGCCGGAACTCGCCGTCACTGGTTCGCTGCCGTCGTGGATCGCCGCTCGCCTCTCTTCGCAGTACGGATTCAGGCGATCGCGCAGCATCGTCGTGGCGAGTCGTCGTCGCGCGCCGGTAACGATCCGTGTGAACTCGCTCGCCGCGTCGCGAGAGGAGGTCGCGAGCCGGTTGGCGGAAGATGGCATCCTTTCTGAGCCGACAACGCTCAGCCCATTGGGGCTGGTCTTGCCCGACCGGAACGATGTCCGAAACCACGGGCTTATGCGTAGCGGAACGATCGAGATACAGGACGAAGGGAGCCAGCTCATCGTCCTGCTGGCGGGCGCCCGACCGGGCATGCGAATCGTCGACGCGTGCGCCGGTGCGGGCGGAAAGACGCTCGGAATGGCGGCCGACATGGACGGCGACGGTGAAATACTCGCGCTCGATACGGACACGGCCCGGCTCGACGAACTGAGCAAGCGCTCCCGCCGAGCAGGCATCGATATCATTCGCACCGCCAAGGCAACCTCGGGGTGGGGTCTGCGTGAGTGGGAGTCGACGGCGGATATCGTCCTCATCGACGCGCCGTGCTCGGGAAGTGGAACGTGGCGCCGCGTACCCGACGGCCCGGAGCACCTGACGCCGGACGGTCTGCGTCGCCACGCGGAGGTGCAGACGGCTCTGCTCGACCGCTATGCATGGCTCGTCCGCCCCGGAGGCACGCTCGTCTACGCAACGTGCAGCATTCTGCGCGAGGAATGCGAAGAGGTAGTCGAACCGTGGCTGGTCGGGCGCGACGACTTCAGCCTGCTTCCCATCCACGAGTGCGACGTGCCGGATACGGTCGCCCGGCAGGTATCACGCGGACCCTACCTCGCCACCGCGCCGGACATTCAGCGAGCGGATGGCTTCTTCGCCGCGCGCATGGTGCGGCACACGGAGACGACGGGATGAGTTCGGTCTCGCCGCCCGAAAAGTACCCGCCTCATCTTCCCCTGCGGCGTGAAACCGGCCGGAAGCTGTTTCACCTCGTCGGGCTCGTGCTGCCGATCGGCTACGTGGTCCTCGGCGCGGAGCTGGCGAGACTTCTCATCCTCATCGCAGTGGCGATCGTGCTCGGCGCGGACGTGGCGCGTCTCTTCTGGACGCCGGCCCGTCGCGTTTACGCGCGATGGTTCGCGCCAATCAGCCGCGCGAGCGAGGAGAGACGGCTCACCGGCGCGAGCATGTTCATTCTCGGACAGGCCGCTGCGGCCCTCATCTTCCCGGAGGCGGTTGCACCTGTCGCCATGGCGTTCGGCGTGGTAGGCGACACGGCCGCCGCAGTCGCCGGCAAGGCGTTCGGTGGGCGCGAATGGCGTCCGGGGAAGACCGTATCGGGGAGCTTGGGATGTCTTGCGGCATCGTTCGTGGTTGGGCTGTGCCTCGCTAACACCGCACCGCTCGTCGTGGCCACCGGCGCAATAGCGGCGACGCTGGCGGAAGGGCTCGCCCGGCGCGTGAACGACAACCTCCTGATCCCGATCTGCGGCGGAGGGGTGATGTGGGCGTTGGTCGGCTTGGCATGACACGATCACGCGCGTAGCTTCAGCGCCGCGCGCCAGTATTGCACTGCGGCTTCGCACCGGAATGGCCCATGAATCTCGGCATCATATCCCGCGGACCCCTGCTGTACAGCACACGACGGCTCGTCGAGTCGGCAGCAGCCCTTGGCCACGCCGCGAGTGTCGTGGACCCCATGGCGAGCATACTCCGCGTGAGCAACGGGACCTCCACGGTTGTGCATCGCGGCGAATCGCTCCCACCGTTCGACGCCGTCATACCGCGCATCGGACCGTCGGCCACGTCGCACGGGCTGGCACTCATCCGGCAGCTTGAACTTACCGGCGCGTACTGCGTCAACGGCTCCGACGCCGTTGCCCGTGGACGCGACAAGCTGCGATGCCTCCAGGCTCTCAGCGCCGAGGGGCTCCCGGTGCCGCGAACCGCCTTCGCGTCACGATCCGCCAACGTCGAAGAGCTGATTGAACTCGTCGGCGGACCACCCGTCGTCATCAAGCTTCTGAACAGCTCGCAAGGCATCGGGGTCATGCTGGCGGAGACGGCGCAGATCGCGCACTCCGTCCTCGAGTCGTTCCTCTGCCTCGGGCAGAGCGTGCTCGTGCAGGAGTTCGTGCGCGAAGCCAACGGGCGGGACCTCCGCGCCCTGGTCGTCGGCGACGAGGTCGTAGCGGCCATTCGACGACAGGCCGCCGACGGAGACTTCCGCGCCAATATCCACCGTGGAGGAACGTCCGAGCCGCTGAAGCTCGATCGCGACCTCAGGAGCGTCGCTCGACAAGCCGCGCGCACCATCGGCCTGGATGTTGCGGGTGTCGACATGATAGAGAGCCACTCCGGGCCGCTGATTCTTGAGCTGAACGTCTCACCCGGCCTCGAGGGGGTAGAGACCGTCACCGGGGTAGACGTTGCGTCCCGTATCACCGACCTTGCCACCGAGCGCGCCCACCGCGCAGCGCGCTGACACATCACGGAGATACGCCATGGCAACCCCCCGTTTCCCTCTCGCAGCGGACCCCGCACCGGGCCGCGTCTCGAACATACTCTACGCGACTCCGCCGTTCGGGTATGTCGCGGAAACCGCCGACGAGTGGGCGGCGAAAGGGTTCTCCGGCTTCATCAGACCCGACGTGATGCAGGGCTGGGATGCGGATGTGTGGGAGCTTGAGGACGGCACACGGATCGTCGGCGAGGACAACCCGCGATTCAGAGCCGTTCAGTACATGATCGACCGGCTCCGCGCGGCGGGTGTTGCCGAGAACGTCATGTCCGTGGCGTTCTCGCGACACGTCCCGGACTGGTTCGACGACGAGGGATGGGCTCAGTTGCTCGAGAACCTCCGGCAGGGCGCCGTGTTCGCCCGACTGGCTGGATTCATCGGCGTGGCGCTGGACGACGAGTATGTCGAGGAGCAGTGGGGTCTGGGCTGGGAGCCCTATCGCACAGCAGGACTCGATCGCGACGCGCTTGTGGCACAAGCTCGTACGCGCGGACGACAGATTCAGCGAGCGATGCTGGACGAGTTCCCCGAGATGGTGTCCTTCCACCTCCCGGAGGCGTGGTCCATCCACGGCGAACTCTCGCGACAGATGTTTCTCGGGTTCCTGGACGTGATCGCCGAAGCCGACGCGCCGGGTGGCCTTCACCTCATGACCGAGACGACCTACTTCATGCGGGATGCCGACTGGATCGCGCGATACGGCTACGGTATGGATCGCACGCTGCTCGATGAGCTGGCACCCGATGTCGCGGACTACTGGGCGCGGCGCTGTGGGATATCTGTCGGCCTCTCCCCGCTGGGGTATCTCCGTTTCGTGCGAGACGAGCACGGCCGACGACTCGGTTACGGCGGCCGGCCCGAGGTGTTCGGCAACCGTATACTCAAGGCCGGTGAGGACAAGAGCGGCAACTACTCCGCCGAGACGTTCGCCGAGACGCACGCAGCGGCGCGCATGGTGAGCCGCCGATACGTATGGGTATTCTCCGGCGGACCCGTCTGGTGGCAGATGACCGACGAACAGTTGGAACGCTACGGTGGCAGCGACGTCGCCACGCTGCCGCTCACGCCGGAATTCGACGACTATGCCGAAACGCTTCGCTCGCCGAAGATCATCGACCGTCCCGACACGTCCCGCCTGATGGACGCCGTGGCGGACAGGACTCCAACCGACGCGCTTGCCGGGCTCGGCATACCGCCTGCCTGGTGGATGATCGGCCCGTTCACGAACGAAGACGGCATCGGATACGACCGGGAATTCGGCCCCGAGCACGGCATCGAGATCGACGCGGAGATTGCGGGCCTGCTCGGACCGGCACAGTGGCGGTACGTCCGGACGCCGCCCTCCGGCTACGCGGACATGAGCCGCCTCGTGGAAGGCGGTGTCGACATATGCGGATACGCCGCCACATGGATCGATCTCGATGTTGAGACCGACGCCGTAATCCGATTCGGCAGCGACGATGCGGGCCGCATCTGGATCAACGGGGAGCATGTACACGGCGTCAACGAGGAGCGCATCAACATCCCGGACGAGGACATCGTGCCGGTTCGGCTGCCGGCGGGCAGATCCGAGGTCCTGCTGAAGATTGTGAACTACCACGGCGGCTGGGGCTTCTACTTCCGCGTGACCGATGCCGCCGGCGACGAGCTACCGGGCCTCACGTATCCCATCTCCGGCTGAACGACACCGCACACAAGGAGCGGCTGTATGAGCGACGCGCGCGAGAAACTCCCAATATCCGGCCTCTGGACATGGGATCACAGCACGAACTGGTGCGGCGATCCGACCATGGTCGAGAGCGGCTGCTTCAACCTCTACCGCAAGGAGCCCGGCAGCTTCGTGGAGGACTACACCGCGCTGCTGGAGTTCGCCGGAGAGCGTGACATCCCGTACCTGATGATCGCCGGGCTGTTCCGCGACTCCCACGGCGGCGAGCAGAGCGTCACGGAGGTGCTGCGTGTCGCGCGCCAGTGCGGCGTAAGAATGCTCGCCGGGATCGGCGTCAACTCCTACGGCGGATACTACTGGGAGGGCGAGCACCTCTACAGCCTGGAGACGTGGCTGCGGGACCATCCCGAGCTACGCGCTGTCGTACCGGAAGCGCCTGTTCAGTGGCGTCCCGGCCTGCACGGGCTGGGCATGGCCTGCCCGATGCGCGAGGAGACGGTCCGCTGGTACGAGGACGGTATGCGCTGGCTGCTGGACAACTTCGACGTCGCCGGCGCGTATCTGGAAACCGGCGATTACGGCATCTGCCAGTGCGAGCTGTGCGTCGCGCGGTCGAAGGAACGCGAGCAGGCGAAGTTGGACCTCGCCGAGCAGGACTTCATCAACGAGGCCATCGCCGGAAGGGTCTCGCACGACGACATCGCTCTCGCCATGCCGACGGTGATCGACGCGGCGTACGCCGCCCGACCCGACTGCGACGTGGTATACGCCACGTATTCCGGCTTCAGCGCCGACATCGCCGAACGTCCGCCAGCATTCATCGATACGATCTCGCCGAAAGCAATCTGCCAGTGGACGCTCACCGACATGCCGTACCCGCAACCATGGGGCGAAGCGTCGCTACGGCCGCCCGCCGCGCGGAACATCGGCTACAGCCATCTGACGAGTCAGTGGAGCGCGGCGAACACGCGGCATCGCGTCGCGCTGCGCTACATCGGCGAGCAATTCGCGCGCGCGGCGGACGCCGAGATGGAAGGCGTGTTCATCCACGGCGAGCAGTCGCCGGACATGTGCTTCGCCGCGCGGATGAACTACGAGGCGTTCGCGTACTTCCGGAAGTATCCCGGCGCGCCGCTCGACGCCCTGGCGCAGGACGTACTTGCGGAGCACTTCGGCGGCGCGGACGAAGCCGTCGAGGCGGTGGAGTGGATGACGAGCCCGGCGGAGGAGCGGGAACTCGTGCGCCGGATGGAGGTCTGCTCCGCGCGGGCGAAGAAGATGAGCGGCCGTCAGGCGGATAGCTGGACCGAGCTGGGCGCGGTGGTGCAGGCGGTGCTGTTGTAGGGAGGGGGTCAACGAGGGACGACAGCGTTCTCGATTGGGCCGAGCTCGACGTCCGGCGGCAGCTCAACTTCAGGCGGCAGCAGTATCTTGAAGGTCCTCCGCTTGCCGCTAATATAGCGAACAAGCGCATCCGGTTCTTGGTTGAAGATCGATTGGATGATGGTAGCATAGGGCGAGAGGTTCAGCGTCTTCGGGCCACGACCCTCCGCAGCCTCACTTTCCAGCACAGTTCGAAGCGAGTCCAAGTGCATGCCAATCGCTTTCAGAAGCGCGTCCACGTTCTCTGCAAGCCGCCTCCTATCGCTCGGAAGAGCGGCATCATCCCACATCTCAGACAAGAGCCTGATGACCGTGTTTGTGCGCTCGCAGATGCGATCCGTCTTAGGGAAGTGTTTCGATTCGGCGAGCCGTCTGGCCTCGAAGATAGAGGTTTCCGCATGTTCGAGCATCGCTTTGACCTGGTAGGCGATCCGCTCCCTGGGCCAGCTCCGCTCGTTAGCTTTGAGGATGAGGTCGTGCGTGGCGATGCTCCACGCATGGGCAAGAAAGGTCTTTATCTGGACCTCGAAAGGCATTCCGTGCAGCTCGGATCGCGGGAGGCGTGGGTCGTCATGCCACTCCACGTACAGCCGCGTATCGTCAAATCGGAAACAGTCTGCACACTTGGTTGTCGTTTCCAAGCTTTCCGGCCGGCGTTCCACCAGCCTGAACCGATCCGTGACCATCTTCTCGGCAGTGTCGACCGCACTCAGGTTATCGACGACAATGGTGCATGCGAAGAAGTCCTCTAGTCTTGTTGGATTCGACACGCGGCCGGTTTCTAACTTGAGAGCATAGCTTTCGAGCTCCTTTAGCCGACTCTCGTAGTGCCACCGAGGCTGTCTAGGCGTCACGATGATGTCGTCAACGCGTTCTTTGAGTGGCCGGTAGGCATCGATGCAGTGTGCATGCACATCACGAACCGATGTCGGCACCTTCACGACGCAACTCCCAGCATCGCCTCTCCGAGCGCGCGATGCCTCTCTTTGCGCTGAGGCGGCTCGGTCCTCGCGCCCATGCTGCTCTGGTAGTACGCAAAAGCCAGCCTATCCAGACGCGGCACGGCTTCGCCATCCGCTAGCTCCAAGGCCTTCTCCTGCTTGAATCTCCCGACGCTGTTCATGAACTCCTCATACTGCTTTCCAAGGTCTGCCGGAGATGGGAGTCGGGGTAGATTCAGGGCAACGACAGCCCAGAGCGAATAGAAATTGGTCATATCCCGCGCGTACTCGGAAATCGCCGACGAGTCCCGTTCCACTTCGAGCAGATATCCTTTGGCGGAATCGAACTGCTGCCGCACGGACGGCCCATCGAGAGACGAATCCGCGAGGTCATCGACGTCATCGACGTCATCGACGTCATCGAGATCATCGTACTTGGCGTAGTAGCTGTTGATATCAGCTTGGTCAAATCCGCCCACATCGCCCCTGAAAAGGACTATGAGTAACTCCGACAGAAACTGAACGTCGCGCATTCTCTTGCGACGCGCTCTAGTCACGACACAGAGTTTCTCCCAATCGACGGATTCGGACTCCGTCTCTACGAGCTGGATGAACCATCCGCGGTACCTGGCGTGTCGGAGTTCCTGGTCTTTGAGATTCCGCTGGTTGCGGTTAAGCCGGTCGAATATCTCGTTGACAGTCCTGGTGTCAATGATATTCGTCATCTCAACGGGTATCATGTAGTCCCAGAACGCGCGGGCCAGCTCGTCGTCGTCGACGATGGATCGCCATTTCTGCCCTGCCAGCCGCGAGTCTCCGAAGTCCTTGTCTATCGCCAGCTTGTTGGCAGTGAACTGGAAGATGGTCTCGAGCCTCTGCTTGCCGTCCACCACTGAGTACACCGTCTTCCCATCTTCGATCTGCTTGTGAAGAAATATGGGAGGACTGGGATAGCCTCTGAAGATTGTGTCCAAGAAGAAGCGTCTATCCGCCGCACTCCAGACGCTTCTCCTCTGATATGGCGGGTCTATGTTCAGCTGCCCAACCGCCTCCAGATCGATAAACCAGCTGATATCCTGCGTAGTCAAACGGCGGTTAATGACCATGGCATCGTCCTCCGTACCGAGAGCTTTCGCTCGGTCCGCGGCCTCTATCTACGAAATGGGGTATCTCTTTCACCGCGGAAACCGTGAGGTGCCGACAGCGGATGCGATTGTTGAGCCAGTCGTCCGTACTTCGTGACTTCAGTTGCGCTACTGCCGCACGGCACTGCCTCAGCGTACCGTCGCGTGGGAGCAGGACCACTAGATGGTTCTCTACGGCGACGAGGCCCTTTCCCGCCACGATGGTCGCGACACCTCTGTGTCGGTCGCTGGGACTTGATGTCCGGTGAATCGTCACGAAAGGTCGCGGAAACACGGTACCGCTGAAACGTCGGGTCTCAGGAATCTCTCGAACGGTCTGCCAAGCGGGTGCCGTACGCGCATGGAGGTATGGGTAGACTGGGCCGATGAGCGGATCACGGTGGGGTACAACAGCACCTACGTGGACATCGAACGCGTCTCCTATGGTGGTGAGATCGAGCGACGTGGCGGATATATCCTCTGGCCAGCCACACTCCTCACCGTCCGCGCCGTTCACAACTGCGTGCAGGAGAAACACATCCACGTCCGTGTGTTCGTCGAAGCGACCTGCCGGTTCCACCTCCAGCGACCCACAACGTGCCCCGATGCTGTCACGCCACTTCCGATATCGAGACCCGCTACGAAGCACGTCCGGCAGGACTGCGACGACCTGTTGTCCGCCGACGGCGCGGTCGAGTATCTGATCGAGAAACCAAGCGGCAACCTGAATCTTCCCCCGCGCCCATCGACAGTCGGATGGTGCGAGCATGTGCCCAAACGGAGGATTGACCGCGAAACATGCGTTGCTCGGAAGAGCGTTCTGAGCTAGTGCGTCGCCGATCCGTACACCTGTGAAAGCTTCGTAGGCATCTCTGGATCCGAGTCGGGAGGAGGATTCTGGGTGCAGGCTTTGCACCAAGAGTGCTAGTCGAAGTTGTGCCGCACGGACGAACTCCGGGTGCAAATCGTGACCGAACAGGAGGGAGGACCAGATGGCAAGAGTGTGTTGCAGGTCAACGCCTCTGGGGAGGTACTTGGCTGACGCCAGAAGCAGATTCCCCGCCCCACATGCGGGATCAACAACTGCAGCGCCCGTGCCGAGAATCGGACCCAACCGCTCTGCCACTCTCTCCGCGAGGGCGCCATTCGTGAAGAAGATACCAGCATCTCGTCGCGTACGGAGCGGGACGAGTTCCTGCAGCGCGGTTGTCGCGTCACCATTCAGAAAGCCCGATATGAGTCGGTCGCGGTCGCCGGCCTGGGGTTGCAGCGCGAAGAGGCTTTCCATGCTGTCGCAGTAGGCAGCAAATCGCGCCACATCGTGGCGAACCAGATCGCGAGATGCCGCGAACACGGATCGCGATCCTGATTCGTTTACCCGGTCGGCAGCCAACTCTGGATCGGTCACAACTCTCGCCCCGTATACCTTCCCACGATCTCACGATGTAGCACGGTCAACACCGAAGGTACCGTGTCGCGCCACGACCTCCAAGCTGACACCGCCTACCCACTCACCAGCGTCCGATCGATCACCTCGTCGCGCACCTCCGGCGTCAGCGTGCGGAAGTACGCGCTGTAGCCGCTGATGCGCACGACCAGGTCCGGATGCAACTCCGGGTGCTCGCGCGCTTCCAGCAGCACTTCTGGATCGACGAGGTTCACCTGCAACACGGACCCGCCGTAGTCGACGAAGCACCGCATCACGGCGCTCAACACGTCGGGACGGTGCCGCGTGCGAATGACCGGCATCTTCACGTCGAGCACGGCGACGACGGGGTACGCCGTCATGTCCAGCGGCTCCAGCGCGCGGAGCACCTTGCTCGCGCCGCACTCGCGGCCCAGCGCGATCATGCTCGGGCTCATGCCCGGCGAGAGGTGCTCCCCCGCGCGACGTCCATCGGGCGTGGCGCCGTTCATGTAGCCGAAGTTCGTGAACGTGCGGAACGAGAACAGGCTCGCCTCGTAGCATCCGCCGCGAGCGTTCTTGTGCCCGCGCGAGACACGCGCCACGTCCGCGAACACTTTTCCGGAGAACTCGCGGATCGCCGGGTCGTCGTGGCCGAACTTCGGGATGCGGTTCGCAAGGTGGCGGCGGAACGCCTCCTCGCCGTCGAAGTCGCTGTCGAGCATGTCGCGAAGCTGCTCGAACGGCACATCGCGCTTCTCGAACACCGTCTCACGCACGGCGTAGAGCGAGTCGATGAGGGTCCCGATCCCCGCGAGGGAGACGCTGCCGAAGCTGTACCGCGCGCCGCCGGCCATCATGTCGCGCGCATTGTCGATGCAATCGTCGATGGTGGCGGAGTGCAGCGGACACGGGTTGTACTGCGTCCCGACGCGCTCCGCCTCGTTCCGAAACTCAATGTGTGTCTTCAGCGTCGCTTCGAGGTTCGCCAGGAACGCGTCGTAGACCTCGTCGAATGTGGCGCAGTCGTCGTACGTGCGGATGCTGATCCCGTCCCGCTCGGAGAGGAACGCCCACCGGTCGGGGAAGAAGCCCATGAGGAACACCGCCGCCAGGCTCATGTAGATCGTCGCGCGGCTGTTGATCTCGGTATTCTCCAGCACGTTCTCCTGGCAGCCGCCACCGACGTATATCCGGCAGTCGGCAAGCGCTTTGCCCATCTTCACGTTCGCGGGGATTACCACGTCGTCGTTGAAGATGGAGAGCGAGTTGCAGCCGTCCGCCATGAGGTTCGCCAGCAGATCGAAGTATTCCGTCGGATGCTCGCCGGATACGCGGACGTTGAGCTTCGGATCGACCAACGAGAACTCGTCGTACACTTCGGCGATCATCCGTGTGATGTCGTTGAAGATCGCCACGCCGTCGGCGCCGCAGCCACCGAGCATCACGGTGCCATTCGTGCCGGCGTGATTCGTCGCATCGCGCATGCCGAACCGCGCGTCGTTCTTAGCGAGGAAGAACGACAACAGGTCCTTCGCCTCGTCGCGCGCGATGCGTCCCGCGGCGAGGTCGGCATCGTAATACGGCGCGAGAATGCGGTCCAGATGCCCGATGATGCTGATGCCGTTGCCTTCCAGCGACTGCGTCGTCTCCCGCATGAACAGGATCGTCGCGAGCGCTTCGCGGAACGTCTCCGGCGGAGCGGCCGGGATGCGGCGGTACATCCGCGACATGGTGGCGAGGCGGTCGCGAATGACCGGATCGTCCTCGGCGGCCAACATGCGCTCGGCCTCGTCGACGAACCGCTCGGCGAGACGCATCTGCGCGCGCAGGCCGGCGATCATGCAGTCGAGGAACTCGCGCTCGTCGTCGTCCGCGGTGGACCTCCGCTGGTCGGCGCGCGCGATCAGGCCGTCCAGCCCATGGCGGAAAACATTGTCCATACCGAGGCAGTGGTGGTTGTCGTCCAGCACGAGCCAGCCAAGCGACAGGCCCGATTCGTTGCACGGCTGCCACCACTCCCTGCCGGACGCCTCAAGCTCCTGGCCGAAGGGCTGCTGCTTGATCCATGATCCGACGCCGCCGGCGCCCAAGTCTGACCGCGGCTTGCCGACGCCGACCTCGTAGCAGAACGGGAAGTGGCGAAAGACGTGCACGGGACAGTGTTCCGCTATGGCCTCGTAGACGATCGTCTTGCCGCGGTATGTGGAGAGCCCCGGCTCGGCAGCGAACGCATCGGTGAGGTGCCGCTCGATGTGTGAGACATCGTTCGGCATGGACGCGTAGTACGCGTCGAACTCCTGGTCGAACGCCGCGCGCTCGTCTACGAATGCCATCGTACTTCCTTTCCGCTGCCGGATGCCTACTCCTCGTCCACGATGTACACAACTGTGGAGACGCGCGAATCGTCGTACTAGGCCCGCTCTGTTGCCGACGATCCTGTGTTGCGTGAGGGTCGTGGCGGCCCAAGCGCGCGTCTATGGTCTCACGCACAGCTTGGCTATCGATCCGGCTCGCAACATGTCGATCCCCTTCGTGTAGTTGTCGAAATCGACTTCAGCGCCGATGATCGGCTTCGTTCTGACAGCACCTTTGGCCATCATCGCGAGCGCGTATTCGGCGGATTCGAGCGTGTGGCCGGGGTAGCCTCGGAGGCTCACGTTACGGCCCCAATCGCTCATGCCGAACCGAATCTCGCCGTGGACGACGCCGAACAGATGGACGGCCCCCGATGTAACGCGCATGAGATTCTCAGCGGAAGCCGCTGCTCCGGCGCATTCGATCGCGATGTCCGCTGCGTTGGGGCCCAGAGCCAACGATTCCGACGAGCCGGGATCCAACGCGCCGTCCGCGCCCAACTGCAGCGCCAGTGATCGCCGCGTCTCGATAGGGTCGAAAGCGATTACGGTGCGGGCGCCAAGCGTCCTCACCATCTGGATCGCGATCAGCCCTGCGGGACCGGTCCCACCAATCGCCACGCGCTTCCCGGCAACGTCGCCCGCCTGACGCACGGAAGCGGCCACGCACATGGCCAGCTCCAGTGGCGCCGCCTCGACGTACGTGAGCTGGTCGGGGATCCTCAACAGGCAATCTTCCGGCACGGCGGCGAAGTCGGCGTAGTACCCCAAACGGCCCTCAGCTTGTGACGCTCGCGAAGACCACGCCGCCACGCGGTCGCCGACGGGCAACGCCGTCACGCCGTCACCGACGGCCACCACGTCGCCCGCCATCTCGTGGCCCGGTACGCCGATGGGTATCGGGTATACCGGATGATCCGGTCGCTCGAAGATGTCCTTGCCCGCGAGGAGCGTCAGATCCCACTGGGTGCATGCGGTCACCGCCTGCACCTTCACGAGCACCTCGCCTGGTCCCGCCGTGGGTGTGGCTGCCTCGACGATAGCAGCCGTGTCGGGCGCGACAATCTGGAGAGCGCGCATGGTGTCGGGCATGCTATCCCCCAGTGTTCGTCCAGTCCAGGCAGATGCCCAGGAACGGTTCGGATTTGTTGAGCACCAGATCGTACGCTCTGTCCGCCTCATCGGCGGGGAAGACGTGGGTCACGAGTTCTCGGGCGCGGAGGCCGCCGCTCGCGATGAGATCGAGCGTCGCGAGCAGACGATCGCGCGTCCATCCCGCGGGGGCATGGACCGTGATCTCCGCAGAATGCAGCGCCTGCATACTCAGGAGATGCTCGCCCTCACGGTAGTAACCGTTTAGGATGAGATGCCCGTTGTTCCGCGAGAGGCCGGTCAGTGACGCAACGCTTTCAGCCGTGCCGATAGTGTCCGCCACAATATCGAAGCCCCCCGGCGCGGCTCCCGATGCAAGCGCCGTCAGAGGGGTCTCCCGAACGTCCACCACGTCATCCGCCGAATGCTCGCGGGCCAGCGCGAGCCGTTCGGCGCGCCGCCCTGCGAGGAGGACGCGAGCGCCTCTGCCTCGAAGCGTTTGCGCGAGCCACTGCCCCACCAATCCGTCCCCCACGACCAGCGCCAGGCATCCCTCACTCACCGGCGGCCGCGAGCCGCCGTTGTAGCCAACTTGCGTCAGCACGAGGCCTGCCGCCTTCATCGGATCGAGCCCACCTGGCAACGGAATCACCTGGCTGTGGTCGCACACACTGTGCAGTACGTGACCGCCCCAGCCGCTCGTCGCTCCATCGCTGATTAGCGACGTCGTGGCGAACACCCACTGGCCCACGGCTAAGTCGCCAACATCTGCCCCTACTGCCTCGACAACCCCGACCTTCTGATAGCCCGGAACGACCGGCCACGGCAGCGGTGGCTGTCCCGGCGCATGAAACTGCCCCGTGATCACCCATCGTTCCGTGCCGGTGCTGATCATCGAGTAGTGGGCACGCACGAGCAGGTCATGCGAGCCAAGGTCCGGCACGATCACCTCGCGCAGTTCAACCCTATCCGGTGACAATGCGCACACAGCGCGGGTTCTCATGTGTGGTGCCCCCATTTCCTGCGCCAAGCCGTATGACAGTGTGACACGCTGAATCAGCTCAGGGAAGCAGGCTTCCGTGAGCTACGAGCGACCTCCAGTGGAGTCCGACTTCTACGATCTCGCGTCGAAAAGGCTGCTGCCTAATCCATGAGCCGACGCCGACTTCGTGGCGGATCGGGAAGTGTTGAAACACACACACCGGACAGCGTTCCGCTATCGCGTCGCAGGCGATCACCTTGCCACGGCACGACGATAGGCCGGGGCTCGGAGGCGAACGCGCCGGCCAGGTGTCGCTCGGTATCCGGCGCGTCGTTCGCCATGGAAGCGCGATACGACCCCAACCCATGAGCGAACGTCGTACGCTCGTCTACGGTTACTTCAGCTAGCCCTCATCGCTGCCGGATGCCGGGTACCGCTGCCTATTCCTCGTCCACAATGTACATCGTCACGACGTCCGTGAGTGCGCGCGGGATGTGCTTGTGCGCCTCGCCGCCGGGGATGACCATGCCGTCGCCCGGCTCGTACGTCACGACCTCGTCGGCGAACCGGACCTCGAGCTTCCCCTCAAGCAGGTAGCCGACGTGTCCGACGGTACACCACTCGGGATGCGAAAGCTCAGGGGTCATCTCAAGCAGGCGCATACGTCCGGGAGCCATCTGGAGGGTCTTGGAGCGCAGGCCGGGTCTCGGGCATACCCACTCCGCGTCGTCGAATCTGAATCGGTACTCGGACATTCCGCCTCCACGACTGCGTCAGGCGCGATCTCGGCCGCCTTCTTCCATGATCGCACCGTTCCGGCCGACAATCCAGCCACCGGGCCCCGGAGTCTCAGCAGCCGTCCCACTCGGCCCAGAAGTTGTCCTCGAACAGATCGCCGACGTTGTCCCGAACGATCACGTTCTCGCCATGTCCGCCGAGGTCCTTCATCAGCGTCTCGACGGCGCCTCGCGCGAGCGCGTTGTCCTTCACGATGCTGTTCGCCAGTGAACGGTACAGGATGCCGTAGCGCGGCGACCACTCGCCGACGTTGCCGTCGTCGCGACCGGCGCGCATGGTGTTGCCCGTGCAGACAAGGCCGTGGACGTGCTCGAAGCGCAGGTGCGCATCCTCGTTCTCGTCCAAGGTACGCCAGTTCGGCGCGCCGCTTCGGAAGATAACGTTGCCCGTGATGCTGATGACCTCGCACGGCTTGCGAACACGCGACATAAGCGCGATGCCCGCGCCGCCGGAGCGGTCGATGTAGTTCCCGGTTATGTTGTAGTGATTCCCTCCGTGCAGGACGATGCCACCACCGGCGTTCCACTCGATCCGGTTGCCGGTCATTGTCACGGACGCGTTCTCCTCGTACGCGCCGAACCCCGGCCCGCCATTCCCGGAGAACCAGTTATCCATGACGAAGCCGTCCCACCCGCGGATGCGGAGTCCGCAGCCCCGGTTGAACGCGAGCATGTTGCTGCGGACGGTGAAGCACCAGATGCGACTCAAGGATACCCCGTCGCCGGTGAAGTGGCTCACCCGGCACCGTTCTACGCGCGGAGTATCCTCCTCCTTGCCGTAGTCGGGCTTGTCGATCATCACGCCGTGGATGCCCTCGCCGAGATCGCCGCCCTCAAGGCACAGCCCGTTCAACGTCGCTCCGATGGCGCCGGTGAGGTCGATGAGGCATGGCGCCGACTCGTCCGCCAGGCGCAGAACCGAACCGCCCGCGTCGCGGAAGCTCCACGTCGGGTCGCCGGTCAGCCCCACGCGTGGCGGCAGGTGGATCGACGACGTGAGGTACGTTCCGGCGGGGATGTAGACCGTGCCGCCGACCTCCCCGGCCCGGGCCACGGCTTCGCGAGCTGCACCCGTGTCGTCCGTCTTCCCGTCGCCGACGGCACCGAAATCCATGATGTCGATACGCGCGGACTCGCTCACGATACGCTCCCTTCGGATGACTGGAATCGCCCGTTGACGGCTCGCAACCATTCCTGTTTCTCCGTCCAGGATATGTGGTCCGGCCCGCAGTACGTGCCGGGCATGAAGCCCCAATAATCATGTTCGATGGCGAGGTCGGTGAACAGGTCGAGAATGCTGAGCCCCGGATACTCGACCTCGAACCGCGATAAGCGCGGCGGATAGAAGAACCCTCCCTCGTCATGCACGAGTGGCAGACCGCGACGCCGCGCTGCGTCGGCATCGGCGGCGAACATCTCGCGCGTTCCGGCGCGAATTCGGTCCTCCCACTCGGCAAACCGCTCCGTGACCCACGCATCCCACCGGTCGTTGTCGAGGTTCTCGTACATCCACATCACGTCCCGCCACGCTTTCCTGATGTTCTGCGCGGGCACCATGAACTCGTCCCACGAAACGATGTCCTCACGCAGCACGCGATCCAGGGCGGCGAGCGCCCGGGGATTCGCCGGGTCGAAGTCGGGATGGCGCACCGTCTCGCCGTAGAGCGTGGAGAAATACCACTCGCCGCCGCCGTAGACGTGCTGGTCATACACCTGCACGTTGTCGGGCACAATCGCCTCGTTGTGCGACGAGAAATCGCCACTCACGAGGATATCGGAATGCTTGTCACGTAGAAACGCGATCGCATCGCGATGCAGCCGTGTGCCCTCGTCGCCGGAGGGGAGTTCGCTGTGCTCCGGCTCGTTGTGAACCTCGACGAACGCCACCTGGTCTTCGAGGCCCCACGATTTCAGGATGGAGAGCAGCCTGTCGTGATGCTCGGCAAGCTGCATGAACCGGCGTTCGGGCGCGATGCCATACACCTGCGCGCGGAGGTCCGGATCGGCCAGGAACCATGAGCTGTCCTGATACTCCCAGCTCGTCAGGATGACGTAGATGCCGTGTCGCCGCGCGTACTGGAAGAGGTAGAGCAGGCGCTCCAGCACGTCGTGACGTCCGCCGCCGCGGGAGTTCGTCGTGCTGAAATTCCAGCCGTGGCCGGCGATCCAGGGCCCGAATTCCACGTCGCCGCGCGGACGCCCGTCGAGATCGAAGGCCCAGTTCAGCCCGGCTTCGATCCGGATGGCGTTGAAGCCGCGCTCCTTCAGCGCGATCATGCAGCGTTCGAGGTCGTCGTACGGCTCGCCCTCAGTCGCAGACGTGATCCAGCTCCAGATCCAGCAACTGATGGAAAGCTTGCGCGGAAGGTGTTCGGGCAGCGTCGCCGCCCATTGATACGCGTCGGATTCCGACGCCATACGCCCCTCCTCCACCGATGCGCGGGCACCGGCTTGTCATCTGTCACGAAAGGAGTCTGCCATGGCGTCGGAAATGCGACGGCGCCGATCAGCTCCTTATGGAGAATTCAGCCCAGAGCGGATAGTGATCCGAGATGCGCCACGAAAGCTGCGTCTTCGTCAACTCCAGCGACTTCAGCGTGAACGGGACGAAATTGAAAAATCCACCGCCCAGGTAGTCCAGGGAGAGCGCAGGCGCCTCGGCCCCCTCGCCGAACCACGCGATCTGATCGTAGAACTTCGTCGGATCCGGCCTATCCGGACGGTCGAATATGGAACGCGGTAGATTGCACTGGTCCGCCGGAGGCATGAGTCCGGTCGACGTGAACGCCTGATACCGCGGATCTCCCTCACGGTCGATATTGAAATCGCCCAGTGCAATCAAGTTGTGATGCCAGGCATGGACGCTGTTCGCCCAATCGGCCAGCCATTCCGCGATCGCGCGCAGCTCTGGAGTGCGCTCCGATGCCGAGTCGCCATAGAGCACGTGGAGCGTCACGAGGATGACCGTTTTGTCGCCGGCCTTGAAGCTCACGGCGTAGGGCGTCCGAGCGAACTGCACGTCGAGCGCGTCCGATTCGACGCCCTTCGCGAGCTGTTCCGCCGGGATGACGATCTCACATGCCAGACCGGAGAGCTGTGCTTTTCGACGGTCGAACACGAATGCCATGCGCTCCGCGTTACCCGGCGCGCCCTTCGTGACGTCCGTGAGTATCAAACCCCAACTCGGGCCCAGCGCCTTCATCAGATGCCGCAACGCCTTGATGTTCGACTTGGCCTCCTGCACGGCAACTATGTCGAACCGCGAAACGATCTCGGCGATGCACGCCAGCGCGTGCAGATCGCGCTTCGGGCTGTCACTGGAGCTTGACTGCCATTTCTCTGTCAGCCCGCCGAAGCCGCGTATGTTCCACGTCGCAATGAGCAGGTTGTCGTCGAGAATCTTGCGAGGAACAGCTACATCGAGGGCAGCACGCAGTTCTGCTAACTCAGTCTTCACGTAATCGGGCGCTTCATCGGTGATGTTCGGCACGGGGCCTCCCTTCGCACGACGCGCGGGATGCGCGATCATGCATCGCTCGGTTGCGATACCCGGTGCGGAGGAGCCGAAATGTCGCACGTCGGAGCACCGACCGGGTACCCGTATGCTAGACTCAGTTCCGGCGCTACGGCGCGGAGCACGCAACGCTGGAGTCGATACGATACCGCGCACCCCAAGGGAGGAGTCGTTGTCGAAGTTACGGTTTTCTCAATCAAAACGCCAATCATGATAGCAATCTCTATCCAGATCAACCCGAAGCGCCTACAGCCCGAACACGCGCTTCGGTGTCGCGCTGTAGCAGTTCTCGACGAACTCCAGCGCGTACCGCTCGTCGATGGTCCGGTCGGCGACACACTCGTCGAGCACGTCCGCCATGAGCCTGCGCATCGTGCTGTCGATGCCGACGATCGTCTCCGGCGTGCCGCTGTCGGAGCCGAAGCACATCCGGTCGTGCGGCACGCAGGCAAGCCACTCCGCCAGAGCGAGGCGGAATCGCGCGGGCGTCATCCAGCCGATCCACGTGAAGTCGATGACGACGTTCTCGAACATCCCGGCCAGATACGTCGTCTCGCCCACGTACGGATTGCCGCCGTGGAGTAGCACGAACGTCACGTCGCGGTACTCCGGATTCACGATCACCGGGTGAAACAACATCGGGTTCGACTGCGAGAGATCGGCGTGACCCCAGATCTGATACCCCGTGTGGATGACCACCGGCAGGCCGTTCCGCTTGCACGCTCGGACGACGTGATGGAACGCGCAGTCGTGGACGGTGCGGAAGTCCTGCTCCGTCATGTCGTTCCGCCGGGCGAATGAGACCCGCGCCTCGTCTGTGCCTGGATTGGTGATCGCCAGCCCGCTCGTGTATGCGATTGCAGTCTTCATACCTACGACGCCGTGTGAACGCCACTGGTCGATCTCATTATCGAGCGCGCCGAGGTAATCGTCGAGCGTGTTGAGCGGGCCGAGTTGTTCGCACAGCTTCCCGTAGTAGGTCCCGTCGAGCGTCGAGAAATCCGGACTGGGATAGTTGCCCGTGCCGTTGATGGCGCTGTCGATGTACGCCAGGTACCCGAGCCGCCCCGGCGGCGCGTCATCGGCAAACGGACGCCCGTCGGCTGGGCGATGCCCGCAGAACGCCAGCTGCTGCTCGATGCCCGCAGTATCCAGTGCGTGCTCGATCGCTGCCCACGCCCCACGCGCTCGGAGTTCCGTCGCCGCGTCCAGGACCTCCGTCGGAACGTCGTGGCGCAACACCGCGCCGACATCCCGCCCGTAGAGGATGCGACACCCCTCCGCCTCAACACGCGCGCCGATGAGGGCGCCGGCGTTGCCGATGTGACGCCGCGACTCGATCCCGTCGCGCAAGTCCGAGTACGTGTCGCCAAGGTGGGCATGCGTATCAATGCGCCCCTGCGTCAAGCAGGCTTCACGCACATCCGTCTTCGCCATGTCTCCGATCCCCCCGCCCGTAAGCACTCGCTAGAGCGCGTGCTCCGTTCGCGCGATGACCTCGTCCTGCAGATCGTCCCAGAGCGACGTGAACGGCGCGCTGTACCCCGCCACGCGGACCATCAGATCGCCATGTTCTTCGGGATGCTCCCGCGCCTCCAGGAGCATCTCGCGCGTTACCATGTTGAACTGGCACTGCTGCCCGCCGGAGAGGAAATGGCCCTCGATGAGCGCGGCAACCTTGTCGACGCCGGATTCGCCCGCGAGCATGGACGGGTCGAGTTTCACGTTCAGCGTCGTCGCCGTCGGCAGGAGCGAGTGCGGCAGCTTCGCGACAGAGTTGAGCAGTGCGGTGACGCCCTGCCTGTCCCTCCCATGAGCCGCACCGATGCTATCGGCGAGCGAGGTCCCGGCGGTACGCCCGTCGGGCGTCGCACCGGTGAGCCGTCCGAACTCAACGTGCATGTTTTCGCCGCCGGCGGTGGTGCCGAGGATGTATTCACCGCCACGGAACGGCGTACGCCGCTTCAAAATCGCCGAGAACCGTTCGACCACGGTCGCGGCGATGGCGTCAACGTCGTCCTGATCGTTGCCGTAGTGCGGCATCCGGCTGAGCACGCGCCGACGAAGCGACTCATGCCCCTCCCAGTCGGCGCGCAGGATGTCGACCAACTGCGGTAGCGTAAGCTCGCCGCCCTCGAATACGAGCTGACGGATCGCCGCGAGAGAGTCCGCGAGGTTCGCCAGCCCGATGATGTCCCAGTTGCAGTGATTGTACCGGGCGCCGCCCTGCGTATACCCCAACGCGTTCTCGATACAGTCGTTGACGACGAGCGACGCGCCCAGATTGCCGCCCGGGTCCTCGGCGGCCTGACTATCCCGGGCCAGACTTGCCTCGTGCGTGAACCCGGCCACCAACTCCATCGCGTCTTCCAGCGCTCGCCACAGGTCGGCGTACGTCTCGATGGATGCCGTATCCGCTCCGGGCGCGAGGGTCGGCTCAAGGCCGAGTGCTATCCTCAGGATCTTCGGGAGATTCACGAAGCCCTCGACGGACCCCATCTGCGCGCGGCCGGTGACGATCACTTCATGGCAGCCGGAGAGGGAGAACTCGCGCGCATCCTCCGGCGCGACGCCTATCTTCACCAGCGCGGGCACGATCTGCTCGTCGTTGCAGAAGTCGGGATTTCCGCTGTGTGTACGAAGGATTCGCACGGCGCGGCGGAGCAGATCGGGTGGCGTGTCCTTGTTCCAGCGGAGGCCAACTTGCGGTCGATGCAGGCGCAGGTCCTCCGTTACGTCCAGACAGATGCGCGTCAGCTCGTTACTCGCGTCGCTTCCGTCGGGCTTCACACCACCGAGCGTCAGGTGCTGTAGGGCGCTCACGCCCTGCCGCGCGCCGGCGAACTGGTAGTAGTGGATCCACAGACAGCTCAGCAGCTCGTGCGCAGCTTCCGGCGTGACCGCTCCTCGTGCCAGGTCGCGTTCGTAGAATGGGTTGAGATACTGGTCGACGCGTCCGGGGGCGTCGGGCAGGAAGAAGAAGCAGAACCACGCTGCCTGACACGCCTCTCGGAACGTCGTCGCGGGTCCGGCGGGCACTCGTCGGCAGTTGCGGGCGATGGAATCGAGTTCGGTCCTGCGAACTGCATCATCGGTCGCGCGCGCGAGGGCATCGGCATGGTCGGCGTAGCGGTCCGACAGCACGATGTAGCCCTCCGCCATGATGATGAGCGCTTCGAGGAACTCGCGCTTCGTAGCGACGTCCGGCTCATCGGGCGTGAGGCGGCCGATACGCTCGCGTATCCGTTCAACGAGCCCCTTGAATCCGATGGCGAGGACCGTGTCGTAGTCCATCGTCGTATGGTTGCCCGCCCCGCTGAGCATACCCTCGCGGAACATTGCCTGCCCGCCCTCCGAAACCGCCCAGTGGCTCGCGAACCCCTGGCGACCGAATATCTCCGGCGTCGCTTCCTTCTCCGGATCGTACTCGACGGACGGCGACGAGCCGACGATGAGTTCACGGTCGCTGATCACCACGGTGCGGTTGGCGCAGTAGTGCGCGAACGCCTTGGCATTGCGGATCACGTCGGGCTCGCCCTCAGTCAGCGCGCGCGACTCGCGTCCCAACGCCTCCTGCTCTGGGTCGCCGACGCGATGGCTGCGGCGGGCGCGATCTCGCAGGGCGCTAGTTCTCTCGTTCAAACGTCATCTCCGTTGTGCGGCGTGAAGGCCGGATCGATGTCAGCACAGTTCCAGTTGTTCCAGTCGCTCAAGGTCGCCGAGGTAGAACTCGGCATCGAGTAAGGTTCGTTGCAGTTCGCGTCTGTCTAGATCGCGGGGGGCTATGCCGGCCTTCGCCGACAACGCCGCCGCCGTCCCCGTCACCTCGCCGAGGACCTTCGCCGCCATGCGATTTCGCAGCAGCGTGTCGGGAATGCTCGACGCGCTGCGCCCCGTTGCCAGCAGGCCATCGATGCCTTTCGGCACCATCACGCGGTAGGGAACGTCCGCCCACTCGCATTTGCCCTGCTTGCACGTATGCTGGATCGCCCTCCACTGGCCGTAGAGGTACGTTACATCGTCAAACCGGCGCGCGGCCCGGCAGTCATCCATCGTCAGCGTGTACTCGCCTTCGATACATGGCCCGCCGCGCGACCCGAGGAACGGCGCGATGTTCACGACGCACGAATCCTCGAAGCCCGGCAGGTATCGCTTCCAGAAGCGCGCCATCTCCGTGAGGTGCATCCTGACCCCGACTTCCAGCGCGGAGATGTGGTCACCGTTCGCCGCATCAAGCTCCTCAACGCGCTCCGGCTGGAGCCGCCCGTGAAACGAGCCCGGCGTGCCGCTCCTTTTCGGATGAGGGACTATCAGCGCGACTCGTGTGCCATCGAGTTCGACGTGAGTGTAGCGAAGATCGAGATCGCCGCTATCATCGGCCCGCCGCATGTACGGTAGCTGGTCGCGATACGCTCCGGCGTGTTTCTCGCCCAGCGTAGCGATGCCCCACTCGACATCCTCGTCCGTGACCTCCGAGCTTGCCGCACCGGCCTCATATCGCTCCCAGTCGACGCCTCCCACCAGGAAGTAGATACCCATTCCCGTCGGAGAATGCGGATCGATGTCGTGGTAGCTCGCCTTCGGATACAGAATCGGAGCGCCCGCACGCCTCGCCACGTCGGCTTCGCCGGTGGCGTCCACCACAACCCGAGCGATCACCGCGCGCCTGCCAGATTTGTCCTCGACGAACAACCCGCACACGTTCGTCCCGTCCATGACCGGGTCCGCCACCCGCGTTGAGAGCATAGCGCGTACGCCGCTCTCCTCGAGCATCTGCTGCGCGACGAAACTCGCGGTATGGGCATTGCTCGCGTAGTTCGAGGGCCCCGTCGAATATGGCTGGAGCGATCCTCCGCCGGCCGCCGCGTACCGATCGATCAGCTCGCGCGCGATGCCGTACGGACCGGGGTACACGATGCGCGAGTATCCGGCGTCCGGATGCGCGCTGCCGGGAAGCATCCCGCCTCCGGCGATGAAGCCGGGGCCGATGTTCCCACCGACCCAGCCGAAACGGTCGATGATCGCCGTCTCCGCGCCCTGTCTCGCCGAGGCGATCGCCGCAACGACTCCGCTCACACCGGCGCCGGCGACGACGACATCCACCTCCGCGGCAACGGGGACACGCTTCTCAGGCTCGGTGACGTGTCGCATGACGATTCCCGCCCTCTTCAGTCCAAGCGTGCTCGTTCCGTGTGCCCTGCCCACCAGTCTCCAGCGAGCGCGGGGGGCCGCACGCGGGCTCCCGGCCGACCTTCTACTCAAGCTCCCGGCGATAGAAGCAGAGCGCGCCGCTACGCTTCGGAAGCGCGAACGTGAAGCCATCGCGATTCAGATCTGCTCCGTTCGCCTCCAGCGTCTCACCGGTCTCCGCGTTCTCGAAGAGATACGCTGATTCCGAGTGGATGGCGCTCAGCATAATCGTGATGGTCTCTTCCTCACACTCGGGAAGGCGGATGCCCTGGATGAACCCAAGACCCGTTTCCGGGCAGTCGAACTGCGACACAACCCACTTCTCGGCGTCGTGGTGGAATGGCGTGAGGGGGTAGAAATCGCCATGCAGCACCAGATCGGCCGCTCGCCGCCAGATACCGATCATTCGTTGCGCGAGATCGTAGTCGTAGTCGTCCCGGCGGATGTCCAGCCCCGTGGTCAGCATGGGCGCCATGGAGCAATGGAACGAGAAGCTGTCCGCCACGTGGGCGAACCGAGCATGTCCGTCGATATCCCACGAAACACCGGTTTCCTTGAAATATGGCATCCACTCGTGCATCGTGCGGTGAAACGCGAGCTTCACCGGATGGTTGCCGTACCCGAAGTCCGTGTAGTGCAACGGCACGGAACGCCGCATCGCCTCCAGATCGTTGCGGCGGCCGCCACTCGCGCAGGAATCCAGCCATATGCCCGGATTGCGCGCCAGCAGGTCGTCCCAGTACCGCAAGTAGCCCTGGATGTGCAGGTTCTCGTTCATCCCTTGCCGATCGTCGGCTTCGTTCTCGCGCCAATACTCCAAAGGCTCGAAGTTGAAGTCCTGCCGATAGATCTTGATTCCGTTGTCTCTGATGAGGCCACACACGTGCTCGGTGAGCCATTCGCGGCAATCCGTGTTGCCCAGGTTCAGCAGGCTGTTGCCGGCGCCCTCCCTCCGAAGCAGCCACTCAGGACACCTGGTGTCGAGATCGGTGCCCCGACGCACTCGCTCCGGCTCAAACCAGAGCAGCAGATCTACCCCACTCCGAGCCAGGCGATCGGACACGGGCTTCAGACCGTTCGGGTACCTCTCCGGGTCCGGCACCCACGTGCCGGTCACGGGCCACTCTCGTTCATGATTCTCGGAGTAGCAGGGGTACCAGCCTGCGTCGATCCACCAGACATCGAAGGGAATGCCGCGTTTCTCAGCTACGTCGATATAGAGAAGCTGGTTCTCCT
>CAZEAI010000003.1:0-24304 GCA_964510105.1 uncultured bacterium
CCTATCGGATGCATGACAGCCCGGCGGGCAACTACCACAGGGACGTTTTCAACCGCCTCACGCTCGCCGGAACCATAGACCTGACGACCGCCGTGAACCCTGTTCTCACGTTCTGGCACATGTACTCGCTTATCACGCAGGACAACTGCTGCTGGTCCTACGAGGACGACTACGCGCGAGTCTACGTGTCGCCGGATAACGGCCAAATCTGGCACAGTAAGGCGGCGTGGACGGGCTCGGTCTCGTCATGGGCAAAAGCGACCATCGACCTGACGGAATGGGCAGGCAACGCGGACGTGCGGATTCGGTTCGTCCTTGACGACAACACCGAATCCTCCGGCAGGCCGAACGACGTCGCGAACGGCTGGTGGATAGACGACATCCGCGTCGGTGAGAATCTCGCCGTCGAGGCGTTCGCGGACTCCGCGCGGTTCGAGGGTCCCGCCCTGGTTCAGGCCGTACCCGGCGTGGCGAGCCCGCGTCTCATCGGGCGCGTGTACGAACCGGGTGTGACGACCACCGCAGGTATGGGTAGCGGCGTCGTGGGCGAATTCGGCGTTGGCGAACTCGGGTCGATGGCGACCGATTCGACGTGGACCTGGTTCGCAGGCGGATATCTCGACGACCGCGACGGCGCGGATCGATTCTATGGAACGGTGCGCGCGGACACCATCGGCGTCTACTCGCTCGCGTTCCGAGCATCGGTCGACGACGGCGCGACATGGATCTACGCCGATCTCGACGGCCACAACCTCGCGGGCGGAGGCGTCGGCGAATTCGAGCCATCCGCCGCGGCGCGGCTCATCGTGGGTAACGGTGGGCACCTCACCGTCGGAGATCAGGGGCTGGATCGCACTATCGAGCAGAGCAGCCAGCAGCTCTGGAGTATGAGCATCGGCAACGACGGTCCAGACCCGCTCGTCTGGAGCATCGACGAAGCAGGGCTCGATAGCGCGCTCGCGGACATACCGTGGCTCGTACTCCAGACGCGCAACGGCGTGATCGAAGTTGGCGAAGTCGCCGTTATCGATCTCATGTTCGACGCCGAGGTACTCGACGCGAACAGCACGTACCGCGCGCAGGTGATCGTGACCTCCAACGATCTCGACCGCCCGCAGGCGTTCTTGCCGGTGAGCCTCACCGTGCTGCCGGCGGGCACTCCCGCGTTCACCGGCTGGGTCGCGGACCGTTCCGGACGGCGGCTCCCATCGGGTCGAATCGTGCTTTACGACGGGGGCGACGTGCCAGATCGACACGTTAGCGGTGGCAACGAATGGCTGGTTCGCGTCGTACGGGGCTCCCGCCGGGGAATACCGCCTCGAAGTCAGCTCGCCCGGCATGTATCCGCAGGAGATCTTGCGCGTCATGCTGCCCGTGGAGGCGTTCAGCATACGCCTTTCGGCGATACATCCGTACACGTCGAGCCCGTTCTTCATGGAGATATTCAGCAGCGCGTCCACGCTCGACGGCCTGGATATCCCTCTGGGAGCGGTCGTAAGTGTACGTGATGGGGACGGCGTCGTGTGTGGAGCGAGTGTCGTGGAGGAGCCGGGCAGGTACGGCTTCCTGCACGTCTACGCGGATGATGATGGTACCCCCGAGGACGAGGGCGCGGAGATCGGGGATGTGCTGAGCGTCTACGTCAACGATGTGCCGACCGGCGCGACGACGACGTATACGAATCATGGTGCCACCACAAGAGTGGATTTCACGGCCAACACGATGGCTCCGAGGGACCTCGTAGCGGGCCTCAACCTCGTCTCGCTGGCTGTCACGCCGTATGACACGGCTCTCGCCGACATCCTCTCTTCGATCAACGGGAAGTACTCGTACGTCGCCGGATTCGACCAGACGTGGGAGCCGAGCGGCGCGCGGACGTACGTCGACTCGCTCGCCGAGTTCAGCGACCTTCACACGCTCGACGGGTATCACGGCTACTGGCTGCGCATGAGCGAACCCGGCGCGCTTCTCGTGAACGGCACTCGCCTGCACGACGACGTTCCGATCAACCTTCCAACCGGCTGGAGCCTGGTCGCATATCTCGGTGCGGCTCCCCGGGCGACGGAGTCGGTACTCGGCTCCATCATGGACCGACTTGCAGTCGCTGGAGGGTTCCGGGCCGGAGCGATGACGTACGTCCCGGGTAGCCCGTTCAACGATCTCGACGAGTTCGAGTATGGTCTCGGCTACTGGATCAACGTCAACGCCCCGGCGGTGCTCAACTACCGACTGACAGACGTGCAGCAGCCGCTTGCCAGGGCGGCGGGCGCCGTCATTGCGGAAGGGGCGCCGGTACCGACGCCGAGGTGGATGGACATCTACGGGTCCGCAACGCTGGACGGCGTCGCGCTCGCCGCGGGCACGGCGATATCGATCGTCGATGAGACGGGCGTGATTTGTGGCGTGACCAACGTCCGAGACGGCGGCTCTTACGGATTCCTGCACGTCTACGGCGACGACGCCCGCACGGAGCTGGATGAGGGCGCGACGATCGGGTCGTCGCTCGGAGTGCTGCTCGACGGTGAACGCGCGTTCGTCGAACCGATCGTGTGGCAGGGAGCGCAGACCGTCGTACGGTACGATCTCGCGATGACGTCGAGTCCCACGGCTGTCTCGTCAGACCGACCACTGCGGTTCGCACTTGACGGCGCAACACCGAACCCGTTCAACCCCACGACGTCCGTGAGGTTCGAACTGGCCGCCGATGAGCACGTGAAACTCGTCGTGTTCGACCAGCTCGGACGCCACGTGCGGACACTCGTCGACGGACATCGCGCGCCGGATCGATACTCCGCGACTTGGGACGGAACGGACGCTACCGGCAGGGAGGTCGCCAGCGGGGTGTACGTCGTGCGGCTGACGACGCCGTCGGGTGTCCTGGCGTCCCGTGTCACGTTGTTGCGGTAGCGCGATCATGAAGAAGATGTTGGACGACGGATTCTCGAAGAAACGGGCGAGACCGATGAGGCATCTCCTGCTAGCTCTGCTGTGCGCCGTGACGACATCCGCCGCGGTGACGCCGAGTCAGTACTGGCGCGACTACGCCGGTTACAACGCGCTCGGACCGACGGGGGAGGCGCTGCTGCCCGGATCGGTAGTACGGGCGTACGACCCGGACAGCGTCGAGTGCGGTGTCGATACCACGCAAATCGCGGGCCTGTGGGGCTACCTCCACGTCTACGGCGACGATCCGGCCACACCGGAGGACGAGGGGGCTCTACCCGGGGATACGCTGACGTTCACCGTGGACGGGATACCGTATTTCGCGCTGCCCGTGGCAGTCTGGGAGGCGGGGGACCGCACGCAGACCGAGTTGGATCTGTTTCCGGGCAACTCGCGGTATATCATCGGCGACGTGCGCTACGGCCCAAGCCAGGTGCCGGTTCCAGATGCGCTGATATCGCTGACCGGGCCGGAGTCGACAATTCTGTCCTCAGGAGTGAACGGGCGATTCACCTACGGCCCGCTGGAGGAGGCGACCTACACCATCGCGTTCGGCAGCGTCGAGCCGGAAGCGTTCCGGACCGCCGTAACCGCGTACGATGCAGCGCTGATTCTCCAGGATGTCGTCGGTAGCCGCGAACTCGATGTCCCGATCGAAGTGGCGGACGTATCCGGGGATGGCGGAATTACCGCGTTCGATGCATCGCAGATACTCCAGTACGTCGTCCAGTCGATCGGAGCGTTCGACCGGCCTGACACTGTCTGGGTGAACCAGAGTTCGGTTACGCTGAACTACCAATTCGGAGAGTTCCCCACCGCGTCATTCCTCATACAGGCTGTCGGGGACGTCTCCGGCAACTGGTCGCCGGTCGCACCCGATGCCAGGCCCGCGCCGGTCTCGCCATCGGTCATGGTCGCGAAAGCGTCGGGAACGTATCGGTACTTGATCGCCACGAGTACACCGGTCTATGCGGTTTCCGGCGAGGTGGGCGCATCGTCGGAGCGTGTGGCGTTCGAGTTACCCGACGACTGGCAGATCACGCTGGCGAAGCAGGCTGGGGCGCTTCATTTCGCGGCAGCAGGCGCGACGCCGCTCCCGCCGCGGGCCTCTCTCTTCTCTACGAAGGCTCCAGTCTCGTTCAAGGGCATGCTGAATGAAGTTGACGTGATCTCCGTCACATCAGCGGCGCCGGAACGTTGGTATCTTGACCAGAACGCACCAAATCCGTTCAATCCTAGTACGAGTGTTGCATTTGCGGTGGCCTCCGGCGGGTTCGTCGAACTCGCTGTGTACGACCAGGTTGGGCGCCGGGTTCGTACATTGGTGGCCGAGCATCGGGGCTCCGGAAGCCACGTCGCGAGCTGGGACGCTCGCGACGGTGCCGGCAGGAATGTCGCCAGTGGCGTGTACATACTCCGACTCGTGACCGACGACGGCGTCCGCACACAGCGCATGACTGTTCTTCGCTAGCTAGCGCAGCAGCGCAGCGAAGGCCCTGGCAAGGCGCATCTGGGGGATATCGTGAAGAACCTGCTACGCGCGCGAGGGGCCCGACTGTTCCGCGCGGCCTCCGCAATACTTCTCGCAAGCACGATCGTATCGGCCGGCGCGAACCAAGCGCCTCGCGTACTGGCTTTCGACGCAGCGGTCGTCCGGGTGCAGCAGGAGATCCCGCTCGTCGGAAGCGTCGACGCGTACGTGCCGGTCGCGACGGCCCGCCTGGCCGATACCGATGGCGTCGAAACTATCGCGTCGGTGACGTTCACCTCCATCGACGGGTCGCAGACGACTCTTCCGGGCAACGACAACGGCACCTACTCCGTGGTGCTTCCGCCACTCGCGCAGTTCGACGGAGGTACGATCTCCGTCATCGCAGTCGACGCTGAAGGCGCCGAATCCAAAGTCGACTTCGACGAGGTCGGGCCGGTCACGCTCGACCCACCCGTGCTGACCCTCCCCGCCAACGGAGAGGCTGACATGGATCTGACGCCGCGCCTTGAGTGGGAGGAAGCTGCGGGTGCAAAGGGCTACGTCGTTCATGTGAGCACCGAGTCGCCCCTCAACGAGGCCGATCCGTCCGATTGGCAGACGGGTCTGCTGGAATTCTTCGCCGAGGAGAACACGGCTGTAGATTTCCGCGACGAAGTCGCACCGGTGAGCGAACGACGGATCCCGAAAGGGCGCCTACTGCCGGAAACTCGCTATTGGTGGGCCATCGGCTCGATAGACGCCTTCGGCGACGTAGATCAGATCGCCGTAAGCAGCGCATTCGAGTTCCAGACGCGGGCCGGAGTAGCGTCGATCGACACTCTGCCACCGACGTTCACGTCTAACCCGGAAGTCGAGCGGGTAACGAAGAGCAGCATCACCGTCTCGTGGATGACCGACGAGCCCGCGGACACTCGCGCGTACTATACGGCAAACCCGCAGGTCAGGTTGGACAGTGTCTTCAACGGAAGACTATCGCGGCAACACCGGATCGACATCACCGATCTGAAGCGTGGCACCGAATATCACCTCTCTCTGGCGTCGACGGATGCATCTGGAAACACGCTCCGGGCGGCGTTCCCACGGACCGCGAGCACGCTTACGTCGGAGGACCTCACGCCGCCTGAGTTCACCGCCTCCCCTTCCGCACTGCAGGTGCGGGAGGATCGTGTAACCATGAAGTGGGTGGCCGATGAACTCGTGACGGCCACGGTCACGCTTACCACCGCGGGACACGATACAGCCGTAACCGTCGACGTCGCCGATCGGAACTTCCAGGTCACCATAGCAGGCCTGTCTCCGGGAACCCGTTACGATGTGGCGGTATCCATCGTCGACGTGGCGGGCAACGGCCCTGTAGAATACACAGGCGCGGCGTTTACGACCCGCGGCGGCGCGGACCGGACCCCGCCGCGAGCGCTCAAGTCGGCCGTCGTCATCCCAAGTGAGTTCGGCGGCGTCGTGTACTGGACGGCGGACGAGTATCACACTGCCGTGGTGGAAATACTTGCCGGGCCGAGCGGCAGTCTCGTGACCGAGGTGTTCGCAGACGTACCGAACGTCGAGCAGCTAGCTCGCTTCACCGGCCTGAATCCGGGCACACACTACAAAGCGCGCGTCACATTGAGGGACTTGGCCGGCAACGAATGGCGTTCCCCGCCGGCACCGTTCCGGACACTCGCCGCGGAGGACCTGACCGCGCCCAGTCTGATTAGACTCCCGGTGCCGGAGTACGTGTCCGACACCCGCGTCGTGCTGGTGTGGGAGACGGACGAGCCGGCGGATAGCTACGTGAGGTATCTGGTCAACGGCCAGTTCGCGGGCGAGGTGAGCAGAGGCGCGCTCAAACGCAAGCATCGAGTGGTGCTCACGAAGCTCGTGCCGGGGAACACCTACGAATTCGAGATTGAGTCGACGGATGCCGCAGGTAACATCGTGCGCTGGCCCGGCGATGATCCGGTCGGACGTCCGACGCGCACGGCGCAACGCGGTACGTCGACGTTCACGACGGCAGTCGTCGGAGACTACACCTTCCCGGTCATCACGTCCGCACCGAGGGTTGTTGGCAGAACGGCGACGACTATTTCTATCGATTGGGGCACGAACGAGACCGCAAACAGCGTCGTATACTACGCGGATGGGACCTCCCCCAAGATGGCGCGCGGAATGGCGGTCGATGGGTACAACAACACGGTGACCTCTACCGACTACGTCGCCGCGCACGTTGTGACGATATCGGGACTCGAGCCGGGAACGGTGTACCCGCTCGTCGTGTCGTCGACGGACCCGGCCGGGAACGGCGAGGTGACAAGCGTTGACGACTCCACCGTCACGCTGGGACTGGAGGACATCGATCCGCCGGTGATCACCCAGGCACCGGAGGTAATCGGCGCGACTGACGATCGGGTAACGGTCCGGTGGTACACCAACGAAGCGGCCAACGGCGTCGTCGCCTATCGGGTAGCCGGAACGCTGGATGCGTGGGCACACGTCGCGGAACCCGATCTCTCGACGGAACACGTCATCACGCTGACGAACCTTACCCCCGCTACGTCGTACGAGTTGCAGGTCGAATCGACCGATCTGATCGGGAATGGTCCGGCGAGCAGCAACGTGATCGGGGCGACCAACGCGACGGCGGACGTAGCAGAACCAATTCTGAACAACGTATCCGTCATCGTGGACGCGGAGCAGGCGATTGTGCGCTGGTCCACCGACGAGCCGTCGGACTCGTGGATAGAAATCGGTACCACGCCGTCGTATGGGCTGGAGGTCACACAGGCAACTTTCAGCACGTCCCATGAGGTCCGTCTGGCCAACCTCGTTCCGGGAACTCCTTACTACTACAGAGCGGCATCCGCCGACGCATCCGGCAACATCGGCATCACACCCGACGACGGCAGGACGTTCACGACGCTCCTCGTGCCGGACACCACTCCGCCGATGCGGGTGACGGGCGTCCAGGCCGGAGTAGGCGCGTACGCGGTCAGACTCTCCTGGCCGGCCCCGCCCGACGCGGACGAGATCGCCGGATACTTCGTCGAACGCGCCACCAACTCCGGCGAGTTCATCCAGGTTGCGGGACCACTCCTGGCCGGAACGTACACCGATCACTCGGTATCGATCGGCTCGGAATATCAGTACCGCATCCGTTCGAAGGACCTGTCGGTGGCCGGCAACATGAGCAGCCCGGGTGACACGACGGTCGTCACGCCCACGGCCGGTGATTCGCCGGGTCCACCTACTGCGGTGGGGCCGATCCTAACCACCGATACCATCGCGCCGCTGCTCACGGTGAGCAACGCCACGGCGAACAGCCGCGATATTGCGAGCTACGGATTCGTCGTGTCGGCCGATCAGGCGTTCACGCAGGTTGTCGTGACCGGCGCGAACGTGCCGGAAGGAGCCAACAGCACATCGTGGCTCGTTCCGTTCGATCTGGAACCCGGTCGAACGTACTGGTGGGCCGCCAGAGCCGTTGACACCGAAGGGTTCGCGGGACCGTTCTCCGAGGTCACGGACATGTTCATCGACGTGATACCGAATGCGGTCGCGCTGAGTTCCTTCCAGACCGCCTCGCACGGACGTGCCGTGGCGGTGACATGGGATGTCGCCAGCGGAGAGTCGTTGGGATTCCACGTCTGGCGCACCGGCGACGGCGACATGTTCGAGCGGATCACATCGGACCTGCTGGTAGGCGGTCCGCGCTTCGAGTTCCTCGACGTCGGCGTGATGGCTGGCCGCGAGTACGGATATCGGATCGAGGCGCTGCTGCCGGAGGGAGGTACTCAGACGTTCGGGCCTGTCTCCGCACAGGCAGCGCTACCGGACCGCGTCGAGCTGCACCAGAACGTGCCCAACCCATTCAACCCGACGACGCGGCTCTCGTACGAGATACCCGAAGCGTCGCGGGTGCGCCTCCTCGTCTACAACTCGCTCGGGCAGCGCGTAGCAAGCATCGTCGACGCGGAGCAGGTGGCGGGCTACTACCATGTGGCGTGGGACGGTCGCTCTAACGCGGGTGGCGAGGCCGCGAGCGGCATCTACTTCGCGCGTCTCGTCGTGGACGCTCGCATCGGCTCGGCGCAGCGTGACGTGCAAACGATCAGGATGCTCCTGATCCGGTAGCGATCGGCAACGAACGGACGAAATACCGGCAGGCGGGCGGATGTAGCTACTCCGTCCGCCTCCGTCGTTTCTGCGCGACTATTCGCGAGGCGTCCGCACCAGCTCGGCTAGACCACTCCGGGCGTGATCCGTCAGCAACCGATCGGTCAGTACCTCGGCGCGTTCCTCCCACCGATCCCGAATGGCAAGCTCGCGCATGTGGTACAGCATCGCGGCAACCGGGTCGTCGTCGGCGCGAATCACGTCGTCTCGGGCAGGACGGGCCACATCCCACACCCGGCCCTCGCCAGGCAGCGATCGATACGAATCCGCCCACCGGCGAACCGCGCCATCACCTCCGCGCAGGTACGCATCCTGGGCGAGGAGCACGTCCCACCGTTCGAGCGGCTGGAAATCCGTTCGAGTGACCCATGCGGCGCTGCCCGGCCCGACGATCTCCTCCACGCCGTTCCATCGTGCGACGAGGTAACGCATCACGTCAGGCGTCATGGCATCAGCCGGCGGGCCGCCCGCGCCCATGTAGTGCCTGAAGAACGACGTATTATCCTGTCTGACATTGTACTTGCGATGATTGCACGCCGAATCCGGCGCCCCCTCGTCGAAGATCACCACGGAGAAGCGCTTCTCGCCGCTCCACGGCGTCTCGACGAACGGCGCGGGCGGACGCTCGACATCAAGCGTGTCCGAGCTGAGCTTCGGAAGGCGTTGCATCCGTGCCGCGTCGTCGGGGGTGGGGACGACGAACACTGCCGTCTCCTCCCGCGGAAGCATTTCCACGAGACGCCGGCCGCGGGCGAGTGGATTCGCGAACGCGGCGTAGTCGAACGTGTAGCCCTCGGGAAACGCGTCGGCATCGGGGCGCTGAACCCACTGGCGCCCGGCCTGATTCACCGGCACGAGGATATCTGCCGTGCTCCACGTCATGGCCTGCGGATTGCGAATCAGCGGCGCGAGCGGCGGAACGCTGTACCGCCACCACGACTCCGCTGTGCTGTCCAGGGCAGCCGTGGTCTGATCGCCCAGGGATCGGACGACGTGGATGACCGGTACCGGCCACTCATCGGAATTCTCGATGTCCTCGTTGAAACGGTCGTTCTCGACGAGATACCGGATGTTGTACTGGAGATCGCTCGGAGGCACCGCGGCCCAGGCGCATGCCGCTCCGAACCGCATCGCGGAAGCCATCAGGCACTGGTAGCCGCCCGCGCTGCCGCCGAAGTGTGCTATGCGACGCGTATCGACCCAGGGCAGTCGACGCCCCAGCTCCACCATGGAGAGCGTATGCGAGAGTCCGTCGCCCACGAGATTCCCGCCGTGATCGCCGGGGAACTTCACGGGCGTGAGCATGGCCCAGCCCTCGTCCACGAACCGAGCGGCGGCTCCCGCCCCCGCGCCGTAGTGGATGCTGATCGCCAACGGCAGCCCGGAATCCGGCGGCATGTCGACGTTCGGCAGGAACAGCCGTCCGTTGCCGACGGCGAGTGTACCGTCATAGCCGCGGTACGGGAACGTCAGGTCGATCCGCGCCATCTCCACGACGTAAGAGCTGTCGGTCAGCGGATCCTTGCGCGTCTGCTCGATGACCGTATCGGCGACGACGGCGTACGGCTGCTGAAGCGAGAGCGGCGGCGCCTGCGGCTCCAGCGAGACGCAGCACGCAACCGCCCACGCGTAGACGGCGGAGATCGGCATAGCGTACTCCTTCGTTACGACGGGATCGTTCCGGCCGGGCCGACCCTACGCGCTCACCTCGTCGAACCCGAGTCTCCAGAAGCGATTCGGATTGTTGAACAGCCAATCCGCGGCGATCTGCTTCGCCTCGTCGTGCCCGAGCCAACCGGAATCGACGTGCCGCGCCAGCGCCCATGCGATGTTGTCGCGCGAGATATCGAGGTGACCGGCGGCATACTCGACGCCGCCGTAGTCTCCGCCGAATCCGAATATCTTCCCGTGCGGTACGGCCGTGACGGCCTGCGCGAGCACGTCCTGCGAGTAAATCGGGTCGATGATGTTCGTCCAGCAGAAATTCAGCGCCACGTTCGGGTAGTTCTTGCCGAGGAAGAGTAGCTCGCCGGAGTACGGCCAGTTGGCGTGGAATATGTCGAACTGTACGTCGCGGTGAAGCTCCAAGAAGTTCGTCAGCCTCACGGCGTTGGTCTTGCTGATCTCGTTACGCGTGCCCGCCATGTGGCCCGTGTGGAGCTGCACCGGCATACCGAGGTCACGGGCGAACCGCATGAACGTGTGGAAAAGGAAGTCGTCGAGCGGCTTCGCTTCGGGCCAGCCCAGTGTCGAACGGGGGTCATCCATCATCGCGTTGAACAGGCGCTCGGCGTCCGCGCGTGTTGCGTTCTCGAAGTTGAGGGTCCTGCCGTACGCCGACTGATCCTTCATGCCGATGGCGCCGCGCTCCTTGTAGCGGACGAAGACGCGGCGGCAGACGTCGATATACTCGTCGAGCGAGGTGATGCCCGCACCGATCTGCTCACCCACGCCGAGCACACTCCCGAACGACCGGACGGTGCCGTGGTAGATCGGCAGCGGGATCATGAAGCGGTCCCGCTCGGGCAGCGTGTAGGTGCCGTCGAGGTACGCCTTCGGATCGGGCCAGATGTTCTGGAGTCGGCACCGGATTCCGGCCTTGTCGAGGATGTCCCAGTACACGCCCTCATCGGTCAGCTCGATGATCTTACCGGATACTCGGTCGACGGCCTCCCGTGTCATCTCCGGCTCGTCGTAGATTTCGCGCAGAATCCACTTCGTCACCCGCGCGTAGCCCGTGTGCTCGGTCTGCCTCCACGCCCGTTCGAAAACCGGCCAGCGCTCGTCGAGCGGCTTCGACGCATCGTACATGAAGTCGATGTCGGCATCGCTCGACGCGGACCGCAGGTCGGACTGCACGTAGCCGCTGATGAGCGACACCAGCCCGTCGTTGTATTTCGGCGCCTCGCTCGGACCGCCGGAATGCTCGTGGCAATCGATGACGGGGGTGTCCGCAATGTCTGACCGCAGGCGCTCGTAGGTGGGCGTGCCGGGCATGGAGTGCTCCTTGTCGGTGGCCGGTGGGTGAATCCGCTCGCGCTGGTGACGATGTGTGGATGTTGGTACGCAACGCGCGCTCGGGGATCAATGGCACTTGCCGACAGGCAGAACTGGATCATCGGCACGCTCTGCTCGGTGACGTTGCGCTGCGTTCCGTCGGCGTCCAGCGGCAGGGATGGATTGGCCAGGTCGGCACACGGCACCGGACACGTATGTGCTGTTCGTGATGTGCGTTCGTGCGACGGTCGTCGTCGCGCTCCCATCGTTGCACATCCCTCCACGGTCGCCCGGTGCGCTGCTCCCGGCACGCCGGACCGAGTCGTTTCGCGTACGCTGAAGAATCCACCGTACGGTGTACAGTGCTACAACGTACGCGGCTATCTGTGGCGATTACAGCAGGTTCGCGAGTCGCCGTAGATTCTCCCGCCGCAGCTATGCTGGATTTCTCCACACGTGCGCCATCGTCCGCTGCCTCGTCCGACCGCGCACACGCAGCGTAACATCCATATCTATGTCAGCTTACGTGGCGCGGCACTCTCCTTGGCACGATGGTTGCCTAGCGTACGGGGCGGACCGCGCAGTTGGAGCCGTCCGCAACAGGAAGGGGTAACACCATGGTGGTACTGCTGTTCATAGCAACCGTGGCCGCGTGCATCCTAGTGGACTACATCTATCGAACGCGACGATCCGGCGGCATCGCGCCGGCCGCGCTGGAGAGCACAGAGTTTTCGCGCGCGGCCATGCCGGCTCTCGCCGGTCTGCGCGCGCCCGAAGGCCTCTACTATCATCCCGGTCATGCGTGGATGGCCGTGGAGGACTCCGGCCGTGTCCGGTTGGGCGTTGATGACTTCGCGAACCGGCTGGTCGGCGCGGTCGACGACATAGAGCCGCCGGAAGTCGGCCGAACGGTTCGCCAGGGCGCGCCAATCTGGTCGTTCGTACGCAACGGTCGAAAGGTGTCCATGGTCTCGCCGGTGGACGGCGTTGTCGACGAGGTGAACCCGCGCGCGCTCCGGGCGCCTGAGGCTGTGCGTAACGACCCATACAACGAGGGCTGGATAGCCCGCATCAAGGTGGCGGAACTTGACCGCAACGCGCGGAACCTCCTCCGCGGGCCGGTCGTCGGCCATTGGCTCGAGGACGCGATGTACCGGCTTCAGAGCCGCTTCAGCGCTGACCTCGGCACTGTGATGGCCGACGGCGGCGTGCCCTGTGACGACTTCGGTTCACTGCTGAGCGACGTAGACTGGGCAGCCGTCTGTGGGCAACACTTCATGAGCGAACCCACGTCGTAGAGAAGGAGGTGCCCGGTGGTGTCGGTTCTGATTTGCGTGTCCGCCGTCGTGCTCATCGTGTGGCAGCTCATCTGTGGCAGGCCGCGGGTTTCTCCACGCCGCGGCTCGAACACGGTCCACTGAAAGGGTGGCGAAATGGATCGAAGGGACTTTCTCAAACTCGCGAGCGTGGCTGCCGGATCGGCTCTGGCACGCCCCAGTGCCGGATCTGTCTCCGTTCGTTCGGAGTCGTCCGCCGCGATACTTGTCGATCTGGGTAACTGTGCGGGATGTCGGTCGTGCGAAGAAGCGTGTACCTACGCCAACGAGCTGCCGGAACCCGATTGGAGCGATGATTTCTCGTACGACTCGGCGAGAGAAAGAACTCCCGCGCAGTGGACGACGGTGAATCTCCATGAAACCAGCAAAGGGGAGATATACGTCAAAGGTCAGTGCATGCACTGCATTCAGCCTGCCTGTGCTGCGGCGTGCCTCACGAAGGCCATGTTGAAGACGCCGGAAGGGCCCGTAGTGTGGCGCGAGGACAAATGCATGGGTTGTCGCTACTGCATGGTCTCGTGCCCGTTCGACGTTCCCAAGTTCGAATACCACAGCGCCGTGCCGAAAATCCAGAAGTGCCGGATGTGTTGGGAACGGCTGCTGGAAGGCTCCACACCCGCGTGCGTCGAGGAGTGTCCCAACGACGCGCTCACATTTGGCGACAGGGACGAACTACTCCAGATAGCTCGAACGCGCATCTACGGTAATCCTGATGGCTATGTACCGCACATCTACGGTGAGCACGAAGCCGGAGGGACGAGCCTGCTATACATCTCTCCCGTGCCGTTCGAGGAACTGGGCTTCCGTACCGACCTGGGGGAAACGGCATACCCGGAATACACGCGAGATTTCCTCACCGCGGTGCCCCTCGTGCTGATTATCTGGCCGGCGATGCTGCTGGGATTGCGTCAGGCCGCGACGCAGGCCGGCTCTGAAGCCGTCGACGCTGAACTGCTCGAAGGAGGGGACGTCTGACATGGCTATCCTGTCGACCTCAACCCGCGCCGGACTCTCAAATCTTGTCGCGTTTCTCCGCGAGGAGTTCCGACCCAAGGGCAAGCTGATCACGCCCTTCAACACCGTGTCCGTACTGATCTTCGTCGTGGCGGCAGTCATCCTTGTCGAGCGATTCGCATTCGGCCTCGGTTCCGTCACCAACCTCGATCAGCGCTTCCCCTGGGGCGTGTGGATCGGCTTCGACGTTATCACCGGCGTGGCGTTCGCGGGCGGAGCATACACGCTAACGTTCCTCGTCTATATCGTCGGACTGGAGCAATACCGTCCGATCGTGCGGGTGACGGTCCTGAACGGCTTCCTCGCCTACGTGTTCTATGCGGGCGCGCTGGTTCTTGATCTCGGCCGCCCGTGGAACGTCATCAATCCGGTCATCGGAAACTCATTCGGCCTGACGTCCGTGCTATTCCTCGTAGCCTGGCACTTCATGCTCTACATGACGGCGGAGCTAATCGAGTTCTCGCCGACGATCGCTGAATGGCTCGGGTGGCGACGCGTGAAGCGCATACTCGGCTCTCTGACTGTTGGCGCGGTAATCTTCGGCATCACGCTGTCGACGCTTCACCAGTCGGGCCTGGCTGCACTCTACCTCATGGCGAAGCCGAAGATCCACCCGCTTTGGTACTCCGAACTGATGCCGGTGCTCTTCTTCGTGTCGAGCATATTCGCGGGCCTGTCCATGGTGATCTTCGAGGGTTCGATCTCGCACCGCGTCTTCCACCATCGCCTCGGCGCCGATATCAAGCGCTCAAACGACGGTATCGTGTTCGGTCTCGGCCGGATATGCACAGCCGTCATGTTTGTGTACCTGTTCCTCCTCGCGTTCAACTTCGTGCACGGGCAACTCTGGAATCACATAGCCAGCGGGTGGGGTGCATGGTACTTGCTGGAGATCGTGGGCTTCGTCGCTGTGCCGATGCTGCTGTTCGCTCGGGGAGTCGCTCGGAGGCATCAGGCAGCGATCAAAGCGGCTTCGGTGCTAACCCTCGTCGGCGTCGCGATGAACAGGCTCAACATCTCGGTCATAGCGTTCAAGTGGTATGAGACGAATCACTACGTGCCGACGTGGATGGAGATTGTCGTAACTGCCGCTGTCATCTGTGCCGAGATCTGGGTTTTCCGCTGGGTCGTGCTCCGGATGCCTGTCCTTGGTGCAACATCCGAGGGGCGCGAAGATCCGGCAGCGCGTACAGAGCTTGCCTCAGCGCGGCCTGTCGCGCTGGAGACAACCGTGGATAGGAGGCCGTAGATGGAATTCCTGCCGACCAAGGGTATCGAGTACCTGCTCGTGATCGCGTACCTGCCGCTTCTCGTCGCCGCGTGGTGGATGATTCGACGTACAACCGGGTCCTCGGCTACGTTGGCGACAGCCAGATCCGCGGCCACTGCAACCGGGCGGACGAGCCGGTTCGAAGTTCCGGAGAACACCTATTTCCATCCCGGACACACATGGGCGGTACCCGAGGGTGACGGTGTATTTCGCGTCGGGCTCGACGACTTCGCCCGTCGTCTGCTCGGTCGCCCGGACGTGGTTCGCCTGCCAAACGCAGGTGATAGCCTGGATCAGGGGGAATCCGGCTGGCGCCTTGACGTTGACGGCCACACGGTGGATCTGCTCTCTCCTGTCGGAGGCGAGGTAGCTGCCGTGAACGAAGAGGTCTCCCGGCGCCCGGGGCTCGTCAGCGAAGATCCGTATGGTGAAGGTTGGCTGCTCAAGATCAGGGCGTCGCGCCCAGAGGGGACGCTCAAGAACCTGCTTTCCGGGCGTCTTGCCAGAGCGTGGATCGCAGATACTTCGCGACGGCTCGCGGAGATAACGGGCGGAGAGTTGGGAGTGGTGATGCAGGACGGCGGCGACCCGGTGATGGGCTTTGGGCGCCAGCTCGACCCCGATCAGTGGCAACGGGTTGCCGCGGACCTACTTCTGACGTCCGGCACAGAACATGGCTCGTCGCCCTGAGCAGACATGTCGCTACAAGCGTGGTCATCCCAACAGGGGCTCGCACATCGGCGGACCCCTGTTGCATCTGTACTCCATTGTGGCATTATTCAACTGGATGTTCGAGGCTGAGGCTCTGCGCGGGACGCGAAATCGCCGCCCGCCCTGACTTCCCGCTCGAACGCTTCACATGGAGGCTGCGCCATGTTCGGCCGCCGGCTGAGCTTCCGCCTGATGTTGACAATCGGCTTGCTGACCGCTCTCATATTCGGCGTCTTCTCTTCGATCACGTGGCGTCTGCACTCGCGTCACCTGCACGACGAGGTGATCCGCCAGGCAGCGCTCCTCTCCGAGACGATCAGAATCGGTATGCGCGACCAGATGCTGGCTAACCGGTTCGCCGAGGTCGACAAGATCATCCAGCAGTTCGGTACGCAGACCGGCATCGAGCGCATCCGCGTATTCGACAAGCTCGGAATGGTGTTGCTCTCGACCGATCCATCCGAGCCGGGCGCGATCGTGTCGCTTACCAACGAGCAGTGCGTCGGCTGTCACGTCGAAGGCACGCCGAAGGTCGTTCTCGCCAATCCGGAACGGACGTACAAGTTCGCGAACGGTGTGACTCCCTCGGTGATGGGTATGATCACTCCCATCCGAAACGAGCCCGACTGTTCCGGCGCCCCCTGCCACGCGCATCCGCCCGAGAAGGCGATACTCGGCGTGCTCGACGTGAATCTCTCTTTGGAATCCACAGAGGCGTCACTCGAAGAGGAAGCACGGAAATTCACGATGGTGAGTGTCCTCGGATGCCTGCTCATCGTGGCGGCGACGGGAGTTTCGCTGTGGCGGCTCGTCTACCGACCAATCCACGACCTGACTGTCGGCACCCAGCAGCTCTCCGCAGGTAATCTCGACCACCGAATGCCCACACAGGAAACAGACGAATTCCACTCGCTGGCCGAGTCCTTCGACCGCATGACATCCGACCTCCGGTCGGCGCGTGACGAGGTACATGAATGGAACCGGCGCCTGGAAGAACGTGTGCAGGAGAAGTCGCGCGAGCTTGAAGCCGCCCATGATCGGATGATCCAGTCGGAGAAGATGGCGTCGCTCGGAAAGCTCGCCGCGGTTGTCGCGCACGAGATCAACAATCCGCTTGCCGGGATCCTCACCTACATCAAGCTCCTGCGCAAGACGATCCGGAAGCGCGGCGCGGAGATCGATACCGAAGCGGCGGATGGCTATCTCGCAATGAGCGAGGCGGAGACGGTACGCGTCGGGAACATCGTGAAGAACCTGCTTGCGTTCACTCGCCCCTCGTCGCCGGATCAGCGCGATACCAGCGTCAACGCCATCATCGAGAAAAGCCTGCAACTCCTCGCGCATCAGATGGACCTGCAGAACGTGGAGCAGATCGCCGACCTTGCGCCCGAGGTACCCACGGTGCGTGCGGATCCCGCGCAGATGCAACAGGCGCTGCTGGCGATACTCATCAACGCCGTGGAGGCGATGCCCGAGGGCGGTCGCATGCGGCTTGCCAGCCGGTACGACCCGGCTGCTCGCGAAGTGCGATTCTGCGTGTCCGATACCGGCGTCGGTATTCCGAAAGAGGAAATCGCGCACCTGTTCGAGCCGTTCTATACGACCAAGACTGAAGGAAAAGGCGTCGGTCTGGGGTTGTTCGTGGTGTACGGAATCGTGAGGCGGCACGGTGGCACCATCAGCGTCGAGTCGGACGTGTCCGAGGGAACGACCTTCACAATCGTACTGCCGGTGGACGGTGCTCCGCCGGACGCTTCCGAACCAGTGGGCGGTCCGGAAGCGCCTGTCGTCGACAGCGCCGGCGACAGTGACCTCACACCGGAGTGTCGCGAGGCGCTACGCCGGGCGGAATCCGGATCGGGCGCGAACTATGACGGAGCTGTGTGACGATGGCGCTTGAAGACGTAGGTGTGTTGATCGTCGACGACGAGCAGATCGTACGCGAGTCGCTGGCCGGATGGTTCGAGGAAGACGGCTACCGCGTTGCCGCGGCATCGAATGCGCGGGAAGCGCTGGCGATGTTGAACGACGAGACGTGGCACGTCGCCCTCGTCGACATCAAGATGCCGGGCATGGATGGGCTCGAACTTCAGCAGAAAATCCGCGATATCGACGCGAACATCGTCGTCGTCATCATGACGGCGTACGCGTCCGTCGAGACCGCCGTCCAAGCGCTGAAGGAGGGCGCGTACGACTACATCACCAAGCCGTTCGACCCGGACGACCTCGCACACATGATCCGAAACGCCGTCGAGCGCCGGAGGCTCATCTGGGAGAATGCGCAGATGCGCGAGCGCATCGACGATATGGCAGCATTCTCCGACATCGTCGGACAGAGCCCGCAGCTCACGAAGGTGCTCGGTCAGGTGGCGCAGGTTGCGCAGACGGATGCAACGACGCTCGTGCTGGGCGAATCCGGCACCGGCAAGGAACTCATCGCGCAAGCGATCCATCAGCAGAGCCGACGGCGCTACCTGCCGCTTGTGGCCGTCAACTGCGGCGCGCTTCCCGAGGGTTTGCTCGAAAGCGAACTATTCGGACACGAGAAGGGCGCATTCACCGGCGCGCTCTACCGGCGGAAGGGGAAGATCGAAATCGCCGACGGTGGCACCCTCTTTCTCGACGAGGTGGGCGATATCAGCCCCAAGACCCAGGCGGATCTCCTCCGCGTGCTGGAGACGAAGGAATTCACCCGGGTTGGCGGCGCGAAGCCCATCCACAGCGACTTCCGCGTGGTCAGCGCCACGAATCGTGACCTCGCGGCCGATACGCACGACGGCCGGTTCCGCACGGATCTCTACTACCGACTGAACGCGTTCGCCCTCCGCGTGCCGCCGCTCCGTGAGCGGGACGGGGACATACCGCTCCTCGCCGAGCATTTCCGCGGCAAGCTCTCCGAAGAGCTGCACAAGCCGACGGAGCGACTTACAGACGAGGCGATGCGGAAGCTTGAGCAATACGACTGGCCCGGCAACGTGCGCGAACTCCGCCACGTCATCGAACACGCGATCGTGCTCTGCACCAACCCCGTCATGGGGTCCGATGACATAGAGCTTCCCCGCGATGTCGTCGGCGCCGTTCAGCCGACCGCGACAGGGAACTCGGATGCACTGGCGCTGAGCGACGTCGAGCGCGAGCATATTCGGGCCGTTCTCGACCGCACGGACTGGAATGTCACGAAGGCTGCCAAAGTGCTGGATATCGACCGCGGCACGCTCTACAACAAGATGCGTCGCTACGAACTCGAGCGCCCCGAGGAGTAGCGCAGCAGACGAACCTGACGTGAGTGTCGCCCAGGATGGCGACGCCGCTACGCCTCCACCCGCCCCAGGCACGACGCGCAGAACGCCGCGTCCTTGGTGTCGATCTCCTCGACGACGCGCGACGCGGTCATGACGCACCGGTAGTCCGGACAGTGGATCAGCCCCCATGTGTGGCCAAGCTCGTGGAGCACCTCCTTGATCGAACGTTCGTACAGCAGCGGAATCGATTCCGGCAGACCATACCATCGCTGACTGAGCCGCGCCGTGCTGATCACCGCCGCCCGGCCGCCCAACTGCGCTTCGCCGAATACGAACGTGAGGATCGGCTGGAAGAGGTCGACGTCGGTCACGCCAAGGACGCGGTCCGGCTCCGGCACAAGCTCCAGCAGCGTGGAAAGGATCGCCCGGCTGGAGTGCTGGTTCCGCGTGGGATCGTGGAACGGCGCCGTGTCAAGCGGCCGCTCGGAGTGTACGATGCCCGCGTTGATACCCGCCCCGTTCGACGCGAGGTCGCGCACCGCGTCGGCAACGGCATCGAGGATGCCGGGTTCCGGCGCGCCGATTGGGACCAGGTGGATGCGCGGGCTCATATAGCGGCGAGGTCTCCCTTCGGTCCGGCGAAGGCAGGCGGCAACCATGCTCGTAACACTGTTCGCGGCGCTGACCTGCCGCGGTCGTCGGTCCACTCTGAATGTTAGCGATGAACGCGGCTCGGTCCATGTATCCGCCCCGAGATCTCGCATCGGCATGGGTGGGCGGCATCCCCGAGAGCGGTGCGGCAGGTTTCGTGGCGCCGAGGACATCGCCCGACAGCGGGGCGATCTGCGCCAACGACCTTCCTAGAACGCAAGAAGGGCTTGCGGATAGACCGCAAGCCCTTTGCATATCAGGTGGTTGCCCCCCAGGGATTCGAACCCCGAACGTCTGAGCCAGAGTCAGATGTGTTGCCGTTACACCAGGGGGCAACGAATCATAAAGTATAGCCCCGGAGTCCGATATCGTCAACGGGAGCGCGTGTCATCGACCTCCGGCCGTCACGTCATCGGGTGGGTGGCGCAGAACTCGCGGAACAGGTCGACGGCGTAGCGGTACATGTCGAGGTGCACGTCCGGCGGGACCGAGTGGTCGGAATGAAACACGTAGTGCGCGCCCATGTCATACAGCGCACTGAGCTTGCCGATCACCTCGTCGCGGACCTGCGCCCGGTCGTTCGTGTTGAGCACCGTCACGTCGATGTTCCCCATGAACGCCATCCGGTCGCCGAATTGCCGCGCCAGCGAGAGCGCGTCCACGCCGGCCTTCGCCTCCATCGGCTGGAGGCAATCGATTCCCATGTCCACGAGCTGCGGGACTAGTTCGGTGACGCCACCGCACGAGTGGAGTATCACACGCACGCCGTGCCTGTGATAGAAGTCGACGAGCTCCCGGTAGTAGGGGAAGACGATCCGGTCGAACATGGCGGGGGATGCGAACGGCCCGTTGGCGAATCCGAGATCCTCGTACAGGAACATGCCGTCCGGCGTTCCGATTTCGTGGAAGATGCGCCCGAATTTCGCAATCGTCACGTCGGTGATGGTGCGGTTGATGTCGTGTATCCACTCCGGCTGCAGAACCATTCCCTCGAACATCGCAACGTCGCCGAGCGCCGTGCGGAGGGTCTCGATGATGAAGTAATGTCCGCAGACGCAGTACTTGTCGCTCGCCATCTGCTCGACGTACGCGGTGCGGATCGCATCGAGATCGAGGCGATCGTCGGCGTAGCCCGCTTCGAGCATCGCGCGGTAGGGCTTCCAGTCATCGGGGGTCTGAATCGCGTAGCCGATGTGCTCGGGCGTACCCGACCGGCCCTTCCAGTACTTGAGCCGTCCACCCCACTTGCTCTCGGTGATGGCCCACTCGTCGGTCTCTTCGACGACACCGGCGGGCTCGTTCAGAGCCGTGGCGTCGAAACCCACGTGGATACCGCGCAGGTCGAGGTCGAAGTACTCCCACGGCTTCGCGTCGGCGGGGAAGCCCTGCGCGGGCCATGCCTCGCCGACGGTCTCCGGCCAGTAGTGCTCGAAGATGCCGTAGTGGTCGTACTTCCCCCGTGCGAGCAACGCGCCGATCCGCTCGCGAGACGTCATCGTTTCAGCTCCGCGTGTGCGTCGCGCAGAAGTCGCGATACAGGTCGACGGCCAGGCGGTACGTGTCGTAGTGAACGTCCGGTGGGATCGAGTGGTCCGAGTGGAACACGTAGTCGGCGCCGAGATCCCACAGGCGGTTCAGCGTACCGAGCACGTGCTCTTTGACCTTCGCATGGTCGTTCGTATTCAGGATCGTCACGTCGATGTTGCCCATGAACGCAAGCTTGTCGCTGTATTTCTCAGCCAGCGACACCACGTCGACATCCGCCTTCGCTTCCATCGGTTGCAGGCAGTCGAACCCGACGTCCACGACGGACGGCACCGCCTCGGTGACGCCACCGCACGCGTGCAGAATCACCGGCAGGCCGTAGCCGTGGAAGAAGTCGACGAGTTCCGCGTAGTACGGGAAGATCATCTCGTCCATGGTCCTGGGGCTGGCGAACAGGCCGTTGCTGAAGCCGAGGTCCTCGTAGATGAACATACCGTCCGGCAATCCGGCTTCTTCGAACAGAAGAGCGTAGTGGCGCTTGAAGAAGTCCGTGGTGACGCGGTTGATGTCGTGGATCCACTCCGGCTCCAGGAGCAGGCTTTCGAGCATCGTCACGTCGCCAAGCGCGTGGCGCATGGTCTCTACGACGAACAGGCACGAGTAGATGAGGTACTTGTCGCCTTTGCGTCCCCCTTCAAGATTCTTCTTCGTGCCCTCGATGTCGATCCGCGTGCGGTCCGTCACGTCTGCGATCTGGTCGCGATACGGCTTCCACTCGTCGGGCGTCTTGATGAGGTAGTCGATATGCTCCGGCGTGCCCGAGTGGTGCTTCCAGTTCTTGTATGCCGCGCCCCATCCCGAACGAGTGACCTTCCACTCGTCGGTCTCTTCAAGAACGTCCTCTTCTTCCAGACGGAACGGCGTCATGTCAGGTCCGCCGCCGACGCCCTTGAGGTCGTAGTCGAAGAAGGCCGCGGGATCGGTATCCTCGGGATATCCCTGCTCCTGCCAGGCGGGCACCGTCTCGCCCCAGTAGTGTTCGAAGATGCCGTAGTGGTCGTACGACTTGTCGTGGGCGAGGATGCCCTTCATGCGGTCTCGTGAGTTCATCTCAGCGTCTCCCGACGGCGGCTGATGGGGGTCTGTTCAGGTATCACCTGCGGAAATATCCCGTCCGTCCGCGACGGGGGCAACGACGCCCCGCCCCGATACGTCGTCAGCGTGAATGTGTCGCGCAGAACTCGCGGTAGAGATCGACAACGTACCGATACGTGTCGAAATCCACCTCCGGCGGGATGGAATGGTCGGAGTGGAAGATGAAGTCGGCGTCGATATCCCATAGCGAAGTGAGCAGGTCGAGAACGTGCTTGCGGATCGCTACTCGATCGTTGGTGCTCAGAATGACCACGTCGACGTTCCCCGAGAACACCATTCTGTCGCCGTATTCGCGAGCGAGCGAGATCGCGTCTACGCCGGCCTTCGCCTCCAACGGCTCAAGGCAATCGACGCCGGCGTCGATCAGGTGTGGCACGGCCTCCGTTACACCTCCACACGAGTGCATGATGACCGGCAGGCCGTAGCCGTGGAAGAAATCGAACATCTCGGCGTAGTACGGGAAGATCAGCTCGCTCATGGCCCGCGGGCTGGCGAACAGCCCGCTTCGGTAGCCGATGTCCTCGAAGACGAATATCCCGTCGGGAATCTCCACCTCGTCGAACAGCAGCGCATAGTGCCGTTTCATGAAGTCGGTGACAACGCGGCTGATGTCGTGAATCCAGTCGGGCTCGAGCAGCATGCTTTCCAGCATCGTCACGTCGCCCAGGGACGCCCGCAAGGTCTCGACGATTGACGCGTATGCGAAGACGATGAACCGGCCGCTTGTGCGCCCTTTGGCGAGGGCGGTTCTCATCCCCTCGACGTCTATGCGTGCGGGGTCCGTGACGTCGGCGATCCGCTCGCGATACGGAAGCCAGTCTTCACGCGTCTTGATGCCGAACTCGATGTGCTCGGGGGTGCCCGAGCGATGTTTCCAGTTCTTCAGCACCGCTCCCCAGCCCGAACGCGTGACGATCCACTCATCCGTTTGCTCAAGGACCTCGGCGCCCTCATCGCGAAACGGCGTCATGTCCGGCGTCGCGCCGACGCCCTGCAAGTCATACTCGAAGTAGTCGGCCGGATCGACCCCCTCCGGGTATCCCTGCGTAACCCAGCGTGGAATTGTTTCAGGCCAGAAATCCTCGAATATGCCGTAATGATCGTATGACTTGTCGTGGGCGAGAGTGCCGCTGATTCGGTCCCTATTGTTCATCCGATCTGCTCCCAGAGTGGGCGGCGGAAGGTCGTGCGCGGCAGAATATCCCGCCTGCCGGTGGCGAGCGCAACTGGGCCGAGCGTCCGGAGATTGGTCAGCACGATTGGTGGGCCGCCCGGAGCGGGTTACGTTCCCAGCGCGATCAACACAGCGATCCCAGGTCAGGAGATTCCCGATGGCAATCGTGAAGCAGGACGGAAACGCGTGGACCATCTCGGCGGACGCCCTCACCATCCGCGTCGACGCCGATACGCTCGGATTCACCATGCAGCGCACCGGCGGCAAGACGTGGAACATGGTGGCCGCAGCGGACGCCGACATCCAACTCACCGGAGACGAGAACGCCCCGACCTGTTCACTCGCTGCCGCCGGACACTGCGACATCGCCGAGTATCGCACCGGGGATCTCCACGGCATACGAGCGTGCGTCCGCGGGTTCGGCTCCGGCGCAACGGAGGTCGATGCCACGCTGGCGGTCATCATCGCTGTCGACACGGTCTCGTCGGACATCATCGTGCGGGTGGCTCCCGTGGACGATGCCGCGAAGGCGCTCGGTATCGTAAGGTATCCGCGGCCGTTCGATGTCGAGGCATCTGGCCCGGGCGTGTATCACGCCGTGCCGAGCCGGCAGGGCTTTCTGCTGCCCCCGGACTATCCTCACGAGATCGATTGGTGGCGGATCGG
>CAZEAI010000003.1:24314-109629 GCA_964510105.1 uncultured bacterium
CCTGGCGAACACGACAGGTATCTACCTGCCGTGGTGGGGCGCGATTCGGCCCGGTGACGCGTACATGGCGATACTCGAAACGCCGTATGACGGCGGCATGCACCTTGAGCATCCAGCAGGTGGCCCGACGCAGGTTGGGCCGAAGTGGCATCCCAGCATGGGCGGTCTCGGGTACGCGCGGCAGGTTCGCTACACGCTGTTCACCGACGCCGATCACAACGATTTCACCGCTCGGTACCGTGAGTTCGTCCGCGCGGACGGGCGTCTGAAGACGCTTGAGACGAAAGCGACCGAGGTTCCGCGTGTGCGCGAACTCGAAGGCGTAACGATGGCCGCCGCGTCCATCATGCGGAATCGTCAGCCCGGCTGCCACCGCTACAACGCCGAGCAGCCCGAGCGGAATCGCAGCATGAACTCGTTCGCAGACTGCGTCGCTGGGCTTCGACGCTTCTCCGACGCGTATGACTCGGACCGTGTCGTCGTCCATCTCGATGGTTGGGGGACACGGGGTTACGACAACCTGCATCCAGACATCCTGCCGCCGTGCCCCGAAGCCGGAGGCTGGGACGGATTCCGCGCGGTTGCGGATGTGTGCGATGGGTACGGCTGGCTGTTCTGCACGCACGACAACTACATCGACTACTACCTGGACGCGGCAACACATTCCGACGATCTCTCCATTCACGATGCGACCGGTGTTGTGCCGAAGAAAGCATGGTGGTCCGGCGGAGCGCAGGCGTTTCTCTGCGAGCAGAATGCGCTCGGCTATGTGCGGAGGAACTACGAGGAGATCTTGCGAGGCGACGTGAAGCTCTCGGCGACGTACATCGACGTGTTCAGCATCATGGAGCTCGTCGAGTGCTTCCACCCGGATCACCGGCAGACGCGCGAGGAGTGTGGCCGCGCCAGAGCGGCGTGCTTCGACTGGGTGCGGTCGCGGGGCATGGTGCTCAGCTCTGAGGAGCCTACCGACTGGTCCGTCCCCTACGTCGACTTCTACGACTGGGCGCCCATCCAGCAACAGCTCGGGCTTTTCGAGGGCGACATAGTGGGTATCCCGGTGCCGTTGTTCAACGGCGCCTATCACGACTGCGCCGTCACGACGTGGAATCTCGACGGCGAGGACGCGGCGATGCATTTCCTGTACGCGCTCTCCTTCGGTGGCGCACCCATCATCAACAACCCGGATCGAGCGGCCGCGTTCGGGCCGGGCGAGCTGGAAAGAGCGAGAAGACTGGCCGACGTCCACCGTCAGACCGGGTTCGCCTCGATTCAGCGGCACGACCTCCTCACCGCCGATGGTAGCGAGCGGATGACCGAGTTCGCCGGCGGCGAGATCGTACACGTCGATCTGGCGGAACAGCGGTATCGTCTGGAGGGAGTCACCGGCGCGCCAACCGGCTGGCAGGCAGTACCCGGCCTCGACGGGTCATCGTGAGGCACATCAGCACGATTGGTGCGCCGCCGGGAGCGGCGTACGTTCCCGCACGATCAACCCACGGACCCCACGTCAGGAGATACTCATGGCAACCGTGACGCAGGACGGAAACGCGTGGACGATCTCGGCGGACGCCGTCATCGTTCGCGTCGACTCCAACACCCTCGGATTCACCATGCAGCGCCCCGGCGGGAAGACGTGGAACATGGTGGCCGCAGCGGACGCCGATGTCCAGATCGTGGGCGACGAGGACGCTCCGACCTGCTCCCTCGCTGCCGCTGGACACTGCGAAATCGCCGAGTATCGCACAGGGGATCTACATGGCATTCGAGCCACCGTCCGGGGTTTCGGATCGGGCGCGTGCGAGGTCGATGCGACACTGGCGATCATGATCGCGGTCGACATGGTCTCGTCGGACGTCGTCGTGCGCGTGATCCCTGTGGACGATGCCGCGAAGCGGCTTGGCATCGTACGGTATCCACGACCCTTCGACGTGGAAGCGTCCGGCGGCGGCGTGTATCATGCCCTTCCGAGCCGACAGGGCTTCCTGCTGCCGCCGGACTTCCCGCACGAGATCGACTGGTGGTGGATCGGTCTGGCGAATACGACGGGGATATTCCTGCCGTGGTGGGGCGCGATCCGGCCCGGCGATGCGTACATGGCCATTCTCGAAACGCCGTTCGACGGCGGCATGCATCTTGAGCACCCCGCCGGCGGACCAACGCAGGTCGGGCCGAAGTGGCATCCCAGCATGGGCGGGCTCAGCTACGCTCGGCACGTGCGATACACGCTGTTCGGCGACGCCGACCACAACGACTTCACCGCGCGCTACCGCGAGTACGTTCGCGCGGACGGGCGCCTCAAGACACTTGAGACGAAAGCTACCGAGGTGCCGCGCGTCCGCGAGCTCGAAGGCGTCACTATCGCGGCCGCGTCGACCATGCGGAACACTCAGCCCGATTCGCACTACTACGACGCCGAGAATCCGGAGCGGAATCGCCAAGTGACCCCGTTCGCCGACACGGTAGCCGGATTGCGACGCTTCGCGCAGGTCTACGGCTCCGACCGAATCGTCGTTCACCTCGACGGCTGGGGGACGCGCGGATACGACAACCTGCATCCCGACATCCTGCCGCCGTGCCCCGAAGCGGGAGGCTGGGATGGATTCCGCGCCGTGGCGGACGTGTGCGATGAACTTGGCTGGCTCTTCGCCACGCACGACAACTACATCGACTTCTACCAGGATGCGGAGACGTATTCGGACGACCTCGCGGTTCTCGACCTGAACGGCGTAGTGACGAAGAAGGCGTGGTGGGCAGGCGGAGCGCAGGCGTTCCTGTGCGAGCAGAACGCCCTCGGCTACGTGCGGAGGAACTTCGAGGAGATCCTGCGCAATGACGTGAAGCTCACGGCGACCTACATCGACGTCTTCAACATCATCGAGCCCATTGAGTGTACTCATCCGGATCACCCGCAGACGCGCGAAGAGTGCTTGCGCGCCCGGGCCGCCTGCTTCGACTGGGTGCGCTCCAAGGGGATCGTCCTCAGTTCCGAGGAGCCGACCGACTGGTCCGTGCCGTACACCGATTTCTGCTACTGGGCGCCGCTCCAGCAACAGTCCGGGCTCTTCGAGGGGGAGTTCGTGGGCGTTCCGGTGCCGCTGTTCAACGGCGCGTACCACGATTGCATGGTCACCCCGTGGAACCTCAACGACGCCAACTCCGATATGCAGTTCCTCTACGCGCTCTCCTTCGGCGGCGCGCCGATGGTCAACAGTCCGGATCGGTCGGGTGCATTCCGGCCGGGCGAGCTGGAACGCGCGAAGATTCTCGCCGACGTGCACCGTCAGACCGGGTTCGCCCCAATCGCCCACCATGAGCTGGTGAGTCCCGACGGAAGCGAGCGCGTCACGGAGTTTGCCGGCGGCGAGACCGTCCACGTCGACATCCCGGGGAACCGGTACCGCCTGGAGGGAATCAGCGGCGCGCCAACGGCCTGGCAGACGGTGCCCGGAGCCTCCGGCTGACGAGCGCGCAGGAACCGATCCCGTGCTCCCATCGTTCCATTTGCATACGAGCACGCCGGGCGGCAGATCGTTGACTGTCGGCAGATCCGGCGCGTATCTTTCACTAGTTGGATTGGCGCGTTCGCGCACGTGGCGTGCCGGAGCAGAGCGAAACGCTCGCGTTCAGACCCGACCAGGAGGTCTTTTCATATGTCAGAAGCCGTCGAGACATTGGTGAACATCACAGAGTCCGCCGCCGGAAAGATCAAGGAGCTGCTTGAGCAGGAAGACAATCCGGAATACGGTCTCCGCCTGCAGGTCGTCGGTGGCGGCTGTTCCGGCTTCCAGTATCGGCTGGCGTTCGATGATCAGTTCGCCGACGATGACGAGATCGTGGACCATGACGGCATCAGGGTCGTGGTGGATCCGCTTAGCGCCCGGTATGTTGAAGGCGCCATGATAGATTACGTCGAGACCGAAATGGGTGCGGGCTTCAAGGTCGAGAACCCGAACGTCCAGAGCACATGCGGCTGTGGACACTCCTTTTCCGCCTGATTGACGGGTTATCTGGCCGTATATGCGGTCGGCCGACCATGATACAACGATAGAGCTACGAACGCGCCGCCCGGGTCATGCTGATCGGGGCGGCGCGTGGTTGTTTGGCAGGTCCACGTAGCTCCATGACCACGCGCTCCGGGAGTTCAGCCGCAGATGTTGATGAAGAAGGGCTCGCCGGTGCGCGCGGGCGTCGAGCGATGGGTCGGTTTCAGCATTCGGCATCCGTGGATATCGGCGGCAGGCTGGGTACTTCTGACGGCATTCGCACTCTGGTCCGCAAGAGACCTCAAGCTCAAGACAAATCTCGCAGCGCTTCTGCCTCGTTCCTTCCCAAGCGTCCGCGAACTCGACCGCTTGCATCAGAAGGTCGGCGGCCTTGAGAAGATCATCTTTCTCGTTGAGTCTCCCGATTCCGCCGCGAACTATCGATTCGCCTTGGATATCGGCGCAGCAATGGAGCGGAATGAGCGCATCAAGTTCGTGGAGTGGAGCCGCGACCTGAGTTTCTTCCACGACAACCGCCTCCTCTACATGGACTACGGCGACCTCGTCACCGTCTATCGACGCGTCTCATCCCGCGCTCAGATGGACGCATTCAGCGAACCGCTCGACTTCAGCGACATCGAGGCGAAGTACAACACCGCCAGCGAGCCGGGCAGCAAGGTCGAAGGTGGCTCGGGATGGGCCACAGAAGACGGCACGCGCCGAATCGTGATGGCGTATCCGCGTGGCGAGTCGTCGAACATGTCCACCGCGCGCGGCCTGCTGCGGCTTTCGAAAGAGCAGGTCGAGCAGCTCGATCCGGCGTCGTACCACCCGGAGATGGAGATATACTACGGCGGCGAATTCAAGAACCGCGTCGACGAGTACGACGTGATTCTGGGCGACATCAAGTCCACCGCGCTGTTCGCGCTCGCGGGGATTATCCTGCTCATCTCGCTCTACTTCCGCCAGGTCTTCGCGTTCGTCTTCATCGGCTATCCGCTCATCGCCGGGCTCGCATGGACGTTCGGGATCACCGCGCTCACCATCGGTAATCTGAACCTAATCACGGGATTCCTCGTCGCGGTTCTCGCCGGTCTCGGCATCGACTTCGGCATACATGTCTTCTCGCGCTACATCGAGGAACGCGGCCTCGGCCGGGATATGGAAGAGGCCACGCGCCTCGCGGTCATACACACCGGCGAGGCGCTATCGACGAGCGCGACAACCACCGTCGCGGCGTTCTACTCGTTAATGATCACGGAGTTCAAGGGATTCTCGGAATTCGGATTCATCGCCGGCACCGGGATCCTCATGACGCTGGCGGCGGTTCTGCTGACGTTCCCTGCGTTCATCGCTATCGGCGAGAAGCTGCGGCTCGTACGGCACCGCAAGCACGTCGCGGAGTGGCGGCGCACGAATTCGCCCTGGCCGTACGCGCGCCCGACGGTGATGGTGTTCAGCGGACTGCTCGTGGCCGCGATCCTTGCAACGGTCGGTCTTCCCGGCGCCGTCGCATCCCGAACGGCGACTGAGCGCGACAACGGCATCCAGTTCGAGTACAACTTCTCGAAGCTCCGAGCGAACCTGCCTGCGTCCAATCTCGTGAAGAGGAAGATCTACGGGATCAGGTCGATGCCCACGGCACCGGCGGCGATCGTCGTCGAAGACGCGGCCATGCGTGAGGAGGTGGCGACGACCGTCCGAGCGATGCGGGACAGCAACGGCGAAGCGTCGCTGATCACCGACGTGAAGACGATCATGTCGTACCTGCCCGACCAACAGGATCGGAAAATGCGTCTCGTCCGCCGGATTCAGCGCGCGATCACCGGCCGAGAAGAGGCCGTGCTATCGGGCCAGACCGAGATCACGCGAGAGGAGCTGGATGCGCTGCTGAAGGTTGAGCCGCTTGCTGAAACCGACTTACCGTGGTATGTGCTCGAAAAGTTCCGTGGCAACGACGGATCGCTGGGCGATTTCGTGGTGATCGGCACAAGCGCGGCGCTGACGAACGGCCTCGAAGCCATCGCATTCGCGAATGAAATCCGCACCGTCGACGCCACTGACGAGACGTTCCACGCGTCAGGCAGCGCCATCATCTTCGCCGACATGCTCATCGTGATGCGGCGCGACAGCTCAATCGCCATAGGCGTGACGCTGCTCGTCGTGTTGGTAATCATCTTCCTGGATTTCCGCAGCTTCCGCGCGACAGCGATCGTCGCCGCGCCGCTCTTCGGCGCACTCGCGCTCATGATGGGGCTGATGACGCTGGTGGGCATCAAGCTCAACTTCTACAACATGGTCGTGATACCGAGCATCATCGGAATCGGCATCGACAACGGCGTGCACCTGTACCATCGGTACGTCGAGGAGGGCGCCTCTTCGCTCCGATACGTGATGAAAACCACCGGCGGAGCAGTGCTCATGGCCAGCGTAACGACGATGATCGGATTCAGCGGCATGGAGCTGGCCACCCACGACGGCCTGAACTCCATGGGGAACGTGGCGCTGATCGGCATGGTGTCCGTGCTGGCGATGTCCGTCGTCTTCATGCCCGCGCTTCTCCAGTTCCTTGAGCGCCGCTCCGGACATCCGGCGAACAAGGGCTCCGACGACGAGACGGCCGAGTGAAGCATCGGGCGGAGATCGCATGATGCGGGACGTTCATCACATCCACATGGTGGGCATCTGTGGCACGGCCATGGGCGCGGTCGCCGGACTGCTGACCGAGCGCGGATACCGCGTTACCGGGTCGGATGCGGCGGCGTACCCTCCCATGAGCACGCTGCTGGCGGAGCGCGGCATCCGCGTGATCGAGGGCTACAGCCCGGCGAGTCTCGACCCGGCGCCCGACCTGGTGATCATCGGCAACGCCCTCAGTCGCGGCAACGAGGAGGTCGAAGCGGTTCTCGACCGGAAGCTGAAATACACGTCGCTTGCCGAAACGCTCAAGGAGTTCTTCATACGCGGAACAACGTCGCTGGTCGTCACGGGCACTCACGGCAAGACGACGACGAGTGCGATGCTGGCGTGGCTGCTTGCTCACGCCGGACGACAGCCGGGGTTCATGATAGGTGGCGTGCCGGAGAACTTCGGCGTCGGCGCGCAGGTGGGCGACGGACGGTATTTCGTCACCGAGGGCGACGAGTACGACACGGCGTTCTTCGACAAGCGCTCGAAGTTCGTCCACTATCTGCCCGACGGTGTCATCGTCAACAACATCGAATTCGACCACGCGGACATCTTCGCCTCGATCGACGACATCGAACTGAGCTTCCGACGTATGCTGAATCTCATCCCGCGCAACGGCGCCGTGGTCGCCAACGCGGCAGACGAACGTGTCATGCGACTGACCGCCGACGGATGGGCCACGCGTGTCACGTTCGACGTTGAGTCGAACGATTCGCCGCCGCGCGATGCCGATTGGCGCGCTCGAAACGTTCGCGAGGATACCGGCGGAACGGTGTTCGACCTTGCCGCCCCGGTTGGCGCTGTGGGATGCAGGCTGCCGTTGTTCGGGAAGCACAATGTCGCCAACGCCGTCTCTGCGGCAGCGCTGGCGAATCACGTCGGTCTGTCGCTGGACGAAATCGCCGCCGGGCTGGAGTCGTTCGCTGGCGTGCGCCGCCGGCTACAGCGGCTGCCCTCGCGGGAGGGGCTGGTCATCTACGACGACTTCGCCCACCACCCCACCGCGATCGACGCGACAATGCGAGCGGTGAGGGCGGCGCATCCGGATCGCCGCGTCTGGGCTGTGTTCGAGCCGAGATCGAACACGACGGTGCGGAGTGCGTTCCAGGCCGAACTAGCGCAAGCGCTCTCGCTGGCGGACGTGGTGCTGCTCGGCGGAATTCACCGGCGCGACAGCATCCCGACGGAGCAGCGGCTCGACATAGAGCAGCTTCTGCGCGACATTTCGTCAGCGGGAAGCACGGCAACGCAATTCGACGACGTTGACGAGATCGTCGAATACGCCGTCGGCAACTCCCGCGACGGTGACGTAATCACGATCATGAGCAACGGTGCATTCGGCGGGCTGGCGAAGAAGCTGCCCGCGGCAACCATGGATTCGCCCGGCTCCGGCCCGGCCTGAAGAACGACGAGAGGACCGCATGTTGGAGCCGGATCGCTGGACAATCGCCGAGCGCTACATGGTGCGCCACCACCTCACGCATCTGCTCTGGTGGGCTATAGGCTTCGTCAGCGCCGTGATACTCGCGCTTGGACTGGCGCTCGCGCTGACTACGATCGGCACGACGGCCGCGAACGCGTCGTCCACGTATCTCTGGTACGGGGCCTTCGTTCTGACACCCCTTATCACCGGTGCGTCGTTCGTGACGAAGGATGCACTCCTCGCGCGCGCCATCGGCGACTGGAAACTATTCCGCCTCGTGACGCACTACAAGAACGCGCTCGTCTCAACGTACGTGTTGTGCCTGATCGCGGGGTTGTTGCCGTGCATCGTGGCAGTGGCATCCGGGTCGTTCAGCTATCCGCTACTGGTCGAGCTGGTACCGTTGGGCGCCATGCTGGTCCATTTCCCCCACGACGATCGCTTCCAGTTCTACGTGGAGGACGTCCTGCACGCAGCGTCCGCCTGACCGGCAAGCACCACATTGGCCCGCCGGCCGTCAGTCGCGATGGCCAACCGCTATCACGAACCTGCCGGTGCCGCGCTCACCCACGGTATCCATCGTCACACGGGAGAGCCCCGCGTTGGAGAACCATGTCTCCAACTGTGCTGCCGTGAGGCCCGTGTCCGCGTTCTTTCCCGATTTGAGTGCGTCGCAGACCACGATCCGTCCTCCGCGCCGTAACGTGCGGACGACGTTGGCGACTGCATCATCGGGCCGCTCCACGAGCCGCAGAACGAGCGAGCAGAACGCAACGTCGATGGAATCCCGACGCACGGGCAGCGCGAGCAGATCGCCGAACTCCATGAGCACGTTGCGCGAGCCGCTCGACGCGACACGCTCCTTCGCGACCTTGAGCATCGGAAGCGAGCGATCGATTCCCACGACGCGGCGCACTCTCGGCGCGACGTGCATCGCGACGATGCCGGTACCGGTGCCCACGTCGAGCGCGTTCTCGTCCGAGCCGAGGCGTGCCCGGGCGGCAACGGCGGCATCGAGTTCCGACGGCACACTCGACGTGCGGATGCGATCCCACTTCCCGGCAATCCGCGCAAACAGGTCGTGAGCACGGCGTTCCACCGCGTCGCCAAGATCCAGCGGCGGCGTCAGCGGATCGACCGAGTCCAGCACATCGTCCACCGACCCGGCCTCGCCAAGCGCACGGAGCCATGCCGGCGCGACCGCGAGGAGGTACCGCCGCTTGAAGGTTGTGCGGGCGCGGTGCAGAAGCGACGTCACAGCGGATTCGCTGAGATCGAGTTCGCGTCCAGCCTCGGCGTAGGAGCGCCCTTCAGCGTCGCACAGCTCGATGACGCGGGCGTGCCTCGGGTTGAGCGACGCGAGAACCGACATGATCCGGTCGGCCTCTTGAGCTTGTCCGACGACTTCCGCCGGTGACGGGCCGGTCGCCGCGGGATCGATGGCATCGACCGTAACCGACGCGCGAAACCGCACTTGCCCGCTTGCGACGTGATTCAGCGCGAGGCGACGCGCCACGGTTGTGAGCCAGCCGCCCAGGCTGAAGCCGTCCGCGTCGAATGGACGATGCTCCATGTAGCGGATCCAGACATCCTGGCACACGTCCCTGGCGGCCTCCGCATCCCGCACGATGGGCATCACGACACGGAACATCCGTTCATTCCACGCGTTCACGTCATCGGGCAGACCGGTCACCGCATCCTCATGACTGACAGGTTCGAGCATTGATCCGCACGGGCACTCGGCTGAACATTAGATGTACGCAAGAACAGTTCTGGTGGGCTGCCCTTCCGGGGCTATGGCTTCACGCACCTAAGATAACGCACCGCGATTGGGCAACAACGACCCAGCGACCGCGATCGGTCGGCGGAGATGGGACATCGGACACACCCCCATGACACACACCGCCGGTATGCCCCGCGGATGGGCCGTTCGAGTTCCGGCCACCGCCGCGAACCTCGGCCCGGGGTTCGACTGTTTCGGTCTTGCGTTCGCGCGGTACCTGACACTCTCGGCGACGGTAGCCACCGACGATGACGGTGATTTCGTCGCCCGCATCGAAGGCGAAGGCGCCTCGGCGCTGCCCACGGACAAGTCCAACCTCATATACCGTGCGATGCTCGCCGGCTTTGGCGGCGACGGATCGGATGTCCCGGCTCTGAGCATCTCCGTGGAAAACGACATACCGCTATCGCGTGGGTTGGGCTCCAGCGCCGCCGCGACCGTGGCGGGCATCGCGATCGGGCAATTGCTCTCGATGGGCAAGGTCGAGTTGGAGCGCCTGGTCGATATCGCGGCCCACATCGAGGGACACGCCGACAACGTCGCCGCTGCGGCGTACGGTGGACTCATCGTCGCACGCGGTGAGGCCGGCAGCCCGATACAGGTCAGGCACGTTCCGACAGCTCCGGGAGCGACCTTCGTCTGCGCTGTGCCGGCGTTCGAGTTGAGCACTAGCGACGCGAGGCATATCCTCCCAACGGAGGTCTCGCTCGCCGACGCGGTGTTCAACCTGCGGGCCGCGTCATGGATGGTCGCCGCCTGGGCCGCCGGAGACTGGCCGTCCGTTGCCGAGGCTATGGATGACCGGCTCCACGAAGCCCACCGCACGCCGCTCATACACGGCTTCGACGCCGTTCGGAGCGCAGCGCGAGAGGCCGGCGCTCTCGGCGTGTGCGTTGCCGGATCGGGTCCGACTCTGCTCGCGTTGACTCTCGGCGATTCCGACGCGGTCGCGAACGCGATGGTCCGAGCGTGGTCCGAGCGCGGGATCGAGTGCACGGCGGGCGTCGCATCGGTGGATACGGATGGAATACTCGTCACAGAGCTTGGGTTGGAAGGGCGTTCACATGAATGATGGAAGTCGACGGGCAAGCGGCGCTCCCAGGCAATCGGACGATCCGCCGAAAGGACTCGCGCCGGGTGAGTGGTGGGAATGGATTGCCATCTTCCTGGCCATCGCGGCACTCTGGCCCTGGATCCTGGGGTGGGAGAGCATCATCTGGGACATCGTTCTGTTTGGAGCCCTGGCCGCGATGGTAGTGGTGTTCATCCGGCGCTCCCGCCGAATGCGTCAAGCGTGGCGAGATGATTGACGCAACGCCGTTGGCGATGCGCATGTACGCCCGGGACAGGCGTTGATGGAATCGGACTGGACGCTGTCGTTTCGAGCGTACGCGCCGCTCTGGTTCTCTCTCGTATGCGTCGTCGCGGCGGTCGCATGGTACGCGTATCGCGAAACAGTCCCCCCCGTTCCTGCTCGGACTCGCAGAATACTCCTCGCACTCCGCCTGAGCGCGATCGCCGCCATGGCGGTTGTCGCCCTGGGGCCCCGACTCGTTACGACAGGACTGCACGCACGTAGCCCGCGGCTGAGCATCCTCGTGGACCGCAGCGAGAGCATGTCGTTCACCGACGCCCTCGGAAGCCGCCGAGACGCCGTCGTCGCCTTGAACGCAACGCCAAGCATGGAACGTCTCCGCGAGCGGGCGGAGACTCGATCCGTCTCCTTCGCTCGAAACGCCACGCCGTTTGACGACCAGCTACCCGCATTCGACGGCGACGCGACAGCGATAGGCGATGCCCTCCTCAGCATGCGCCGACGGATGCCCCCACCGGACCGCGTGGTACTCATCACCGACGGAGTCAGCAATACCGGGCCCGATCCCGTGCGCGCTGCCGCCGAAGCCGGATTGCCCGTGACCGCGATCGGAGTGGGAAGCGACCTACCTCAGCGCGATGTCCGTATCGCGGGAGTCTCCACGCCGGAGATCGCGCTTGCCGGGAAACCAGCGACACTCACCGCAACCGTGGAGAACACTGGCACGCCGGGCCGGACCGTCGCGTTGCGCGCCATAGTGGCAGGCAGAACCGTCGCACGTCGCGAGTTACGCCTCCCGGCCAACGGCCTGCGAATCGACGTGGAACTCGAACTGCCTCCGGCGTCGCCGGGCGTCCTGACAGGCCTGGTCGAGGTCGACGCGGTACCGGACGAGATCGTCACGGAGAACAACAAGCGCCCGTTCTCGTTGGAGGTGCTCAAGGCCGAGCGCCGTGTGCTGGTGCTCGCCGGAGCGCCCAGCGCCGACCTCGCATTCCTGCTCAGGCTCCTCGCAAGGCGCAACGGCACCCGCGTCCGGCTCTGGATGCCGCCACATAGATCACATCGGGACGGGCCTGCGCCGCTGGACCCCGACAGCCTGGCGGATACGGACCTCGTGATCTTGCACGAACTGCCGGAGAGAGCGCTTGCCGCGCGGGAGCTTCAGTCGCTTACCGACGCCGTCGGCGACGGAGCCGGGCTGCTCGTCATACCGGGGCGCTCGCCCATCCCCGCGATGATCGCGGCGATTCTGCCGGTGGAGCTGAATCGCTCCCGGCCTCTCGAGCTTGAGCTGTCAACGCGCATCTCGACGGGGCTGGAGCGCCACCCCGCATTCGCGGACGACCCGGAATTCTCGCGATGGGCGCTCGACTGGAACGCCCTCCCACCGTTGCTGGCGGCAACGGTCGGCGCCACCGTCCGACCGGGCGGGTCCGAGCTACTTGCGAGCGAGAACGGAACGATCGCCGCCACCGGCAGGCATGGCGCGGGACGGGTCGGGACGTTTCTCGGGCGCACGCACTGGCGTTGGGAGACGATCCCGGCGGGCATGGGTTCGCCACAGTCGCCCGCGGTTGGATTCTGGCAGGCGTTGGCCCGCTGGCTCGCCACCCGCGAGCCGGTGAGCCGTGTCCGACTGCAGAGCGACCAGGCGCACTACCGCCTTGGCGAGCCGGTCCGACTGCTCGCGCACGTGTTCGATGACGAACACTCGCCGCTCAGCGACGCGACGGTTCGGATCGACGTGGACAACGGCGCCATGACGGCGTCCGCCGACGCTCGCCGCCGGGGCAGATACGGCGCGGAGTTTCTCGGGCTGACACCGGGCGAACACAGCGCGATCGCCGAGGCCAGGAACGGCAGCGGCTCCCTCGGCACGGCGACTGTGGAATTCTCGGTGTCGGCCGGCGGCCTGGAACATGAGGAAACCCGCCAGCGCCGCGATGTTCTTGAGCGGATCGCGGCGGCGACGGGTGGAGACTACGCGCCTGTCGCATCCGCCGACAGCCTGCTTGCAGCGATGCAACTCGACGAGATACTCGAACCGCGCGAACGGCGCATCGATATTGGGGCGTCACCATGGCTGCTCTTCTTCATCATCGCGACGCTGACGGCAGAGTGGATCGTCCGGCGCACGCGTGGCCTGCTCTAGCGGCGGCAGCGCTCCTCATCGTCGGAGCCGCGCGCCCGGACGTGCTCATCACGGAGATCATGGCGAATCCCGCCGGCGACGAACACACGGGCGAATGGGTCGAATTGTACAATACAGGGACCCGTTACGCCTATATCGCGCGCTGGTTCATCGGTGTCCAGCACGCGGACACGGTCTACTCCGACGCAGTACACCGCGTCGGCACGCATCAATGGGTCGCGCCCGGCGGATACGCGGTTGTCGTCGACCCGGGTTGCGCCACGGAGGGCGGGCTCTGTCTGGACGTGCCGGACAGCGTGACGGTATTCACCATCGAGAGCGCCGGCTTCGGCAGATACGGTATCACGAACGACGGTGGCACGATTCGCCTCACGGGTTGGACTGTGCATGACGTCCAGAATCCAGAGGACGAAGTCACGTACCCGGGCTCGGCCGTCGTCGAGGGATTCTCCGTCGAGCGCATCGACTTCTCACGCAGCGGGCTGGAGCCGGACAACTGGCGCACGTCCCACGTCCCTGGCGGCACTCCCGGCGCACCGAACCATGTTGGCCGCGAACTGCCGGCGAAGGTCGTCCTGCGGATCGGGCCCGACATCCCGACAGACCACGTCACCATCGCCGTGGAGCTGCCGGCCGCGCCGGTACAGCTCACGGTGAACGTCTTCGACCGGCACGGACGCCGCGTGCGGCGTATCGTCGACGGCACACAGCAGACAGCCGTCGTGGCGCTCGTCTGGGACGGGCGTGACGAGCGCGGGACGCCGGTATCGACGGGGCCCTACATCGTGCGCGTCGAGGCTGTCGGGACGGAAACGTCGCAGACTTTCCGAGCGACGAAACGGGCCATTATCGCACGATAACAACACTGGAAACCCAACTCCGATACAAGCGATGAACGAGTCAGCGGGAGACCGAAGGAGAGACACATGGCGATCCCCATGCACTACGAGACAAGCTTCGCCTGGAGCGGCGCGGATGAGCACGGGAACATTGCGTTCAAGGCGCTCGAACACCCGACGGGTTCGCCGGGCGACTCGGATCGGCTCGACCCGGAGCATATGCTGCTCGGCGCGGCGGAAATCTGCCTATTCAACACGTTCGCGGCGATTGCGGCCAACTCGAATCTGACGATCGCCGGGTACAGCTCCTCCGCGAGCGGCGAGCTGTCGTTCACGAAGGGGGAGGGTTACCGGTTCGAGTCGATCACCGTGAAGCCGACGGTGACCGTCGCCGAAGCCGACCTCCGCAAGGCGGGGCGCATCCTGGAGAAAGCGCACTCGGCGTGCCTCATCACACGATCGCTGTCGTGCGAGGCCACGATGGAAGCCGAGTGGGTTACGCAGTAGTGCCTGCCTGCACAGGAAAGCGTCACTATCAGAATGCCTCGCAATGAATCTTCGATGTCATTCTGAGCGCAGCGAAGAATCGTTCCTGTGCTGAGGATGTTAGAGATTCCTCACTTCGTTCTGAATGACGGCGTCCTGACGTAGTCTGAGGAACGCTGATATGCTCGGTACTACCGGCGCATTCGAAGTTACGTCGAACTGCGCAAGCAAGTAGTAGTAGCCTCGGGCTCCTGCGCGGCGAGCACCGGGTAGCTCGTCAGCGCGCGCCTGAGCCACGCGAATCGCCCCTCCTCGATTGCGGCGACGATCCCGCGTTCGATCGAGTCCGCGCCGGGAATGCTCCGACCGGATTCGCGAACGTGTCGGAGAGCGTTAAGCGCCGCTTCGGCGTCCTGCTCTACCGCCTGACGCGCGTCGTCCGGGAGGGTGACGCGAGCCGACGTTGGGGCGTCGGTGCAGGCGCATGTGAACGACCGCAACTCGTACGAGCCAAGCTCGAAACGGGCGGCGGCATCGTCGATGGACTCTCCGCTGGCAAGATCGGTCAGCGCGCACGGTGAATTGCCGAGGGAGAGTTCCACCGTCGCTCCAACGTGGTCGCGATTCACCGCGTAGACGTATCGCTGTCCGTCGACAAGCGCCGTTCGCACTGCGACGGGATCGTTCGACGGGCCGACCTGCTTGAACTTGACGGCGGGCAGGGCCCGGTACGCCCGGGCGAACGCGGCGATCTCGCCAGTGTGCGCTTTGTCGAGGAATAGCCCGCCGCGCGTGATTTCCAGCGCGTCGAGTTCGGCCAGCGCGTGGGCGTATGGCTCCAGAAAGTGCTGTGGCGCGGGAAACGCGGGCGTGATACGCAGTTGGGAGTCCCACCAGAACCCATCGTCCGGGTACTCGGAGTTGACGCGAAAGATGCCTTCCGCCGGCTCGCCGCCCATGACCGCCAGATCGCGGGCCTGATCGTCGTCGGCGTCCGCCGGGAACCACCGGTGTTTGCCCCACGCCTCGTGCCACGCGTTGAAGATGAACGCCGACGGCCGCTCCTGCGCCGCTACCGCGCGTAGGGTATCGCCATCGAGGTAGTCGTGGTCACGGTACATCGTGAACGCGGAGAGGGGTGCGTCCTCCTCAATGGAGGATCCGCGATCGCGGCCACCACCTTCGAGTTGAAGCGTCAACCGGATGCCCGACTCATCCTCGTAGAGCGCCGGGTCTATGCCGCCCTCGCGGAACAGCTCGACATTGGTGGGGCGCGCGCCGAGCTGGTGCTCCGGGCCGCCGCTGCCAATCACGGCGGGGATAAACGGCTCGGACCAGAGGTCCAGCCCCAGCACGAGATCGCTCCGAACGCCGCGGAGTTCGTCGCGCAGCCCGCGCATAAGGTCGCGAACCTTCGCGCATCGCCACGCGATCCAGGCGGAGCGGCAACGGCTCGTCAGGAACTCGTATCGCGCCGCGAACCGCCCGGGATCACCATCCTCTCCGGGAACGCTGACGCCCGTCTCCTGCTCGAACAGGGAGATCGTAAGATCGTCGTATCCGGTGCGAAGAGAGCCGAACCACGTAATCGCCGGCGCCCACATCGAGAGACGCACACCGCGGAAAGCCTTGTACGATCCGTACCGCTCGGCGATCTCGCGAACCAGCCCACGGATCGCGTCCTGAACGGTGGGATGCAGGACGTTGAACATCGGCCCCACGGGATACGGCTGGCGCGTCTTCTCGCCATATGCGTACTGGAAATCCTTCGCGACGCCGACCGATTCGTCGTTCGCCACTAGCTCGTCGTAGTTCCGGACGTTGTACGTGGGTGTCCAGTCCTGCGTGCCCGCCTGAACATGCCCCGTGGACCGCACCGCGTTGATCGTCTCGGCTCCCGCGTCGACTGCCTGCTGATCGATGTTCATCCGCTCCATGAGGCTGCCCAGACGCAGGAGCGTCATCACGCCCTCAACCCCGACACCCGCGTCGCCGGCTCGATCAAGCATCATCGCGAACCAGTCCGCGGGCCGCGAAGTCCAGCGTACGTACTGCCTGCGGTCGGCGGCGACGACCATGTCGAAGTCGCTCACGGGCTCGCGCTCGGAGGGATAGTGCGGCCCGTGGTACCATACGATGGGGTAGGCGAGGAGATCCTGCCCCGAATGCCGGGCATACGTCAAAACGTTTTCCATCCACTCCTCGCGGCTCGCGGCGCCCTCGGCGGCGCCGGTTCCGCATGGATCCTCGTACTGAATTCCTATGGCCCGGCGAGGCGTGGCATAGTCCGGGGAGGGAGGCTCGAACGCCGGGAGATCGTCGAGTTCGTACACCTCGATCGATGCGGCCGCCGCCGGCTCATCGTGGCCCCACGTCATGAAGACGACGCTGCAATCGGTCCATCGCGGCCAGAAGACCTGGCGAACGGTTCGCATCCCGCCGCTGAGCGGATGAGCGAAGCCCGTGTGTACGCCCGTGGACAGATCGTATCCGGTGCCGTCCTGGATGCACATGAACCGGCGACGATCGTCCGGGAATGTGATGACCAGCGCGTGCGGGCGCCCCGTCTCCCGGACGGCGAATCGGTAGCCGAACCGCGAGAGCGGGACCCCTTCGGCTTCCCGATACCGCCCCGCCGGGCCGTCGATAACGCGGACCGCGCCGTTCGCGAAACAGCGTTCGTGCCCGTACTCATCGGTGCAGTCGATCCGCTCAAGAAGGCGGCCCTCGGTGGTTGCGGGCATCATTCGGACCACATCTTTCGCACCGCGTGCGCGGCGTCTTTGGGGCGCCGGTGGAAGTTGAACAGCCCGTAGCCGAGGTGATATTCGTACGACCAAAGGAAGCGGCGATGCACGTCGTAGTCGGCGAAGCACCAGATGAACCCGCCAATGACGTTCTCCTCGTCCTCAAAGGCCTCCCAGAACGCGCGAATCTTCGCCGACTGGAAGTACTCGCCGGGAGGATGGTCCGTCATCAAGCCGAACTTCGTCCACTCGCCGAACTCCGCCGCGATGATGGGACGATTCGGTACCTGCGCCCGGAGCCCACGCATCTTCTCTCGCAGCCTCGCGACGGGCTGGTCGATGAACTCCGCGCGCGGCGGCTGAGGGCTGCCCACGTACACGTTTACCGCGCTGATGTCAGTGTGCTCGTGCACCGGGTCGTCCGGCCACTCGTTGCTGCACTCGACGACGGGACGGGTCGAATCGAGTTCGTGTGCCAGATCCACGAGTTCGACGTTCCCATCCACCGTCTGCTTGGCCAGCGCGACGGAGTCCGGGTCGTCAGGCTTGTGCGACTGCGTGAGGCTCTCGTTGCTCACGCTCCAGATGAATACGCAAGCATGATTCTTGTAGGTCTTGACGATCTCGCGAAGCTGACCCTTCGCCTGATCCAGCGCCGCCGGGTCGTCGGTCTCGACCAGCGGCCGGCCCCACTGCCAGAGCGGCACCTCGACCATGTTCAGGATGCCGCGCTCGTCGCACAACTCGTAGAAGCGGCGGTGGTTGGGATAGTGGCAGCGCAACGCGTTCGCGCCGAGCCACTGCACGAGATCGAGGTCCGTCCCGAGCTTCGCCGCGTCATGCGTCCGTCCGCTGCCGGGATAGTCCTCGTGGCGGTTCACACCCTTGATGAAGAACGGTTCGCCGTTGAGCAGCAGCCTGCCACCGTCGACCTTGAATGTCCTGAGCCCGATTCGGTGCGACCACGAATCGGCCACGCGATCGCCATCGCACAGCTCAATGCGCAAGTCGTATAGCTCGGGAGAGTCCGGCGTCCAGAGCGACGCATCCGGCACGTCGAAGCGCAGCTCGGCCCGCGCGGAGCCATCCTCGACGCGCAGCGCGTGGGCACGGACATCCGCCGGTATTTCGACGGGCATTCCCGCCGGGTCCACGAACATCGCAACGATGTCCCGATCAGCCGGAGCGCTTGATTCGCTTCGTACATCGACCGAGACGCTCACCGATGCGGCGGCGCCGTCGATATCCGTAACGACGGTGACGTCATCGATCCACGTCGTGTCCGTGACGCGGAGTGAGACGTCGCGATACAGACCGCCGTGATTCCACCATCCGAACTGGCGCCCGGGCGCTCGGCTCGGCATGGGCAGGTTGTCCACAGCCACGGCGATGAGGTTGTCTTCACCGTACCGAAGCAGGTGATGCACCGGCATCTCGAACGGGTTGTACCCACCGTCGTGAGCGCCCGCGTATTCGCCGTTGACGTACACGACCGTGCGGTAGTTCGCGCCCTCGCTGTGGAACACGACCCGGCGACCCTCCCAACCCTTGGGTATCCGGATGGAGCGACGGTACCAGCCGTTGCCCTCATAGCTCCATAGGTCGTCGATGGCGGCGTTCCAGCTTGCGGGCACCGGTATGTCGAGCCATTTGGCGTCGTCGAAGCCCTCGGCAATCCATCCGAGATGCTCGCCCGACATGGACACGACGTTCGGATTCGACGGATCGAAATCCGGATCCATCCACCGCTGGTCGGCGCTGATTTCGTCGAACGCAGGGCAGAAGCGCCACTGTCCGTTCAAACTCATTTCACTTCGCATTGTGAGCGTCCCCTGGTATCGTCGTCAGTCGCGGAAGGTTGGCAGCGCCGTCCAGACATCGTGCATGGTGTGTGCGCTCACCTTCGCGTTGCGATGGATATCGAACATGCCGTACGCGCAGCGGTACTCGTACACCCACAGGAAGCGCCGGTGCACGTCGGAGTCGGCGAACGCCCAGACGAAGCCGCCGATGACGTTGTCCTCCTCGAGCATGCCATCCCAGATCGCTTTGATGTTCGCGGCCTGGTATTCCTCGCCGGGGAAGTAGTCCGTGCGCATGCCGCGAACTGCCCACGAACCCCATTCCGTCGCGAGGATCGGCTTGTCGGAGAGTTCCGTCCGCTGCTCGGCGATCTTGGCGCGCGCACGTTCGACGGTGTCGGGAAGCCCGCGCTCGTCATTCACGTTCGTGCCGACGTAGATGTTGATCGCAGTCACATCCGTGTGCTGGTGCACGGGATCACCGGGCCAGCAGTTGCTGACCTCCACGGCCGGGCGTGTGGGGTCGAGTTCGTGCGCGAGTTCGACAAGCTCGATGTTGCCGTCAGCGGTCTGCTTCGCCAGCGCCACGACCTCCGGATCATCCGAGCGCGGCACAACGAGGTTCTCGTTGCTCACGCTCCACATGAAGACGCTCGGGTGGTTCTTCAGAGCGCCGATGATCTCCGTAAGCTGGGCCTTCGCGGCCACCAGCGCGTCGGCGCTTGCCGTTTCGACGAGCGGCCTGCCCCACTGGTAGAGCGGTAGCTCGACGAGGTTCAGTATGCCGCGCTCGTCGCACAACTCGAAATGGCGCCGGTGCGGCGGGTAGTGACTCCGCAACGCATTCGCGCCGAGCCACTTCACCAGATCGAGGTCGCGGCTGAGCAACGCCTCGTCGTGCGTGTGCCCCGGACGTCCGTGCCCGGGGTTGTCGCCGGAGTAGTCCTCGTACCGGTTGATCCCCTTGATGAGGAGCGGTCGGCCGTTGAGCAGCAGCCTGGGGCCATCGACGCGTATCTCCCGCAGGCCGATGCGCATGCTCCACGTATCGCCGTTGTGCTCGTGCATCGTGTCGTTGACGGTGAGGACGAGACGATAGAGATGCGGCTCATCCGGCGTCCAGAGCAGGGCGTCGGGCACCGGAAGATTGAGTTCCGCGGCAGCGTGTCCATCCGCCTCGGCGAGCATCTGCGAACGCGCCGTAGCCGGAAGCAACACGGGCTCACCGGCCGGGTCGAAGAGCTGCACGTCGATGGCGCGATTCGTTACTTTGCCGCCGTCGCACCTGGCGGTGACGCTCACGCCGACCGAGGCCCCGCCGTCCTCAAGTTTCGTGTCAACCGTCACGTCGTCGATATAGACATTGTCCGTAATTCGCAGCGACACATCGCGATAGAGCCCGCCGTGGTTCCACCAGTCGAACTGGCCGCCCGGCACGCGATCCTTCTTCGGCTGGTTATCGCACGAGACGGCGATGACGTTCTCCTCGCCGAATTTCAGCAACCGGTGAATCGGTATCGCGAACGGCGTGTAGCCACCTGAATGCTCGCCGGCTACCTGCCCGTTGACCGAGACCACGGTACGGTAGTTCGCGCCCTCGCTGAAGAACTCGACGCGCCGGCCTTCCCATTCTCTCGGGATCGCCACGACGCGCCGGAACCATCCGTGCCCCTCGTAGCTCCAGAGGTCCTCGAATTCGCTGTTCCAGCTTCCGGGAATGGTGATGTCCAGCCAACCGGAATCATCGAAATCGGGGCGCACCCACCCGATGTCGCCCTCGGTGACCGGCGTGAGATCGGGATTCGCCGGGTCGAAATCCGGATCGAGCCAACGCTGATCCGCACTGATCTGGTCGAACGCGGGACAGAATCTCCATCGACCGTTCAGGCTCATTTCGATGCGCATGTAGTAGTCCTCGTGGTATGTGTCAAGCAGTCGGGAAATGCGTGCTGTGGGAAGATCGCCCTGTATGTGTAGATATCCGCGACGGACGAGTCAACGGGCGGCGGGCGGTTCTTCGAGAGAATCGGTGTGCACCAGAAACGTGACGATATTCCGACCGTACGTACGCTGGTCTCGCATGGCCAGCGATACAGGGGCGATGCCACCGTCGGTACCCTGCTCGTGGTGGTACACGAGCAACCCTGTGAGTTCGAGCAGGTCCCGAGCTATCGTGTCGGCAAGCTCGTCGAGCACACCGCGACGCTCCTCCGTCCCCAGTGGAAACGGCGGATCGAAAATCACGACGTCCGCGCGTTCGCCTTCTTGCGCAATCTGCCGAACCGCGGACGCAGCATCCGTGTTCAGGATGCGGGCGCGATCGGCGACGCGGGTGCGTTCGAGATTCCGCGCGATCGTCTGCGCGCAGTCGCGGTCGCGATCCACGAACGTGCAGAACGTCGCGCCCCGGCTCAGCGCCTCGATGCCGAGCCCGCCCGTCCCCGCGTAGATATCGATCACCCGTGCGCCGATCAGGCGCGGGTCGAGTATGCTGAAGACCGACGTCTTCACCCGGTCGGTCATCGACCGCGTCGTCGCGGCGCGAACCTCGTACAGCGGCACGCTTCGGGCAGTCCCCGCGATCACTCTCATCGAACGGATGCCCTGCATATAGTCCCGAACATTCCTTGCCTGCTCCCCGACATGCTGGTATCTTCTGTGGAACCCCAATCGGTTCCGGTTATTTCCCCATCATTGAAGAATGTAGTGAGGTCGCTCGGCGGAGGCACCCGTTCCTTCGACGGTTTCTCCGCGCGTCCGCGAATCCGACCTGACCGGATGTCGGAACGGTCCACGACCGTCTCCAGCCGAAAATGCGGATAGAAGGAGTATCACATGGGTTGTACACTCTTCTGGGAAGCTCAGGAATTCAGCGGACTTATGCAGGTTCGATGCCGCGACGAACTCATCGCGCTTGCCGAATCGGCCGGCTGGGAGTATGAGGTCACCGAGGACGTTTGGAAGGGCATCGCGGTGAACCTTAACGCCCGCCCGGAGCGCGCTCGGCCGTTTCGCGCGGAGCTCAGTACGATCGGCGTCACGATGTTCCCGTTCGGCCGCGGCGAGGATGACTCGCGCCCGCGCCTGCCGTTCGTGTTCGACAACACGACCCTGAACGACCCGGATCTGCGCAACCGCCTCATCACCATCGGCCCGGCGTCGTACTGGCGCGAGTGGATGCCGCGAGTGAAGAGCCAGTATCCGATTCTCGCCGACGACCGCGAGGAGCCCGTGTTCGGCATCCGCGGCGACGGGCACATGCGCGTCCGGCGCACTGAGCTACCGGGATTTATCAAGTTCCTGAACACATTGAAGGCCACGGCGCTGCCGCTGCTCGACATCCGCACCAGCGACCGTCTGGCTCGAAAAATGATCAACGATCCGAACCAGAACCCTCTCGGTCGAGGTGGTCAGCACCGCGTAATCGATCAGGCGACGCTCGACGAACTCGCCGAGGGCCTCGGCGTGCTGTTCAACGAGTCGAAGTTCGACGACTGGAAACTTGGCCTCGAAACGGAAGACGAGATGGAGCGCGAGCAGGCGAAAGCAAACCGCGCCGCGACGATTCCGGACAGAGGCAGGGGGCCACGCGACGGTGGACGAGACACGGGACGAGACGGCGGGCGCGGCGGAGGCCGTGGGGTCTTCGGCGGACCGCGAGGATTCTGACGCAAGACCGCAGATGACACCGACCGAGATCCTGGAAAGCGCCGCTGTCGGCGCTCGTGTGCGTGAGGGCGCGGAGGGCGTCCGGGCGGTGCTCCGCGCGGTGCACGTCGCCGGGACGATCGCCACTCGCGATCTCGCCCAATCCGCGAGGCTGCCGCTCCCCGTGGTGGCCGCGATACGAGGCGAACTCGCCAAGCTCGACGTCATCGAGAAGCGCCCGTCTGGCGCAGGTCTCACCCCGCGCGGGCAGCAACTCGCCGACGAGATGTTCGGAGAGTCGGCAAGCGTCCCGAACGCCGCGCATTCATCACCCGATGCACCCACCGACCTGCTCGCGAGAGTCCGCGACTTCACGTCCCAACGGCCCGACGCCGACACTACACTCGACCAGGCGAAGGCAACGCCCGAGACACTCGTTCGGCGGGTCGCCTACCTCGCATCCCACGACGCGCTTACTGGACGCCGCGTGCTCTGCCTCGGCGACGACGACTTCGTCACCGGTGCGATTGTAGCATGGACGCAGCTTGAGTCCGATGCCGGGCGAAAGGCGAACCCGGATCGGCTGTGCGCGCTGGACATCGATCCGCGAATCGTATCCGCGCTCGCTGCACGGGACGGCGTCGAAGCGCACGTCTGGGACGCGCGCGATCCGGTGCCCGACGACCTACGCGGCGCGTTCGACGTGGTCGTTACCGATCCGCCGTACACGCTGCCGGGAACGGAGCTGTTCCTCTCACGTGCCGCGGAGGCCGTCGGCGCGCGGCCGGGAACGCGCTGCTACTTCTCCTTCGGACACGTCGCGCCCCAGGACATGCGAGACATTCAGGCCGCGATGCTGGACATCGGCTGGATCGTGAGCGAGTGGACGCCCGCGTTCAACGAGTATGAAGGGGGCGGCCTAATCGCCGGTACGTCGCTCCTCGCGGAACTCGTCCTCGCGCCGGACGCGGAATCCATCGTCCCAGGGCATTACGAGGGCGATCTCTACACGTCCGACGTGCGTCCAGCGATCTCGACCTACCGGTGCCGCGAGTGCGGTGCGCTCTGCGCCGTGGGTCCGGGCGCGCCGATTTCCACGATTGCCGATCTCAAACGTGCCGGCTGCTCCGAGTGCGGCGCCGACCGCTTCGTCCGCACGGGGCGGCGAACGGGTGGCGAGCAAGCAAGCGCCCAGGATAGCGCGTCGTGACCCACGCGCCGATACACCTCCTTGCGGACTTCATCGTGCAGGATACCGACCTGCTCCACACGCCGGAGCCGGGCGTGCGACACCTCCGGGAGGCCGTCATCGCAGGCGGTGCCACGGTGCTCCAGCAGCACACGCATCAATTCGAGCCGCGCGGATACTCCGCCGTGCTGATGCTCGCCCAGTCGCATGCCAGCATCCACACGTGGCCGGAGGATTTTCTCATCTCCATCGACGTGTTCGGCTGCGGCCCGCTCGACCTCGACGCCGTCCTGGACTCGCTGCGTGAGCGGTATCAGCCCGACGCGGAGCGCACCGTCCGGCACGATCGCGCTGCGGCAGGCGTCACGAATCGTACCGTTCGTACCGACGCCTGAGACCCATGTCCGGCCCACTCTCCGAATCCACTGAACTCGCAGGAGCGTCGTTCCATCCCATCGCACGCACCGATGTGGGGCGGCTGGTGCGCGCCGCTTCAGCCGCACAGACCTGGCTCTGGGCGGCGTACGGCCCATTCCTTGTCAGCTACGGACGTTCGCCCTCGCGCGCGGTGCTCATTGGTGAGATGGACGACGCGCTGGTCGTGCTGTTGCGGCGACGCATCCGCGGACAGGGCCACGTCGATCTCATTGTCCCGCCGCTCGCCGCAGAGCCGCTCCCGGCTCTCACCCGCATCACCGATGCGCTCGCCGCGCACAATGGCGGTGAGCTGGAAACGCGGCTGCTCTGGGCGGACCTGCCCGCCGCCGCACTGCTGGCGGACAAGCCGGGCTGGCGCGTGACGCCGTACGAGCGCGAGTACCTGTACGACCGCGACGCCGTGCTCGCCATGAGCGGGGGCGCGTTCCGGACCCTTCGCAAGCGCGTCAACCGGTGCGAGCGCGAAGCGTTCCCGCTCGTGCGCGACTACACCGCCGCCGTCAGCGACGGTCGCACCGACCGCGACGCGTGCGCGGATCTGTTACGCGAGTGGCAGGACGTCCGCGAGCCTGTCGTCGAGCCGGTGTTCGACTTCGGCTACACCATGGCCGCGTTGGACGTAGCGACGGAGATCGGCCCTCCGCACCTGACCGGGATCGTCGTCGAGGTCGACGCGCGGGTGCGGGCGTTCGCGTTCGGAGGCGTGCTGCGGGATGACGTCGCGTGCTTCTTCATCCTGAAGAGCGATCCGACGATTCACGGTCTCGCCGAGTTCGCGCGCGTGGGGCTCATGCGACGTCTCGACGGCTGCCGGTACGTGAACGACGCCGGCGATCTCGGCCACGAGGGATTGGCGCGGCACAAGAGCGCGTTCCGCCCGGTGGGGTTCGTGCCGACGTGGAAGATGGGGTATTCCTGCGGGTGTCGCCCCGACACTCCGCAGGCTAACTCCTGACGAAGAAGGCGCCAAGGGATGACACTACGACCGCTTGGGCCACCGCCAGACGAACACCGTATTCACGCATGACATCGAGAGACTGAACTGGCGCGAAGGCTTTCGACACGACGATGGCACCGACGAATAGCAAGTATGCTAGCGACAGCACCAATGCTACCCAGAATAGGTACGAATTCACCTGCTTCCTCTGCTTCCTACGGTCTTGGAGATCTACGACCACAGCGCTTACCGTGAGGCTAAGCGTCGGCAGGATCGTCGCCAGCAACCAGTCCCACGCCTCCTCTGTTCTCTCGCCGTAGTGTCCTAGGTAGGTTCGCGTGAGTACAAGGGTCGCCAGCAGCAGGGCACCAACCAGCCAGGTTGTGACAAGGCGTTTCTCGCACTCTACTACGGGACGTTGTGCCATCGCATCACTCCATGAATGACCAGAGCCCAGCTCTCCGCAGATGGGTTCTTGCGGTGTAGTGGCTCGCAACCAACGCAGGTGTCTCGCCCGAAGGTGGCCTGCGGAAAACATAGACAAGAGCTACGCATGCATGCTCCTCCGTGTACCTCTCGCTGGCGATAGTCCGCGGCAGTCTATTCAACCCTCCGTCAGACCATGATCCTGCCCTATCATACGACACCGGTGTTCGCTCTTGTGAGAAGGCATCCGAGGTCACGGCAAACACGAGGACACGGTAGTACCCGTTTGTCGCCGAGAAGAGTGCCCTGATATAATCCATCAGGGAGAAATCGTCATCTGACATGGGTGAGAGGTGCCATCGCTCGGGCTCGGGCTTTTTCGACGCATCCCCTCCGATTCTCTCCATTGGAGTCACAAGCGCGAATCCGCCCGGTACAATGTAGTAGTTGGCGCTGAAATACCCTGCGCCTTTCAGAGCGCCACGTAGCGCATCATCCACGTCCGACAATCGACAGTGGCTGCCGATGGAGGATCTGACGCTATCCAGCGTGACCGTTGCCACAGCGGACGCTACCGGCGGGGGCCAAGGGAATCTAGGGTATGGCCGGGCTTCGGTAGGCGAAGTAGCAGGCGGTTGGGGCTGCGCCATGCTAACATCCTCAGACACAGTATCGGGCACTTGCCCAGCAACGGGCGCAGACTAGCGTGGACGGTACTGCCGACATGTCCTGAATAGCAGGACCCCACTCAGGATCGCCGCAGCAGCGACAGCGAAGAGGATTCCTGACCATCTCACTCGCCCCTCTTCGTACCACTCCCAGAACCACACAAGCAAGGCAGCTAGCACCGCCGCGCTCACCCAAAGCGCCGACATAGGCGCGCGCGCCCAGATGGCAAGAGCGATCGCTGCGGCGACGAGGACGGATAGAAGCGGGACGAGGACGTGTAGTAAGAGGACCGAGCGACGTGGGTCACAGACGGTCGCCCTCACCGTCCGTAGACGGCTCTGCTCCCAGTTGTGCAATGCTCGTGTAACTCGGCGCGAGAGATCGTCTGGTGTGCTGAACGCCTCACGAATCGACTCCCTGCTCACGCGGTTCCTGAAGGCACGTTGGCGGGCGCGGTACTCGTCTGCTTCGACAAGCCCAGGTGGCATCGGGAAATCTTCGGGAGCAAGGAACATGAGGCGCGGAATACCAGCCGCGATAGCTTCATCATGTTCCCGTTCGGCATACGACGTTTCACTTCCGGCCGGGATGGCTCCGTACGTGTGGCCCAACACCCCAACGAATACGTCGCAGCCTGAGACGGCGGCATGATCGAACTCAGCAGCCCCCTGATCACGGGCACCGAAGTCCTCCATGCGTACACAGTGGTATCCGTCTATTCCCTCGATAGCAGCATAGACGGCCTCGCGGTACGCCGTGAGGTCGCGACCGGTGGAACTGAGGAAGACTGTCGTCATGTCCGGCTCCTTCACACATTTCCTTACCACGATTGTATCGCACGACGGATCGCGGAACAAGCCGTCACTCCACGTTCCGTCACACTTCTTTCGTATTGCCCCTCCCATCCCCCACCGTACCTTCTCTCCCCGTCCCTTCGCCACGCCTCGCACGGAGCCCGACTATGCCCGACACCCCGCGTCCCGAACACCCGCGTCCCGACCTGACACGCGACCGCTGGATCAACCTGAACGGCCGGTGGGAATTCGAACTCGACCCCGGCCTGTCAGGCGTCGCGCGCGGCCTGCCAGACGCTGCGCGTCTGGTAAGCGAGATCATCGTGCCGTTCTGCCCGGAGTCGCGGCTCAGCGGCGTGGAGAACACCGACTTCATGCCCGGCGTCTGGTACCGACGCACGTTCACCGTGCCGGAGGAGTGGAGCGAGATGCGTGTCATGCTGCGCTTCGAGGCGGTGGACTACCTCACGCAGGCATGGGTGAACGGGCAACACGTCGGGACGCATCGCGGCGGGTACACGCCGTTCGGATTCGACATCACGAGCGCACTCAAGCGCGGTGAGAACGTGCTGATGGTCTTCGCGCAGGACGACACGCGGTCGCCGCTCCAGCCGTCGGGCAAGCAGTCGGAGCGGTACGAGTCGCACGGGTGCCACTACACGCGGACGACGGGCATCTGGCAGACGGTATGGCTCGAGGCGGTGCCCGCTGCGCACGTCGAGCGGCTGCGCATCGTGCCGGTACCGGAGGCGGGCGTGATGCGGGTGGATGTCCACGCGGCGGGCGCGGCGTCGGGCGGCGAGGTGCGTCTGCACGTGCAGGCCGAGGGCGAGACGGTCGCGGACGTCACGGGGCGAATGCAGGGCGGTGTCGCGCTCATGGGATGCCATGTGCCTGACGTCCACTTGTGGACGCCGGAAGACCCGTTCCTCTACGACGTTGCGGTCACGCTCACGGGGCGAGACGGCACGCGCGATGAAGTCCGCAGCTACGCAGGCATGCGCGACCTCGGCATCGACGGTCCCGCGCTGCTGCTCAACGGGAAGCCGAAGTTCCAGCGGCTCGTGCTCGATCAGGGCTTCTACCCCGAAGGCATCTACACCGCGCCCACCGACGACGACCTGCGCAACGACATCGAGATATCGAAGGGTCTCGGCTTCGATGGCGCGCGCCTGCACATGCGGGTGTTCGAGCGGCGCACGCTCTACTGGGCGGACAAGCTCGGATACCTCGTCTGGGACGAGTTCCCGAACTGGGGTCTCGACTTGCGCGATCCCGCCGCGCTGGCCCGCGTTCACGAGGAATGGTCGGAGGTGCTGGAGCGCGACATGAATCACCCGTCGATCGTCGGGTGGTGCCCGTTCAACGAGACGGCGACTAGTCAGGACCCCGACACGCTCCGCGCGATCTACCGCGCGACGAAGCTCGCCGATCCGACGCGTCCCTGCATCGATACGTCGGGCTACGTGCACACGGAGTCGACCGACGTTTACGACTGCCACTGTTACGAGCAGGACGTGCAGAAATTCGCCGAGCGCTTCGAGGCCATGTCCGACGGCGGCGACGCATGGTACAACTTCCCCGAGAACGACGTGCCGTGGCAGGGCCAGCCGTATTTCGTCAGCGAGTACGGCGGCATCTGGTGGAACCCCGGGCAGGCGGGCGATGCAGACTGGGGATACGGCGAGCGCCCGAGGTCGGCGCAGGAGTTCATCGAGCGTTACCGGGGCCTCTCCGAGGCGTTGCTGCGGCATCCGAAGATGTGCGGCTTCTGCTACACGCAGCTCACCGACGTGGAGCAGGAGGTAAACGGCCTGTATACGTACGACCGGAAGCCCAAGTTCGACCCGGCGATCATTCGGGAGATCAACCAGCAACCGGCGGCGATCGAGGCGTAAGAGTCGTAGGGGCGAGCGGCGCTCGCCCGGTAACAGGATCCGCGCCACCGTCCCGTCTCGGTGTCCGGTAGGGGCAGGCCCCCGTGCCTGCCCTGGAATGCCACACGGCCTCCACGCCTCTACAATAACGTCATCGGGTCGACGTCGACTGCGAGATGGACGTTGCGCGCGTGCGGGAGCTTCACGTAGCGCAGCTTCAACTCACGCGCGACTGTGCGCAACGAGCCACCCGACGCCCCCTTCAGCAGAACGTGCTGGCGCCAGTGATTCTTGATCCGCGCAAGCGGCGCCTCCGTCGGGCCGAGCACCTCGACATTCGCCGGCGCGAGTCTGCGGGCGATGTTCCCGATCTGCTCCGCCGCGGCGATCGTCTTATCCTGATCGGTGCCCTTGAGCAGGCATTGCACGAGCTTCCCAAATGGGGGATTTCCAAGCTCCTCGCGCTCGGCGAGCTCCGCCCGAGCAAACGTCGCCACGTCGTGATTCCGGGCCGCCTGTACCACCGGGTGCTCGGGCTGGTACGTCTGGATCACGACTTCGCCGGGCTGCGAGCCGCGCCCCGTCCTGCCGGCGACCTGGGTGAGAAGCTGGAACGTGCGCTCAGCGGCGCGGAAGTCCGGCATCCACAGGCCGATATCCGCCGATATCACGCCAACGAGGGTCACGTCTGGAAAATCGAGCCCTTTCGACACCATCTGCGTGCCGAGCAGGATCGACGCGTTGCGCTGCCGGAACTGCTCCAGCAACCGGTGGTGAGCACCCTTGAGACGAGTGGTATCCTGGTCCATGCGGATCAGCGGCGTATCGGGGAACGCCCGGGTGATCTCGTCCTGCACCTTCTGCGTACCGGACCCACCGTATTTCAGCCCTTGCTCGCCGCAGTCGGGACACGCCGCCGGAATGCGCTGCGTATCGCCGCAGTAGTGGCATTTCAGCCGCTCATCGGATTGGTGATACGTCATCGTCACTTTGCAGTTGCGACACTCTACGGCCTTGCCACAGTCCGGACCCCGGCACTGTACCACCGGTGAGAATCCACGGCGATTCTGCAGAATGACCACCTGCTCGTCCCGGTCGAGGCGCTCTCTGAGTTCAGCGCGCAGCGTCCTCGACAGGCTCGACCAGTTCTGCGTATCTCGCTCGTGGCGCATGTCCACGATCTCCACGCGGGGCATGGCGCGCCCATCGACGCGTGACGGCAACTCAACGAGCGCATATTTGCCCTGCTTCGCGTTCTCAAGCGACTCCATCGACGGCGTTGCGGTACCGAGGACCACTACCGCGTTGGCGTGCTGAGCGCGCACAACCGCAACATCCCGGGCGTGGTAACGCGGGTCGGGCTCGTCCTGCTTGTAGCTGCCGTCGTGCTCCTCGTCAACAACGATTAGTCGCACGTCGCGTACCGGCGCGAAGACGGCTGAGCGCGGCCCGACCGCCACGCGCTTCTTCCCGGAGTGGAGCTGACGCCAGGCGTCGTACCGTTCACCGACGGATAGCTGACTGTGGATCACCGCGACTTCGTCTCCGAAGCGGGCCTTGAATCGCCGCGTCGTTTGCGGAGTAAGCGAGATCTCCGGCACCAGAACGATTGCGCCGCCACCGTCGGCGATAGCACGCTCGATGGCGTCGAGGTAGACGCGCGTCTTCCCGCTGCCGGTAACGCCATGGACGAGCACCGCGGAGTAGGCGCCCGCGTCGAGATGCGATTCGATGAGCGACAGGGCGCTACTCTGATCCGACGTAAGTTCGTGGTCGATTTCGGGCTCGGCGGGGCCCATGTCGGGTTCACGAACAACTTCCCGCTCCTCGATCTGGACCACGTGACGGCGCTCCAGACGCCGGATGGTATCGCCGGAAATGCCCCACGCCCGCCGTATCAGCCCTGCCGGCACGGCATCGCCGGCAGAACGCAACGCGTCGATGAGCCGGCGTTGCTCGGGGCCGAGCCGCTGTTCGTCCTCGTCGGCGCCCGGGATGAGACGAACGGTCTTCTCGATCTTGATGGCGGGATCGATGTCCGGCGCCTCATCGCGCACCTCAACCCGTCCGTCGCTCTCCAACGCGCTCAGAGCAGATCGGAACCCGGCTCCGCCGTAAACCTTCCGGAGCTGCTCCAGCGTGATTTCACCGCGCTCCGCGACAAGCCGCAGGAGCTTCGCCTGTGCCGGAGCCCGACCCGCGAGGATCGACGCGACGGCAAACGGCGCCGGGTCGGTCGGACGCACTATCCAACGACTCTTCTGCGTGATCCCCTGAGGGAGCGCCGCGCGAAGGGCCTCGCCCCAGCTACTCAGGTAGTAGCCGGCCACCCATTTCGTGAGTCGAAGCATCTCCGAATCGAATACGGGTTCGGGGTCCGGCAGGTCACGCACGGGGCGGGTCTTGAAGCGAACCGGATTCCGGGCGGGGTCGCGTTCGCCGACGATCACTCCGGTAAGATGCTCTCGCTTGAAGGGTACGATGGCGCGCATGCCCGGCTCGATCGCGTCGTGAAATTCCGGAGGTACGTGGTAGGTGAAGAGGTCGTCGATGGGGAGTGGTAGCGCCACGTCTATGAGACGAGGCTTGTCAGTCATCTGCCGATGACTCCCGACGGACCGATCAGAAAGACGCTCACATTGCGCCCTGCCTGGCCGGGAACGTCGAGCGTGTCGCCGTCCAGCGACATGGCCACAGCCCAATGCCGTCCGAGTGTGACCTGGACCGTGTCGGAAAGGACCCATTCCCGCCGTCCACCCGGAGGCAGGAACGAGTCGTACCGCACATCCTCGGTAAGAGCGTCGACCATCTGAATCCAGACGGAATCCCGCGCGGCAACGGCGAATCTGGCAACCTTGATCGCAGCCGGTGTGGTCGATGGTGGACTCCACGCGCCAGGCGGCGGGGGAGGCGGCGCCTCTTTCCGCTCGCGCAGCTCCGGCTCGCCCTCCAGTCCCGGATTTGGCGTGTCTATTGTATCGACCCTTCCCGTCACGGAGTCGGTCGAGACAACGATCGCCGGGAGCGGCAACGATTCGGAAGGCGCCGCTCCGACCAGTTCGGGCTCCGGCGCATCGGAGACGAACCAGCTCCACGGCTCGGTCGTCCAGAGTACGCCGAGAGCGACAATGGCGACGAGCACGCGACCGATTGTCCGCCACGGAATGCGGATGCGGCTCGGAATCGGAATCGCGTGAACATCCTCCCCTTCCTCGGGCTCCTCCACGACGGCCTTCGGTTCGGGAAAGACGTCCTCGACTTCCTCCATGGGAACTCCGACCGCTTTCGCGTACGTCTTCAGGAACGCTCGGACGAAGGGCGTTTCGACGATGCCGAAGTCGCCGTGCTCCAAGCCGACAACCACATGCAAGCTGATCCGGGTCCGATCGGAGAGGTCTTCGGCGGACCAGCCCTTCTCTTCGCGCGCCTCCCGCAGATGCCCGACGAGCACCAACGCGCGATCTTCATCGTGGGAGTATTCGGGGGCGGGGAGACCCTCCGCGCCTACCGACTCGTCATCATATGGCGAAGACATTCAATCACCCTGTGTATGGGTAGTCCCACGACGTTGAAGTAGCAGCCTTCCACACGCGTAACCAGTCCGGCGCCATACCCCTGGATACCATAGGCACCGGCCTTATCATGCGGCTCGCCGGTAGCGATATAGGCACCAATCTCGGCGTCCGTCGCGCGCCGCATGGTCACTCGCGTCGACTCGCTGGCGGTCATTTCGCCGGCGGCGCCGCCGTCTCGAATCGCAATGCCCGTCACAACGTCGTGCGATCGTCCGCCCAGCCGACGCAGCATGCGAAAGGCCTCGTCGTCGTCGGCCGGCTTGCCGAGGGTCTCCCCATCGACGACAACCATCGTGTCGGCGCCCAGGATCACCGCGTCCTGGTGGTGCTCATGCGCCGCCAGTGCCTTGCGTAGCGCCAACATCTCGACGGCTTCACGAGGAGCCGCACCCGGCGGAGGGCGTTCGTCGGTATCCTGCGGGCTCTGTATGAATCTCAGCCCGATCTGTTCGAGAAGCTCGATCCGCCTCGGCGACCGCGACGCCAGCACGAGCGGCTCAGGCTGCCCCTCGGGGAACCATGGCGACGCTGGACGTCCGAGCATGTCGTTGTGCCGTGCCTCCGCTGCGGACCCCATCGAACCTCTCCCGCCTCACGCCCTTATTTCCGGGCGTTCGTCGTCGCCGACATGCCCGCCCTGTTGCGTACCGGGAGCCGGGAGACCTATGTTCCATCGGTGTGGCGTGAGTCCGTACTTGACCCGGTTTGGACCGCTCAGATCGTCGTGTTCAAGCTACGACGGTACCCGATTAAGCCCCTGTGACTGATGGCTGAAGATAAGACACCCGCGGCGGTACACCAACCGAATTCACTGGCACGTGTCCCCCGCCGGCGACTCACACGATCGAGCGCTACGACGCCGGGCATTGCGCGAGTCATGAGGTTTGCGTGTGTCGCGCTCATCGCGGCGGCACCCGGCACCATCCAGTCCCGTGAATCCGTGACGCGCGACCAGCGCGGTGTAGAGATGGTGTTCGTTCCCGGTACGTCGTTCACCATGGGCAGCTCAGAGGCCGGAGCGGACGCACGACCGGCTCACGAGGTCATGGTATCCCCGTTCTATGTCGACCTGACAGAGGTCACCTACGCGCAGTTCCATGCGTTTCTCGTCGAGAACCCGCAGTGGCGCAGGGAGACTGTCGAACCCTCGCTTGCCGACGTCTACTATCTGCGGGACTGGACGGACCTGAGCTATCCGCCCGAGCTGTCGAACCATCCCGTCGTATGGGTCAGTTGGGCCGCGGCGAATGCGTATGCCGAATGGCGCGGCGCCCGCCTGCCGACTGAGGCAGAATGGGAACTTGCGGCGCGCGGCAGCGATGGACGCGTGTGGCCATGGGGCAGCCACGCTCCGGATTCGGGCTCGACGTACTACTGCAACTACCGCGCCGGAGGACGCACGGGTGACGGTCATGTTCGCACGGCGCCGGTGGGCAGTTTCCCGCGCGGAGTCAGCCCGTTCGGCGTGTTCGACATGGCCGGAAACGTGTGGGAGTGGACCGCGGACTGGCACGACCCGGAGTACTACGTCGAGAGCACTTCACGCGACCCAACCGGGCCGGCGACGGGAACATACCGGGTTGTGCGCGGCGGCTCGTGGAGCGTGCCCGCGCCGTGGACACGCTCGACCGTTCGGCTCAGGGCGCCCCCATCCCGATGTTCCGATCAGGTCGGATTTCGCTGCGTCGCCCCCATAGATTAGCGTTCACGACGATTCGGACGATCGGCAGCCTGATTCTCTACCTAGAGATGTACACACGGTCCGATCCGAGGCCGTCGGGCAACCGATTCGACAGAGAATGGCGTATCTTCATTTTGATTGTGCGAGGCCGTCCGGCACCGAAAGCTGGCGCCGACGGCTTGGTCCCATTTCGTCTTTCGGAGGACGAACTACATGACATCGACTGCAAAGAGATGTGGCTCGGTCGGGCTCGCCGCTGTGGCGGCGTGGGCGATCGCGGGCTGCGAAATGCCGAGCACCCTTTCTCCGAGTGTGGAGATCGCAACGAATCTGCCACTGCTGGAAGAGCGGGTGAGCATCGGCGAGGATATAGACGGCTCCGCGGCCGACATTCAGTCAACGGTCGACAACAGGCTCGAGATTCACCTCGTCGAGGATGAGATCGATCTCGGTGACAACGGATCGGTTGGAAGCGATCGATTCGCCGTTGACGACCAGGCGCCCGAGGTGACCGGCGCGACTGTCGGGCTCATCAACGTTGACGACATCCCTCCCGAGACGACGAACAACGTCGCCATAGCGGATGTCGCGCCGGATCTCGTCGGGCAGTTCCCGCCGGGGACCACGATTCCCTTCATGCCGGGCCAGGAGCTGCCCATGAGCAAGGAGGAGATCACGTTCGAGAAGATCGATAGCGTGAGGTTCTCGGACGAGCAGAGCCCCGACCTGAATCGCGTCGTGGTCTCGTTCGAGAACAACACCCCGCTCACCATGGGGCCGGTTTCAATCTATCTCAGCAACAACCCGGATACCACCGCCCAGGGCGATATCATCGACCCCTATGCCCAGGTGACACTCACCGATGTACCGCCGGGGCAGACTCGGGCGGCGCCGCCGATCATTCTGAGCGGTGTCACGGTCGCGAGCCCCACATACGTGTTCACGGAGTCGGCGTTCCAGTCGGGCACGAATGTGTCCGCGGACGACCTGTCGGCCGGCTCGTTCGCGACTACCGTGGATATCTCGGCGCTCGAGGTGGTCTCCGCGGTCGCCGAGATTCCAGAGCAGTCCACTCAACGGAATCGAACCATATCATTCAGCAACGACAAACTCGACCTGATCCAGGTCGACCTCGCCACGACGGACGCGCAGGACGACAGCAATGAGTTCGTGCTGACGTTCCGCAACGACATCCAGACGCCCATCACGCTCGGATATGAGCTGCCGGACTTCACCATTCCGAAAACACCTCCCGTCGGCGCAGGCGCCATATCAGGAGTGGTAGGGGGCAACTACGCGAAGGGGGTAATGTCGTTCGCAGCGGGCCAGGAGCAGGTGATCAGATTCGATCTCGATGGAGCGACGCTGGCAAACGGCACCAGCCCCGGTGATCCGGTCGACGATATCAACATAAACCTGCTGGTCACGGTGGAAGGCACGGGGAGCACCAGAGTGCCCATAGCGTCCACGGACAGCGTAAACGTCGTCGCGGACGTAAGTGGGCTGGCGATCGAGCGCGTCTTCGGTCGCGTTCCGCCGGACAGGCCTATTGAGATCTCGATCTCGGAATTCAACATCGGAATCGACCAGAACACTCCCGCCGGAGTGAAAGCGATCCATGCCGTCGCCTTCGCCTCGTCACTGACGATCGCTACGTTCAGCACCGTCGCGGACGCCGAAGTCGACTTGACCATGGCGGTGGCGGCGTCAGACGGCAGTGGCAGCACGGAATACAGTCGAATTCTGCGCAACGAGATCACCGATGGCGCGGTCATCGAGTTCCGTACCACCGAGGACAGCCTTGGCACCGATGGAGTAACCTCGCCGCTCGACATCATTAACGCCGCGCTGGACAACGTGATCGAGACGGGCACGGCGGACATCAGCGTCCGTGGTACTGTGACGATCCGGGGCGATGTGGAACTCATCCGCAACCAGAGCCGCATCGAAGCCGGAGACATGACCGTCGATATGCCGCTGCAGTTCGACGTTCCAGCTATCACGTTCGATGCGAAGTCCGAGGATTCGGACGCGTTCAGCATCAGCGTGGGTCAGGGCGTGCGGGACGACATCATACCCAAGGCGCGGTCAGCCGCGCTCGTCGCGCACGTTGAGAACCATTTCCCGCTCGGCGGCGCGCTGGTCATGTTCGTAAGCCCGGACCCACGCCTTACGCGTCTCCGAAGCGAGTACCCAGCTGACGATCAGGATGCGGTAACGTCCATCCCGAAAGCTCTGCCGGCAGGCATAGACATCACCGACGTCGACAACTTCGTGGCGCAGAACGGTGTCTACAAGCTCATCGAAATCACGTTGCCGGAACCGCAGCGTCTCGCCGATGGGTCGATCGACAACGACAACCCGGGCGTCGACACGATAGTGATCTCGCTTGGCGAGGAGGAGCTACAGCTCTTCACGTCGCAGAATCTCTATCTGCTGCCACGCATACAGCTAGTGCAGGCACCGGGAGTTGTTCAGTTACGAGCTGACGATCATCTGAACGTGTCCCTGTGGATGCAGTTGAACGCCGAAACGAAGAGCGGGGAGGGGTCGTGATGAAGAAGCTGACTCAAGTCATCGGAGCGGTCGCGATCTGCCTCACGCTATCGGGACCGCAAGCGGGCGCCGTCGGCATGGGATACAGCCAAGCCGAAGCAACCGGAATGGCCGGGGCGTACTCGGCATTCGCGGACGGAATACATGCTCCTTTCTGGAATCCGGCGAATCTCGCGGCTGATTCCACTGGGCCGAACGTGGAGATCGGGCTGTTCAACGTGGGCGTCCTCGTTGGCAACGACGGAATCGGCTGGAGCGACTACGTCGGCTGGGTCGACGATGGTGTCCTGACGACGAGTGAGATCCAGAGCGCGCTCGACCAGTTCCCCGGAAGTTCGCTCAGCATTCACCAGAGCATGGAATTCGGCGCACCGTTCTCGATGGCTATCGGGCGCTGGGCCTTCTCGTGGAGCTTCGTGCAGATGGTCGAGATCGGCCTGGCGCGCGGCTTCGTCGACATGATCACCGACGACCCGCTCGCGGATGTCGACGTGAACGACGTGGCGGCTCGCGACCAGGCGATTCTTGATCGTTATAACGATGCCGAGGCAGGGAACATCGTCCGCGATCTCTCGGGGATGAAGGCCGACGTGTGGGCGATGAGCACGCTGGGCATCTCTCACGGACGCCTCATCGACGTGCCGATGTTCGAGCGGTTCGCCGTTGGCGGATCGTTCAACGTCTACCTCGCGGGGCCGCGGATGCGGATCGTGCGATCCGAAGGTGAAGCCGTCGTTCGGGGTAACACCTGGGACGCCGATGCACTGGTGCAGATGGAGCTTTCCGGCGCCGAGATCACCACGACCGAAGACAGCTCGTGGCAGAGCGACTGGTCCTGGGGCGGCTCTGGGGGCCACTGGGAGCACAACACCGAACGCGAGTTAAGCGTGGACCAGCCCGTCGCCTGGGGCCTCGGCGTGAACATCGGCGCCGCGGGGACGTGGCAGGACGAAATCGACTTCAGCGTCGCGATCATGAACCTGCCGATCCGGATGATCACCTGGACGACCGGCGAGCGGCGCACGTTCCACATCCAGAACGACACGGATGTGAACGCGAAGTCGATGTTCGACGACAAGCCCGACGGTCAGGACATGCTGGACTACCTCGACACGCTCTGGGCTCCGAGCGGAGCCGGCGTCGCGTCGCACGAGCGCCTCAGCTCCACGACCGCCGCTCCGCCGACGTACATCAGGGCGGGCGCCGCGAAGAACTTCTTCGGTCCGCTGTTGACGTGGACCGTGGACATCGAGCAGGCTTTCGCGGAAACGGCGATAACGTCGACAACGCCGCGCCTCTCCACGGGCGCGGAAGTGCGGCCGCTCGGGAAGTGGGTGCCAATTCGAGCGGGCATGTCGGTGGGAGGCCGAACAGGCCACTTCGCCTCGCTCGGGTTCGGGATCCACATACCGGGATTCCAGTTCGACACGGCGTTCGTGAAGGAGGGTGCGTTCACTCCGTTCGAGGTGCCGTTCTCCGGTGCCTCAACCGGCGTAGGATTCGCCGCGGAGATGAAAATCTCGCTCTGATTCCGGTGCCGCGATATAGCGCAGGGAGAAGGCGTGCTCGATTGGGCGCGCCTTCTCTGCGTACCGTGAGGTCACTCCTCAACGATAATCGGCACGTCCAGAACGAACTCGGCCTCTGCCGGGACGCATTCCACTCCGCGTTCCAGAGCGGCGCGCAGAAGCTGCACCGCCATGCCGGACGGCGCGTTGCCTGAGACCGATACCAGCGTAACGGACCCATCCGGCGCGATCCTCACTTGAGGCACGACGATCAGCGGATTCGGCCGCTGCGGGGAATATTGAGCTGCAACCCACATCGCCTGCAACACCGACTTCACCGGTCGAAGCGACCGTTCGAGCGAAGGAATCGAACGCGGGTGCTGCACGGGCAGATCTGCGTCAGGCAGCAGAAGCGAATCACCATCCGCCTGCACGGCACGCGCCTCTGCCAACCGGTTCTGGACCAGAATCTGCCGGAGGTGCACCACGCGAGGCGACGCCTGGTCCTGCCGTACGATGCTCCGAGCGATCTCGGCGATCCGCTCCGAGGACTCCGCGCGGAGACAGCTCTCGAACAGCGCGGCGAGCGCATCGGTCGCGGGGAGCAATTCCGGCGCCGGTGACGACCATGCGGTATCCGCCACGAATTCGGGTGGGTACGGCGGCGCGTAGGGTGGCAGCGGCGTCAGGAGGTCGCGCAACCTGATCGCCGGGTCGCGCGACCAGTAGCTGAGGTCGGTCTCGGTACCTGCCAGCCCCATCCACGGTCCCGCGAGTGCGGATACGTAGAGCGAATCGAGCGCTTGGAGGTCCGCCAGGCGAGCGAACTCAGCGTATTCCCGGACTACGATCGGCGGCGCGTCACCTCGATTCTCGATGCGTTGCCGCGCGAGGAATGTGCCCAGTTCGCCGGCCTCGCCCGTAGGCATCGCGAAACGAGTCAGGCGGCTCACCGGAGCCGACTCCCACCCGCGCATGCGTTCGTTCAGCCATTCGGATCGAGCGATGCCGCCGTCCGCGCGCCTCCTCGCGCCATAGAGCTTCGCCAGATCGTGCCAGACGATCGAGCGAGCGGTGTCCGATACGCCCGTCTGCCGCAGGAGCACATCCTGACGCCGCCTCGCCTCTTCGTCCATGGGCACGAGGCCGTGAGCCCGCGCATCGCGGAGGTTCACCGGCCGCGACGTCGCGGTGAACAGGAGGACGTGAAACGGGCCGACTCCCGACTGCGCGCGCAGCGGCAGCACCAGCTTGTCGGTTGGGAAGGCCACCCTCAGGGCGGGAAACACTCCGGACCCCGGCGCGTGGACTCCCGGCCGCGGGCGTGCGGTGACGAACGAGAAGCCGGCGTAGTGCTCAAGCGACGAGTTCGACGGCGGCGCGACGCCGTTCGAGGCACACCACTCTCGCACGCTCGCGACGCCGCTCAGGACCGTGACCTCCCACGCATCGGCCTGAGCAGCAGGCACGGGATCGACATCGCTAGGAGCGGCGCCGTTGACGTCGTCCACCGGCACTGCGACGCGATCGATCCATCGCCACGCGGAATCAAGAAGCGAGTCGTCAGCAGCTTCGGCTACGCTCGGCGGCGATTGGACAGGAAGCAGCCACGCGTCCGGTCCCGGTCGCGAGGCGGGATCACCGGCGAACACGGGCTGGATCACGATGTGCTGCCACCCGCCCTGCCAGAACGCGAGCGCCACCTCCACCGCGAGCCTGCCCGACGCAGGCGCGGGCCGCGCGGGTCTGTCGGCGTGCGCCACCGCGACGCAGAGCGCCGCCGCTATCAGGGCTCGTAGTATGCGGGCCGGTCTCATGTCTCAGGATCCTCTCGGGACGTCATGTGCGCAACTCCGTAATATGCGCGGCCTGGTCGCCACGCTCAACGCCGAGCAGTTGTCCCGCAGCCAGCAGGCAGTTGTCCCGCAGCCAGCAGGCAGCTGTCCGACGGCCAACGAGTAGTTGTCCCGCGGCCAACGCCTGTTGTCCGGCGACCAGCCTGAAAGGTACATTCAAAGGACCGAAACGCCCGTCTTTCCTTTGAGTTCCCCCAACGTCGCGAGGGCGCACGTGGAGTATCAGCAGCAACTCATCGACCAGCGAATCGCAAAGCTCGAACGGCTTCGCGAACTCGGCGTCGAGCCATATCCGTACCGGTATGAGCCGACGCATATCAGCCGCGATATTGTGGAGAACGCCGAATCTCTCGACGGCGGGCAGGTATGCGTCGCCGGGCGCCTGCGATCGATTCGGGGGAAGGGGAAGACCGCCTTCGCCCACCTCCAGGATGCCGAGGGACAGATTCAGCTCTACGTCCGCCGAGATATCGTGGGAGACGACGTCTACGCCGCGTGGAAACAGCTTGACATCGGCGATATCGTCGGCGTCGAGGGACCGGTCTTCAGCACCCGGACGGGCGAGGTCACGGTCCAGGCGGATCGGCTCACTATCCTGACGAAGAGCATCCGCCCGCTGCCGGTGGTGAAGGAACGCACCGTCGACGGCGAGCGCGAGACCTACAACGACATCGCGGAGAATACCGAGCTACGCTACCGGCATCGCGCGGTGGACCTCACGGTGAATCCGAGCGTGCGAGAGGTATTCCGCAGCAGGGCGCGAGTCATGCGCGCGCTACGGGATGTGCTCCATGATCGCGGCTTCATCGAGGTCGAAACGCCGACGCTCCAGCCGCTCTACGGCGGGGCGAACGCGCGCCCGTTCAAGACGCACCACAACGCGCTCGATCTCGACCTGTACCTCCGCATCAGCCCGGAGCTGTACCTGAAGCGCCTCATCGTCGGCGGGCTCGACCGCGTGTATGACCTGTCGAAGAACTTCCGCAACGAGGGGATCGACCGCACGCACAATCCCGAGTTCACCATGCTGGAAGTGTATCAGGCGTATGCCGACTACACCGACATGATGGCGCTCACCGAGGATCTCTACGCGGCGGCGGCACAAGCGGTACTCGGCGGCCTGAGCATCACGTACCAGGGCACGGAACTCGACTTGACGCCCCCGTGGGAACGGCTCACCATGGCCGATGCCATCAAGCGACACACCGGTATCGACGTGGATGCCATCGACGAGGACGAGCTACGGCGGCACGTCGCCGAGCGCGACCCCGATATCGCGGACGACCTGCCGCCCGGCCTGCTCATCGCGGAGCTGTTCGAGCAGCGCGTGGAGCAGCACCTCACCGGTCCGGTGTTCATCACCGAGCACCCGCTGGAGACGACGCCCCTCTGCAAAGCGTCGAGGACCACGCCGGGACGGATCGAGCGCTTCGAGCCGTATATCCTCGGCTGGGAGATCGGCAACGCGTATTCCGAGCTTAACGACCCGGTCCGGCAGCGCGAGCTGCTGACGGATCAGGCGGCGGATCGCGATGTGGATGGCGAGGTGCCGCCGCTCGACGAGGACTTCCTGCAAGCCATCGAAACGGGCATGCCGCCGACCGGCGGTCTCGGGCTGGGCGTCGACCGTCTCGTGATGTTCCTGACGGACCAGCCTTCGATCCGCGACGTCATAGCGTTCCCCACGCTCAGACCCGAACGCGCGGACACCGGCGCTCCGGACGAGAAGTAGCACTTCGGATCGCGCCTATCCGCCGTATTGGCAGAGCGACGCGACATATCAGCATGACAACGCGCATGGCACCGGTATTGCACCAGCGAACGAGGCGTTCCGCGCACCGGATACCTTGCAGCGCAACACACCACGCAAGATGAGAGGCCCGCATGGCACTGACACCTCAGGACGCATATCAGAAGCTCATCGAGCGGTCGAAGCAGGTTGGTCTCCTGGCCACGGTCGGAAGCCTGCTCCACTGGGATATGGAAACCGGCATGCCCGACGGCGGCTCGCAGCACCGCGGTGAGCAGCTCTCGCTGCTCTCGGGGATGGCGCATGAGCAGTTCGTCGACCCCGCGATGGGCGAATGGCTTGGCGCAGTGGAGGGCAGCGACGTCGTCGCCGATCCCGCTTCCGACGCGGCGGTGAACGTCCGCGAATTGCGGCGCGAGTACGACCGCGAGGTGAAGGTGCCGAAAAGGCTGGTCGAGGAACTCGCCCGCGTGACCTCGGAGGCGCACGTCGTCTGGCGGGATGCACGCGAGGAGAGCGACTTCCCCGCCTTCGCGCCGATACTGCAGCGCATTGTCGAACTCACCCGCGAGCAGGCCGACGCCATCGCCAGCGGCACGACGCGCTATGAAACGCTCATGGACGCCTATGAGCCCGGCATGACGACCTCGGAAATGCAGGGCGTCTTCGACAGTCTCATCAACGACGCGAAGCCGCTTCTCGACGCGGTGATGGCTTCCGGCAAGAAGCCTGACAAGACGATTCTCACGCGGTACTACGAGCCGGATGGCCAGGAAGCGCTGACGGGTATCATCGCGCAACTTGTCGGGTTCGACCTGCAAAGCGGCGCCATCGCGGAGAGCACCCACCCATTCACCACGGGGATCGGCGCCGGAGACACGCGTTTCACCACGCGGTACTATCCGAACGAGCTGAACGTGTCGGTCTTCGGCACGCTGCACGAGGCGGGCCACGGGCTCTACGACCAGGGGCTGCTCGTCGAACAGCACGGTACGCCCATGGGCGAATCGGTTTCGCTGGGCATACACGAGTCGCAGTCTCGCATGTGGGAGAACCTCGTCGGCAGGAGCCGGGCGTTCTGGAAGTTCGCGCTCCCGATAGCTCGCGGCGTCTTCCCGCAGAAGCTGGCGGGCGTGTCGCTGGACGACTTCGTATGGGCGATCAACGACGTGGAGCCATCGTTCATCCGCGTCGAGGCCGACGAAGCGACGTATAACATGCACATCATGCTTCGCTTCGAAATCGAGCAGAAGATCATCGCAGGCGATCTCGACGTAGCCGATATCCCGTCCGCATGGAACGAGCGATTCACCGAGCTTCTCGGCATCACGCCGCCGGACGACGCGCACGGCTGTCTGCAGGACGTCCACTGGTCGGGCGGGATGTTCGGCTACTTCCCGACGTACACCCTGGGCAATCTGTACAGCGCGCAGTTCTTCGAGAAGGCCCGTGAGGACCTGGGCGACCTCGACGAGATGTTCGCGCGCGGTGAGTTCGCGCCGTTACTCGGCTGGCTGCGCGAGAACATCCACGTGCACGGGATGAAGTATCGGGCGAGCGAGTTGGTGAAGCGCGTCACCGGTAAGCCGCTCAGCCACGAACCGCTGGTGCGTTACATGAAGGCGAAGTTTGGGCCGCTCTACGGCATCTGAGCGACCCGGGTCACGGAGCACCGATGGGTTACGAGTTCTTCATCGCGAAACGCTATCTGCGGCCCAAGCGCTCGCAGCTATTCGTCAGCCTGACAACGGTGTTGACGATGCTGGGCGTGACGTTGGGCGTCGCGGCGCTGATTGTCGTGCTCTCCGGCATGAATGGCTTTGCCGGAGAGATACTGCGGCAGCTCATCGGGATGAACGCGCATCTGTGGGTGCGCTCGCACTCGACGCTGCTCGTTCCGACGGACAAGATGATACAGCGCGTCCGCGGAACGCCGGGCGTAACCGGCGTCGCCCCGACGATCTACGAGGAGACGCTCCTGACCAGCCGCTACGGCAAGCAGACCGGAGCGCAGATCAAAGCGGTGGATTCGCTCTCTATCGGCGAGGTGTCGAACATCATCGAACTGCTCGACAAGGACACCGTCAACAGCGTCGGCTACTTCGACATTGGGCGCAACGCCGAGAGCGGGAACGTGCCGGGTATGGTCGTGGGCTGGCAACTCGCGCACAAGCTGGAGGTGTACATCGGCGACCAGGTGTTCGTCGTGATACCTCCGACTGATACGTCGGCGCCGGTCTGGATGGCGCAGCCGCGCATCGTGCCGTTCCGCATCACGGGCATATTCAAATCCGGCTTCTTCGAGTTCGACGCGGCGCTTGCCGTTATCGACATCGCGGAGGCGCAGGACATCTTCGACATGGGGGAGAACATCTCCGCCATTGAGGTAAAACTCGAGGACGCGTTCACCGCCGAAGCCGTGGCCGGAGAGATCAGGGAGAAGTTCGGAGGCTACCCGTACTACACCACGACGTGGGTGGAGCTTAACGGCGGATTGTACAAGTGGCTCATGATTGAGAAATGGTTCGCCTTCGTCATTCTCAGTCTGATCATCATCGTGGCCGCGTTCAACATCGTGAGCACGCTGAGCATGGTCGTCCTGGACAAGACGCGTGAGATCGGCATACTGAAAGCGATGGGCGCCACCGCCAGGGAGATATCCCGCATATTCCTCTGGCAGGGGCTGGTCGTAGGGGTCGTCGGCACAATGAGCGGCGGCGCGCTCGGGTATTTCCTCTGCTGGCTGCAGGACGAGTACAAGGTCGTGCGGCTACCGGCGGAGCTGTACCAGGTAAGCGCGTTCCCCGTTCTGATGCAGATCAGCGACTTCGTGGCTATCGGATCGGCGACGCTTGTGATCTGCCTCGCATCGGCGGTCTACCCTGCATGGAAAGCGGCTCGGCTGAAGCCGGTGGAGGCGATTCGCCATGAGTAGTCAGGCGACTTCCCCTCCGGCGGAGATCGCCGTTGAGTGCCGCGCTCTCGTGAAGAGCTATCCCACGCCGGAGGGCGATCTGCCGGTACTCACCGGCGTCGATCTGGAAATACGACGTGGCGAGATCGGCGCGGTAACCGGCGAATCCGGCGCGGGCAAGAGCACGTTGCTGCACCTGCTCGGCGGACTCGACCGCCCAACATCCGGCGAGATCGCAGTGGACGGCGTGGAGCTGTCGCGGATATCCGACGGCGAGCTTGCGACGTTCAGAAACCGGCAGATCGGCTTCGTATTCCAGTTCCACTACCTGCTCCCCGACTTCACCGCGGTGGAGAACGTCGCGATGCCCGGCCTGATGGCCGGCGTACCGGCCTCGGAAGCCCATGCAACGGCTGAGGCGCTCCTCGAGGCCGTGGAGCTGTCGACCAGAAGACATCACCGCCCGAGCGAACTCAGCGGCGGGGAGCAACAGCGCGTCGCCGTGGCGCGCGCGCTCTTGAACAGCCCGTCCGTGGTACTCGCGGACGAGCCGTCGGGCAACCTTGATCACCGGCACAGCAAGCAGCTCCATGATCTCATGTGGAGTCTCGCTCGGGAACGAGGAGCGACGTTCGTGATCGCAACTCACGACCGGGATCTGGCAATGCGCGCGGACAGGCAGATCGCGCTTGCGGACGGCGTAGCACAGGAACTTTCGGATGCAGGCAGGGCGTCGTACCTTATGGACGGTACGCCCTCCGAACGGTAGGCGACAGCCTGCGAAGCACTCAGCGCGCCTCGTCGCGGGGCGGCGATTCCCCTCATATCGGTAACGGGCAGCCATGCAGTGTCAGCGGTGTAGTGAAAACGAAGCGACGGTCGCCGTAACGACCGTGGTCGAGGACGACCGTTCGACCGAGCACCTCTGCCGCGTCTGCGCAAAAGAGGCCGGTGTGGAACTTGGCGCGGAGTGGTCACCGGCGAAGGAGACAACGTCGCCCATGCAGGATGCGAGTGGCGAGCCGATTGCGCACGACGAAGAAGAGGAACTCGTGTGTCCGCGATGCGGGCTTTCGTTCCGGCAGTTCAAGGAACGATACCGGGTAGGGTGCGCCGAGTGCTACGATGCATTTCGCGAGCGCATGTCGCCGCTTCTGCGAAAGGTCCACTCCGCCGATGCTCACACCGGCAAACGGCCCGGCGGAACGAAGCAGGCCGGAGCGGCTGAGAACGACGCCTGGGCGATAGAAGTGCTGAAGCGACGACTGCAAGCCGCGGTTGAGCGTGAAGAGTTCGAAGAGGCGGCGGGGCTGCGCGACCAGATCAACGAGTACGAGCGTCGCCAGAGCGCAGACCTCGAGGAGCCGGACGGGCAATGAAGCTCCATGACCTGGTAGATCATTCCGCGGCGTGGCTGGACGCCTCGGGCCCGTACTCCGATGTGATCGTGTCGAGCCGCGTCAGGCTGGCCCGTAATCTGAGAACCGTACCGTTCACGACTCAGAGCACGCCCGACGAAGAGATCGGGGTCGTCGAAGCCGTGCTTGGCGCCGCGCAATCGTCCCCCCATCTGCGGGACGGGACGTACTTCGACGTGGCTGCCATGACGGAGGACGACCGGCAGCTCCTGGTCGAACGGCGCCTCATCAGCCCGGCGCTGGCCCTGCGGAAGGGGCGAGGCGGCGTGCTCGTGGGGCCCCACGAACGTTTCAGCATCATGATCAACGAGGAGGATCACCTACGTTTCCAGGCGCTCTTCGCCGGGTTTGAGCCGGAGACCGCGTGGTCGCTCGTTGACAGCATCGACGACGATATCTGCGGCGGTCTGGACATCGCTTTCGACGAACAGATGGGCTACCTGACCGCGTGCCCGACGAACATCGGCACGGGACTGCGCGCCTCAACGCTCATCCATCTGCCGGGACTCGTGCTGGTGGAGTCGATCGAAGAGGTGCTCCGAGGGATCAACCAGGTGGGCCTCACCGTAAGAGGATTTTACGGGGAGGGCACTGAAGTCGTCGGTAGTTTGTTTCAAGTATCGAACCAGGTGACGCTCGGAACGTCCGAGTCGGATATCCTGGAAATGCTGGCACGAGTCGTGCGACAGATCATCGACTACGAATACGACGCTCGGCAGACGCTCCTACGGGACGCAGAGGCGCAGATTGAGGACAAGATCGGCCGGGCAATCGGGATACTCACTCACGCGCACGTTCTGAGCGGCCAGGAGTTCATGAACCTGACCTCGGCAGTCCGGCTCGGAGTCGGGCTCGGCATACTGAAGCGCCCTGAGACGAAGTTGCTGAACGAACTCATGGTGCAGACGCAGCCGTCGCACATTCAGCGCCGGGCGGGTTCCCCGGTTGAAAGCGACGAACGCGATCAGCACCGTGCGGAGCTAGTGCGTTCCCGGCTCGCCAACGGCACGACGTAAGCGAGTCGGCTATCGCAGCAACGTAGCGCTCCGGAAGGCAGCGAGTCAGCGTCAGGGCAACACGTTACCTCAACACTACCCGCAGTACATAATGAGTCGGAGGCCATCTCCATGGATCAGATGTTTACGGAACGCGTCAAGAAGGTGATGATTCTCGCTCGCGAGGAGTCTCAGCGTCTCGGGCACGACTATGTCGGCACCGAGCATCTTCTGCTGGGACTCATCAAGGAGGGCGAGGGAGTCGCCATCACGGTCCTGACTAACCTCGGGCAGGACCCCGATACCATTCGCCAGTCCGTAGAGGACGCGGTGGCTCAGACCGGCGGCCAGATGCTCATGGGGCAGGCGCCGTTCACACCGAAGGCGAAGGAGATCCTCGATCTCGCGACGAAAGAGGCGAAGGAGATGAAGGTGCAGTACGTCGGCACCGAGCATCTCCTGCTGGCGCTGACGAAGGATCGCGAGAGCGTGGCCGCGCAGATACTCACGGCGCTCGGCGCGGACTACAAGACGATCAAGGAAGAGATCATCTCCGTCATCACCGGCGGCGGCAAGGCGGGGCAGCCTAAGGACAAGAAGAGCAAGACGCCCTTCCTCGACCACTTCGGCCGCGACCTCACGAAAATGGCGCGCGAAGACGCACTCGATCCCATCATCGGTCGCGAGAAAGAAATCGAGCGAGTCAGTCAGGTGCTCAGCCGGCGGAAGAAGAACAATCCGGTGTTGATCGGGGAACCGGGCGTCGGTAAGACGGCGATCGCCGAAGGACTCGCGCAGAAAATCATCGCGAAGGAAGTACCCCACGTCCTCGAGAACAAGCGTGTGGTGACGCTCGACATGGGCGGCATCGTCGCGGGAACGAAGTACCGCGGTCAGTTCGAGGAGCGCGTCAAGGCGATCATGAATGAGCTGGTGCAGAACCGCGAAGTGATCATCTTCATCGACGAGCTGCACACGATCGTCGGCGCGGGGTCCGCAGAAGGGACGCTGGACGCCTCCAACCTGTTCAAGCCGGCGCTTTCGCGGGGCGAGCTTCAGTGCATCGGCGCGACGACACTCGACGAGTACCGGAAGTACATCGAGAAGGACGGAGCGCTCGAACGACGGTTCCAGACGATCATGATCGAGCCGCCCTCGCAGGAGGACACAGTCCAGATACTGCTCGGATTGCGCCCGAAATACGAGGAGCATCACCGGGTGCAATATCCGGACGCTTCGATCGAGTCCGCGGTCATTATGGCTGAACGCTACCTCCACGACCGGTACCAGCCGGACAAGTCGCTCGACGTGATCGACGAAGCTGGGTCGCGCGTGCGTCTCAGTCGCGTGTCCGTCCCCGATGAAGTGAAGGAACTCGAGGTCCAGATCGCCGACATCGAACGCCAAAAGGAAAGCGCGGTCAACGAGCAGGAGTTCGAGAATGCCGCGAACCTGCGCGACACGGAACGGCGCCTGCTCGAACAGCTTGCGGCTGCGCGCAAGGACTGGGAGCAGTCGCGCGAGCACGATGTCGTGGAGGTCACCGAGGACGATATCGCATACGTCGTCAGCAACATGACGGGCATCCCGGTGTTCCGGCTGGCGAAGGACGAATCGACGAAGTTGCTTCACATGGATGACGAGCTTCAGAAGCGAGTCGTCGGACAGGAGAACGCGATCAGCGCCGTCTCGCGAGCCATCAGGCGGTCTCGCAGTGGGCTGAAGGACCCGAACAGGCCCATCGGTTCGTTCGTGTTCCTCGGCCCGACCGGCGTTGGCAAGACGGAACTTGGCAAGGCTCTCGCGTCGCAGCTTTTCGACGACGAGGACGCGGCGATCATCATCGACATGTCGGAGTTCATGGAGAAGTTCGCTGTAAGCCGTCTCGTGGGAGCGCCCCCGGGCTACGTCGGATACGACGAAGGCGGGCAGCTCACGGAGAAGGTGCGGCGGAAGCCCTACTCGGTGATTCTCCTGGATGAGGTGGAAAAGGCGCACCCGGATGTGTTCAACATCCTGCTCCAGGTGCTCGACGACGGCCGTCTCACCGACAGCTACGGTCGGAAGGTCGATTTCCGGAACACGATCCTCATCATGACGTCGAATCTGGGTAGCCGGGATATCGGCGACCTGACGGGGTTCGGCTTCACGGCCCGCGATGGAATCCCCTCGCGCTCCGAGATGGAGACGGCCATTAACCGTGAACTCAAGCAGGCATTCAATCCGGAGTTCCTGAATCGTATCGACGAGGTCGTGATCTTCAACACGCTCACACATGAGAACATGCTGGAAATCTGCGACATCGTCATCGCCGACGTGCGGAAGCGCGTGGTGGACCGCGCGCTCTCGATCGAGCTCGGCGACGATGCGAGGAATCTCCTGGCGGAGAAGGGCTTCGATCCGAAACTCGGTGCCCGTCCCCTGAAGCGCACCATCCAGCGACTGCTGGAGGATCCGCTATCGGAGGAGATTCTCGCCGGGAAGTTCGCCGATGGCTCGACGATCCTCGTGGGCACAGACGGCGAAGCTTTGACCTTCACGTTGGCGGACACGCCGGATGCTGGGTCGGACAACGGCGGGGATGGAGGCTCGGGAACCGCCGAGCCGACGGAACCTGTCTCCGTCGACGCGGAATCGAACTGAGCCCGGGCCGCACGTAACGGACCACCGGAGTCCTGTCTCTCAACGAGGCGGGACTCCGGTTCTCGTTCTGCCCAAGCGAATGATCGCGCCTGGGCAGCCTCGCCGTGGCGGACCGGACGTGTTCCAGCTATTCTTAGAGATTGGCCCCCAACTCGCAATCGTGCGACTCAACACTCGCGGTAGTCCCTTATGGCCCAACCTGTGCGACACCGACACCGGTGGCTGACGCCGACGCTGATCGTCGTCGGCGTGCTGACGATCGCAGTGGGACTGTGGGCGGCTCGCACGGTATATCTGCTGGCGGAGAACCTGCGGGAAATCGTCTCCTCGGAGTTCTCGGCTCGAACCGGAGGAACGGTTCGGGTGGCCGATCTCTCGTGGAACTGGCGCTATCTGGAGTTCACGTCTGTCGAAGCGGACGCGCCGATGCTGCCCGGCGCGGTGCACCTCCCGACGGTGCGCGTGCACGTGCGGCTTCGCGCCGCGATGGCTCGCGATCTTCTGGCCGCGGTCGACCGCATCGAACTCGCCTCTCCCACCGTGGTTGTGGACAGAAGCATCGTCGAGCGGGCGAAACAGTGGCGCGACCAGCCCCCCGTGGACGATGTCGGGCCAATCCCGCGAATGGAGATCGTCGTCGATGATGGCACGGTTCTCTGGCGCGAGGAAGGCACTGACAGCACGGTAGCCGTCGCGACAGGCATTTCCGGCTGGGTGTCCGTCTCGGATGACGTCGTCCTGAACGTGAGCGGCAGCCTGCTCAGCGGTGAGGTGAACGCGGCAGCCCGGGGAGTGATCCCGCTCAACGGCGGCAGGCCCGAGGTGGAGCTGTCGGCCGTTCACGTCGATCTGCGCCGCTTCGATCTCGCGGCCGTCGGTTCCGCGGAGGGTCGAGCGGACCTCTCCGTATCGCTGAACGAGGAAGTGACGGCGCGCCTGGCCCTCACGGGCGCCGAGTTCATCACACGTGACGACATACGGATCGGTCCGATCACTACGGAAGTCGCGATCGATGGCAACGCGGCAAGCTGGACGCAGACGGACCTGCCCATCGGCGGGCTGATCCTGAGCACAGTCGGATGCGTGACCTGGGGCGATGAGCCGTTCATCGACGCACAGGCACGCTGGTCCGGCGACGTGGATCGGCTTGGCAATCTAGTGAGCGATCGGCTGGCGGAACTGCGCGGGAACGTTCGCGGCAGAATCGACGTGTCGGGACCGCTCAAGAGCCCATCCATCGTATTCGACGCCATGTCGGATTCGCTCCGAGCCGGTCGCCTGATCCTCAGCCGCATCGGACTCCGAGGGCACACGGAGCCGATGGCCGATGGGCAGGATTCACCGCAGCTAACGTTGGACACGTTCGGCGCCACGTTCGGCAACGACCGCATCGACGGGACCGGCAGCGCGACGCTGTCTCCTCTCGACGTAGCACTACGGCTGCGCCCCGCCCGGATCCGTCTGGCGTCGCACGAGTCACTTGCCGACGCGGAGATCACGGGCAGCGTCGTCGTATCTGGCGAAGCCCGGCTGCGCCCCTCCGGGTCCACCGCGTCGCTCCGCATCTCGGATGTCGACGCGCGGATCTCGGGCCGTTCCCCACCGCTGAGAAGCATCACGGCCACGTATGACTCCTCGGGCATGCTCAGCCTCGCCGGGCATGGACCGGGCCTCGTACTCGCGGCGATCGTCGACGAAGACAGTCTGCTTGGCGCCCGCCTGACGGGCTCGCTGGACATCTCCGACTACTCGCTGCCGCTCGGCGACCCGCCGGCGGGTGCGCGTGGAGCCCTGGCGTTCTCGGCAGACGCCAGCGGCCTGCAGCTTGGCGGCGACGTGATCCTTCAGCCTCACAACAGGGACGCGTTCCCGGTGTCCGTCCAGGTGGAGAGCCGATTCTCGGAGCCGGGCAGTACGACCGTGCGGCTCGCAACGACTTCACTTCCGTACTCGGTGCTGAGACTGGATGCGAACGCCGTGCTCACACTCGAAAACGGCTCGTGGAGCGTTCAGGGATGGGCCTGGCGCGGCGCGCTGCAGTTCGGCGGGAGGATCGGCGGCGCACGAGATTTCGCCGCGCTTATCCGTGTGCACAGAGCCCCCGTGGAGGAGTTGTCCGGCGTCATCCGGATGGACAAGTTCATGACCGCCGGCACCGTCTCCGGGCGTCTGCGCATTGAGAGTACACCCACGCGCGGGCTCTCCGGAAGCGGCGATTTCACCATCAGCGACATGACCATGAAGCAAGTGGACTCTCTGCAAGCAAGCGCCAGCATCAACATCACTCCGGCAGAGGTGTCGTGGAAATCGGGTCCGGTCACGCGAAACGGACGGACCATGGCGTTCACCTCGGGCTCGTACGCCATCCGCAATCGAGTCGCGTCCATAGACATCTGGGGCCCTCCGGACGGAAGGATAGAGCATGGTCTCGCGCTCGGGGGGGTATCGCTCAACGCATCGGGAGACGCGCTCTGGTCGGTCGGCATAGTCGATACCACGGGCGACGTTCACCCGGCCCGCCTCGACATTGAAGTCCTCGCCACCGACGGCGAACTGCTCACCATACCGTTCGACACCACGCAGATACGCCTGAACGGAAACACGCACTGGCTGGACTTGGAATACGCGTATCTCTCGAAACACAGATTCTACACGGCTGCGGCCGACGTGGGGCGAGTGCCGGTGGCCCCGCCCGATGGTGGCGAGTTCGACATCCCGATTCACGTCCGCGATGAGCCTGGGAACGACGTTCTCTGGCTGCTCACACGGCTCATCGACCAGGGCGTCGACGGCAACGGCTCGGGGCAGGCGTACATCCGAGTGGCCGGGCCGAGCTCGGAGGTCGTGATCGGGGAGGGCTGGGTCCAGATCGACGACGGCACGCTGCGATGGCCCGGGGGCATCTGGCCTGAGTGGCAACAACTCACAGGTAGGGCTGCGATCGCGCCGGGAGAGCGCTTCATCCGGCTGGAGAACCTGTCGGCCTCCGTCGGAACCGGGTTCGTGACGGTGAGCAACACTCCGGCGAGCGGGATGGGCGCCACGGCACTCACGATTCCGGCCATAGGGGCGAGCCTGGGAACGCTCCAGATCGAAACGCCCGAGCCCATCCCGCTGCACGTGCGAGGGGGAATGCCGGAGGGCGAATCGCTTGATATCGACCTCAGCGGCAACGAGGTCGTTGAGCGCTTCACGATCGCAGGCCCGTGGGAGCACCCGCTTTTCGTCGGCAGCTCCACGCTCAGCAACGGGTTCTTCACGTATCCGCTTGAGGGCGCGTCCGACTCCGACACGTTGGATGCAGATGGCGGCAGCTTTGTCGAGAACGTCAACTGGCAGGTGGACCTCGTATCCGGACCCAATCTGACGTACGAGACACGATCCACGCAGACGTTGTGGCGCGGCCTGATGCGGGACCCGATAGAACTTCTCGGCTCGATGGCCGCTGAGATGGAGGCGCGTCTCAGCGAGGGGGGTAGAGTCGAACTTCGCGGCATCTACGCCGACAGCAGCCTGAGCATCATCACGGACAACCTGGTAAGCGATCAGGGACGCATGTCGGTACTCGACATCGACTTCCGCCCGGACGGCCCCCTCGTGCTGGACTGGGATACACGCGCCGATCCGGAGCCGCTTATCAGAGGTCGCGGCGTCGCGGAGGTCGAGATCGACCAGGATGCCTATGGCGAGCCGGATGCCGGCTCGGGAAGCCTCAGCCGCGAACGCCAGTACCAGAAAATCTACGCCCGCCTCGTGAGTGTAGATCCGCTGACCGGCGTCGTTCGGGAGGGCGGCAGGCTGGGAGAGCTACGCGTCGAGCTTGACACGGATGCGAGTCGTCAGGGACCCGTCGGCGAGCGCCAACAGCTCGCGGTCTTGCGCATGCTCGGGTACCACGCTCCGGTACTCGGCGAGCAGGACTACGACCCGGCGGAGTCGCAGAGCATCGATCCGAAGGACATTGTGACGGCGGGCTATCGGACGCTCCTGAGACGGAGCGAGCAGCAGGCGTGGAGGTCGCTGTTCTACCCGTTCCGGCGACAGATACGCAAACTCACGCGCATCGACGTTGTGGAAGTCGAACCATCGTTCGTGCTAAATCTGCTCGATCGCGATACATACAGCCGGCAGGAACTCACTCCCGAGCAGGCGTACCTGACCTATCTGCAGGGCACGAACTGGACCGTGGGCGAGTACGTGTGGGGACGATTCCTCTTGTCGTACCATGGCGAACTCGAGCTGACGAGCATCGCACGACCCACTATCGGCGCACGTCACGAGATCGGCGTCGAGTGGGCCATCAGCCCGCAGACTCGACTCGAACTCAGCCGCGATATCGATGTACCCATCGGCGAGCCAGATACTCGGATCGGCCTGTCGCATCGGTTCGCATTCCAGTCATACTAGAGCCCGTCGCACGGAGAAGGCCACCATGGAATGGACACCCAACGATCCCGTCTCGCCTCTGGGTCGGGCACTCGCCGACCGGACTCAGTCGCACCGGTTCGACGCGACGACGCCGGACGAGGCCGCCGCGTGGAGACGCAGCCTGCGACCGGTCGTTGAGCACCTGCTCAGCCTGGACAGGATCGCCCCGTGCCCACTCAGCGCGCGAACCGTCCGCACGGAGGATTGCGGCTCCTACACCGTCGAACACCTGCTGTACGACAGCGAGCCGGGCGTGACGGTCCCCGCCGCTCTCCTGGTGCCGAAGGAGCTTTCCACGCCCGCGGCAGCGATGCTCTGCCCGCCCGGTCATGGTCGCGGCCTGAGCGATCAACTCGACAGCGATCCCGATGGGCGCGAAGGCGTCCGCGCGCTGAACTACGACTACTCCCGCCAGTTCGCTGAACGGGGGTACGTCGTTCTCACGTGCGAGATACGTGGCTTCGGCTCGCTGGCGGACCTGGAGATCGCCGAACGAGGCATGGTCGGCAACTGTGAGCATCTCTTCCGTTACGAGCTCATGCTCGGCCGCGTCCTTGCCGGAATTCGCACGTGGGACCTGATGCGAGGCATCGACTACCTGGTCACCCGCCCGGAAGTCGACGCGTCGCGAATCGGGTGCGCCGGACTGTCCATGGGTGGTGAGCTGTCGATGCTCGTCTCCGCGCTGGACGAGCGCGTGCGCGTCGCGATGATCAGTGGATTCCTCTGCACGTACCACGGCCTGCAGATCGAGAAGACGAACTGCGTCTGCTACACCATTCCACACATCTGGGACGTTTGCGATATGCCGGATATCGCTGGGCTCATCGCGCCACGGCCGCTCGTCATCGAAACGGGTATTCGGGACGGCTGCTTCCCTTGGAACGCAGTGAACGAAGCATACGGAAGGCTTGGGGATATCTACGCCGCGTACGGCGCGAGCGATATGCTCGTGCGCGATATCCACGAGGCCGGGCATCGCTTCAGCGGCGTCGTGGCATTCGACTGGTTCGACCGGTGGCTGCGTCCGGCGCAGGTGGGTTCCTGACACCGAAAGCCGCCCCGGCTGTGCCACCCGTACATGAAAGAGCGGCGCACCCGGACTGGAGTGCGCCGCTCGCGAACATGCTGTGAACAGTTCCTCAGGCCTTGTTGAGCCGCTCCTCAAGCAGATCGACCTGCTTCACCAGCCGCTCGGGAAGGCGCTCGCCAAACCGAGCAAGATGCTCTCGTATCCCAGGGATCTCCTGTTTCCATGCCTCGACATCGACGGCCGTCAGCTCGCCGATATCGTCCTCGGAGATGTCCAGTCCGGTAAGGTCCAGGGCGCCGTCGTCCGGCATGGATCCGAGTGGCGTCTCCTTCGCACCGGCAACACCGTCCACGCGCTCGCACATCCACTTCAGGACGCGAATGTTCTCGCCAAAACCCGGCCACAGCCACCGGCCGTCCGCATCCTTGCGGAACCAGTTGACGCGGAACATCCGCGGGCCTTTGTCGCCGAGGCGAACTCCCATCTCCAGCCAGTGACCGAAGTAGTCGCCCATATTGTATCCGCAGAACGGGAGCATTGCGAACGGATCGTACCGCAGGTTGCCCACGGACCCGATGTTCGCCGCTGTCGTCTCCGAGGCCGTCGTCGCCGCGATGCATATGCCGCGATCCCAGTCGGTGGCTTCAACAACGAGCGGAGCGACCGTCGTGCGCCGCCCGCCAAACACCATGATGTCGATCGGGACGCCTTGCGGGTCTTCCCAGTCCGGGGAGATGACCGGACACTGGCTCGCGGGAGTCGTGAAGCGAGCGTTCGGGTGCGCCGCCGGTACATCGCTCTCCGGCGTCCAGTCATTTCCCTTCCAGTCGATAGCGTGCTCGGGCGGGTCGCCGTCCATGCCTTCCCACCAGATGTCGCCGTCGTCCGTGAGCGCGCAGTTGGTGAATATCGAGTTCTCGCGAACGGTATCCATCGCCATCGGGTTTGTGTCGTAGGACGTGCCGGGCGCGACGCCGAAGAATCCCGACTCCGGGTTGATCGCGTACAGCTTGCCGTCCTCGCGGACGTGCATCCACGCAATGTCGTCGCCAATGCACTCGCACTTCCAGCCGGGAATCGTCGGCTGCATCATGGCGAGATTGGTCTTACCGCACGCCGACGGAAACGCAGCCGCAACGTGGTACTGCCGCCCCTCGGGGTTGGTAAGGCGGAGGATCAGCATGTGTTCGGCAAGCCAACCCTCACGGCGCGCGGCATTCGATGCGATCCGAAGCGCGAGACACTTCTTTCCGAGTAGCGCGTTGCCGCCGTACCCGGAGCCATACGACCAGATGAGATTCTCGTCGGGGAAGTGGCTGATGTACTTGCTCTCGATTGGAGCGCACGGCCAGACGGCATCCTGCTCACCTTCCTGCAGGGGCGCGCCGACCGAGTGCAGACATGGGATGTACTCTCCGTCGGTGCCGAGCCGCTCAAGGGCGCTGCCACCGACGCGCGCCATGATATGCATGTTACAGACCACGTACGGACTATCCGTGATCTCCACTCCCACACGGGACATGTCGGAGTCGACAGGACCCATCACAAAGGGGATCACGTACATGGTCCGGCCCGCCATGCATCCATCGTACAAGCCGGTCATGATGCCCTTCAGCTCGTCGGGATCGATCCAGTTGTTTGTCGGACCAGCTTCCTCGGGCTTCGCCGTGCTGATGTACGTCCGGGCCTCGACGCGCGCCACGTCCGACGGATCGGATCTGAACAAGTAGCTGCCGGGGCGCTTGTCGAGAGGAATCGCCATACCGGTCCCAACCATGCGATCCATCATATCCGCGTACTCCACCGTGGAGCCATCGCACCAATAGACCTCGTTGGGCGTACACATTTGTTCCACTTCGTCGACCCATGCCGCGAGTCGCGTGTGATTCACATTTCGTCGATCAATGCCCATACCGTTTGGCCCTTCTCTCTATGCCCGCTCAAGACGCCCTTCGAGCATGACGATGGATTCGCGGCACGCGTCCGGAAAGTTGATAGTGTCTCTTATACACTAAGTCGCACGCCGAGAACATAACACTTCCGAGCGCCCATTGAGAACTCCCCCGCGCTCGAAATCTGTATCTCTACCGATTGTAGCCCGCTGAAACGGCTCCGCTGACCCGGCGTGGAAATGGTATGCTGCCCATACGGCCCCGTTGGAGGTGAGACCAAGGCCAAGAGAAGATACCGCCGCGAGCATGCCCGTCAAGCGCGAGTAACGAACCTCCCGCTTGACGGCGGCATCGGCGACGGATATCTTCATACATCGATGAACAATTCACGAAGGGGTGCCAATGCTGTCGCAGACCTCGCTGCACGCGCTCCGCGCGCTCGCGCACATGGTCGAACACCGCGACGAGGAGCCGATCCTGTCCAGAGAGATCGGCGAATCGACGGACATACCGGCGAACTACCTGTCGAAGATCATGCACGCGCTGGGCGCGGCGGGCGTACTCACCGCGGTGCGAGGCAAGAACGGGGGGTACCGATTCGCTCAGGACCCCTCGCGGACGCGGATCGTGGATATCGTGAACCTCTTCCAGAACACGGAGCAGTTCCGCGTGTGCCTGCTGGGAAACCAACGGTGCTCCGACGACAAGCCGTGCCTCATACACGAGCGTTGGAAGCCAGCGTCGGAGGCCATGTTCAAGTTCCTCGATGAGACGAGTCTGGCGGATCTGCGCGCGCCCGATATACCGTAACACTGCGAACTACGCTTACGCACACACGACCACATCCAGCCCACTCGGGAGTTACCAAGCATGGACGCAATCGAACAGCTCATGGCGGAGCACAGAATCATAGAGTCAGTCATCTCGGCGCTCGATGCATACGTGGCTCGCGTCGCAGCCGGCGACGACGTTCCCTCCGAGGACGCGGCCCGTTTCGCGGAGTTCTTCCGTGAGTACGCCGACAGGTGCCACCACGGCAAGGAAGAGGATATCCTGTTCATCTCCATGATCGAGCATGGATTCCAGAAAGAGGCCGGCCCGCTGGCCGTCATGTACCAGGAACACGACGCCGGGCGAGCGCACGTACGCGGGCTGCGCGAAGCGGCATCCGCCGGAGCATGGACCCCGGACAGTCGCGATGCTGTCGTCGAGCATGGTACTCAGTTCGGAGAGCTCCTGCGCGCCCACATCCAGAAAGAGGACGGCATCCTCTACCCCATGGCCACCACCCGCATCCCCGAGGCGCGCATGTCGGCGATGGCCGGGGAATTCGACGCCTTCAATCGAGACGACGTCGGCACCGAAGTCCAGATCAAGCTCCAGGCTCTCGCGGACGAGCTTATAGCGCTATATCCGTAACGTATCACCCACGCGGATTGTCGCCGCACTTCCTTCGCAGTATATTTTAAGTTTGCGCCGATGCCGGGCGCGACGGTTTCATCGTCCGGCGTCATCGCGCGCGGGCACGCTCGGAAACGGTGCTGGTCCGCGCGACGGGTTACCACCAATGGAGGGTACTCTACGGATGCCAGGTGTTCTAGTTCGCGAGAGAGAACCATTCGAGAAGGCACTCAAGCGCTTCAAGAAGGCGTGTGAGAAGGCTGGAATCATGTCCGACATGAAGCGTCACCAGCACTTCGAGAAGCCGAGCGAGCGACGCAAGCGCAAGCTCAACGCGGCACGCCGAAAGATGCGCAAGCAGCAGCTCCTGGACGAGGGGCGATAGTTCGGAGCACACTCGATGTCAGCTATCGAGACCCGGCTGCAGGACGACCTCAAGGTCGCCATGAAGGCCGGTGACAAGATTCGCGTCGGCACACTGCGACAGATCAGGTCCCAGCTCCAATACGAGAAGATGGACGCCGGTGACTCGTGGTCCGAGCAATCCGCGCAAGCCGTTCTGATGAAGGCGGCGAAGATGCGAGCCGAGTCGATGGAGCAGTTCGAGGCGGGCGGACGGGATGACCTCGTCGAGAAGGAACGCGCCGAACTGGATATCATCGAGGAGTACCTTCCGGACCAGATGAGCGACGACGAACTCGACGCGTTGGTCGCGGCGGCGGTTGAGGAGATTGGCGCCACGGGGCCCCAGGACATGGGCAAAGTCATGGGTGTCGTAATACCCAGGACGAAGGGCCGCGCCGACGGCGGCAACGTCAGCGCGCGCGTCAGACAGAAACTCGCGGGCTTGTAGTTCGCTCGACGGGAATAGACATATCGCGATGGACATGGGAAGGGCCGCATCCGCAGCAACGCGGTGCGGCTTCTCGCATTTCTGTCGACAATGGCGGCGCTCCTGCGCGGGGTCCCAGGGAGTTGGACGGCGATGGACGGCGGTATCTTCGGTCTCCTGATAGTAGATGCGGCGGCACTCGCGCTCATCGGCATTCTGGCGGTGAACGGCTGGCGACGTGGTCTCGTGAGTTCGTCGATCGGCATCGTGGGCTTCTTCATCGCGATCTGGGCGGGAGCGCGCTACGCGCCGTCGATCAGTGGGCTGTTCGGCGATGAGTTCGCCGAGCCGGTTCGTTTCGGCCTGTCGTTCCTCGTCATACTGGTCGGAGTCGTCGCGGCCGTGACCATCGCGGGCAGAACACTATCCGCGATCATGAACGCGACGCCGCTGGGCATAGTCGACCACGCCGGTGGTGCGGCGATTGGCGCGCTAAAGGGCTTCGTTCTGGTATCGGTCGTCGCGATCGTGATCGCGCTCGCGCCGGTACCGAGCGCATGGCAGTCGACCTACATGGAGTCGAAGACCGTTTCGGCGTCGACGAAGGTAACCGGATTCGTCGTTCGACTGGCGCAGCCGTACGTATCGGAGCCACTACGCCAGTTCATGGACGCGGTCGACCGTTACATCGGCCCGATTCCGGAGGACCTCCCCGACCTGCCGGGCTCCGGCCTCGACCAATCGTAGGCGGAGCTTCTACCGATGACCGGCACGCATACTCTCGACGTCCTCGAATTCCCTCGAGTGAAGACTCTCATCGCCGAACTCGCGGCTTCCGCGTTCGGGCGGGAGGCGGTTGAGCAGTCCGAACCCTTGTCCGACCCCGATGACATCCGTGAGCAACTCGCGTTTGCCGACGAGATGGCGCAGGCTGTCCGCTGGGGTGACCCGGTTCCCATGGGCGGACTGCGCGACATCCGGAACGCGCTCGCAGTCGCCGAGCACCCCGGCTCCCGAATAGATCCGACTGAACTCCTCGAACTAGGCGACACGATCCGTTCGACGGGTCGCATCAAGTCCCATTTTGGCTCTCGGCGGGAGAAGTACCCACGCATCGCCGACATCGCGTCGGCGATCGAGGACGCAAGCGATCTCGCGGCCAAGATCGACCGAATCGTCGACGGAGGCGGCTTCGTGAAGGACTCGGCCAGCTCGAAGCTGGCGCGCCTCCGACGCGACCTCGATCAGGAGCGGCAATCGTTGCGCTCGGGGCTCGACCGCATGGTGAACCGCCTTTCGGACGACGTGATCGGGGACCGGGTCGTGTCGTTCCGGGCCGGGCGGCCGGTCATACCGATTCGCGCAACTCACCGGAACCGGCTGCCGGGCATCGTGCATGACCAGTCCGCCACAGGTCAGACGATCTTCGTCGAGCCGATGGAATCGGTTGAGCAGTCGAATCACATACGACAGCTTGAGCTTGACGAAGAGCGCGAGGTCGAACGCATCCTCACCGAGCTGACCGACGCCGTCAGGGAGCACGTCCCGGCCATACGTTCGACGCTGACGGTGGTGCGGGAGCTGGACCGTCTCTACGCCATCGCGTCGTACGCGGACACATCGAACGGCGTCGCTCCGACGATCAGCGACGACGGCACGTTCAAACTCGTCGAGATGCGACACCCGCTACTCGACGAACGTCTGCGCGCCGAGGGTGGCGAGGGCGCCGTTCCCGTCACGGTACGTCTGACCGGCGATCAGCGAATCGTGGTCGTCAGCGGCCCCAATGCCGGCGGCAAGACCGTCGCGCTGAAGACCATCGGGCTGGCAAGCGTGATGGCGCAGGCGGGATTCCTCATTCCCGCGGGCCATCTCACCGTATTGCCCACGTTCACGACCGTATTCGCGGAGATCGGCGACGAGCAGTCCATCGAGCAGGATCTTTCCACGTTCAGCTCTCGCATGGGGCACCTTGCCCGCATTTCCGAGGAGGCCGACAGCGATACCCTCGTGCTCATCGACGAGCTTGGCTCAGCTACGGACCCGGAGCAGGGCGCCGCTCTCTCGCGCGCGCTGCTCAGCCGATGGGGAGATCGGGGCGCGCTCGCGATCGTAACGACTCACCTCGGCGCGCTCAAGGAATTCGCCCACGAGCATCCCCGCGCGGCGAATGCATCGATGGAGTTCGATCAGGAGTCGCTCAGTCCGACGTTCCGGCTGCACCTCGGAATCCCCGGATCCAGCTACGCGCTGGAGATATCGCGGCGAGTCGGGTTGGAGCAGGAGATCATCGACGACGCGGAACGCCAACTCGGCGAGGATGTCGTCCGCACGGAAGAACTCATCGCCGACCTCACGAGGCGGCTCGAACGGGCTGTCGAGCGCGAACGCGAGCTGGAACGGCGGGCTCGGGAGCTTGAGACCCGCGAATCGGAATACGAGGAACGATTCTCCGCCGTGCGCGCCGACCAGAAACGGCTGGTTCGCGAGGCCAACGAGAAGGCGGAGAAGATCCTGCTCGATTCCCGTGCGCTCGTGGAGCGGACCGTCGCGGAGCTGCGTCGGACGCAAGCTTCCAGCGACGCCATACGCGAGGGGCGGCATTCGATTCAGGAGTCGCTTGCCGAGACTCGAAAGGCCATCGAGGCAAGTGCGCCGGAGCCGGTGGTCCGCACCGACAAGCTTGAGGTTGGTGATTGGGTGCGTGTGGCAAGCCTGGGCCTGACTGGCGAACTCGTGGCGCTCGACAAGCACCGTGGGGCCGTCCAGACGGACACCGCCCGGATGGAGGTCTCCGCCGATCAGATCGAGCGCGCGGGGGAACGTCCACGCGGCCGCGCGACGAAGGGCGGCGGCGTCTCGGCCCAGACGTCCGCGGCAGACACGTTCAAACCCGAGATCGACGTGCGCGGCCTGACGTTCGACGACGCGTGGACACTCGTCGACCGGTATCTCGACGACGCCGTGCTGGCCAGGTATCCCCGCGTGCGCATCATTCACGGCAAGGGAACCGGCGCACTGAGGAAGAAATTCGGCGAGCAGCTCGCCGGCGACGACCGCGCGGGTTCACATGCGCTCGGGGAACTGCACGAGGGCGGCATCGGCGTGACCGTCGTGAACGTGCGGAGTTGACAACCCACCGCCTCGTTGGTTCATTTTGTATGACTGCTGGAACCGCCAGCACCCTCGCTCGTCACACAGTACAGCCCGGGAACCGCACGTCCTGTTCCTCGGTGGTCAGCAGGGAGGTGGCCGGTATGAAACGCGAGACCCTTCTGCGGTTCACGCTCCTGGTGGCGCTGTCACTCGCCGCCGGTGGATGCTACACGGTTCTCACTCACCCGCAGACTACGCCGGAACAGCACGTCACTGACACCGGTGACGTGCTCGCGCCGAACGACTGCTCGGGATGCCATTCGGGCAGCGAACTCTGGTCATACCACCACGACGCCTACTGGCTCGCCCCGAGCCATCATAGCAGCCTGTCCGGCCCGAGCCATCGCAACAGCCTGTCGGGCTACTACGCCTACCGCTACGACCATCTCTTCGTCGGACATCGCTGGTACAATCGCCGTTACTACGATCGCTGGGCATGGTATTACTACCAGCCGTGGTGGATGTATGACCGCCATCCGCAGCGAGGAGACCATTACGGTCGGCCTGCCGAACAACGACCCACTAGGCATCTCGGCGACCGTCGCGATGGGTACGACCGTCAGGAGCCGCGCAGCGAGTTCACGCCATATATCGGACCGGGCACCGGCCCCATGACATTCTCGTCTCCGCTTCAGCCCGCGGCGTCGACCGGCTCGACGGGGCGAGCGCGAACCACTGGCGGCGGCGCTGAAGTGAACGCTGACACGTCGAACGAGCGCAAACTCGGAGATCGGCGGGCCGATCCTCCGGCTGCTGCGCCCACAACAACTCAGCCGTCGTCGTCCGGTGGCAGCAGGCCAGCGCAGGACGGCGCCAGCAGCGACTCCAACGACGACGGTGACGATGAGCAACCTCAGCGGCGACGGCTAGGGGATCGACGCCGCTAGTCGCCGGAAGTGGCACTGGAAGGTGATACCATGACGGGTGCATGGCTTCGGCGAGTCGGCCTCACGTTTGCCGGTCTCTTGGTCGCGACACAGACGGCCTCTGCTCAGCAGATTCTGGATATCCGGGATTTCCGAATGGACCTCGGTTTCCAGATCACGGGCGGATTCGTCGGCGTCGGTGCACGGGAAATGGGGATGGGGGGCGCAGCTCTGGCTGGCGTGTCAGACGGGAGCGCCCTGTACTGGAACCCGGCGGCGCTCACGAGAGTTCGCAGAATGGAGCTTCTCGCTGGCCTATCGCGCGCGGGCTCTTCACCCACCACTACCATGGGTCTCGCTCATCCCGTGGATGCAAGCGCATCCGCAGCGTTCACGCGACTCAACGCCGCCGTCATCACAGCGCCCTATCCTGCATACCGGGGCGGACTGACATTCGCCATCGGATATGATCGTCCTGGCGACTACACCTATCGTTCCGAGCAACGGGGACCCTTTTCCCGGAACGGCGCTGACTACGACCAAGTAGATGATGTCCGTCAGGAGGGAGGGCTTTCCCAGCTTTCCATCGGGTTCGGAGTCGAGATATCTCAGCAGGTGGCAGTCGGCTTGTCAAGCACTTGGTACCGTGGCGATCTGAGCGTTCGTCGCGAACTGACTCTGGCACCAACCGACGGAGGCGGGCAGCTCTACGGGGTGTTCAGGCAGAACTCCGATATCAGCGGCTACATGGTCACTGCCGGAACTACGGCTCAGCTCCCCCATGGACTTGTTCTTGGTCTCGCAGCAACACCACCCGTGACGTACACCGTCGACGGCACCTTCGGTGACGCCTACAACGATTTTCCGGAAGAAGAAGAGGGCCAGTATCGATACAAGGTGGAGGGCCCGTGGGTCCTCGGCACGGGGTTGGCGTGGACAACGTACGCTCTCACCATCGCCACCGACATCTGGTTCGTCGACTGGAGCCAGGCAACGTTCAAGGAAAGCCCGTTCGCGGCGGGGTCCGAGGCGTCACCGGGCACGCCGAACGCAGACACATATTTCAGAGACTACTACGACAGCCCCATCCGATGGCACGTGGGCCTGGAGGCGCTCCTGCCGTGGATAGCCACCGTGGCCCGCGTGGGCTACTACTCGAATCCCGATCCGTTCGCCGGCCCGGTGCTTTCCACCGGCGAAGCCGTCACGTACACCGAGCGCGCGGGCTACTTCACGGCCGGGCTGGGCTGGCTCATCGACGACACGGTGACCGTGGATCTCGCTTACACCACCGGCGGGGACGAGTATCGCGCGGGCACGCTGACCGAGACCCGCAACAGCGATTCCGCGTTCCTCACCGTCGGATTCAGGCTCTGAGCGCCAACCCATGACTCGTGGCGGGTAGGGTTACCCGGCCCGCCGCGCTACCTTCCTACGTCGCTCGCGCCGATGACAATCGCGGCGCTCTCCAGATCGCTTACCGACGACGTGCGACTCGCGTGCGAGTTCCTCGACGTACCTGAGATTCAATGCGATACGCAATTCTCTACTTCGCGCATTTCTTCGCATACGGCTGTTACGGCCCGTACCTCTCGCTCTACCTCGGGCGCACGCTGGGTTACGGCCAGACCGAGATCGGCTGGATACTCGCAATCTTCGGTCTGACGGGACTCGCCGGGCCGTTCCTGTGGGGTCCTCTCGCCGAGCGCACCTCCCGCCGCCGGGCGATGTTCGTCGTCGGCTTCGCGCTGAGCGCGGTGATCTACCCGGTGTACATCGTGACGGGCTCCGTTACATCAGCGCTTATCCCGACGGTGCTCCTCGGCGCGGTGTTCATGCCGATCATCCCGCTCATCGACGACATCACGATGCGGCACGTCCGAGAAGCAGGCGCGGACTACGGTCACATCCGGCTCTGGGGATCGCTCTCGTTTATCGCGGCGAGTCTGACCGTCGGCTGGGCGATGGAAGCGCACGAGTGGGTTCAGTTCCCCGTGTTCGCGCTCGCTGAAATCATCGGGCTGGTCGTCATACTGACGTTCCCGGCGTCGGCGCTGAACTACCGCGCCGCGGAAACGAAGGACCTCCACTTCTGGCGCGCGATGAGCGGCTCGTTCGTGATCTTCCTGATCGCTGCTTTCATCGGCCGTCTGGCGAACGTGGGGCACTACGTATTCTTCAGCCTGTATCTTGAGAGCATCGGCGTCGCAGACTCGATCAAAGGCGTGGCCTGGTCGGTCGGCGTGGTCGCCGAGATCGCCATGATGATCGTCGCGGGGCGTTTCATCGGACGATTCGGCGCTCGTGTGTTGTTCACCATCGGCCTCGTCGGCTCGGCGATCCGGTTCCTCGTCTACGTCTACCAACCGACCGTGGAAGGCGCGCTTGTCGGGCAGCTATTCCACGCGTTCTCTTTCGGCGCGCTCCACATCGGGTCGGTGACGCTGGTCTCGCAGCTAGCTCCGGAGGGACGCACCGGCACCGGTCAGATGGCGCACGCCGCGCTCTGCATTGGCGTCGGAACGACGGTCGGTTCGACGCTTGCGGGATATATGGCGGACGCGTGGGGATATCACGGCATGTATCTCTGCTCTTCCGGCCTGGCGATACTTGCGGCGCTTGTCTTCGTGCCGCTGCTCCTGCAGCGCACCGCGGCACCGGTAACGGAGAGCGGAACATAGCCTGCGGTGGAGCGCTTGCGCGCAACGCGGTAGCGCTCAGCCGCGATAGACGGGCGCTCGCCGGCCCATCACACGTCCGCGCTCAACCGTGACACGTGGGCGCAGGCAGGCTGCGTGGCGACAGCCTGCGCCTGACGGCGACGAAGTCGCCGCAGAACGTTTTCGCGTCGGCACTCGACGCGAAAACGTTGAACGACGCGCTTGCGCGTCGCGGGCTTGTTGAGCCGGGGCCACCCCCATAGCTTAAGATTGATCGAACGATTCCCTACGAACCTCCGAGCAAAGGCGGCCGGCATGGGCAGCGGGCAAAGATGGCTCTTCCGCGCGATGATCGTCGGTATCGTCGCGGGAGGAGTGACGGGCTACTATTTCGGCCCGGAGATGATGGCAGTCGGCTGGATCGGAGAGCTGTTCCTCCGCGCGCTGAAGATGATCATCGTTCCGCTCGTCGTGAGCTCGATGGTTGTCGGCATCGGCACGCTGGGGGATGTCCGGAAGATGGGCCGGACGGGTGCGTACACCGTCGGGTACTACGCGGCGACAACGGGCCTCGCGGTGGTCCTCGGCATCATCCTCGTAATCATCATCCAACCCGGATCGCGCGTCGCGCTCGGCGCGGCGGCTATTCCTGACCGCGTGGTGGGCAAGGAGTCGATCGGCTTCACCGACATTATCCTGAGCCTGTTCAGCACGAACATCATGAAGTCCATGTCCGACATGGAGATACTCCCCGTCATCGTCTTCTCGCTTGTGTTTGGCGGTATCCTGACGACGCTCGGAGAGAAGGGCCGGAAGGTCCTGGCGATCTTCGACGGCGTCAACGAAGCCATCATGAAGATGGTGCACCTCATCATGTATCTCGCGCCGGTGGGAGTGTTCGCGCTCATCGCGGCGCGGCTGGGAAGCGCCGGCGGCGGGGAGCTGTTCCTCGCCGAGGTTATGAAGATCGGCATGTACTCGCTGACCGTCATCACGGGCCTGGGCTTCCACGCGGTCGTGACACTACCCCTGATCCTGTTCCTCATCGCTCGTCGCTCGCCACGCGAGTACGCGCTGGGAATGGGGCAGGCATTCGCCACCGCGTTCTCCACGGCATCGAGCTCGGCGACGCTGCCGGTGACGCTTGAGGGAACCATCGAGAACAATCGTGTGACGCCGTCGTCCGCGAAGTTCGTCTGCCCGCTCGGGGCAACGATCAACATGGACGGCACCGCTCTGTACGAGGCGGTCGCAGTGATCTTCATCGCCCAGGCGTCGGGCATCGCGCTGGGACCGTATGAGCTGATCGTCATCTTCCTGACGGCCACGCTGGCCGCCATCGGAGCGGCGGGCATCCCCGAGGCCGGGCTCGTGACGATGGTGATCGTCCTGCGCGCGGTGAATCTCCCGCTGGAAGGCATCGGGCTGATCCTCGCCATCGACTGGTTCCTCGACCGGTGTCGCACGACGGTGAATGTCTGGGGCGATGCTGTCGGCGCCGCCGTGGTGGACCGCCTGGCCGGCCCCGCGCAGGGCGCTGAGCCTGACGAATCCTAGAGGTGCGCCCATGAAGCACCTGCGTCCGCTCCGTATACTCCTCACCGGCTCCGGCGCCCCGGGCGCATGGGGCCTCATCGGTGCGCTCCGCTCCGGTGCCGACCGCGACGTAGCCATCGTAGGGGTGGACATGCGCTCCGACGCCGTCGGCTTCGCCATCTGCGACCGGTCTCATGCTATCCCGTCCGCGTCGTCGCCCGAGTTCGCAAGTCAACTCCTCGGTCTGTGCGAAGCGGAGAAGATCGACGTCGTACTGCCGCTGGTGACGCGTGAACTGCCGATTTCCGCAGCGCGCCGCGATGAGTTCGAGGCCGTCGGCACACACGTGGTCGTCTCGCCGCCCGAAGTGATCGCGCTCATGAACGACAAGGCGGCGGCGATCGAGACCGTTCGCGCCGCCGGCCTTCCGGCGCCGGATTCACACGCTGTCCATAGCGTGGACGAGATGCGCGACGCGGCAACGGCGCTCGGGTATCCGGGCGTTCCCGTTGTTGTGAAACCATGCAGCGCCAACGGCGGACGCGGGGCTCGCATCCTCGACCCGTCAGTCGATCGATTGCGTCTGTTGCTTGAGGAAAAGCCGTCATCGCTACTCAGCACGCTCGACGACGTGACCGAGACGCTGCGCGGCGCGGACCCGTTCCCGCCGTACGTCGTCATGGAGTATCTGCCCGGCGACGAGTACTCCGTGGACTGCCTCACCGACGGCCCACGCGCGCTGGCTGTAGTGCCGCGCAGCCGCGACCACGTTCGGTCGGGCGTCTCCTTCATCGGCACCGCGGTCCACGATACCGCCATCATCGACCTGTGCGAGAAAATGACGGCGGTGTTCCAGCCGTACGGGCCCGTGGGGTATCAGCTTCGCCGCGACGCAGCCGGTGTCGCGAAGCTCATCGAGGTGAACCCGCGCCTTCAGGGCACGACGGCGCTCGCGGTCGCCGCCGGGGCGAATATCCCGTGGCTCGCCGTTCGACTCGCGCTCGGCGAGTCGGTCGACGTCGGACCGATCGCGTGGGGCACGCGCATCATCCGGTACTGGGGCGACACATTCCGCGCGCCGGACGGCCGAATCATCGAGCCGCCGTCGGCCGGACCGGAGTCTACGTCGTGAGGCTCGAACGCTGATGTGTGGAATCGCCGGGCTGTGGCATCGGGACGGCAAACCAGTCGACCGCGATACACTCGCGCGGATGACGACTATACTGGCGCACCGCGGCCCGGATGATAGCGGCCTGCACGTCGATGGCGAAGCCGGCCTGGGCCATCGACGACTCTCCATCATCGACCTGTCTCCTGCCGGTCATCAGCCCATGGCGAACGACGATGGAACCCTCCACATCACCTACAACGGCGAGATATACAACTACATCGAACTCCGCGACGAGCTGAGTTCGTACGGCGCGTCGTTTCGTTCGTCGTCGGATACGGAGGTGCTGCTCAAGGCGTACAAACACTGGGGCGCGGAGTGCGTAACGCGGCTCAACGGGATCTGGGCGTTCGCGGTCTGGGACTCGCAGAAGCGGGAGCTGTTCTGCTCGCGCGACAGGTTCGGCGTCAAGCCCTTCCACTACGCCGAAGTCGGCGACACGTTCGTCTTCGGGAGTGAGGCGAAGGCGGTTCTCGCGTCGGATCTCGTGGAGAGAGCGCCGAACTGGGAAGTCATCCACCGGTATCTCGCGCTGAATCTCACACACGTGAATTCGCAGACGTTCTTCCGGGATATCCGCGAGCTTCCCGCGGCGCACAACCTCACCGTGACGCGACACGGCCTCGAACTGGTCCGGCACTGGGACCTGCCTCCGGTGGGGCCAGCGGACGAGCGGTCCGACGAAGCGTGGATGCGCGAGTACTCCGACCTGCTCGACGATTCGACTCGACTCCAGATGCGCAGCGACGTGCCGGTGGGATGTTGCCTCTCAGGCGGCCTCGACTCGACGTCGCTCACGCAGCGGGCCGCCGAGCGGTCGTCGATTCCGATGGAGACGTTCACCGCATACCTCCCGCACCCAAGCTACGACGAGCGGGAGCCTGTACACGCATTCGCCGAGCGGATGAGCGGGCAGATCTCACCGCACCTCGTCGCCCCGGATCTCGATTCCTGGTTCGACGAGCACAAACGCGTCGTCTACCATCACGACGAACCCCACGCGGGGCTCATCGCCGCGGCGCAGTGGGAAGTGATGCGGAGGGCGCACGACTGCGGCGTGAAGGTGCTGCTGGATGGCCAGGGCGCGGACGAGTCGCTGGGCGGGTACAACTTCTTCATCGAGAGCCTCGCGGCGGATATGCTTCGCGGCGGAAACGTAGTCGGCACGATGCGCCTCCTGACCGAATTCGAGGACCGGCGCGGATCCGGTGTGCTGACCGGCCTCGGTCGGCTCGGGAGAACGGCGCTCAGGGCGACACGGTCGCGGTCGAGCCTCTACGCGCTTGAGGGGGCGGTCGCACAACGCGCGCTGCCTCTGGACGCGAGCTGGCTGGGAGAGATGGGCTCTCTTCGCGTTCCGACGATTCAGCGCGCGGGCTCGCGGCTGGATTCCGAAATCGCCACCGCTCTGCAGACGACTATGCTGCCGACACTCCTCACGTTCGAGGATCGTTCGAGCATGGCGTTCTCCATCGAATCCCGCGTTCCATACCTCGACCACCGACTCGTCGAACTTGCGTTCGGCCTGCCACGGCATCTGCGTGTGGAGGGAACGCGCACGAAGGTCATCCTGCGCCGAATCATGGAGAATCGGCTACCGGCGGAGATCGTCGACGCGAAACTCAAGAAGGTGTTCGGCACGCCGTACCAACTCTGGTTCAGCCCGGCGCTCATGGGCGCTGCTCGGGAGCTGCTCGGAGACAGGGCGTTCAGAGAGCGGCCGTTCGTCGACGGTGAGCGGCTGGAGCGCTGGATGGGAGGCTGGCCCCGTGGCGCCGGCGACCGAAGGATGGCGTTTCAGGTGTGGAACATGGTGAATCTGGAACTGTGGTTCCGCATAGCGGTCGACCGTACGCTCTCGGTGACTCCCGCAACGACCAGCGCGTAGACACGCCCTGCATCGACTACCGTGGAGCAACCTCCGTCTCGTGCTCGTCGAGCACTTCCACGTCGTAGGCGCGCCCTTCACGCCCGTGAGAACTATCGCACTGCCGTTCGCACTCGCGCTTGTAGATGGTCTTTCCGGCCTCGCTTGGGTAGTCCGCGGTGACGCAGGCGGTGCATAGGTGGTCGTGCTTCAGCCCTATCGACGGTGCTACATCCGGGACGGGCAGGTACCGCAACGAATCCGCCTCAAGGCGCTCGGCCATGGCCGCGCTCATCCGATTCAACTCCTCGCCTGAGTATCCCTGCGAGAGGAAGTTGGGCGCGAACAGCTCGTTGAGCGTGGACATGTCGATCCCGTAGAAACAGGGCGCTATCACCGGCGGAGAGCCGATGCGAACGTGTACCTCCCGCGCCCCTTCTTCACGCGTCCGGCGCACGAGATCGCGCAGCGTCGTCGAGCGCACGAGGCTGTCCTCAACGAGGAACACGCGCTTGCCGCGCATGACACTCGGAAGGAGCGTGTATTTGCGCCGCACCTTCTGTGCGCGGTCCTCACCCTCGATGAACGTCCGCCCGACGTAGCGATTCCGCACGATTCCCTCCAGCGAGGGCATGCGCAGGCTGAACGCGAACGCGTCGCCGATGGGCTTTGCCGTATCCGGCACGGCGACGACAACGCAGTCGTCGTCCATGGTGACGTGCTCGTCCCGGGCGAGGTTCACGCCAAGGCGCCATCGGGCGTCGTAGACGGTCCGCCCTTCCATCACCGAACTGACGTGGGCGAAGTAGACCCACTCGAAGAAGCAGTGATGATGGTCGCGCTGATCCGTGAATCGCTCGACGTGAACCGTGCGGGTATCATAGTCGACCCACACCATCTGCCCAGGTTCGACATCGGTGATGTCGTCGATGCCCATGTTGTGCAGCACGACGCTCTCGGACGCCACGGCGAAGATACCGTCCTTCTGTCCGTAGCAGAGCGGCCGAATGCCGAGAGGATCGCGGGCGGCGATGAGGTCGCCGTCGGCGTTGAGGAACACGATGTTGTAAGCGCCGTCCAGGTCCTGTGTGAGTTCATGGAACGCGCTGACGAGCGAAGGCTTCGTTTCACCGCGCAGAGCGTACGATATGTGATGTATCAGAATCTCGGTGTCGACGTTGTGCACCATGTGATATCCGCGCTCGTTCGTGAGGTGATCTCTCAGCGCGGCGTAGTTGGCGAGATTGCCGTTAAACCCGAGGGAAAACCATTTCCACGTTCGGCTGTGGGTGCGCTCGAAGGGCTGCGCGTACTCGGCCTTGTCGCGGCCGCTCGTTGCGTACCGAACGTGCCCGATGGCGGCGGCGCCGGATATCTCGCTCAACACCGCGCGTGCTTTAGCGGCATGTGTCAGCCGGAACACTTCACGAACGGAGCCGGTGTCCTTGTGCGTCATGAGCCGGTGGGGCCGGTCGGGGTCGAACGCGGTGATGCCGGCGCCGAGCTGCCCTCGATGCTGGAGATCGAGCAGCGCCGACGGAATGAGGTGGGTTACGGACTGCTCGCTCGAACGATCGAGGTTATAGATGCCGACGATACCACACTCGTCGCCGGCCTTGTCCGGCTCGTCGCGGAGGGGCACGCGCGAGGCGGAGTTGTCGCTTATGATCGGGAGAACGCGTTGACGATCCGGTCGCGAATCCTTCAAACCCAGACCTCTCTGCAAGACCGAACGCGCCAGGCCGCGACGGCGGCCCTCCGGTTCGCATGCGTATCGGCGTCGAGCACGTCTAATAGGAATATACAAAGGTGCGAAAGCGCGGCTCGTCCTCATAGCCCCGGAGGGTGAATCGCATTGACGGAATTGCAGCTTGTCTGTTGACATGGGTAGTGTTCGGCGTATATTAACCGACTGGATGGTTGAACCATATGGTCAGGGTGCGAATCTGCGCGACCCCGCAAGTCCGATCGACGAGGATACCGCATTGGACACCAGAGAGAGCATCCTGAACGCAGCCACGCAGGAGTTCGTGCAGAAGGGCTTCGCCGGCGCCCGTACGCAGGAGATTGCGGACCGGGCCGGCGTCAACAAGGCCATGCTGCACTACTATTTCGGCAGCAAGGACGCGCTCTACGGCGAGGTCGTCACGTCGACGCTCCAGGGCTTTTTCGATGCGCTGCGCCCGATCTTCGACGCGCAAGACGTGAGCGCGGAAGACCGACTCCGGCAGTTCATCGACACGTATCTGACGTTTCTCTCCGAGAACCCTCACATGCCGCGCCTTCTTGCGCAGGACCTTCTAGCCGGCGAGAGCAAGGTGCCGGGGTACTTCGTGGCGGCACAGGAGCGGAGTGGGCTGCCGCGTACGCTGCCGATCCTGAGCCTCCTTCGGGATGGCATCGGCACCGGAGAGTTCGCCCCGGTGGACGTGAAACACACCACGATTTCGCTCATCGGGATGTCGGTGTTCTATTTCATCGGCAAGCCGATACTCGACCACGTGCTGGAAGTGGACGCCGGTGGAAGTGACGAATTTCTCGCCGAACGGAAGCGAAACATCGCCGACCTGCTGCTTCACGGGCTCGTCGCCCGCGGCACGCGAGAGTCGGACAGCCCTCACCGAGGGGATATGTGATGTTGAGACGATCTCATGTTGCAACCGCGGCTCTGGCGATCCTGACTGCTGCGGCCCTCATCGGATGCGCGGACGACGGGCTCGACGGCGCCATCGAGGCGTCGGGCACGATCGAGGCGACGGAGACGGACGTCGCGGCGAAGGTTCCCGGCATAATCCTCTCAGTCCGTGTGACCGAGGGCATGGCCGTCAGCGGTGGAGACACCGTCGCGCTGATCGACCATGCCGACCTCGACTGGCAGCTCGCGCAAGCGCTGGCGGGCGAGGACCTCGCCCGAGCCAACCTGCGCCTTGCGCGGAACGGCCCGCGGCCCGAGGACATCGCGCAAGCGCGTGCGGCCGTACGTCAGGCCGGGACGCAAGTTTCCGCCGCGGAGACGGACCTCGCGCGCGTGGAACGCCTCGCATCCACCGGCACGGCGCCGCTGAAACAGCTTGACGACGCCAGAGCCCGTCGCGACGGAGCGGCAGCGGCACTCGACATGGCTCATGCCACGCTGGCGAAGCTTGAAGCCGGTACGCGGCCGGAACAGGTCGACGCCGCCCGAGCGGGCGTCGCTCAGGCGGAGGCGCGGGTCGCGGGCATCCAGCAACGGATCGACGACAGCGTGATCCGCGCGCCGGTATCCGGCACGGTGACCGAGCGACTGATGGAGCCGGGCGAGATGGCGAACCCCGGCAGCGCGCTCATCACGATCACGAGTCTCGACGATGCGTGGCTGCAGGTCTTCCTGACCGAAGTCGAGGTCGGCGCGATTCGCCTCGGGCAGCCGGTGAACGTGTTTCTTGACGCGGCGCCGGACACGCCAATGCCGGGACGTGTCAGCCACATATCCCCGACCGCCGAGTTCACACCGAAGAACGTGCAGACGAAGCAAGACCGGGTGAAGCTCGTGTTCGGCGTTCGGATTGCCCTCGACAACAGCGGAGGCGTCTACAAGCCGGGCCTTCCGGCGGACGCCGTCTTTGCCGGCACAGAGGTGGCGGGCGATGTCCGAGGCAATTGAGGCGCGAGGTTTGTCGAAAGCGTTCGGCGACGTGCAGGCCGTTGAGGATGTAAGTCTCACCGTCGAGCGGGGCGAGATGCTCGGACTGGTCGGACCGGATGGTGGTGGCAAGACGACCACGATCAGGATGCTGGCCGGCGTGCTCGCGACGACCACCGGAGAGGCGACCCTCCTCGGGTACGATCTCGCGACACAGGTCGATGAGATCAAGCAGCGCGTAGGGTATCTCTCGCAGCAGTTCAGCCTGTACGGAGACCTCTCCATCGACGAGAACATCGAGTTCTTCGCACAGATTCACGATGTCGTGGACTTCGCCGACCGGCGCGAGGAGCTGCTCGAATTCACGCGCCTGACGTCTTTCAGAGACAGGCTTGCGGAACGGCTCAGCGGCGGGATGAAACAGAAACTCGCGCTGGCATGCACGCTCATTCACGCTCCCGAACTCATCCTCCTGGACGAGCCGACAACCGGGGTGGACCCGGTCTCGCGGCGCGACTTCTGGCTCATCCTGGCCGATCTGCTGCGCCGCGACATCACAATCGTCATGACGACGCCCTACCTGGACGAGGCGGCGCGCTGCAACCGGGTCGCGCTCATGCACGAGGGACGCATCATCACAACCGACACGCCCCACGGCATCTCCGCGACGGTTCGCGGCGTAATGCTTGAGGTGCGCTCCGACTCCGGGCAGGCGGCGTACGCCGCTATCCGTCAGGCGATGGGCGACGCCGAAGCGCAGGTATTCGGCCGAAACGTCCACGTCCTCGTGGCGGACGACGATGCCGCCGCCGCGCGGGATCGCGTCGCGCGGGCGCTTGAGAGCGCGGGAATACGGTCGGAAATCGATCGCATCGCTCCGACGTTGGAGGACGCGTTCATTCAGCTCGTCGGCGGCGCAGGCTCGGCGGCACAGCGAGACATGAGGGACTCAGAATGATCGCACGCAGATGCGCATACACCGTCGCCGCGCTGACCACCTTCGCACACGGGGCGATGGCGGAGCCGGCCGAACGCCTCTCGCTCGCCGACGCGCACGCCATGGCCGCCGAGAACAGCCCCGGGCTCCGGGCGATGACAGAGAAGAGCCTGGCGGCGAACGCTAGAGCGGGCGAGGCGCGATCCGTCCGACTACCGGCGGTATCGCTGAGCGCGCGCTACGCTCGACTGAGCGACATACCGACTCCGACAGTATCGATCCCGACGCCGACTGGCACGCAAAACGTCACGATCTCGCCGGTCGTGTTGAATCAGTACGGCGTGACGGCGTCCGTAGCCGCGCCGCTGTTCACCGGATACCGCATGCGCAGCGCCGAGCGCGCCTCGGTGGCGAATGCGCTGGCGGCGCGGCGGGATATCGACGCGACGGAGAGCGACGTAGCGCTCGCGGTCGAACAGACCTACTGGCGGACATACAGCGCCCGCGAAGCTGCCGAGACGATTCGGAAATCCGTGCACCTGATCGAGGCGTACCGCCGCGACGTAGAGCGCCGTCGGGATGCAGGCGTGAGCACGCAGGACGACGTTCTGGAGGTGGATGTTCGCCTCTCCGAGGCCCGTCTTCGCCTCATTGAGGCGGAGCACGCCGCGGACGTCGCGGAGGCGGCCCTGGCGAACGTCGTCGGCCGACCGCTGGGGACGCGCTTCGAGCTGAGCGACCACCCGGATGAATCGGATCGCCCGACACCCTCCCTGGATTCGCTTGTGCAGAACGCGATCGCCCACCGCGCTGAGCTTGCGGCCACGGAGAAACGGATCGACGCGCTCCGGATGGTGGCGGAGGCGGCGCGCGGAGAGCATCTGCCCAACGTCTCACTCGCTGCCGCCTACGATTTCTCGCGTCCGAACCAGCGCATCTTGCCGACGAAAGACCAGTGGGAGGACATGTGGCGCGTCGGCGTCGGCGCGGAGTGGACCGTCTGGAACTGGGGCGCTACGCGCCATCGGATAGCTGGGGCGCGGGCGAATGAACGTGCCGCGACCGAGAACGCGCGGCGTCTTCGCGAGGGAATCGAGCTTGAGGTGATGCGGACGCGGCTCGCAGTCCTGCGAGCGGGAAACCGGCTCGATCTCGCCACCACGGTCGTAACCCAGACGACGGAACACGAGCGCAACCTTCGAGAGCGCTATGCCGCCGGGACGGCGACGACGACACAGGTGCTCGACGCCGAGACTACGCTCGAACGCGCGCGGCGGGAGCTTTCGCTTGCCCGGGCGGACCGAGAGCTTGCGTGGGCGTCGCTGGAACGCGCCGTCGGGAAACATCTGCCATGACGAACCACGGCGAGACAAACATCATCCAGGCGCGCGATCTCACGAAGCGCTTCGGCTCGTTCACCGCGGTGGACCACGTCTCGCTTGACGTACGACGCGGGGAGATATTCGGCTTCCTCGGCCCGAACGGCGCGGGCAAGTCCACCACGATCCGCATGCTTGCCGGAATACTCGCGCCAACCTCCGGCAGCGCCGAGGTGGACGGCTTCGACGTCGGCCGCCAACCTGACCGCGTGAAGGAACGCATTGGGTATATGTCACAGAAGTTCTCGCTCTACCCGGACCTGACCGTGTGGGAGAACATCCGGTTTTACGGCGGCATCTACCGGCTCGACGCGGATGAGATACGCGAGCGCGGAGAGTGGGCCGTGGAGATGGCCGGGCTCTCCGGGCAGGAGCACCGGCTCACGGGCGAACTCTCCGGCGGCTGGAAGCAGCGGCTCGCGCTCGGATGCGCAATACTCCACCGTCCACCGATGCTCTTCCTCGACGAGCCCACGTCGGGAGTCGATCCAGTCAGCCGACGGAGGTTCTGGGACCTCATCTACCAGTTGGCGGAAGAGGGCACAACCGTCTTCGTCACAACGCACTTCCTCGACGAGGCCGAGCACTGCGACCGGCTCGTGCTCATCTACCGCGGGCGCGTCATCGCGCTGGACAGCCCGGCGGAACTGAAGCGAACGGCTGTCAGAGGCGAGATCATGCGCATCGAATGCAGCGAGTCGGACCGAGCCGTGGAAATCCTGCGCGGCCGCCCCTGGACGAGCCAGGTGGCACTCTTCGGTTCCGCGGTGCATGCAGTGGTTGCCGGCGTGGACGAGTCCTCCGCCGCCGCGCGGGCGGCGCTCAGCGAATCGGGCGTCGAGGTCGGCGAAATCGAGCGCGTCGACCCAACGCTGGAGGACGTATTCGTCCAGCTCATCGAGCGGGCCGATCAAGAGGACGAACGGAAGGCGGTCGCGTGACGGCTTCACTGAGGCGCATTTCCGGAATAGCACTGAAGGAGGTCCGCCAGCTTCGCCGCGACACGCGTACGCTGGCGTTGCTGATCGTCTTCCCCGCGATGATGCTTGCGCTGTACGGCTACGCGTTGACGTTCGACGTCAAGCACATCCCGCTCGCGGTCCTGAATCAGGATCGGAGTCGGCTGAGCCACGAATTCGTCGCGGGCTTCTTCAACTCGGAGTACTTCGACCACGTGGGCGACCTCGACCGGATCGGCGATGCCGATAGCTGGCTCGACACACGTCGCGCCGCGGCCATCATCGTAATCCCATCCGACTTCGCATCGCGGCTGCGCTCCGGCACGCGGGCGGACGTGCAGATACTCGTGGATGGCTCGAACGCGAATAGCGCCGGCGTCGCCGTAGGTTACGCGGAGGCGCGCATCCGACAGTTCACTGTCTCCCAGGTGACGAGGATGATGGATGCGCGCGGGATGGATATGCCGGCGGTGCCCGTCTCTATCGAGCCACGCATCTGGTACAACCCGACGCTCGAAACGTCGCAGTTCATCGTACCCGGACTCATCGGGTTCCTCATGATGCTTGTCTCGGCCGTCAGCACGTCGATGTCCGTTGTGAGGGAGAAGGAACGGAACACGATGGAGCAGATCATCGTCAGCGCCGTCCGGCCGTTCGAGTTCATCGTCGGCAAGACGCTTCCCTACCTCGTCTTCGGTCTGGTGACAGAGGGCCTGATCGTAGTGGCCGCCATGGCGTTATTCGGCATGCCGTTCCAGGGCAGCGTCGGGCTGCTCCTGCTCGCAACGGTGGTCTTTCTCCTGGGAGGACTCGGCATCGGGCTGCTCATCTCGTCGATAGCCGAGACTCAACAGGTCGCGATTCAGGTCACAGTGCTCGCAACGATGCTTCCGACGCTCGTCCTGTCCGACTTCATCTTCCCGATCGCCAGCATGCCAACCGCGCTGCAAATCATTTCGCTCATCCTCCCGGCACGGCACTTCGTCATGATTCTGCGCAGCGTGATCCTGAAGGGAAGCGGAATCGGCGCATGGACCGCGGAACTCGCGTCGCTCACGGCATTCGCCTTCGTAGTGCTCTCCGTGGCTACGGCGCGGCTCAGTGCCCGCATGCGGAGGGCATGATGAGACGCCTCCGGGAGATTATCCGCAAGGAATTCCTCCAGCTCAAGCGGGATAAGCGGCTGCTGCCGATCCTGTTCGTGGCGCCGGTGATGCAGCTTGCGCTGCTCGGGTACGCCGCGACGACGGATCTGAAGGACGTGCCGGTGGCCGTCGCCAACCTGGATCGGTCGCGAGCGAGCACGGAACTGCTCCGATCGTTCAGCGCGAGCGGCGATTTCGACCTGCGGTACGACGTCGACTCGCCCGCCGACCTGGACTACTATCTCGACGCCAACCTGGCCGACATCGCCATCGTGATTCCGTCGGACTACGGGGAGCGAGTGCGCGCGGGCCGCTCCGTGAAGGTGCAGGTGCTCGTCGACGGAACGAAGGTCAACGCCACGACGGCACTTGGTCACCTTTCCCGCGCCATCGGCAGATACGCGGAGGGGCTGGTCGCTGAGCGGCTCACGACGCGAGGCCTGGTCGTCCGGCGGCCCGAGGTCGGAGCGATCACGCGTGTTTGGTACAACCCGGAGCTGTCGAGCCGGAACTTCATGGTGCCCGGAGTCATGGCGCTGGTGCTCATGGTGATCACCATGATCGTGACATCGATGGCGATCGTGAAAGAGCGCGAGAGCGGCACGATGGAGCAGATCGTCGTAACTCCGATCAGGCCGATGGAACTCATCGGCGGCAAGCTCGTACCGTACTTCCTGATCGGCGTCGTCGAATCCCTGCTGGTGCTGGCGGTCGCCGTCCTGTGGTTCGAAGTACCTCTCCGCGGCAACGTCGCCCTGCTCATAGCGCTCGCGCTGCTGTTCATGGTGAACGCCCAGGGCCTAGGGCTGTTCATCTCGACGATATCGCATACGCAGCAGCAGTCCATGATGACAGCGATGTTCTTTGTGATGCTCCCGATGGTCATGCTCTCCGGATTCGTCTTCCCAATCGAAAACATGCCCCAGCCGATCCAGTACATCACGTATCTCATGCCGCTGCGGTATTTCCTAGTAATCCTGCGCGGCATATTCCTGAAGGGCGTCGGTCTGGACGTTCTCTGGCCACAGGTCGCCGCCCTCGCGGTTTTCGGTGGGACAATCCTGACGCTCTCCGCGCTGCGATTCCAGAAGCGTATCGACTGACGCACGGGCCGGAGCGCCGACAAACGGGCGACGCCGTGCTTGCCCCGATTCGGCGCCGGTGGGTAGGTTTGTCCTCTACGCCGGCACCGACATCGATTCCCCAGACGCGAGGCAAGCAATGAACGCCGACTGGACGAAGCCAATAGCGCAGCCCATCACGGGACAGCAGATCCCTGCATTTCTGCACGGAGTCATCACGCCGATGTTCACGCCGTGCAACCCGGACAACACCATCGACGAGCCCGGCGTGCGCGCATGGGTCGACTACCTCATCGGTACGGGAGCCATCACGACGCTCTTCCCGCGATGCGGACTCGGTCGGATGTACACGTTCTCGTACGACGAGGTGAAACAGATAATCGACGTCATGCTGGACCACGCCGGAGACCGCATCCCCGTCATGCCCGGCACCATGGGAGAGTGGCACGACGACGCCTCCAACCGGCCCGATCCAGCGATCTTCACGCGACAAAGCATCGAGATATCTCAGTACGCGCAGGAGAAGGGCGCTGTCGCCGTCGTTCTCGTACTCCCCTCCGCCATCGCGGCGGTGGAAGGCGTTCCGCTGGAGGACACGATAGTCGACTACTTCCAGGCCGTCGCGTCGGAGGTCGACGTGCCGATCGTCATCTACCAGGCACCCGGTCTGGACCCGGCGTATAACATGACTCCGTCGCTCCTGACGAGACTGCTGGAGATCTCGAACATCGCGGGCATGAAATTCTCAAGCGGGGAGATCGTGAAGCTGAGCCGTCTCGCGATGGCGGCCGAGGGATCCAACTTCGCCTTCATCGCCGGCGACGAACTCGCATTCCTGTACGCGATGACAATCGGCGCGAGCGGAGTCATCGGCCAGGGCTGCGACATGAATCCCGAGACGCTCCGAGCGGTATACGACCGGATGACGACCGGCGACATCAACGGCGCGCGCGAAGCGCAGCTCGACAGCGTACGCGCCATCGATATCACGCAGGGGCTCGACACGCCCGTCGCGGGATTCATGTACGCAGCGCGAAAGGGCGTCGAGGTGCAGCCCTACACGAAATCGACGAAGAAGGCGACGTACGGCGAGGCGGCTGGAGCATCGATCTCCGAGGAGCGGATCGCGCGCTTCGAGCGTGAGATGGACGCGCTTCGGGCGAAGTATCGGTAGCGGAAACGAGGAGGGTGAGCGTGCCTACCTCTCCTCGTTCTCGCCGGGCGAAGCGAAGCGATACAACTGCGCGGGGCGATGCGGGCCGTCCCGCCGGACACCCTCTGCGCGCACGAGCCAATCCTTGCCACGTATCTTCTTGCGGAAATTGCGCTTGTCGACCTCGCGGCCAAGAATTACCTCGTAAACGCCCTGCAGCTCGGAAAGCGTGAATCGCACAGGCAGCAATTCGACGCCGACCGGCGTGTAGTCGAGCTTGTTCTGCAACCGAGTGAGCACGCGCTCCACTATATCCTCATGGTCGAACGCGATGTCCTCTTTCGGACGCACGCTGTGCCAGCCGATGTCCCGCTCGGCACGCCCCGCCTGAAGTACCGGCACCACGTCAATCGGCACGAGCGCGTAGTACGCAACGGTGATAACACGTCCGCGGGGGTCGCGGTCCGGATTGCCGAACGTGTAGAGCTGCTCCAGGTAGATACCGGGTATGCCGGTCTTCTCGTTGAGAACCCGCCGGGCGGCATCCTCGAGCGACTCCGTCAGACGCACGAGGCCGCCGGGCAGCGACCACTCGCCCGCGAACGGCTCGGCCAGCCTCCGCAGGAGCAGCACCTTCAGGTCGCCATCCGAGATCGTCAGGACCACGAGGTCGACAGTCACCGCAGGCGCTCCGCCCTCCGACTGCCGCTTCATTTCCGTCATCGCGTGAGTCGCCTCAGGGCAAGCCGAGCCGGGCCCGGCAGGGCGTATCGGCGGTACGAGGGAAAACGAGTCCATTCTGCCATGCACCGAATAATACACGACAGCTACTTAGTGTGTCAAGGACACGAAGGCGGGTATCCCCGAGGAGGAGCCGCGTCGGAACAAGCCCCCTGGACGACACCTCTCGGACTTGGTTCCACGTTCCGACGACCCCATTCTGAGGTCGTTCGCGCCCGCGATACGACTCACCCATGAGGATCTGGCCACGATGGACGTGCAAGACACCGGTTACAACGTGAAGACCTTCGGCGCGCGCGGCAATTCTCGCGACGACGACACGACGGCTTTCCAGACGGCGATCGGCGAGTGCGCCCAGTCCGGTGGCGGAGTGGTATACGCGCCCACCGGCAGGTACCGCATCGACGGCACGCTCGATGTGGCACGCGGCGTCGTTCTGCGCGGCGCGGGAGGAGCGGTCGACGGCTGGGGCTCGCCGACGGTCCTCGAAGCGTACGATCGAGACGACCCGTTCATCCGGCTCGCCTGGCAAAGCGGCGTACAGAACCTGGAAGTGTTCTACCCCGAACAGCACCTCGTGCCCGATGGCCTCGTCGAGTATCCGTGGACGATCTCCGCGCCGGGCGAGAACTGCTCGGTGATCGGCGTCTCGCTGCGCAACTCGTACAACGGCATCGACCTGACGCGCGCGTGTCGCCACCTCGTCCGCGACGTGCACGGCAGCCCGCTGAACATCGGCATCTACGTGGACCAGTGCTACGACGTCGGGCGGATCGAGAATGTCCATTTCTGGCCGTTCAACGGTCCCGAGGCGCACGGGGATTTCTACTTCGACTGGCTATCCCACCACGCGACCGCGTTCGTGTTCGGCCGCACGGACTGGGAGTACATACTGAACACGTTCTGCTGGGGCTACAAGATCGGCATGCACTTCATCGAGACGGAGCACGGCTCGTCCAACGGGCAGTTCCTCGGCGTCGGCGTCGACGCGGCGGAGCATTGCGTCGTCGTGGATCAGATCAACGATCACACCGGCGGAGTGCTCATCACGAACGGGGAGTTCGTCCCCCTCATGTCAGACGACTCGGCAGCGCTCGTAGTGAAGGAAACGAACAGGGGCCTCATCTCGCTAACCAACTGCGGCGTGTGGGGGCCATCCGACAACATCGCCCGCATCGCGGGAGAAGGGCGCGTCGCCATCAACGGGTGCAATTTCATCCAGTGGGACAAGAACAAGCGCGACGCCCCGGCGATAGACTGCGCGGGTGGTTCGGTGACGATCAATGGCAACCATTTTGCGAAATCGATGAACGAGGCAGGCACGGCGCCACACGTCGCCATCCGCGAAGGCACGACCGCCGCCGTCGTCAGCGGGAACATGAGCGACGAACCGTGGCAGGCCGTGAACGAGATCGGTGAGCGCGCTCAGATCGGCCTGAACGCTGGAGGCTGACGTTGGCTGGGCGGTCGGCGTCGGCGGTGCGGGCGCTGGGCATGAGGTTCGAAACTATCCTTGCCTCCAGAGGCGGATGTGCCCGGTTTGGTCATCCCGTATTATCTGGTAGGAATGCCTGCCTCCGCGTGCACCATCTCTCCACACGACATTTAGTAAATTCCAGTCTCCCCACGGTTCGATTCCCGGCATGATCAGCCGGAAGTCTTTGCGATGGCCCCGCCGCAGTTCGCCGAGGACGCTATCACCGGGTAAATCCCCAAACAGACCGGCTCGTTCCGTTAGAGCATTGATCGCGAGGTCACCATAGAGTTCGACTGTGAGCACGATACGGAATGCGTCCGCGTCTCCCGAGTTGGTCAAGCGAAGGACACCAGGCTCGTCTCCGTAATCCAGGGACAACTCTACGTCTGCGGGAAACCGAGATTGTACGCTGAGCGCGTTGGCCCTACGCTGTTCCTTGACCAGGTCACCGAGATGGTCGATCGCTCTGCTGGTCTGCAGCGAAGTACAGGTCGAAAGAACCACCGCGAACAGGGTTCCTCCAGCGAGGACGATCTGCGCTACGTGGGCTGTCCTGCTCAGGTTGTCGTCCTGTTTCCACAGCCATATCCACCAGAGCTTCGGTCGCATCCTCACTGTCCCTCCTCGATCCACTCCGCATTGATCTGGTGTTCGAAGGAATTGCGGCCGAAGTATTCCGTGTGTCGGTACCTGCCGGCGACGGTGACCGAGTGGCCTTCGGAGATGGTCGGTTCGCCGAACGGAAAGCCGGTCGCGCGTCGTCGGCGATGAGGAGCCGCACGCCGGGCCGTAGCCACGCAACGCGGCGAGCTCGCTACGCGTACGAGCCGAGTTCCTTCGCGAGTTCAACGAAGCGCGTGAAGTCCGAGAGGCTGACGGCATCGGGCACGGAGTGGTCCGAGCTGAGCACGTAGCCGCCGTCCTTCTTCATCTCGGGGACGACGCGACGCATTTCCTCTTCGAGCGCATCCATGTCGGTAAAATTCACCGCGTTGATGCCACCATGGAAGCCAATGTCGTCGCCATACTGCCCCTTGAGGAGGACCGGGTCCATGCCCGCCTTCACCTCGATCGGATTCAGCATGTCGACGCCGATCTCGATGAACTCGGGGATGAACGGACGCACGTCGCCACACGAGTGGAGACGCACTTTCGCGCCCTTCGAATGGGCCCAGTCGCAGGCGCGCTTGTGCACTGGTTTGAGGAGATCGCGATACATTCCAATGCTGAAGAACTGGTTGTTCTTGAATCCGAGATCGTCGCACCAGCCCACTTCGTCGAACTCATACCCGGCGTCCCACACCTGATCGAAGAGCGCAATGTGAACGTCGAGGCTGTGACTGAAGATGTCCTGCAGCCATTCGGGGTCGTCGATCATGGCCGTGAGCACTTGCTGGGTGCCGATGAACCATGAGTGCGTCACGTCGAAGCCGAACCAAAGACCCGCGGCTATCCAGCGGCCGTCGTTGCGCCATTTGGGGTAGTTCTGCTCCAGGCTCTTCCAGTCGACGCGATCTCGATCCGGTACCATGCGCGATTTCGCCTCGGCCCAGGTGTCACGATCCTTCACACGAAAATCGAGAAACTCAGGTACGCCGCCCGCGTGCTTCCAGCTCCGTTGCGTAGTTCCCCACGCCGACTTGGAGACAGTGTATTCCTCCGTCTCCTCGATGACTTCCGACGGGTACTGCGGACCGTTATCGGCGCTGACCCCCGCGAAATGGTCGAGGCCGAAGTATTCGGCCCAGTTGACGTCCTCCGGCAGTCCTTCCCTATGCCACCGCTCCAGCGTGGATGACCACGGTCCGTCGGTGATGGGCACGCGGTCTGCGTCGCGATGCTCGTACATGCGTGTCATGCGTTCGTGCGTGGTCATCTCGCTC
>CAZEAI010000003.1:109687-125637 GCA_964510105.1 uncultured bacterium
CCCAGTGTCCCGCGTCCGCGACGTTCGGAACGTCACGGACGTGTCGGACGTTTTGCGTCATGCGCGCCGGCGGTAGGAGCCGCCCTTCCAGGCGAAACTCCCGAACAGCCCCCACAGCGCGGAGACGAGTATGTAGTACGGATTCAGCAAATCGGAGAACCAGAAGAAACGAAGTAACGACTCCTGCCCGAAGACCCGGGCGCCCTTGCGCATCACGTGCAGATCTACGACGAGCTTCGTCGCGAAGAGCGGCAGGAACGCGGCCATGCGTCGCGGCATGACGAGTGCCAGCGGCAGGAGTACCGCCGTCAGCGCGAAGAGCGCGCCCGTGTTCGCCAGAAACGGCTTCAGACCGACGTTGTATCCGGTCACCTTCGACGCCCAGCGAGCGCGCTGACGGAAGAAGCCCGCGACCGTCGGCACCGGATCGGTGACCACGAACGTGTCAGGCGTGTGCGCGACGACGATCTTCCAGTCCGACAGCCTGCGGACGCGGTGCAGGAACAGGTCGTCGTCGCCGCTCACGAGTTCGGTGGACTCGCCGAATCCGCCCACCTCGTCGAACACCCGGCGCCGGTACATGAGATTGCTGCCGGTGCCGCTGATGACCTCGCCCAGCCCGACGGCTCCCGCGCCGATGATCCGGTGCGAGAGATAGTCGATGCCCTGCAGGCCCTCGAACCATGTCCGCGGCTCGCGATAGCACGTGTGGCCGACCACGACACCGACATCCGCCTCAAGGTACCGCATGAGCCCGGAGAGCCACGTGCGCGGATGACCACAGTCCGCGTCCGTGGTGACGACGACGTCGGCTGTCGATGACGCGATGCCGAGCTGCAGAGCATTCTTCTTCGGCGCGACGCCGTCCGGGAGATCCTCAACGCGCACGACACGAATCCGCGAATCCTGCGCGCGCATCTGCTCGACGATCTCGTACGTCCCGTCGTCGGAGCGGTCGTCGACCACGAACGAATCAGAAGCATAATCCTGATCGAGAATTCCGGTGACACACGTGCGAATGCCGCTCTCCTCGTTCCGCGCCGGGACGATGACGCTCACCGTGGGCCGTTCGGTACCCACCCCGGGGCGAAGCCGCTCCAGCCCGCGCAGAATGTGCAGAAGCTTCCAGGCATACGCCGCCAGCGTCGCCGCTGTGAGCGACCAGAGCGTCCAGAACAGCGTTTGGCGGCGACGGGTCATACGTCTCCCACGATCCAGTCTCGCACGGTGACACACCGCAGGCCGTTGCTCGTCGTGTGTCTCAGCATCTCGTCAACGGCCGCGACGGTGTGCTCGTATCCCCGGCCCGTTTCCGGACGGCACTCATGCAGCAGCGCGATTGTGCCCGACCGAGTGCCCTGCATCAGACGCTCCGCGACCGTCGCACTGTCGTCCGTCTGCCAGTCATGCGCGTCGAGGCTCCACATCACGATGCGATATCCTCGTCGGCGCGCCGCGAGCCACCAACCGGGGCCGAGGTACCCGAACGGCGGCCGAAACAACTTCGGCGGAACGAGGGCCTGTCCAACGGCGCGCTCAGCAAGTTCCAGATCCCCTGCGAGCGTCGCCGGGCCGCGCCACCACCCGGAACGATGTTCCCAACCGTGCAAACCGATGGCGTGGCCCGCCTCGGCGATGTCTGCCACAAGTTCGGGGTATTCCTCGGCTCGGCTGCCTATCAGAAAGAACGTCGCCCGAGCGTCGTGATGCGCAAGGGTGCGAAGCAGCGCCGGCGTGGTATCCGGGTGCGGTCCATCGTCGAACGTGAGCGCGAACGTGCCGCCCGTCGTCGGACCCTGCCGAATCAGCCGCCCCGTCACGTTCCCGGCTCCGGCTGCTTGAGTCGCCCTCGCGCGGCATTCCAGACTACGCCCAGCGCGCCGGGCAGGACGACGTTCACCAGGTAGAGCGCGAACGCCGCACTCAGCGCTGTGGGTGAGGCGACGCCAAGCTGATGCCAGATGACAACCGCCGCGGATTCACGGACTCCCAGGCTCCCGAACGTGATCGGCAGCAGCGCCACGACGCCGATGGTGATGGCTCCTGCGGCCATGCCCGGCGCCCAGCCGACGTCGGCGCCAAACGCCCGCATGAGGAATACGAGCTGACTGAGATACACCATCGAGAGGCCCAGCGACCACGTGAAGAACGCTAGCCGATCCGTCGGGCGGAGCGCCTGCACGCCGAGAAATACCGGTGGCGCTGACGGAATCCGCTCGATGAGGCGTTGTAGCACGGGGTGATCCGCGGTCCGGAACAGCCGCTCCACAACCACGGCGAGCACGATCACCGCGCCGAGGACGCCCAGTGCCGTGGCGCGACCCGGACCCTCAGCCATGCGCACGAGGTTCGGTATCCACGCCCACATGACGACGCCCAGCGACATCGTCGCCAGGAACGCGTAGATGCGCATCACACCCATCACGCCAAGGGCGCGGCGGCGTCCGCCGGGCGGAAGCACGACGACCTGCCCGAGTTCGCCGAACCGACCCGGCGTCACCGCTCCCATGGCCAGTCCGAGCAGAAGCGATCTCACGGCGTCTGGCGAGAGGAGGTCGGGATAGACGCGCAGAAGCCCCACGCGCCAGCGCCGGTACTGCAGGTACACGTTCGGCAGTACGAGCGCTGCGGCGAGGCCGGCCCAGCCGAGGTCGATGTTGCGCCAGAGCGCCAGCGCTCGCACCGGGTCGACCTGGGTGAACAGGAGCGCAAGCAGCGCGACTGTCACGCCGACCTTGGCAATTGTCAGCAGCGGAGCGAGGCGTCGTTTCCAGCGTTCGTGCATGGGGTCGTTTCTGGATGCGCGGATCGGGGGATGAGGACGGTGGCGAACTCCTATAATATCCTGTTGCGGGGAACAGCGCCAACAGGCTCCGGCTTGACGATGCTCCGGTCGCGGTTACCTTGACACGTTCCGGTCACCAACGTTCGCACTACCCTCACCCATCGGACGCCAGATGAGCGAATCAGAGAGACGCTACCGCGACCCGCTCGTGGAGCGATACGCAAGCACCGAAATGTCAGGCATATTCGCCGATGAGACGCGCTTCACGCTGTGGCGCAGGCTGTGGATCGCACTGGCGGAGGCGGAGCGAGAACTCGGGCTGCCGATTGCCGAGGAGCAGATCGCCGAGCTACGGGCGAACATCGACAACCTCGACCTCGATCGCGCAAGAGAAATCGAACGCGAGGTCCGTCACGACGTCATGTCGCACGTGCGCGCATATGCGGAGCAATGTCCCGGCGCGGGCGGCATCATCCACCTCGGCGCGACGAGCTGCTACGTGACGGACAACAGCGAAGGCTGGCAGGTTCGCGAAGGGCTGCGCCTCATCCGGGCACGGTTGCTCGACACGATTCGCGCGCTGTCCGGCTTCGCCCGTGAGTGGCGGGATACGCCGACGCTCGGCTTCACGCACTACCAGCCGGCGCAGCTTACCACCGTCGGCAAACGCGCGACGCTGTGGTTGCACGACTTCGTCGAAGACCTGCGCGAGGTCGAGGCCCGGCTCGACGCGTTCGTCTTCCGCGGCGTGAAGGGCACGACCGGCACTCAGGCGAGCTTCCTCGCCCTGTTCGACGGCGATCACGACAAGGTCCAGCGCCTGGAAGAACTCGTCGCCGAGCGCATGGAGTTCGAGGCGATCGCGCCCGTGACCGGCCAGACATACAGCCGAAAGCAGGACTGGCACGTCGCCGCGGCGCTGTCGGGCATCGCGCAGTCGGTACACAAGATGGCGAACGACGTCCGGCTGCTGCAGAACTTGAAGGAGATCGAGGAGCCGTTCAACACGTCGCAGATCGGCTCATCCGCAATGGCCTACAAGCGGAATCCCATGCGCAGCGAGCGCGCGACCGGGCTCGCCCGGTGGGTGATCAACGCCGCGCAGAACGCCGCGATGACGCATGCCGGGCAGTGGTTTGAGCGCACACTCGACGACTCCGCGAATCGCCGCCTGACACTGGCGCACATCTTCATGGGGACCGACGCGATCCTGACGCTGGCGACGAACGTCGCCTCCGGACTCGTAGTGTATACATCGATGGTGGCGCGACACGTGGCCAACGAGTTGCCCTTCATGGCGACGGAAAATCTGCTCATGGCGGCAGTCCGCGCGGGAGGCGACCGGCAGGAGTTGCACGAAGTCATCCGCATCCACTCACAGGCGGCGGCGGATCAGTTCAAGGGCGGCGGAGAAAACGATCTGCTGCGTCGGCTCTCCGACGACGCAGCGTTCCCGCTGACTGGGGCCGAGATCGACGCCGAGCTGGATCCGACAGGCTACACCGGCCGAGCGCCACAGCAGGTGGACGAGTACCTCGCCTCCGTGGTCGACCCACTCCTCGCCGCCCGATCAGACATCACCGCGGTGCCGGCGGAAGTGAAGGTGTAGGTGCTCCCGCTGGACGAGCGACGCCGGGTCGCGCTGGAGATCGGTCGTGCAGGGATCGTCGCTGTCGACCCGGAGCACCTCGTAGCCTCCGCCATCGCCGGTGACAGCAACGCACTTCGCGTAGGCGACTGGTCCTCGCCATGGGCGGATATCGAGCGTGTGTTCGTCGTTGGCGCGGGCAAGGCGGCTGCCGCCATGGTCCGTGCCGCCGAGTCCGAACTGGGCGACCGTATCACCGGCGGAATAGCCATCACCAAGGACGGCCACGCCGCCCCCACGCGGCACGTCGCCATGCGGCTCGCATCGCACCCCATCCCCGATGAGCGAGGCGTAGCGGCAACGGTGGAGATGCTCGACACCGTCGCGGACCTCAACGAGCGCGATATCGTGATCGTCCTGCTCTCCGGAGGCGGCTCGGCGCTCCTGGTCGCATCGGCGCCCGGCATCACACTCCTGGACAAGCAGGAGACCACCGGGGCGCTTCTTGCGTGTGGCGCGACGATCGACGAAGTGAACTCCGTCCGCAAGCACCTCTCCCGAGTGAAGGGCGGGCAGCTCGCCCGAGCATGTCAGCCCGCGCACGTGCTCACGCTGGCGCTCTCCGACGTGATTGGCGACCCGCCAGACGTCATCGCGTCCGGCCCAACCGCGCCCGACACGAGCACATTCGCGAGTGCGCTGGCCGTCGTTGACCGATACGAGATGCGTGAGCGCATTCCGGCGAGCGCGATGGAACGCCTCGAACAGGGCGCGCGCGGAGAAATCGCCGAGACCCCGGGTGAAGACGATCCGGCGTTCGCGCGGACCTCGGACCGTATCGTCGGATCGAACCGCACCGCCCTCGACGCGGCTGCAACGGAAGCGCGAGCACAGGGCTACGACGCGCGCATCATGACCTCTTCGCTCCGCGGGGAGGCGCGCGAAGTGGCAACGGCGGTCAGCTCGCTCGCGGAAGGCGCTCGCGAGCATTTGGCGCCGACAGCACTCATGTTCGGCGGCGAAACCACGGTAACCCTCGGCAACAGTCCGGGCAGGGGTGGGAGGAACCAGGAACTAGCGCTCTCCGCCGCGCTGAGCGTCGCAGGGAGCGACGACATCGTGCTCATGAGCATCGGCACCGACGGCACCGACGGACCGACCGACGCGGCCGGCGGCATCATCGATGGCGCCACCGTCGCACGAGCGGAAGCGCTTGGGCTGAGCGCCGCCGACCACCTCGCGCGGCACGACGCGTATCCCCTCCTCGAGCGCACCGGCGATCTCATCCGCACCGGCCCGACAGGCACCAACGTCATGGACATCGTCGTGGCGCTCGTCGGCTAGCGGCCCGTACAGACGAACGGCGGAGCGCGCAATCGCACGCCCCGCCGCCGGTGTATTCTGGCCCTGCGGGCCTATCCTTCTATGTAGCCCGTCTCGAGCAGGTGCTCCGCGACGAGCGTCGCGCCCTTGGCCGCGCCCATCTTCGTGTTGTGGCTGAGCAGAACGAACTTCACGCCGTTCGGGAGCAGGTTGTCTGGGCGAATCCGTCCGACGCTGGTCGTCATGCCGCCGTCGAGATCGCGATGCAGTCTCGGCTGCGGATGGAACGGGTCATCGAGCACCGTGATGAGATGCTCCGGTCCTGAGGGCAGCCCCATCGCGACGAGGTCGCCCCCGAATCCGCGCATGACCTCCGCCACCTCGTCGACACTCGCCGGGCGCTTCAGCCCCACGGTCGCCGTCTCGGTGTGCCCGTCGAGCACGTTCACGCGCGTGCAGGTCGCGGAGACCGGGAAATCGGCATCGACGATCGCCTCGCCATCTAGCAGGCCGAGGATCTTCTGCGTCTCGCGCTCGACCTTCTCTTCCTCTTTCGGGATGTACGGAATCACGTTGTCCAGTATATCCATCGCCAGTACGCCGGGCGACCGTCCGCCGCCGGAGAGTGCCTGCATCGACGTCATCGAAACACCCGCCACGCCGAACTCTCGATGGAGCGGGGCAAGTGCTACGGCCAGGCCGGTGGTCGTGCAGTTCGGAATCGGCGTTACAAAGCCTTTCCAGCCACGGTTCCGCTTCTGAGTCGGCAGGAGCACTGCGTGATCCATATTCACGCCGGGGATGAAGATCGGAACGTCCGGCTCGTACCGAAACGCGCTTGTCGTGCTGATTACCGGCGTCGTCTCGGCGTATTTGGCCTCAAGATTCCGCGCTGAATCGCCGTCCGTGGCCGCGAACACAATGTCGATTCCGTCCGTGGAGAGATCGGCCGCGTCCTGGACCGTCATCTCCTTCGACCAGCCGGGAATCGGCTCGTCGCACGCCCAGCGAACGTGTCCGCTCGTCGGGTCGCTGATGGCTTCGACGTACTTCTTACCCGCGCTCCGGGGGGAGGCGGCAAGCGCGACAACTTCGAACCACGGATGTCCGTCGAGCGACACCAGGGCCTGCTGGCCGGCGACGCCCGTGGCACCCACCACTGCCACACGCAGTGAGCGACTCATCGTTTCGATCTCCTGTGAAATGTGCGAACGCCTGTCCGCGAATCGGGGGTGACGGGGTAGCGGCGACGTGCCGAGCAACGCGGCGCATCAAGGAGAGAATACCCTCGAAACGCCCATGTCGTCAACGGTCGAAGCGTGTAGAGCGCGTGGCGATTCAGTATGGAACGGATGTTTCAGGCGAACGTTTCATGAAACATAGACACGAGTTCGACAGCGGCGTCGAACCGGCAACCGTGTCCGGCTTAACTTGTGCTCCATATGCGTGTTATGGCAAGCCGGTGCATTCTGGCACGATCGTTGCGATGTGCATCCGTCGACAGCGGAAGAGTCAGGGTGCAACACGGAAGAGATACAAGAAGGAGCCTGGTCATGCAGGACGTAGAAGCCAAGACGGTGGAAGAGGTCGGAGACGCCACGTGGGAATCCGTGGTGATGAACGAAGAAGACGTGCCCGTGTTTGTGGACTTCTGGGCGCCGTGGTGCGGACCGTGTCGCATGGTCGCTCCCGTCGTTGAGCAGCTTTCGGAGGAGTACGCAGGCCGGATGAAGTTCGTCAAGGTGAATACTGACGAGAGCCCGGTGGTGGCTTCGCAGTACGGCATCAGAAGCATCCCCACGCTCGCGGTCTTCCACAAGGGCGAGCCGGTGAACGCCATGATGGGCGCCGGGCCGATTGGTCACATGCGGGAGTTTGTGGACCAGAGCATCGAGAAGTCCTCCGGCGGCATCGTCACACCGTAACAGCACGAACGTAGAGAACTCAGGGCGAGCCAGCGCCCACGTCATCCCACATATCCCCCATGGACGACACGGGCCGTTGCCGTCGCAGGTAGCGGCCCGTGTCACGTACGGGCGGGCCGGGAACGGTACCAGCCATCGACACACGTCATCATCGGGAGGGCACAGTGAATCGCCGGATTCTCGTGATCGGAGGCGTCGCCGCAGGTGCGAGCGCAGCCGCGAAGGCCAGACGGACTGACGAGGACGCCGAGATCGTCATGTTCGAGCGCGGAGAGTATGTCTCTTTCGCGAATTGCGGGCTCCCGTACTACATCTCCAGAGAGATCGCGGACCGGGGGAAGCTCGTGGTTGTGAAGCCGGAGCTTTTCCGGGACCGGCATCGAATCGATGTCCGGCTGAAGAGCGAGGTGACGGCCATCGACGCCGCCGCACGGACCATCTCCGTGCGAGACATCGACACCGGTGTAGAACGCAGCGAACGCTACGACTCCCTCGTTCTGACTCCGGGCGCACGCCCGATGATTCCACCGATACCCATGATCGACGCGCCGAACGTCTTCACGCTGCGCACGATTCCGGACATGGATCGCGTCGACCAGTGGCTGCAGGAGCGGGAGCCAACACGTGCGACGGTAATCGGCGCCGGGTACATCGGCCTGGAGATGGCGGAGGCTCTACGGCATCGCGGCGTGTCGGTAACCGTCGTCGAGAAGTTCGAGCAGGTTCTGCCGCCAATCGACGCCGACATGGCGGCCCTCGTGGAGGATCACCTCCGCGAATCGGGCGTCGACGTTCATACAGACAACGGCGTGAGGGCGCTTGAGGGCGATGAGCTCGTCTCACGCGTCGTTCTGGACAACAACGAGGTGATCGACACCGACCTCGTCGTCATGTCCATCGGCGTGCGGCCGGATGTGCAGCTCGCGGAAGATGCGAACCTGACGCTCGGGCCCACGGGCGCAATCGCGGTCGACGCCCTGATGCGCACCGGCGATCCGAATATCTGGGCCGCGGGCGATGCCGTCGAGAGCCTGCACGGCGTGTCCGGCAAGCCCGCGTGGATTCCGCTGGCCGGCTCGGCGAACAAGCAGGGGCGCATCGCGGGCGCAAACGCGGCGGGCGCATCTCTGCGCAAGGGGCCGGTATTCGGGACGTCCATCGTGCGCTTCAACGAGATTGCCGCCGGCGTAACGGGTCTGAATGAGCGCCTTGCCCGGCATCACGGCTACGACGTGGCCTCAACGCTCATCCACGCGAATCAGCACGCCGGGTACTTCCCGGGCGCGGAGATGTTGGCGGTGAAGATTATCTACGAGCGCCACGATGGGCGGCTGCTCGGGGCACAGGCAGTGGGCCACGACGGCGTCGACAAGCGTATCGACGTCCTGGCGACAGCGCTCGCGGGGAACATGACAGTTGACGACCTGGCCAATCTCGACCTCGCGTACGCTCCGCCGTTCGGGTCCGCACGCGACCCGGTGACGGTGGCGGGCTTCGTCGCGCAGAACGATCTGTCGGGCGCCGTCGAGCACGTGACGAGCGACGAGCTGCACGACATGCTCGTGGATGACAGAGACATCCAATTCGTCGATGTGCGCAGCCCGGAGGAATACGACCAGGATCGAATACCTGGCGCGCGTCTGATTCCAGTCGATGGCTTGAGGGAGCGGATCGGAGAGCTGGACGCCGATCGCCCGGTTGCCGTGTACTGTGGCGTGGGCCTGCGCGGATACCTCGCGTGTCGCATTCTCACGCAGCACGGATTCCGTGCGACGAATCTATCAGGCGGGATTCGCGGATGGCGTTTCGACGTGGAACGTAACGGGAGTTTGTAGAGGTGTAGGCGGCGGGCGGGAGCGCTGCGCGGTCAGGGCTTCGTCGCGCGTACGAGATACTGGGTACGGTCCTCCTCCACATCCTTGATGCGGAATCCGCACTCCGCAACGACCTCGGCCAGCTCGGGGGCGGGGGGCAGCCGATCCCCACTCACCGGGCTATCGGACTCGCGGTGCCGCCGGTTCACCTCGTCTCTCGACACGAGGTGGACGATGAGCAGATGGCCTCGACGCTTCAGCACGCGGCGCCATTCGCGGAGGGTCTGCACGGGCTGCCGCAGGTGCGGCCAGAGATGCATCGCGATCACAACGTCGATGACACGGCTCGCGATCGGGAGCTGGGTAGCGTCGGCGCACATCCAGGTAATGTCCGCGCCGCCGCGCTTGCGACGCGCCTCTTCCACCATGGGCCGCGACCTGTCCATGCCGATCACCATCCCTGATTGGTCGAGCTGTTCAGAGCACGCAAGCGACGAAGCCCCGGTGCCACACCCAACGTCGAGTACGAGCGAATTCGAGCGGAGCGCGAGCGAGCGGCACCACTCGGCCACCCGCTCGGCGACCTCCGGTTGTGTGGTCTCGTCCCAACCGTGTGCGAGGCCATCGAAGTATTTTGAAGAGCCTTCTTCCATACCGTCTCTCGGTGGTGCAGACGCCTCTCTCGTCGCCCCTCGTCGCGTTGGCCCGGACGCCCTCGGCCGTTCAAGCGTAAAGAACGGCGATCAACGCCGCGTTGACAAGCCATTCCTCCGGGAGCAGACCCGCCGCCGCCACGAGGCATCACACGTACGTTGCCCCACCCATCCTCTTTCGACGACATTCTGCCTGCACCGACTACGACCGGCGCCTGGCTCACCCTCACTCGACTCGCGGACGGTACGGACATGAGGAACTTCGTCGGATACATCGTTGGACTGATCGTGGGCGCAGTGATACTCGGCGGCGCCTATCGGCTGTTCACAGACACGGAACCCACGCAGACACCGGAGCTCGTCGAGAGCGAATCGACGGACGCGGTCGCAGGCTCGGCTCCGGTGGAGCCTGTCCAGAGACAGCCCGCTACTCCGCCGCCCCCGCCACCGCGGACAACGCGACCGACCGCACCCGCCCGCGATACGAGAACGGCTCAGCCGCCGCCCGCCCCCGTCGTGGCCGAGCAGCTGACGCAGGAGGATGTCGACGCCATGGTTGCGCGGCAGCGTAATCAGGCGAATTCCTGCTACCAGATCTCGCTGATGGACGATCCCGGTCTGTTCGGTAGTCTGCGCGCGGAGATAGAAATCGGCACTGACGGAAAGGTCGAGCGCGTGGAATTTAGCGCCAACTCCATCAATGACCGGGATCTCGAAGACTGCCTTGAGGACGGAATCCGGAGGTGGCGGTTCGACGCCTCAGCGGAGCCGTTCACCGGGTCCTACACGTTCACGTTCTCGCCGTAGACGTGGCGGGTCGGCTATCCGGTCTCAAGCTCCGGGAGTTCGCGACGCGGCTTCCACTCGTCCCGCATTCCAACAAACATCGCCGCGGTAAGCAGGCCGCCGCCGATGACCTCCGCCGAGGTGACCGTCTCCGCCAGAAATAGCATGGAGGCGCCAATGGCGATGACGGGCTCGGCCACGGTGGCTAGATTCACGGTGAACAGCCGCACGTAGGGCAGCACGTAGTTAAGCGCGGCATGTCCGATGCCCGTGGTGATGAGTACGAGCGCAACCAGCCAACCGTACGACTCCGCCGGGTAGCCGACTATCGGTGCGTTCATGACCAGGACACCCACAGCGGCCCAGACTCCCGCGCCACCGTAGGCAAGTACCATCCAGGCGCTGAACGACAGGCGCGGCCTGAGGTTCTTGCCAACGCTCATGAAGCTGATGATGAAAACCGCACCGACGGCGACCAGAGCGTCCCCGATGAGGTGCCGCTGGGACATGCGCAGATCGTCGAACGTGATGAGCGCCAACCCGGCGAGTGCCAGGGTCATCGTGATCACGATACCGCGCGTGACTCGCTCACGAAACACCCTTGCACCAAACCACGACGCGATGAGCGGCTGCAGCACGAGGAGGAGTACCGCGCTGGGAAGATCCGTGAAGTTGAACGCGGTGATCCAGCATGCGAAGTGCCCGGTGAGCAGCGGCATTCCAAGCAGCAACCGCCGGCGCTCAGGGCGAGTGAGCCCTCGCCATTGGGCGATGAAATCCCGGCCGATGAGCGCATAGAGGAGGGCTACCCCGAGAAGCCGCCCGGCGGTAAGCGTAAGGGGGTGCATCCCGGCGAGCTTGATGAACGGCGCGGCGGAGCTGACCGCCACCGTACCGATGATGATCATCGATGCCGCGTTCGCGCTGGAGGGCGGGTTGATTCGGTCGGTCTCCGGCACTATACGGCTTGCTGAACTTGTTCTGCCTTGCCACTATCCATCGAGCGGTACGCGGCTTCGACAACGCGCATCACCTGCAGACCGTGCTCCGGCCCGGCCATCGACGGCACATTGCGCTGTATGACGTTCGCGAAGTGCTCCGCCTGTGCGAGCATGGTGTCGGATTCCTCGACCTTCTCGGTGCCCGGCGGGTGTTTGCCAAACTCGAGGCGGATACTCCGCTGCTGAAGCTCCATTGTGCCATCGGTACCGTGCATGCCAATGCGCCACTCATGCGGCGTGGTAACACAGCAGGTCAGCACGTGTCCGATACTGCCGTCCTCGAACTGAAGCGTGATCGCCGCCTTGTCGTCAACATCGTATGGCGCATCGGGGAACCCACGCATCGACCCACCGGCGGCGTACACCGCGACCGGTATCGAGGTGAGGGCAACGATCTGTTCGATCACGTGCCAGCCCGAATCGATCACGGCCGCGCCGCCGGATCGCGCGGCGTCCGCGCGCCAGCCCCATTCGCCACGCTGTCCCCACTGCTGGATCGAGGTGCCGCGAACGAGGAATACATCGCCCAGGAGCCGATCGGATACGACCCTTCTGGCCCGGCGGAAACCGTTGCCGAACTTGAACTGCCCTCCGACCATGAGCGCGCGCTCGTTCAGTTCGGCAGCCTCGGCCATCGCCATCGCCTCGGCGGTGTTCCTGCCGAATGGCTTCTCCATGAAGACGTGCAACCCCGCGTTCAGGAGTTCCGGCACCATTTCCGCATAGAGGTCATGGGGAACGGCCGCAAACACCACGTCGAGATCCCCGGCACGATCCACTATCTTGCGCCAGTCGGTGGCGAGGTCCAGCTTGGGGTCATCCACGTGGATGTAGTCAAGCGCGAACTGGTCGCTGTCGCACGCGATCTGGAGATCGAATCTATCACTGTCGTCCAGAACCCGCAGGTGAGTGCTGCCAATCCCTCCGATGCCGATCACAGCGGCGCGGAGCGGAGGAGTCGATCGTGCGGAAGATGTCATCAAGAGATCCTATGCGGGGGGCGGTATGGCACTCGCAGGCGCTCGGTGAACACCGGTATGCGTCCACGCCCGGCCTCTGGACAAATATGGGCCACGATCAAGGGCGGCGCAAGTTGCACGACGACGCTGCCACCGTGTCTTGACGCCTCCGATCCGCCTGCCTAACATGTAGCGTCGGCCGTCGCGGTACCGCTTCGTCGGCCCGCACGACCGCCGGAGACGTCTGCTCGAAGGATGCCGGTCCAGCGCACCAGGTGGCCAGGGGGACCATATGAATACGCTCGTTCTCGCCGCGATCGCCTTCACGGGGTACATCGTCGCCTACCGCGTATACGGGCGCTACCTCGCGCGCAAGGTGTTCGCCCTCGACCCGAACGCCGTCACACCGGCGTGCGCGCTTGCCGATGACAAGGACTACGTCCCGACGGCGCGGCAGATCGTATTCGGGCACCATTTCACATCGATCGCAGGTACCGGCCCGATTGTCGGGCCCGCGATAGGCATCATCTGGGGCTGGCTGCCCGCGTTTATCTGGGTCGTGCTCGGACCGATCTTCATCGGCGCGGTCCATGACTTCGGCGCCGTCGTCATCTCCGCGCGCAACCGTGGCCGGACGATCGGCGACACAGCCGGTGAGATCATCAGCCCGCGCGCGCGTGTGCTCTTCCTGCTGATCATCATGTTCCTGCTCCTCATCGTCATAGCGATCTTCGCGATGATCATCGGGATTCTCTTCACGATGTACCCCGAATCGGTGATCCCGATCTGGACGCAGATCCCCATCGCCGTCGGGCTCGGGTACGTACTCCGGCGGACGAGCATCCCGGCGCTGCCGGCGAGTATCGTGGCGGTCGTCCTGCTCTACGTGACTATCGCCATCGGCGCTGCGTTTCCCCTCACCATGCCGAGTATGTTCGCGCTGGAGCCGCTTACCGTGTGGGTGATTGTGCTTCTCGGATACGCATACGTCGCCAGCGTCCTGCCAGTGTGGAAGCTTCTCCAGCCGCGCGACTACATCAACGGACACCAGCTCTACATTGCCATGGGAGCGCTCGTGCTCGGCATGGTGGTCATGCACCCCGTGATGGCCGCGCCGGCGCTGAACGTCCATCCGGAGGGCGCGCCGAGCCTGATCCCCGGCATCTTCATCATCATAGCGTGCGGCGCCATCTCCGGATTCCACTGCCTCGTGTCGTCCGGAACGACGTCGAAGCAGATCACGAGCGAATCGGACGCACTCCCTATCGGATTCGGCGGCATGCTGCTGGAAGGCGCGCTGGCGTTCATCGTGCTCGTCTCCGTGGGAGCGGCCATCGGCGACACGACGGCATGGAACGCGCACTACGGCTCGTGGTCGGCTTCCAGCGGCCTGGGCGCGAAGCTTGGCGCGTTCGTCTCCGGCGGCGCGAACATGCTCTCCGCCATCGGAATCCCGAAGCTCTTCGCCGCCACCGCAATCGGAGTGTTCGTCGCATCGTTCGCCGGCACCACGCTCGACAGCGCGACCCGGCTCCAGCGCTACGTCGTGGGCGAACTCGCCGAGGCGATCAACCTCAAGCCGCTGGCATCGCTGCATGGTGCGACGTCGCTTGCCGTGCTGAGCGCGGCCGCGCTCGCACTTGCGCAGGGCGGAGGGAAGGGCGGTCTGGTGCTCTGGCCGTTGTTCGGAGCAAGCAACCAGTTGCTCGGAGGGCTCGCGTTGCTCGTCGCGACGGTCTATCTCATGCGGCGCGGACGGAACAGCCTGGTTACGGGCATTCCGATGGTGTTCATGCTCCTCGTCACGGCGTGGGCGATGGTGGAGAACCTCAGTGGGTTCTGGTCGAGAGGCGAGTGGTACCTCGTGTCGATCAACGTCGTGATTCTCGCACTCGACATCTGGATGATCGCCGAAGCGCTCATCGTGCTAAAACGCCTGGATCGCTCCAGCGAAGCATCGCCGGACGTCGCGCCGGAAACGACAGCTTCATCCTAGAGATGCGGCGCTCGGAATCACGGCAGATGTGGATGAACGCGATAGCATTTCCGGGTGCCTGCCAGACGAGTCCGTGCTAGCGGGCTCGCGGTCTCGACGTATCCACGGATGGATACCCGCCGCCCGATCGGCCTTTCCGGGCAGAAGCGCACGAACGCAGTTGCGTTCGCAGGCTTCTACCAAACGAGCCCGCCGCGGCGGGCTAGCGGGCTAGCGGGCTCGCGGGAATAACTCGTCGGCAGTGCCGGACATGATGCGCTGCTTCTCCGCATCGCTGACGCCGATCTCGTCCAGTAGCGCGGTGTCATGCTTCACGCGAAACGCCGTGTCCGACATGTCGCCCGGCAGGAAGGTATCCGACCCCCACATGACCCGGTCCGCGCCTGAGAAGGCGATCGCGTTCTCAAGCGCCTGCTTGTGGATGTGCGGCGGCGTTCCGGGCGTGATATCGGTGTAGCTCTGCCACTCGTGTCCACCATGGCTGGCGGCATCGCGCATGCGGCCCATCACGGCGAGGTGCTCCTCGCACCACGGCCACGAGATGTGCGCCATCGCGAACTTGATGCGCGGGTAGTGCAGGAGTTTCTCCAACCACAGCGGCTTGCAGAAACGCGATCCGTCGTCGTTGGCATACAGGATGCCGGTGTGAAACAGTATCGGCACCGCCAGAGCGTTCATGCGCTCCCAGAACGGCTCGAGACGCTCCTCATACGCGAACCAGTGGTCCGGGATGATCTTCAGTCCGACGTAGCCTAAGTCGTGCACCGCTTCGTCAACGAGACCCTCCATCCCGGTGATCGTCGGATCGACGAACGCCAGGCCGGCGATGCGGTCGGGCGCCGCGTCCATCAGCTTCTTGCAGAGGAGCAGCTTGCCCCGAGTCTCCGGAAGCGATGTCCGCTCCTGCGGAGAAAGAGCGATGGTACGCTCGACGCCGGCGGCGTCCATTCCACGGAGGACATCCGCGGCGTCGCATTCGCCTTCGACGTGTACGTGGCAATCGGTGATGCGCATGGGATGCCATACCTCCCTCGTGGGATTCACACACTCAGCGTTGAGACGTCCTTCCGACTAACCGGGCGTGCACGAGGGAGGTGCTGCACCGGTGGAGCGCTACCTA
>CAZEAI010000004.1:0-98682 GCA_964510105.1 uncultured bacterium
TGCACGCCCACAACAACCAGCAGCTCGGGTTCGCCAACACGATCGAGGCGATCGTCGAGGGTGCGAACATGCTCGATGGGAGCATGGCAGGCCTCGGGCGCGGCGCCGGCAACTGTCCGATGGAGCTGCTCGTCGGCTTCCTGCACAATCCGAAATACCATCTGCGGCCGATCTTGCAGTGTATCCAGGATTCGATCGAGCCGATGCGCGAGAGCCTGATGTGGGGGTACAACATCCCCTACATGCTCACCGGCCAGCTCAACCAGCATCCTCGCGCGGCGATTGAGCACTGCGCGAGCGATGACGGCGACGACGTCGTGAAGTTCTACGACGAGATCACCGACTAGGGCCGATCACGCGGCTCGGCGCATCGCGTGCCGATAGCGTTTCAGAGGGGGCTTGTTCGCGTCGAGCGGGCGAGCCCCTCTTCGTTGTCCATCGGGGCCGTAAGTGAGTTCTTCACCGACGCATGATCTTTTACGGTTGGCCGAACTTGACAAGTGTGCCTGACGCAAGTACCCTCCCAGCCTGAATATGAGTGATGTGCCACCCATTGTTCAGCCGGAGGAATCGCCATGCGCAGCAGCCTGAGTGTCATGCCTGCAATCGCCGCACTCGCCGCGGCGGCTTTGTTTCTGCCGGATGTGGCAACCGCCAGGAGTGGTGATCCACCCGACGGGCGGACCGGGGGGCCCGACCAACTGACGTGTGCAGACGGATGTCACACCGGCAACGCGCTCAACTCCGGCGACGGAACACTCTCAATCTCGGGTCTGCCCGCGCAGTACGCCCTCGGAGAGACGTACCCAATCACCGTGACACTGGACAAATCCGGGCAGATGCGTTGGGGATTCGAGCTTGCGGCCCTCTCCATCCAAGCCGAGCAGGCGGGCACGATCGCTGTGACCGACGCTGACAGCACTCAGACATCGACGACAAGCAGCATCACCTACATCAAGCACACTGCCGACGGGACCCGTGCGGGGACCGTCGGGCCGAAGAGCTGGACCTTCGATTGGACCGCGCCGCTCACCGACGTGGGCGAGGTCACGCTCTACGCGGCGGGCAACGCCGCGGACAACAACAACTCGAGCTCCGGTGATTTCATCTATACGACGTCCGAATCGGCGACTGTCGAGCAGACAGAGGTGAGCGGCGTTATCGCGACCACCGTCTGGACCGTCGGCAACAGCCCGTACCATGTCACGGGCCAGATCACGATCCCGTCCGACAATACGCTGACGATTGAGCCAGGCGTCGATGTCCTGTTCGACGCGGACGTGAGGTTCCTGGTCCAGGGGGCAGTCAAAGCATACGGCACCCCGTCGGACAGCATCCGGTTCATGGCCGGTACCGCGTTGGAGTGGGGTGGTCTGGAACTCACGTCGCTGAACGCCGACACGAGCTACCTCGAGTACGTGCGCATCAGCGACGGGCATGCCGCCAACGGTGATGGCGGCGGTATCCACATCGGAAATACCGACACGAATGTGAAGCTGTCCAACTGCGTGATATCGGGTAACGTAGCGGACGACGATGGCGGCGGCGTAGCCATAGACGGTGCACAGAGCGTCTCCTTCGACCGATGTACCATCGTAGACAACCGGGCGACGCATCTCAGCAACTCCGCGGGAGGCGGCATCTTCGTCGCGAGTTCGGCCGTAGACGTGACGATCACCAATTGCACCATCGCCTCGAACGTAGCGGGCAACCCGGATTTCGGTACCGATACGAAGAACGGCGTGTACGTGCAGTCGGGCGTCGTGACGATGCTCAACAGTATCGTGTGGGGAAGAGGCAATGGCGTAAGCGCAATTGAGGAGTTTGGCGGGACCTTCACGGCGAACTACTGCGTGATCGACGGCGGTAAGCCAGACGCCGTGGATGGGGCCAACAACCTCAGCGACGATCCGCTCTTCGCGGATGCGGCGGCAGGCGACTACTCGCTCACCGTCGCATCACCGGCAATCAACGCGGGGGATCCCGGAAGCGACGATGATCCGGACGGCTCCCGCGCGGACATGGGTGCGCTGCCGTTCGATCTGGTGGCAGCAGGCTACACGATCGGCAACATTACGACGACCACGTGGACGGCCGCGAACAGCCCATACCGCATCTTCGGCAACACGCTGGTACCCTCAGGGAACACGCTCACGATAGAGCCCGGTGTGGACGTGCTGTTCGACACCTACTCCAAACTCGAAGTCGCCGGTGTGCTCGTCGCGGTAGGGACCGAAGAGGACAGTATCCGCTTCCTTCCGGGGTTGGCTGATCGCTGGAATGCGCTGCTGATACGGCCGAACGTCAACGTCGTTCAAGACACAAGCCGTCTCAGCTACGTGAGAATCAGCGGAAGTTACGCCTCAGCGTACGGCGGCGGGTTGTACCTCGCCGGGCGTACCGATACGCCTCTTGAACTTGAACACACCGTCGTGAGCGGCAACGAGTCGGGCGATCGGGGCGGCGGGATCTATATCGCCGGCGGTGACCTGAACATGTATCGCTGCGTCGTGGCGAACAACCTGGCGGTGAACGGGGTAGGCAAGAAGGGCGGCGGAATGTGGCTTCAGGGCCCCGGCGCAACGGCCACCATCGATCACAGCAACTTCGTCAACAACGCCGCTTCGTCGGTTTCGGGCAAGGCGATCCACGCATCGGGAAGCGGTGCTGTGGTGACGATCACGAACTCCATATTTTGGCAGCCATTCGTCGGTTGGCCGTCCATCGAGAACACCTCCGGCACGGTGAGCGTCAACTACTGCCTCATCGACGGCGCACTGGATAACGATATTTCTGGCTCGAACAACCAGGTCGTCGATCCGCTGTTCACGAACGCGGCGAGCGGCGACTACTCGATTCCCGTCGAGTCGCCGGCCGTCAACGCGGGTGATCCGGCGAGTGATCCGGATCCGGATGGCTCCCGCGCGGATATCGGGGTGATCCCGTACGACCTCTCTGCATCGGGCTACGTATACGGCGACATCACGTCTGGTGTGTGGACCTCGGCGAACAGCCCGTACGAGGTCTTCGACGCCACCATCCCGGTAGGGAATCAGCTCACCATCGAAGAGGGCGTGGTCGTCAGCTTCGTCCGTGATGCGCCGTTCATCGTTGACGGAAGCATCAACGTCAGGGGCGTGGAGGGCGACAGCGTGTACTTCGAGGCTGCCGGCGAAGGTGACTGGCGTGGCCTGCAGATCGGCAACGGCGACACATCATACATCGGGTACGCGAGCATCACCGGTTCCATCACCTCCGGGATCTCGATGACCGGATATGAGACACGCCTCGGCTTGTACAGCTCGAAGGTGAGCGGAAACACCGCAGTGGATGGCGCCGGAATCAAGGTTGACGACGCCGACATCGTGATCGATGGGTGCGAGATCACTGGAAACACGGCGAGCCGGTATGGCGGGGGTGTTTACGGTACCGACGATTGCACGGTGATAGTGATCAGCAGCCAGGTGTCGGACAACGTTGCGGCTACGAGTGGCGGCGGAATCTATCTGCAGAGCGGTACCATGGCGACTGTAGTGGATGCACACGTAGTTGGCAACACCTGTGCAAACGGCGGTGGTGGTGGGATCATAGCGAACAGCAGCACGGTGAACCTTGTAGGTGGTACCATCAGCGGCAACACGGCCAAATGGGGCGCCGGAGTAGAAGCGACGGGCTCGACTGCGTCCGTCGCGATTTCGCGATGCGTTGTTTCGGGCAACATGGCCATTCTGGACGGGCATGGTTCAGGAGCGTACTCGGTCAACTCAGCTCAGGTTACGCTCGATAACAGCACCGTCAGCGGGAACCTGCAATCGACAAAGGGCGGGGGCCTCTCGGTCCTCAATAGCGGGACGATCACGGCCGCGAACTCGATCATCTGGGGCAATGGAACGGCGAACCTCTACAACGATGCAGGCAGTGCGGGCACGATCACAATCGCCTACAGCGACGTCGAGGGAGGTTACGAAGGCGAGGGCAACGTGGACGTAGATCCGCGCTTCGTCGCCTACGACGATTTCCGATTGCAGACGAATTCGCCGGTTATCGACGCCGGCGACCCGGCCAGCCCGCTCGACGCTGATGGTACCGTCGTCGAGATGGGCGCTTACCCGTTCGTTGGAGCGCGATTCGCCACGGTGGAGATTCCCAACGCGCTGGAACGGCAGCCCTACGCAGCATCGCTCGTAGCGAAAGCACCTGGCTTCGTCGGCGCTCTCGACTTCGCTATCGCGGACGGTCCCGACTGGCTGACGATCGGCGCCACGAACGATTCCACGGCGGAACTCGGCGGTACTCCGCTGGAATCCGACGTCGGGGGCTGGCCGTGGGTGACGATCAGCGCCGCGACGGATCAGGACACGGTCGAACAGAAGTTCGCGCTGGCCGTCTACGACACGAACTACGCGCCGGAGATCGACTCTCTCGCTTCGCTGCTCGCCGTGGGCTACGTCGGAACGGCGTACGCCGATACGCTGCGGGCATCCGATCCGGATGGCGGAGACGCGCTGACGTTCTCCCTCGTGGACAACGGCGGCATCTCAGGCCTCACCGTGCAGGACAGTGTCGTGACGCACGCAGGTTTTGTCACCGGCAACGTCGGTGAGCAGACGATACAGGTGCGCGTCGCGGACGGATCGAGTGCCGCGGACACGGTCTCGCTCGTTCTGGTCATTGAGGAACCGGTCGGCATTGCCGCGTCACACCTGCCGAGCCGGACGGAGCTGCGGAACGCGCATCCGAACCCGTTCAACCCGTCGATCGTGCTTGCCTATTCCCTGACGGATGACAGGTCGGTCTCGCTGACCGTCTTCGATCTGCGCGGCAGCCTCGTCCGCACGCTCGTGGACGGGCAGCGTCCCGCCGGTTTCCACGATGTCGTGTGGGACGGGCGTGATGCGGTCGGCAGGGATGTCGGTACGGGCGTGTTCGTCGTTCGGTTTGTCGCCGGCGACGTGGTGAACACACAGCGGATCACCCTCCTGAAGTAGCGCGGCGCGATACATTGCATGACGCGAGGCCCGGTCCCGCCCAGTGGCGAGATCGGGCCTTCCGCGTTCTTGACGGATCGTGCGACTCCTCGTTACTTGTACCCGTGGTCGCGATTCGCGGTCGACACGCCGTTGCCCATCCCACCCGATCCTCCGCGCGGAGGTGTTCGGTGCGTACTTCACCATCCTGCATAGTGCTCGCACTCGCGGTATCCGCGTCCGCCGCTGTCAACACCCAGCCTCCGGCGTCGCATTCCTCCGGCCTGGGCTTGGAGGCGTCGTGCGGCTTCGCCGCACTTGGTCCATTCATCGGGCCGGAAGCGGAACTGGGGATCGCCATCAGTCGATACGCGGACATCTCGGTTGGAGTCAAGAGCATCTGGATGGCGGAGGGCAAAGCTCACACCCGGACTGTCTACCTCGCGACCAATGGCGGGGCTCCGACTCTCATTCCGGAGTCAGACGAATACGAGGGGGCAACCTCGTTCAGCGGGGTGCTGTCCGTTCACCCACCGTCGCCGACGCGGTTCGCGTCGATATCCCTGCACATCGGATACGAGCGATCGCGGTTCGAGTCTGAGCCGGTTGATTGGGGTCACGGATGGTTCACGGGATGCATCCTGCATCGCCGGATCGCCCAGGGAGACGGCCTGATCGTCGTGCCGTACGCGGGTCTTCAGTACCACTCCGGAGCGCTTCGAGGCGACTTCGGCACGGCGCGAGGGCGATACGTGTCGGTTCCAGCCGGGGTCCAACTGCTGGCGCCGGTACGCGGCCGCGTTCGGGCTACCATCACGCCGCTTGCCGTCAACATCGCACGCGATATCGTGGAGTATCGAGTCGGACTCGGCTTCACGTTTGGAAGCCCCAAATGAGGCTGCACATGCTTTTCGGCCCGGATATTGCTTCGCTCCAACGTGGGCGCACTGCCAAGGCGACCAGTCCCCTGACGGAGACACGTCCCGAGCATCGGACGAGAGGAGGAAACGTGGGCAAGCCTGTTCGCAGCGCCGGACTGGTGTGCGCGGTATCGCTGCTGATACTCCCCTGTATCGCAGTTGGTAGTGTCGTGCATCTGAATCGGGGCGAAACGGCTGTCGGAGTAAGTACCGGGCTCTACCGAGCGAACGATTTCACGGGATTCGATGGGAGCGCGGCGATGACCTTGTTCGGCGTGCTCGACATCGGATTTGCCGTCGAACGCTCGGATGTTGAGACTCAAGGCCTAGACCACCGTCCCATGATGTTCCCATCGGACGGTTGCGATGTCCAGTTCGAGCCCGCGGTCGACTTCGTCTGCGCCTCGTATGGAAGTACCGGTCCGACCGCGTACCCAACGCGTCCTGCCGGCCCGGACATGACGACGTTCGAGCCGTCCGTGGCAGTCACCGTGCGGCTGCCGAACGAGCTGATGCTCACCGTCGGCGGGTCGTACGAGTGGAGCCATGTTCCCAACGCGACGGAGCGCCTCGAGTACGCCGGACCGTGGCTGGGCGGCGGACCCGTGGTGGAGATATATGACGGCTACGACGGTCCGCCTGTGTACGAGTGGAGCTACTCGACGCGTGGATTCTCGGCGGGAATGTCCGCGTCGCGCCGATTCAACGTGACGCCGGGGTTCGCGCTCGTGCCGGGCGTCGGGGTATCCTACCAGCGCGGCACGCTCACTGCGGAAGCGACGGGGTATCGTACGGGCTACGACTATGGGCGGATCATAGCTCTAGATTCCGAAGTCGACCTGTGGGGCCCCATCATGTACGTGTCACCGGACTACGTCGATACGCGCTCACAGATCGCGTACAACGTGAGTGTGGAGGCGGTCCTGCGGCATGGCGCGCACGTGTTCATCATCGGGCCGCAGGTCTCGCTCGGGAAGGACGGACCCGGCGCGCGCATGAGCGTTGGGTACGTCATCGTCGCGCAGTAGGCATCACGATGCCGGCGTCACCGCAGTCGCCGAGACCGTCTTCAGCCGATTCACGTACACGAATCCTTCCTGTATCGTTACCTCGTACGAAACGAGCGGGTTGTTCGCCAGCCCCCGAACCACGCTGCCGTCCCCGGCGAATCGCGATCCGTGGCACGGGCATGAGAACTGCGAGCCGGTCCAGTTCGGCGTACACCCCTGATGCGTACACACCGATGACCGCGCGGAGAATCCCGCGTCCGTGCGGATAACGAACGCGCTGACGCTCGACTCCAGCGTCACGCTGTCGACGGCATAGCTGTCCAGTGCCTTGAGCTTGGTCGGCCCGGTCGTCTCACCGTTGCCGCCACCGCCGTTGCCGCCGGGCCCGGAGGGTGAATCGCCTCCGCACCGTGCGACCGCGAGGCCAGCAGTGCCTATGACGGCGAGTCGGAGAAACTCCCGTCGTGTCTGCCTTCCGTTGGGTTCCATGCAGCTTGCGCTCTCTACCGGCATTGCTCTACAAACAACGCCTGCGATACGAGGTTCCCGCCGTGCGTCATTCGTGCATCGTAGCGCCCGGAAGGTTGGTGCCGGAGGCGGTCGACCTACCTTACGTGAGTCTGCCATCGACCACCGACAGTCTGAGGGGAGTAGCATGACCCAAGCACGCCGGATACTCGCTGCATTCGTCCTCGTTTCGACGCTCTCGGGAGTCTGCCTGGCCGCCGACCCGCCCGTTGACGCTACCGTCGACCGGATCGTCGAGCGCTTTCTTGCCAGTATGCCGGCCGACACGCTCGTTGCGCTACGTCCGGGCGACTACGCGGCGCGGCTCACCGCCGCCGAGCGCGAGTTTTTCGCCACGGGGTATTGGACGCTCGCCGTCGACCGGCCGGTGACGGTCACGATATTCCGCTCTCTTAGGCAGCCGGTCGCTCCGTATTGGCTCGCCGAACGAGGCTTCGAACTCACGGGCGACCGAGCCGTGGTGTACGGCAGGCAGTTCGAGGCGTGGAGCCGGGACTTCGACGCCGGCAGCATCGGCCTGGGTGTACACGGCTTCGCCGACCACGGGCGTCACTACTTCGCTGTGATTTCGTCGCGGGACGGCGAGCCCGTGACGATCACCGACGTTGCACCGGCTGTTACCGAGCTGCAGTCGTTCGAACTTGGTACGCGTGCGTACCTCGACGAAGAGGCGGCGTTGCTGGACAGCATCCCGCAGGCGCTCGTCGGGGACACGTTCCTCGTCGGTGCGCGGCGTCGCGCCAAAGCGACCGAGCTGTACGGGCTTTTCCGTAAGACCCCCTATCCCTCCAGCACAGATCCCGACCTCGTTGCGCTGACATGGAGCGAGGATCCGCGTACGACGCAAACGATCCAGTGGCGCACGAGCCCGGAAGTTCGCGACGGCGTCGTGCGGTACCGTATCGCGGGCACCCGCGCCGAGTGGACGGTGCGTATCGCCCGGACGACGACGCTCCGCGATCAGTATGTGCTGAATGATCCGGTGAATATGCGGTACACGGTCGTGCTTCGCGGGCTGATGCCCGGTACGCGGTACGAGTACGTCGTCGGCAGCCCGGCTGCGGGCACCTGGACTGAGCCGGTCGATTTCACTACGGCACCCGACGGCGATGTGCCGTTCACGTTCGTCTACATGGGCGACCCGCAGAGCGGCCTCGACGTCTGGGGTGCGGCGCTGCGGAAACTCGCGGCCGAGCACGCCGAAGTCCGGTTCTACGTCATCGCCGGGGACCTCGTGAACCGGGGCAATCAGCGCGACGATTGGGACAGCTTCTTCCACAACGCGCAGGAAGTCTTCTCGCGGCGGCCGCTCGTCCCCGCCATCGGAAACCACGAGTATCAGGGCGTGCATGGTCCGTGGATGTATCTGCGGATCATGACGCTTCCCGAGAACGGACCGGAGCTGGTTGGCCCGGAGCACTCATATGCGCTGCGATACAGCAGTGCGCTGGTGGTGTCGCTTGACAGCAATCAGCCGCCGGAGGATCAGGTCGACTGGCTCGACGATCGACTTGGTGGAACCGACGCGACGTGGAAATTCGCGACGTTCCATCACCCGCTGTACTCGTCGTATCCGCGGCGCGACAACGTGGTCCTGCGACGACTGTGGGGTGCGGTCTTCGACCGGCATCACCTCGACCTCGCTCTACAGGGGCACGATCATGCGTACCTGCGGACATTCCCCATGTACGCCGAGCAGCGAGTGGATTCACCGGCGGAAGGCACGATAAGCGTCGTATCGATGTCCGGCCTGAAGATGTACAGCCAGGGCGAGAATCAGCCGTACCGGCAGGTCGGATTCACGCGCGTACCGACGTTTCAAGTGATCGACGTGACCACCGATCCGGCGCGGCTCGAATACCGCGCGTACGACCATAGCGGCGAGATCCGCGACGAGTTCACTATCGAGAAGTAGGCCGGCCTCACGCGCCGCCGGGATGCGTGGCTATTCCGGCGGCGCACCCATCTACCATGTCGCGACGTGGTATCCCTTCCCAGCGACGAACGCTTCGGCGCGACGGCGGATTTCCGGATTCGGGTCGTACAGCGCGATCTCGAATGCGGCGTGGAATCGCTCGTCCGAGGCATCTACGTCGCCGAGGCGTGCGCACGTCTCCATCCGGACGCATGCGCTTGGGTCCTTCAGACCGCGCTCGAACCACTGCGGGGTATCGTCTCCGGCGTATCGAGTGAGGGCCGCCGTTGCGGACGCTCGGACACGGTGATCGTCGGACTCCGCAAGCGGCAGAATCGTCTCGGCGTCGCCGTCCTGCGCGCGGAGCATGGCCCGCAACGCGGCGACCACGACATCCGGTTCGTCGTCGTCGAGGTGCATCGCGCACCAATCGAACAGGTCCACGTTTCCGAGACCTGCCAGCAGGCCGATTCCGCGTGCGCGACGACTCGGCTTCTCCGATTGGAGGCAGTCGATCGCTCGCTCCTCGCGCGGGTCCGCGGCGGCCGGATCGTCGAAATCGTGGTAGTCCAGTCCGCGGCCTGTTCCCGGCTCGGCGCGCGGATAGGTCACGCCGGGCTTGAGCGTCACGTGCAGAATGTCGGGGTCGATCTCGTACTGCTCGAAGAATTCCGGCAGCCACTGACGCGCTTTCCCGAGCATCTCCCGCGAGCCGATTCGCGTCGTCGGGCGATGGAGCTTGCGGCGCGTGACCCACTCGGACAGGCGCAGTACGCCGGGATGCTTCACGCTCGGCCCCTTGTGGCTCTTGAGCCGGAGAGTCGAGGCGACCCATGCGGCGATCTCGTCCGGCGTCTGCGGTTGATCGAGGTCGGCGAGGCACTCGCGAAGCACCGTGGGAGGTACCCCGGTGTCCACCGCGATGATGCCGCCGCGTTCGAAAACCTTGCGGGAGCCGTACGTGGCCTTCAGCGCGTTGATGTCGATATTGCAGGTCAGTACCACCGCCGTGTCGTGCTGGCGCCGCGCCTGCGCTTTAGCGCGTCCGTGAGCGTACCCGCGCCCTTTCGCGAACCAGACCTTGCGCGATGGCGCTTTCGGCAGGAAACCTTCCGTACGTATTCGGCGTGCGCGGCGTGCTGTCGTTCCGTGATATACGATCATGTCGAAAACCCCTCCTGACTACATCACATGCCGGCGTAGCACGGCGTCAGGTGAGCCGACGCCGTGCTCGTTTCGCGTTACGCGCGGAACCGGTACGTGATTGGTTGAAGGATCTTCTCGAAACGCTCGCGGCCTTCCGCGGTGAGCGTGCGGAACGCCTGCGTCGATAGCGTGATGCCGCGCCGCCCCAGCCTTGCGGCGATGTTCACGGTCTTGCCGATGACGTCGAAGCGCTCCAGCCCCGGAGGGCCGAAGGTGCCGGTGACGACTGGTCCGACGTGGACGTTCACGTTGAGATACGCGTCGAGCCCCTGGGCGCGAGCAAGCTCCCGCCCATCCCGCGCGAGTTCGCACAGTGCGAAGATGGCTGTCTCGGCGTCGTCTACGTCGAACACGACAAGCCCCGCATCGCCGATGAACTTCACGATGCGTCCACCTGCCGGTTCGAGGTGGCTCGCCGCGAGGGAGTAGAACGACTGGAAGAACTCGGCGATCCGTTCGTCCTGTTCGGACGACGCCCACTCGGCCATTCGCGAGAAGTCGAAGAAGGCGACGCCGAGGGTTTCGGTGCGCGCATCCGCCGGTAGCTCGGCAGGCGCACCACGGGTACGTGTGGCAGGCATGACAACTCTCCTGTGGTATTGAGGCATATAACGTTGACCTCGCACGGCCGGAGCGGTCGGCGATCCAACAGTGGGAAAGATAACCGGCGGATCGGCGGGCGTCAAATCGCCGCCCCTGCGGACGGCTACTGCCTTTGCCGCGCGAACCTCACGCCGTTTGACCGGATCGCGGCAGGTCGTACCTTCCGGGTTCCGTTCCGAAGACCTCCGCCTGACGACAGCGAAAGGAGTGCGCCGTGGCCCAGGGCTATGAGATGCACGTTATCAGCAACACCCATTGGGACCGGGAATGGCTCTACAATTTCCAGGAGACCCGGATGTTCCTCGTGGAGTTCATGGACAAGCTCCTGGACATCCTCGAAACGGAGCCGGAGTATGGCTCATATCTGATGGACTCGCAGGTTATCCCGATCGAGGATTACCTCGAAGCCCGGCCCGAGAGGCGCGAGCAGGTCGAGAAGTTCGTCAAGGCGGACCGCATCCAGATCGGGCCGTGGTACACGTTGCCTGAGGAGTTCAACGTCAGCGGCGAATCCCTCGTGCGCAACTTGCTGTGGGGGCACAAGAAGTCCCGCGCGTACGGTGGCGTGACGAAAACGGGGTATAGCCCGTTCAGCTATGGCCAGAACTCGCAGATGGCGCAGATCTATCGCGGCTTCGACATCGACACGATCCTGTTCTACCACGGCATTCAGCCCGAGGAGACCAGGTCGGAGTTCATTCTCGAAGCGCCGGACGGCTCGTGGGTCTACGGCTCCCGAATGGGGAGCATGGCGCGGTACAACTTCTACTTCCACGTGTGGCGTCCCGCTGTGTACGGCATGGTTACGGAAGAGCGGAGCTACTCGTGGACCAGCGGCATGGGCACGCCGTTCCACCTTGCCGGGCCGGACCGGTACATGAGCCACCACTTCCTGCTGGACGTCCAGAAGGAAATCGACGACGAGGGGCTGAAGGAAGCGCTCCTCAAGCTCAAGAAGGCCGAGCTTGAGCATGCCGGCACGAACGTGCTCGCGCTGATGCAGGGCCTCGACAGCACGGAGCCGGACCGTCTCGAGGTCGACATCATCCGCAAGGCGAAGGACCTCATCGACCCGGCGGACACCATCGAACACTCCAGCCTGACGGCGTACCTCGAGAAGATGAAAGCGTCGGTCGACCCGGACAAGCTCGTGCATCTCGTCGGCGAGCGACGTGTGCCGCGCGCGCTGGGCCACAAGGTCCACCTCTACGGCGACGTGACCAGCAGCCGCAGCCGAATGAAACAGTGGAACACGCGCGCCGAACTCGCGCTCCAGCGCCTGGCGGAGCCGTTCGCCACAGCGGCGAGCACCCTCGGTATCGACTATCCGCAGACGCTCACCGACCTGGCGTGGAAGTACCTTCTCCAGTGTCATCCGCACGACAGTATCGCCGGCGCCGGTGTCGACCAGATCGAGCGCGACGTGATGAACCGTCTCGACCAGGCGAAGAACATCTCCGAGAGCCTGATGCGGCGCGCCATGGGCGACATCCAGTTGCGTATCGACAACAGCGGCATCCCGAACACGGAGATTGTCCTGACGGTATTCAACCCGTCGCCGTTCGAGCGCGACGAGGTGGTCACCGCGTTCGTCGATCTTCCGGACGAGTTGGAGTACGACTTCTACAAGCTGTATGAAGCCGCGTCCGGCGAGCCGGTGGACCATCAGGAGGGCAGCCGCAGCCGTGTCATGGCTGTCGCGCGTCACCTCGGCGATGCGACGCTCTCCATGGATGGCGAGCAGCTCAAGCTCGTCTTCTGGGCGAAGGACCTGCCCGCCGTCGGATACAAGACATACGTGCTTCGGAAGGAAGAGGAGCCGACGGGTACCGTCGGCAACATCCTGACCGGCCAGCGCCGCATGGAGAACGACCACCTCGCGGTGGAAGTAGCCTGCGACGGCACACTCACCGTCACGGAGAAATCCACCGGGAATGTCTACGCAGGGCTGAATGAGTTCGAGGACTGCGGCGAGGCGGGTCACCCGTGGCGCCACGTTTCCCCGGCGTACGACGAGATCATCAGCTCCGCCGGTGGGCCGCACACCGTCTCCATCGTTGAGCAGGGCCCGCTGGCGGCGGCTCTCCGCGTGGAGTGCCGCATGCTGATCCCCGTGCGTCTTGACGAGGACCAGTCGGACACAGTCCGGCGTCTCGACGCCAACGGCGACGGCGCGCGTAGATCCGCCGAGCGTCGCGAGATGGTCATCACGTCGACGATCCGTCTCGTGCGCGGCGCGAGGAGCGTCGAGGTCACGACGGAGTTCGACAACACGTGCAAGGATCACCGGCTGCGCGTCACGTTCCCGGCGAACGTGGCCGCTTCGCACTCAGCGGCGGAGACGCCGTTCGACGTCGTCGAGCGCGAGATCGACCGTCCCGAAGGTAGCCCGTGGGCGCTTTCGCCGAACCCGACGCACCCCATGGGGCGCTTTGTGGATGTGTCGGACGGCGCGAACGGCCTGGCGGTGCTCAACGACGGTCTGCGCGAGTACGAAGTGACCGACACAGACGAGCGACGCCTGAAGCTCACGTTGATGCGCGCGTATCAGGTTGAGCTGACGACGGTGTCGTGGCGGTGGGAGCGGCATCCGGAGATGGAGCTAACCCAGAACCCCGGCAAACACAAGTTCGTGTATCGTATCCTGCCGCACAGTGGTAAGTGGGACGACGCGCGGGCGTTCGCCGAGGCGGAGCGGCTCAACCTGCCGGTCGAGGTCGCGCAGACGTGCGCTCGTCCGGGACACCTACCGCAGGAGCTCAGCTTCCTGTCGCTGGGCCCGATCGATCTGGTCATGAGCGGCATGAAGCCGGCCGAGGACGGCGATGGTCTCGTCGTCCGCTGCTACAACCCGACGGACATCGAACGCACGGGTGTGCTGAAGGCGTGGAAGCCCATCGCGAGGGCGGAGATCCTGAGCCTCGATGAGGAGCGGGTGGAGCAGGAACTCGCGCCGAACGACTCATCGGTGGAGTTCCAGGCCGCGAAACGCCGGATCATTACGCTGCGGGTCGTTCTGAAGGACTGATCGTGCGTGGCTCTCTGGACAGGCCTGATTGATGGGCCGAATGCTGGTAGGGGTCGTTCGCGAACGACCCCTGCCGATCACCTGTGAACGAAGCATTTCCGGGCGCACCGCGACGTGCCCATATCGCATATCAGCATCAAGACACGTTCCCAATCGAAGGAGAACATCGCATGGCGAAGAAGAAGGCAACCGGCAAGAAGGGCAAGATTCGCGTTGGGTTCATTGGCGCCGGTGGTATCGCCCGCCACCACATGGGCATCCTCGATGAGATGGACGACGTGAAGATCGTCGCTGCCGCCGATGTCAGCGCGTCCGCGCTCGACCAGGCCGCGGAGCAGTTCAAGATCAAGAACACGTTCGCCGACTACAAGGAAATGCTCAAGGAGACCAACCTCGACGCGGTGAGCGTCTGCACGCCGAACTACCTCCACGCGCAGCCGGCGATCGATGCGCTGAACGCCGAGCTGTCCGTCATCGTCGAAAAGCCCATGGCGATGGACGCGGTAGAAGCGCAGGCCATGGTCGATGCGGCGAAGAAGAACAAGCAGCTTCTCGTGATCGGCTTCCAGTACCGATACAGCCCCGAGGCGCAGATGATCAAGCGCTACATCGACGCGGGTGAGTTCGGCAACGTTCTCTACGCGCGCTGCAAGGCGCTTCGCCGACGCGGCATCCCGAACTGGGGCGTGTTCACGCGGAAGGACCTGCAGGGCGGCGGTCCGATGATCGACATCGGCGTGCACATCATCGAGGTCACGCACTACCTCATGGGCAGCCCGAAGCCGGTCAGCGTCCTGGGCAACACGTACACGTACCTCGGCGACAAGCAGGAGAAGGCCGAAGGCGTCGCGTGCGGTTGGCCGAACTGGGACTGGGAGAACTACACGGTCGAAGACCTGGCCACCGGCCTGGTGCGCTTCGAGAACGGCGCGACGCTCTCCATCGAGGCGTCGTTCGCGGGCCACATGAAAGAGGAGTGGTCGTCGGTGATCATGGGCGAGAAGGCCGGCGCATCGCTCTTCCCCGTGGAGATCTACAAGGACGAAGCGGGCACGATGGTCAACACGACGCCGGAGACGCTCCCGCAGAAGGACGCGTTCACGTGGAAGATGCGCGACTGGGTCGACTGCATCAAATCGGGCGACTACGACGCCACGATGTCGCCGGGTGAGCATGGCGTCATGGTGCAGCAGATCCTCGACGGCGTGTACCAGTCCGCCGAAGCGGGCCACGAGATTCGCTTCGACTGATGAAGTAGAGCAGGCGCAGCGTCGTTTGTAGGGGAGGGTTTGAAACCCTCCCCTACGCATGTACGGTACGCACGCCGATGCATGTAGGGTACGCCCACGAAACCCTCCCCTACGTGTGTACGGTGTGCGTGTGATCGCGCCTACGCCGTCCGAATGGAGAGAGACCCGTGCCGAACCCTAGATCCATCCCCACCCGCGACATCGGCTCACGTCGTCAGCTATTCGTCGACGACCACGTCGTGTCCTCGATGCGCAGCCTGATGCGGCAGTCCCACGCCATGCGGAAGCACGGTCCGCCGGTGATAATCCCTGAACACCCGTGGGAGGGCGTCGGTACCGCGCCGTGGCCGAGCGCGTACCTGTTCGGCGACGTGGAGTGGGACGCGGACATGTCGCTCTACCGCATGTGGTACACGTCGGCCACGCAGGACGAGGAGGGGCAGCATTCCACGCTCTACGCCACTTCGCCGGACGGCGTCCACTGGGAGAAACCGCGCCTCGGTATCACCGACTGCGACGGCAGCCGCGACAACAACGTGCTGCTGCGGAACTGCTCCGTGGAGAACGTGCTGCGCGTCGACACGGAACCCGATGAGGCGAAGCGGTACCAACTCCTGACCTACGACCGGAACGTGCACTCCTACTCGTGGCGGTACTCCGCCGACGGACTGCGGTGGAGCGATCCCGTGCCGGTTCCGGCGCTCCGAGGCATGTGGGACATGGTCAACGTCGCGTACGACGCCGTCAACGAGCGGTACGTGCTCGTCGTCAAGAAGGCGCACTTGCGGTCGTACCGGCATCCGGTGCTCGGGAAGCATCCGCGCGTTGCGTTCCGTCGCTGGTTCGTGGCGTCAAGCCCGGACGGGTTCAACTGGCAGCCGCTCGACGACATGCGCGGCGATTTCGACGAGATCGACCGCGAACTCTACATGCGGCGCGAAGGCTGCGCGATGCTGAACACGTACGGCGTGTCGCTCCACGCATACGACGGGCTCGTTCTCGGCATCCAGTGGTTGTTCCGCATCACCGATGTCGAGGGCTTCTGGGGCTGTCACGGCGGACCCATGGACGGACGCCTGCTCGTTTCGCGGGATTGGGGCGGGCCGTGGATGATCCCCTCACGCGAGTTCGTCTTGCCTCGCGGGCGCAAAGGCGAGTTCGACTGCGGCTGCATCATGGGTGTCGCCAACCGTCCGGTCGTGAGCCCCTCCGGCGACGAGTGGTGGTACTACTACGGCGGCTGGGATGGCGGTCACGGGATCGGCGAGCGCAGGGGGTGCGTCGGTCTGGCCAAGCTCCGCGCTGAGGGCTTCTGCTCGATCACCAGCGTCGATACCGAGGGCGTGCTGGAGACCACCGGCCTGCGCTTCTCGGGCCGTGAGCTACGGCTGAACGTCGACTCGCGGGGTGAGGACACAACCGCGCAGCCGAACTACGTGCTCGTCGAGCTGTGCGACGAGAACGGGAATTCAATCCCTGGACTCACTCGCGAAGACTGCGACGGCATCCACGTCGACGACGTGAACCACCGCGTCACGTGGCGCGGGCAGAGCGACGTGTCCCGCTTCGCCGGCGACGTCGTGCGGTTGCGCATGTACGTCCGCGGCGCGGAGCTGTACGCGTTCGGGTTCGGCGGGTGAGGGGGGAGGCGTGGGGCTACGGTGGGGCGATCACCCCAGTCTGGCAATGCCGACTGCTTGCAGGGCCCTGTATCTCGTGCGTCACCTGCCGCCTATGGCCGTGAAAGCGCTTCAGCAATCGCCCGTATGCTGCGCAGCATCCCGTCAATCTGGCAAGTGCAATCCTCAGCGGCGTGCTTGACAACCTGGCCAGTCTCAACATCGACCATGCGTGCGCTGACGGTGTATGTCTGTCCGAGTCGACCTACAGCGCCCGTGACAACATATCCTGCTCCGAGAAGTCTGCCAATCTCTACGATGCACTCCTCCGTGTCACATATACCGGAAGTCTGGAGTCCCTGCTCCTCCAGAATCCGTTCGAGTTGCTCTCTCTCGACGAGTCGGAATCCAGAGACGCGAGCTAGCTCTACGCGGAGGCGATCGGTGAGAATCATCGCCTCATCATCGCTAACGACGAGGCCCCTCAAGCCGAGGACTGCTACGGTACGAGCGTGGCTTCCGCGCCTCGTGTTCGGCGCGGATCGGTAGAGCTGACCTGTAGATGCCAGCTGCGCTTCAACAAGGCGACTCCGGAGCGTCTCATTCCGAGCGCATTCCTGAGCGGCGTGCCTGACACAGGCACTCAGCGCTCTTGAGACAACGTCGGCGGCATGCCGCACGTCCTCGCGAACGGTCCTACTGAACGGATCGGAATACTCCCGCGGTGCCTCGTAGACATCCCGCCAGATGCGTTCGCCGTTGGTCCAGATCGATGTCCTTGTACGCACACGCGCCACCGCTCTCACTTCATCGCGTGCGCCGCCATCGGAAGCTCCGCTCCAGTAGAAAAGGTCGAAGACGTCGATTTCGGGTACGATTACGACATCGTTGGTCAGCGACTCCGGTGGCGCGTGGGTAGTTTCCACGGTCTCCACGATCTGGCCAAACGCCTGCACACTGGCCTGGATCAACCCCTGTCCCACTGCGAAGGCTCTGCCAGAACGGACGAGCGTACAATCAGCCGCCGTCTCAGATACAGATAGCGTGGCCTCAACAGGGATCTTGTCGGCCTCGATTATTCCGACGAAGGGGTCAAGCGCAACCCGGACAGGTTCGCGGTTTCGATCTGATTGTGTGCCTTGGGAACCGGGCGGATAGCCACACGCCCCAGCCGCAAGCGCTAGAGCGACAGCAGTGGAGATGAGCCGAACCATATGTGTACCTCCAAGGCGGCAATCCTGCCAATCCGTGTCTTTGCCACATAGTTACGACTGAGCGATGCGTTCGCCAAACCCTCCCGCACTCCTCGCACTCTATCGACTCGACCGCCCCGCCCCACCCCTCCCCGCGCCGCCACCCTCGCCGCTACATTCATCTAGCCCGCATCGACCGTCACAGCGCCACCGGAGGAGCGCCCGTGCCCAGCGACTCACCATTGAACGTCGTCCTTATCATGACCGACCAGGAGCGCTACGACACCATCGGTGCGCTCGGGTTCCCGTGGATGAAGACGCCGCACCTGGACCGGCTCGTCAACGAGGGCGTGACCTTCGACCGCTGCTTCGTCACGGCGCCGTCGTGCGCGCCGTCGCGGGCGAGCTTCTTCTGCGCGGACTATCCCCACCGGGTAGGCGTCCTGCGCAACGGGCACCCGTGGCAGCGCGCGAGCTGGATCGAGCGGTTCCGCGACGCGGGCTACCACACGATCAACCTTGGCAAGATGCACACGCAGCCGTTCGACGACCAGTGCGGCTTCACGCAGCGCTTCGTCGTCGAGAACAAGGACCGTCCTCTCTGGGCGGCGCAGGGCGGGTACTTCTACGACGAGTGGCAGCGGCACCTCTTCCAGAACGGCGTGCACTGGCCGGACCGCGACTGGTACAAGGCCGAGCATCCCGACTACGAGACCGGGCTGGGCACGTACCCGTGGCCCATCGACGAGAAGTACCATCCCGATCAGTACATCGGCGACCTCGCCACGTGGTTCATCGACGAGTGGCCGTCCGAAGGCCCGATGTTCCTGCAGGTCGGATTCCCCGGCCCGCATCCGCCGTTCGACGCGCCGCAGCGCTACATCGACCTCTACGACGACGCGGACATCCCCGTGCCGGAGGTCACCGACGAGGAACTCGCGGGCCAGCCGCCTCCGCAGGCGAGCTATCGCGAGGAGATGCTGTCCAACAACCACGACGCGGTGAAATGGCATGAGAAGCCGTCGCGCGAGCAGCTATTGCGGCTGCGGCGCTTCTACGCGGCGAACATGACGCTCATCGACGAGCAGGTCGGCCGCATCGTCGACGCGCTGGAGCGCAAGGGGATTCTGAACAACACGGTGATCGTGTTCACGTCGGACCACGGCGACAATCTGGGCGATCACGGTCACATCCAGAAGTGGACGATGTACGACGAGATTTTGCGCGTTCCCGCCATCGCGTGGGCGCCGGGCAAGCTCCCGGCGGGGCAGCGCGTCGACGGCATGATCCAGCAGTTCGACCTCGCCGCGATGATGTTCGACCTTGCCGGGATGGAGCCGCCGGAGTCGCCGGTAGCGCGGTCCGCGCTGAACCTCGTCAACGGCGACTGGGAGGGACGCGACGCGGTGTTCGCCGAGCACGGTCCGGACGCGCTCATGCACGACATCGAGTACTACCACATGATTCGGACCGAGGAATGGAAGCTCGTGCGGTACGCCCGGCAGCCGTGGGGCGAATTGTACAATCTGACAGACGATCCGGGCGAAACGCGGAACCTCTGGGAGAGGGCCGAACACAACGACGTGAAGCTGATGCTTCTCAACCGGCTTCTCGACGAGCAATCGCCGCCGACACTGGCCTCACCGCAGAGCGCATGACGGGAACCGCAGACCGATGAAGAAGTCACTGATCGAGCACCTTCGCTGCCCCGTCACGGGCAAGCCGCTGACGCTGTGGGAGTCGCGCGAGGAAATCGGCGACGAGGTCGTCGAAGGCGCGCTCGCCGAGGAGGGGTCTGGACGAACGTATGAAATCCACGGCGGCACGCCCGTGCTGCTTCCGCGCGGACGTCGCGCCGTGGACGACCTCGCGACGCTGCTTGCCCTTGGCGCGGAGGCTCATGGATTCGCCGAGGCGGCGCGGATGCTCGCCGACGGCGAGCTTGTGTTTCCCGTCGAGGAAAGCTACGGGCAAGCGGTGACCGGTGTCGAGCAGCGCGAGGGTCAGGAACGGGCTTCCGAGGCATTCTGGGAGACGTTCAGCCGGAACCGGCTTGTGCAGCAGCAGATCGTCGCCATGGACCAGCACTGGGATGCCGTCGAGGAGATGTGGCTCCGGGCGGAGATCAACTTCGCCGACAGCATCCTGGATGTGGGAACCGGCTGGGGCGGTACCTTCCAGCGGTTGCTCGAATACGGGCCGCAGGATGCCCTCGTCGTCGGACTCGACACGGCATATCTGAATCTGCAGGTCGCGCGCGGTCGAGCGGAGCGCACGGGCTTCGAGCACGCCGCGTTAGTCGTGGGCGATGTCACGGAGCCGCCGTTCCGCGCGGGGATGTTCGAGTCGGTTGTATCATGGTTTGGCCTCGGGACGATTCCGCTCTTCCGGGACGGGCTGCACGCGATTCACGACCTGCTGGGCCCGGGATTCCCGTTCGCGTGCGCATGGACGCCGACGCTTCTGGCGGACATGGAGGGCTTGGCCGGCCCCGACGTACTCGCTCGAATGGCCGCGCGACTCGATATTCCTCAGTCGCCGGAGGCGGCGGGCGATACCGCGCGCATGGTGGGCTTCGAGGAGGTGGAAGTCGTCGAGATGGGGCCGATCTACGTGCTCAGCGGGCGAGTGGCGCGATAGTCCGGTGGCAGCGCTCGCGCTTCGCGGATTTCCCGGGAATCACAAGCGGGATTCCTACACACGTTTCGAGCCTGACCGTCGGATCGGTTGGAGGGTGCAGATCCGCGCCCGACGAAGCCTCGCTCCCGCGGGGTATCCCCACGAGGAGCGAAGCTGTCTGGATCGGATGACTCAGTCCGCGATCAGGGGATGGGACACTCGGGTGACCGGCACAACGCGGTCAAGGCCGGCCAACTCGATCAGCTCCTCACATTGCGCGCTCTTCACACCATATAGCTGGATCGATTTATTGTCCTTGCGCAGCACCTCGTGCAGCCGCACGACAGACACCAGTGCGGAGCTGTCGACGTACCGGACGTTGTCGAACAGGAGCACAAGCTGTCTCAAGTCAAGTTGGATATAGGGTGACACCGCTCCGAACAGACTTGCGTCGGTACTCTCCCGACGCAAGTCATCTTGTGTCGTGCGCAGTATCCGAAGCCCATCGCGATTCCATTCAGTCGACCACATAGCTGCTACCTCACATCACATGCCAGATCTGGCGAGGCCGGGAGCCCTTCGGTGCGTGCTCATTCCCGGGGGGGGCGGCGGACCGCTTTCGTAATCAGCGGCATCGTCAATGGGAGGCTACACTAATGATCGCATACAAGGATGCCGGACGCCAAATTCAGACGGATGGTTTTTGGTGTGGGTGGCGGCGCTGGGCGAGCGCTCGCGCTACGTCCCCGACATCCACGCGTTCAGCGAGGCGCTGACGTCCGTCTCACCCCGTTCCAGCGCATCGATTACGGCCCGTTCCGCTGGGGCCTCGACGTACGGCTCAACACCGTCTCGCTCGATGATGGCACGGCTCGTCCGCGCTACCGCATCCTCGAAGGTTACCCGTGGCTCCCACCCGGCATCGAGCTTGAGACGACTCAGGTCGTACATCCGATGCCGGATGAACGATACCGCGTCCGGATTCCCGCGGAGCCAGGTCTCGCCCGGCAGCGAGAGCGTTCGCAGCTCGACACCCAGCTCGGCCGCGACGGCGTCGTAGTAGTGCCGTGTGGACATTGTGTCGGACACCATGTTGTACGCTTTGCCGACGCACCGCTCGTTGCCGAGTACCGCGTCGATCGCGTCGCCGGCGTCATCCACATGCACCAGCGCCAGCAGCCAGACTCCGGCGTCGATGAGGACGATGGGCACGCCCTTGCGGAGCCGGTCGATGAGCGTCGCATCTCGTCCCTGCATTGAGCCGCTGCCCAGCCGCCCCGTCGGACCAAGGATGTGCGGCGGTCGGAGAATCGTCACCGGCAGTTCCGACTGGGCGAGCAGCACCTCTTCGCAGTCGACTTTCCCCTCGCTGTACGGCGTCCCCGCCCGTACCGGCGCGTCCTCGGCGATGGGTAGTCGCTGAAACACCGGCTTGTAGACGAAATCGGTGCTGATCATGACGATGTGCTTCACACGCCCGGCGAACAGGTCGATATCGTCGAGCCCGTCCTGCGCGTTGTAGGCGATGCCGTCTACGACGCAATCCGGTCGAACGTCATCGACGAGTGCGTGCATGGTGGCGAGATCGTAACGATCCACGCGCACGTGGTACGCGCCGTCCGGCATCTGTGCGGGCAGGTTACCGCGCGACGTGGCGACGACATCATGCCCGTGGTGTGATAGACGCGCGACGACTCCCGAGCCGAGGACTCCCGTGCCGCCGAGCATGAGCACCTTCATGCTTCTCGCCTCCGGTCACCTGGAGAAGTGTTTCTCCGCCCACTCGATTGCTCCGGCGAGCGCTTCGGCCTCCGGCGCCAAGGGCCAGAGTTCGAGCCCGATATACCCGCTGTACGATGTCTCGGAGATCGCGCGGAACACTTGTTCGTAGTTGATCTCGCCTGTGCCGGGCTCGTGCCGTCCGGGGACATCCGCCATGTGGAAATGTCCGATACGGTCGATGTTCGCGGTGATCGTGTCGACGAGGTTCCCTTCCGTGATCTGCTGGTGATACACGTCGTACAGCAGCTTCACGTTCGGGCTGTCCACCGCCTCGAGGATCTCGATGCCCTCGGCCGTCGTCGCGAGGAAGTATCCGGCGTGGTTCACGAGGACGTTCAGCGGCTCGACGACGAGGGTGATGCCCGCAGCCTCCACGAGTGGCGCTGCGATGCGCAGTCCGGCGATGATACTGTCGCGCTGATCGGCTCGCGAAACGTCCTCCAGCTCCTGCCCGACGGTGATGATCATCGCGCGACAGTCGAGTTGCTTCGCCACCTCGATGGAGTTGGCCACCGCGTCCTCGATATTCCCGCGGTTCGCAGCCTCCACCAGGGGGCCGCCTGTGTCGCAGACGATGGACGAACACGCGACGCCCGCTGCGTTCTTTGCCGCGACTATGGCGTCGATGTCCTTGCCGGCGAACCCCCAGAACTCGAACGCGGGTACGCCGAGATCGGCGATCGCTGCGATACGGTCGACGAATGGCAGGTCCGGGAAGAGGGCTTCCGCGCATCCGGAGAGTGCTATCATGTCGAGACTCCTTCGTGGTTGCAGGCTGTGGTTTCCACGAGGAATCATACCAGTGCGCTGAGTATGGGGCCAGAGGCTCGGGGCGGGGGGCTGCCGTCGTTTCCGGGTACTTTGTATCATCGAGTCTTGCAGAGTCGGCCGAGCACTATGACGGGGTCGGGAATGGGTGAACGAAACGCAACGCGAGCCAACATGATCGTGTGGATCATGGCGGCGCTTGGCGTGCTCCTCTACGCTGCGGCCGTCCTGCGTATGACAGTCCTGCGCGACGAAGGGGTCTATGTCCTGTTCGGTGCCTGCATGGCCGATGGGGCAATCTTCTTCCGCGACTACATCGACCGCAAGCTTCCGTTCCTCATGGAGACGATCGCGGCGGTCTTTCGCGTGTTGCCACCGAGTATCGCCGCGGCCCGCGTCGTGCCGTTCACTTTCGCGATGGCGTCGCTTGTCGCGATGTGGCGCGTGTCGCCTCGACTCTTCGAGGATGATCGCTGGCGTGTGGCCGCGATCGCCGCATTCCTGTGGCACCTTCCGCTGTACGGCGGCGCGTGGACGGTTACGGAGCAGCCGGTCGGTTGCCTCGGCGCATTCGCGGTGCTCCTCGTGCTCTTGGATGGTCGACGATCCCGGACAGCGCTGTACGCCGCCGCGGGGTTGCTCGTGGGCATCGCCGTGGGATACAAGCAGGTCGGCGTGTTCTACGCGTGCGCGATCGGGGTATGGCATCTCGTCGATTCGGTTCACCGGCATACGCCGATCCCTCGCTACCTGCGGGAGGCCGGAGCTTTCGCCGGGGCCGTTCTGCTTCCGATGCTGTTGGTGCATGGCTGGTATGCCGCAACCGGCGATCTGGCGGCGGTGGTGAACTCGGTGTGGGTAGCGTCCACTACTCTGTACGAGCCGTTGCCCCTGGCCCGCTGGCCGTACGAGGTACTGCGCGGTCAGATCGCCAGGGGGTTCTCGCTCTGGGGGCCCGCCGTAGTTGTCGGGGCGATCTCTCTCTGGCGGTTTATCCGGCGCGGCGAGGACCGCGCGGTCGCTCTCATCGCGCTGTCAGTGGCGATATCGTTCTACCCGTCGACGAAGCGAACCTACCAGCACTACGTACTGGCGTATCTGCCAATGCTGACACTGCTCGGCATGGTGGGTTGGCGACGCGCTTTCGAATACGCGGCGAGTCGGGGGCGATCTCGCGCTGTTGTCGCCGCGTTATGTGTGGTCGCGACGCTGGGGGCAGTGCGACACTACGTTGTATACACCGGCGCCGAGCTGATCGGGGACGGACTCGGAACTCAGATGGCGATATCCGAGCGAATCTCATCGGAGCTTGGGCCCCACGAGCCGCTCTACGTACTCGGGGGGCAGCCAACGTACTACGTGATGTCAGGCAGGTATCGACACCGGCCGCCGGCGCTCATAATCCCGGACACGCGCTACCTGGTGCCGGCGGAACTGCTCTACGATCGGCTCACGAATCCCGAGGTCCGGCATTTGGTTCTCGCGGGCGACGAGTTCGGCGACCTGCGAGATGTCGCCGAGGCGGTACGCGAACACGGAGCACTGCTGTGGAGTGCTCGGGCTATCAATCGCGAGGTCGTTCGGTTCTACCGGCTTCCTGTTGATTGGCAGGCGATCATCCAGCGTCTGCGACCTGAACGATTTCAGCGACCTGCTTCTCCGTGAGATACCGTCCGTCGGACGCCGAAGTGTTGGCGACGATGTTCTCGATCTTGCGTGTACCCGCGATGATCGAGGTGACGGCCTTGTTCGCGAGAACCCACCGTAGCGCGACTTCCGAGAGCTTCTTCGCCGGAAGCAGTCGAGCGGGATGCCATTTCTCGGGCACGGAGAACGCGTCGCCCAGCCGCGCGGCTCGTTCCCGGTCTTCCCCCCGGTCATCGGAGAGGGAGGCGGCCTTGTCCGTCAATCTGCCCGCCGCGAGTCCGTCCTTGATGATCACACCGATGCCATGCTCCCGGCAGAGCGGTAACAGCTCGGATTCCGGCTCGCGGTAGGCGATGTTGTACGATACCTGCACCGTGTCGTAGTGCCCGTCGCGTACCGCCGCCACGGCCTCCGGTATGCCGCCGGTCATCCCGATGAATCGCAGCTTGCCCTGGTCACGAGCGTTCGTGAGCGCCTCGAGCGTCTCCCCGCGCTGGATGACTTCAAGCGGCGCGCTATGTATCTGGACGAGGTCGATGACGTCCGTCCTAAGCCGGGACAGGCTCCGCTCGATGAACTCCATCGTAGCCTTGGCCGAGTAATCGTAGAGCGAGTCCTCGCCGTCGTCGCGCCGCTCGCCAACCTTCGTTGCAAGCACGAACTCCTGTCGGCGATGGGCGATAGCCTTGCCGATGCGTTCCTCGCTCAGCTCATACGCCGGAGCCGTATCGATCAGGTTGATCCCGGCATCCAGGGCGGCGTTAAGAGCCCTGATCGCGTTCGCCTCGTCCGGCCTGCCGAAATCGGCTCCGACGGGTATGCCCCAGTCTCGACCGATCTCAAGAGCCCCGAATCCGATTTCGCTCACCAGAAGCCCCGTGCGTCCGAGCGTGCGGAATTCCATGACGTACTGCCCTTCCCGATGCGGTTCGCCCGCCTTGTGCGGCGAGTTCACGTGGTGTGACGTGCGCTATCTCTGTGTCGCCAAGAACATACGGCCCCGTCAGACCACGCTCAATAGGCGGCCACGGAATCCTTCTGGAGCCATGTGCACGCCATCGGTGACGGCGCGCTGCGTCGCCCGTGACACGGATTCATCGCCATCCTGCGCCAGCGCCGACAACAACCCGGTGAGGCCCTGGGCATGTTCCCCTGCAAACACGGTCATCGCCGTCTGCGCCGCGAGAATCTTCTGTGCGACGGTACCGTGATCCGACGCTTCGCCCAGCGTCGGCATTGGATCGCCGGTCGGAGTCGCGGAGACCTCGATCAGCCGACGGGTAATTAGGGTCGTCAATGGCTTGCGTCACCGAACCCGCGATCTCGGCGGGGAGGCGCGACCTGATACCCCACAAGCTGCGGGCCGCGCTGATCGCCTGAAGTCCCAGCGGTTGCGCCAACGACTCCAGGAGCGGCTCCGAGACAGCTCGCGGCAGATCGGCCGCGCGTTCGATCAAGGCACCCGCGGCTCGGACGATCGCGAGATCGGCCGATGCGAGGTATTTCGCCGGGTAGTCCAGACGAGCGGCTATGTCCATGGCGATGAGTTGCTCATACGCGCCACCGGCGACTAGATACTCAACGATGCGCGAGACGACCCGGCGCGATTCTCGGCGGTCACGCGCGGCCGCATCGACAACGATTCGGTACGCTGGGTGCGCAAAGCCGATCAGGCGGACGGTATCGTGGTGGCACAGAGAGATCCAATGATGGAGCCGGGACACGACGGCATCGGCATCTGTCGCGTCCCCGCCGACGTCGCGCGGATCGAGGTGCGCGAACGCGCGAGCTATGTCCGCATAGGGAAGCGGCATGAGGTGGACGAGCATGAGCAGCGTCTGTTCCGCCTCGCCAAGCGTCGCGTAGTCATCCTGCATCAGATGCTCAAGGCCCGACCGCGCGATCGTCGCCACCCGTCGCCTCATCAACTGCCGGCTATCGTTCGTAACCGCGAGCGACCGCTCGATGGCATGCGGTGAGTCCAGATCATGGGTGTTCGTGAGCACCTGATCCCGCACCTGTGGGTGGTAGGTCTTGCCGTGCTTCGCCAGCATCCGGGCCAGCTCGGCGTCGCCATACCTGCCCTCGACCGACCAGAGATATGGCGCCAGCGCGTCCGAGAGCGCGGGGTTCGCGGCCAGCTCTTCCGTTCCGATCGCAACGATAAGCCGCCCGTCCTGCCCTTGGACCATGCGGATCGCTGCATCGGGCTCGCAGGCGAAATGTCTGAGCGCCCGGTAGCCCGTTCCAGGTTCTGTCGGATCGTCGAAGAAGGTAGCCCTCCCCGATCGAAGCAGTGCGCTCATGCGGGCTCCGCCGCCGCTGGTGTGGGATGCCGCCCGGATCGATCCGCTAAGCCAGAACGGACAACGCGATGCCTGCGCGAGGTCCATCAGCAGTCGGAGGCCGAGATACGTCTTGCCGCTTCCCGGTGGGCCGGTGATGGCAAGGACCGGCTGCTCTTTATGCAGCAGCTCATACAACTCTGTATACCCGGGTGGCGGGACGAAGTTCAGGCACAGGTTCACGAAACGGTCGAGCGGCGTGTCCATGGAGACGTCGACCTGGACTTCCCGCAGAAATGTCTCCATCCTGCGGGAGTCCTCGCGTCGGAGGAGTTGCTGAGCAAGGCGCAGCGATTGGCGTACCGTGCGGGCGAGGCCCGAAAGGCCGGAGCGTTCGTGCGGCATCTCCGCCAGATCGGCGAGTCGGCCAAACAGGTCCATCGTGGTGCCGACGAGATGGTGACCGTCCTCGCCAAGGGCGTCCAGCCCATCAAGGATGCGGATCCGGCGGTCGAGTTCCGGGATGCTGGAAGCGATTTCCTCCGCTGCCGACACGTCCGCGTCGAATTCGGTCTCAGGGTCCAGCAGGTGTCGGATCGGCACTGAGAACGTGCTTGCCAGTTTCGCGAGCGTCGGGAGGCTGGGGGTGTTGATCCCATTCTCCCAGTTAGAGACCGCCGGGCGCTTGGTTCCCATCCGCTGGGCCAGCTCCTCCTGCGTCATGTCTGTCGCGACCCGTATATGGCGAATCCGCGCCCCGACTCGCTCGCCGAGCTCCTTCTCGCGACGCTCGTCGCTTGCTTCACCTCGAACGGGCTCTGTCATCGCTGCTGAGTCCTCATGGTCAGTCGGGCCGGCAACGGATTGCGGCGAGACGCCGAGTTCTCGCGTCCGGATACTGGAGGCACAGCTCGCCGACGTTGTGCTGGTGCATCGATAGGGAATGTACTACACTGGTGGGAAAGGGCGGACGAGGGGTGATCGAGCAATCTGCGCCGACTCAGACTCGGCGGCGCGAGGGAGCGGTCGCTGCCCCCGTCACTCCGGCCAACCGTCGATATCTATGTCGAGGGACGCGGCGGCCGCGGTGGGCCAACTCTGGTGGGACATGAACATCCTCGGCATGGACGGATCGAGCCGGCTGTAGAGCGTGCCGACGATCTGCCCGTCAGGTGGTATCGCGGCGTTGAACGATACTCGGATCTTTCTGGGCTGGTAGGGCACGAGCATGCTGCTGTCCGCGGTCGTTACCGAGTATGACGCGTGCCCCAGCGAATCGCCCGTTGCGCTGCGCAGTTGGAGTTCCAGATCGATCCGGCGTTGATACCAGCCTGTCGGTACCGCATGCCCGGCGCCCACGTTCTGCAGCGTGACGGTTACGTCTCCGGCGCTTCTGCCCTCCTCGTGGATAGTCACCGAAGCCTGCACCGAGCTTGCCCTGAACAGCGAATCGCTCGAACCCGGCCAGAGATGACCCGCGACGGGACGCTGCTCAAGCCCGTACGCGCGAGCGGCCGCGCCATCGGCGACGAGGGATTCCTCGGCTGATTGGTGGCATTGCTGACAGGTCACGCCCTGCTCCGCGAGCGGGCTATGTTGCCACTGGGTGAACGTGTTACCGAAAAGATGGCATGTCCGACACGACTCGGCCGTGGCGAGGTTCGGGTCGCGCCGGGTCGGGTGCGGTGCCGGCCCGCCTCGCGGGCCGTGGATCATGCCGGATTCGTCCCAGTGGCACGAGGCGCAGGTGACTCCCTCATACTGGAATACGCCGCGAGCCGCCGGCGTCTCGCTTGTGACGCGCTCGGCGGGAGCGTGGCATCCCAGGCAGCCGTCGATTTTGTAGTCGCTGGATTGGCTTCTGAACAGCGGCGCGGTCCACGCGGCTCGATGACGGGAGGCTCGCCACTGGTCGTATATGGACTTGTGGCACGTGCGGCACACCTCCGCCGACGGGAACTCGCTGAACGTCAGCACCTGGTCGATCTCGCCGGCGCGGGCGCTCCCGCTCGCACCGATCACGCAGATCGCAAGGATCGACGCCGCCATCACGGTGGCAGTCGGGAGATATCGTCGCGCTGTGTTGAGGGTCGAGCGATACATGCTACTCCTCGGGCGGAGCGGCCGCGTTGCGGTCTCCGACGTATATCGAGAACACGACGACCGCCTCTTTCACGGCCCGCGTCACGGCTCTCGACGAATATGAAGCGCCTGTCAGGCCGTCTATGTCCTGTCCAAGGGCGATCGGGTCCTCCGGCGTCTTGCCGACGTACTGCTCCAGATACGCTCGCTCGCGCACCGGGCGGCCGCGAACCTCCTGATACTCCATCACCGCGAGATCGCGCACGGTTCCGCCGGCGTCCATCGCCACCGCCATCTTGATCGGGCCGTGTTTGCCCAGATGCGAGCCGACGTACATGACGCCGCGCAGCGAGCCGTCCTCGTTCCATCCGAAGAACAGGAGGTACTGGCCCCCGGGTTCAAGGTCATAGTTCCAGCGGGCACGAGCGGACGCGATCTCCTGCGACGTCACGGTGAACCGCGCGTAGTTGTACTGCGCCGCGCCGGGCACCATTCTACCAGCCGCCTCGCGTACGTTGAGATACGTCTCGACGCCCTGCGCTTCGGCAGTGGCCGCGGCCATCAGCCCCAGCAGCAGGCTACACGCCAGCAGTCGTCTCGTCACGCCTTCCGCCCACAAGAGGTCTCACCCACAGCTCGAATAGAGCCAGCACGAAACAGGCAAGATACCCCGCCGCCATCAGTCCGCCGGCGAGGAGCATAAGAACCGCGAACGCCGGCGAAACGTTCCGCGTCAGCATCGCCGATGGGAATTCAAGCATTATTCCGATGTATGGAAGTGCTGCCAGCAGTCCCTTCGCCGTCCACGGGAGGCTCGTCAGCAGAATGAGTACCGCCACGGGCAGGAAGAATGCCGACTGGCCGAATGTATGCGTGTGTCCGAGCGAGACGAGCTGCGCGTTCGACGGTATGCCCAGGTTCACGATGAGATCGGTGTTCCGCTCCTGTTCCACGAGTTCCTCAAGATGCTCGCGCGACGTCGCTCGCCGGAGCAATCCATCGCCCACGCCGCTCGTTTCGGCGTCGTCGAACCCGGCCAGATCGTCCAGCGAAAAGGCTCCGCCCATGGCCGGCGAGTCCTGCGCCTGCGACCCACGGTCGCCGGAATCCCATCGAGCCAGCAGGCCCTCGCGCGTCGCGTCCCAGTGCGCGTCGAGGCTGTCCCTGAGGCTTGGCGCGCCGTAGTAATCGCGGGCCACCTTCCCGACTCCGAGGCTGCCGTGTCGGTTCTGTAGCTGCGCCAGCGCGAACAGGTACCCGACGCCTATCGCTCCGATGAGGGCCGTCGCGGCGACCTTGGCGCCGAAGGGCATTCCGTTCAGAGTCCAGTTGTCAGCCATGCGCATGTCTCCTCGAGGTCGTAGTGGTGCTCCGCTCAGAACTCGGAACGACACCGTAGACGGAACAGCTCGCTATGCTGTGCTCACGCTGAGTGACGTCGAATGTCGCGTCAGGTTCGTCGCTTACGGCGGAGATGGCGCTTTCCGGGAGGTCCTCTTGCGCGAACACCGGTGCGGCCGGCCACATGCACAGGCAGGCGCCAATGAGGAACGCCGCGCGGAATCGATGGATCATGTCTGACCTCGTGTTTCGCATATCATCCTGTTCCGTCATCTACCTGGGGCTCGCCGCGGCTCGCAGAAACTACCGCCAGGGGTGTCGGACTGCCAAGTTCGGCGCGGAGCCGGGGCGAACCGCCATGTTGCGGGGGGCATCGGCGTCGGAGTATACTTCTACGCTGATTGGCGGCACGTCTGTGGATTGAGTTCCGGCGTCGCGGCCATTACGGTTTCGGTAACACGGTTCACGCGGTTTTCGATCCCGTGCCGCCATTCTGGGAGGAATCACCATGTATCGAGTCGGCATCGTTGGGGCAGGCTGGGTCGCCGGCGAGCATATCCGGGCGTACGTGAATCACGAGGAGACCGAGGTCGTCGCGATTTCCGTGAGGCGCCCGGAGACCGCCCAGACGCAGATGGACGAGTCCGACATCTCGCCGACCATCTACACGGATACGGCGAAGATGATCCGCGAGGCGAAACTCGACATCGTGAGCATCTGCACGCCACCTTCCGCGCATCCGGACATCGCGGTGGCGGCGGCTGAGGCGGGATGCCACCTCGTGATCGAGAAGCCGGTGGCGCTCTCGCTGGACGAAATGCGACGCATGCAGCAGGCGGTTCGTGACGCCGGTGTGCGGACGATTGTGAGCTTCGTTCTCCGCTGGAATCCGATGTTCGAGACGATCAAGGCGCTGCTTTCCAAGGATGCCATCGGTCGCCCGTTCTATGCCGAGGTGGATTACCAGCACGGCATCGGCCCGTGGTACGGTCAGTACGCCTGGAACCGCACGAAGGAAGAGGGCGGTAGCTCGCTGCTTTCCGCTGGAGTTCACGCCGTGGACGCGCTGCGATGGTTCCTCGGACAGGAGCCCGTGGAGGTTTCCGCGTACTCGACCAACAGCGGAAACACCGACTACTACCCGGGCGGCTACGAGTACGATCCCACGATCGTCGCGATCATGAAGTTCGCCGACGGCGCCATTGCCAAGGTCGCGTCGACGATCGAATGCATGCACCCCTATACCTTCCCCATCACGATCATGGGCACGGAGGGGTCTATACGCGACAACAAGCTGTTCTCGAAGCAGCTCATGCCCGGTCAGACTCACTACGCGGAGATTCCGACTGTCCCGCCCGACTCCGGCGACGTGACGCACCATCCGTTCCAGGATGAGATCGACCATTTCGTCAAGTGCATCCAGGAGGGGCGCGAGTCGCACGCGAATCTGGAGGACGCTGCGAAGACTCACGAGATATGCTACGCGGCGCAGACGTCCGCCGACGAGGGGCGTCCCGTTGCGCTTCCGCTGGCGTAGACGCACAGGTGTTTGAGAGGTAGTGTAGAGTGAGCGATTCACGTAGCGTGCTGGTCGTCACGGCGCACCCGGATGACGCGGAGATTCTCTGCGGTGGTACCATCGCACGGTACCGCGCTGCGGGCGACGACGTGGCCATCTGCCACGCGTGTACGGGCAATCTCGGCCATGTTGAGATACCGCCGTCGGAACTCGCTCCCATGCGGTGGGATGAGGCGGAGCGCGCAGCGGCGGTCGTCGGTGCGAAGCACTACACGCTCGGCTGCGGCGACCTGCATCTGATCGAGGCGGAGGAGGTCGTCCGCAGGCTCGCCGGCATCATCCGTGAGGTCCGGCCGACCGTCATTATCACGCACAACCCGGGCGACTACATGCCCGATCACACCGATGTCGCGCCAATCGTCCTGAAGGCGAGTTTCGTGGCGACCCTCCCACAGTACGATGGCGTCGGCGGCGAGGTCTGGGGCGTCGTGCCGCCGGTGTACTTCATGGATACGATCATGGGAGTCGGATTCGAACCGGAAGATTACGTCGATATCTCCGAGACGTATGAGACGAAAACTCGTATGCTTGAGTGCCACGAGAGCCAGGTGAAGTGGCTGCGGGATCACGACGGCATCGACATCCTGGAGAACATCCGGGTTCTGTCGCGATATCGCGGGCTTCAGTGCGGCGCGGAGTACGCCGAGGCATTCAGACGGTATCGCGTCTGGCCGCGGATGACGGCGGAGCGTCTGCTGCCGTGACAGGAACGGAAGGCTCCGACCGATGAGCATCCCGACGCGCGAAGAAGCCTGGGTTCTGCTGTGTGAGTGGACAGAGGGCCCAGGCCTGCGTGGCCACGCCCTCGCCGTTGAGGCGGCCATGCGCGAGTATGCCCGTCACTACGGTGAGGACGAGGAGCTGTGGGGGAGCGTCGGCCTGCTGCACGACTTCGACTACGAGCGCTTTCCGACCGAAGCCGACCACCCGCTCAAGGGCGCGGAGGAGCTGCGCGCGCGTGGGTACGATGAAGAGCTCGTCGACACCATTGTGAGTCACGCCAGCTACTCCGGCGTGCCGCGCGATTCGCTCATGCGTAGGGTGCTGTTCGCGGTCGACGAGCTGAGCGGCCTCGTGATCGCGACGGCGCTGGTGACTCCGGAGCGGGCATTGGCCCAGGTAGCGGCGCGGTCGGTGAAAAAGAAGATGAAGCGCAAGGAATTCGCCCGGTCGGTGAGCCGGGAGGATATACGAGCCGGGGCTGAAGACCTCGGCGTGGATCTCGATGAGCACATCGCACGCGTAGTCGCCGCACTTCAGGGCGCGGCGCCTGCGCTTGGACTGTAGCACGCGCGAAAGGGCTGTGATGGTCACGTTGGTTGAGCTACCGCAGATGACGGATACGATGACGGAGGGCACGCTTGTCGCGTGGCTGGTGGATGAGGGTGACGCCGTTCGCGCAGGGGATGCGATCGCGGAGATCGAAACCGACAAGGCCATCATGGAGCTTGAGGTGTCGGTGGATGGCGTGCTGCTGAAGCGCTACTTCCTTGAGAGTGACGACGTCCCGTGCGGGGCGCCGGTAGCGGCGGTGGGTGAGGAAGGCGATACCGCCCCCGAAGCTCCGGAGGCGCCGGCCGCCCAGGCAGCGGGCGATGTGGCGGCGACTTCCGAAGTGGACCTGCCCGACGCGCCATCGACTGCGGTCGGCGAGGAGAGTGAACCGGAGCCGCCGGACCGTAGCGACGACCGGATCAAGGCCTCGCCGATAGCGCGGCGAATCGCGTCGGAGAAGGGCGTGGAGTTGGAGGACGTCGGCGGTACCGGCCCCGACGGCAGAATCGTACGTCGAGACATCGAGGCCGCGGCCCCCTCCGAAGCCGCGCCTCCCGTTCCGGAGGAGTCAGTCGCCGCGGAGGTGACACCGCACAGTCGCCTGCGACGCATCATGATCGACAGGCTCGTCGATACGCATCGAAATGTGCCGACGTTCACGGTCACTCGCCGATTCGACGTCGATCGGCTCGCGATGTTTCGCGACGAGTTGCGGTCGACCGACGCGTTCGCGGACGGCATAGGCTACACCGAAATACTCGTGAAGGCCGGTGCGCTGGCGATGGCACGCGAGCCGGGGCTGAACGACAGGTACGGCGCCGACGGCATCGAACGTGTCGGCAAGGTGAACGTGGGCATCGCCGTCGGCCTGGACGACGGAGTGATCGTACCGGTCATTCGGCATTGCGAACGCCTCCGGTTGCAGGATATCGTGAAGGAATTCCGTAGGTTGGCTGATCGTGCGAGGGGTGGCACCCTCTTGGCTGACGATCTGGGAGACAGTACGTTTACGATATCGAATCTCGGCATGTACGGCGTAGATGAGTTCACCGCGGTACTGAACGCTCCCGACGCGGCGATTCTGGCCGTCGGGACGGTAGCTGAGCAACCGGTTGTACGGGCAGGGGAGATCGTCGCCGGGAAGGTGATGACTGGTACCCTGACGGTGGATCACAGGGTGGCGGATGGTGTCGTTGCCGCGAGGTGGCTTGCGGCGCTCGCCCACTACCTGGAAAATCCGGCAAGTCTGGTCGTGTAGCGCTCATCGAGGCGGCGCGTTCACCATCGTGGCGGAGTTCGGGCGCGGTGGCGAGCGATCTGAAGACACCCTGTTGGGGCGTCATTGTGGGAGGAAGCATGGACAGGCGTGATATTTTCCTGGCGATTGATGGTGGAGAGATCGCGGACTTGGTCGCGAATACCGATACCGCGGACGATTTGAACGAGGTCCACAACGCGCTGTTCCGCCGAGCGCTTGAGGCTGGGGTGCTGAAGGAGGAACTCGTCCGTCGCATCGACGAGGCGAGCTACGAGGCCGCGCACAATTCGCTGCTCGATGTTCGTGACATGAAGCAGATGAGCAGAAAGACGCTGGAAGACTACGATCCAGAGCTGGCGGTCCAGGTCTACCGGGCGCAGATCAACGCCATGTACGGTGCCTTCGAGGAGATGAAGGAGCAGCACGACGCTGGTCTCGACAAGCCCGAGGAAGAGCTCTTCAACGACATGGCGTTCGGGCAGACTCTCTCGACCGCCGCTCTCGACGGAACGCCGGCAGTGTCGGCATTCACGGCCCTGGCGAAGTTCGAAGGCGAGAATCTGCGGTTCGGGCGAATCCGTCAGGATCGTGCGTACGCGCACCTGAAAGAAAATCCGCGCGCCATCTTCACCGCGGTCGGACCGAGTAACGATCCCACGAAGTACGATTTCGTCACGATCGACGTGGAACTGGTGGAAGATTTCTCCGAGGGCGAACAGGTCGAACTTGCTCGCGAGGAATTCGGCCATGCGGTGAAGAACCTGATGACGTTCAAAGTGACCGAACTCAGCCTGGTTCATCTTCCCAAGCCGGAGTCGGCTCGCTAAGGCGTGGCTCGCGACCGGATCGTCATCGCGACGGGGAACGCCGGCAAGGCGCGGGAGATCACGCAGCTTTTTTCCGATCTGCCGGTCGAATGGGTGCTGATGCATGACATCGGCACCCCGCCCGTCGTGGTGGAAGACGGCGATTCGTTTCAGGCTAACTCCCTCATCAAGGCTCGCGCAATATCCGATTGGGCGGGCCTGCCCGCCCTCGCGGACGACAGCGGCCTCGAAGTCGACGCGCTCGACGGGGCTCCCGGAGTGTATTCCGCCCGGTTTGCCGGCATGGGGGCCAGCGACGATGACAACGTCGCGCTCCTCCTGGATCGCATGACCGATGTGCCCGATCCTGAGCGCACCGCTCGATTCCGCGCCGTGATGACCCTCCGGTGGACGGGCGGCCACATCGACCAGTCCGACGGATCATGCGAAGGTCGCATCGCGCGCAGCCCAAGCGGAACATCGGGCTTCGGGTACGACCCGGTGTTCCTGCCGGTCGGATACGACGCTTCATTCGCTGAGCTTGGACCTGACGTGAAAGGTCGGCTCAGTCATCGCAGCATAGCGCTGTCCAGACTTCGACCCCTGCTCGACCGGCGCCTGCGCGCGTAGCCGCGATACACGACGGAAACCTTTCAGTATGGACGTTTGCGTCCTCGCGAGCAGCAGCTCCGGCAATGCTATCGCGCTTCGTGCGGATGGTGCAACGCTGCTCGTCGACGCCGGGCTCAGCGCGCGCGCGATCGGATACCGTCTGGAAGAGATTGGGTGGCCCGCCCGCAGCCTCGTCGGCATGCTAATCAGTCACGAACACCGGGACCACTGCCGCGGCGTAAGTCTTCTGAGCCGCCGGTACGGAACCGCTGCCTACGGAACCGCCGGCACGTTCCGGGCATTGGAAGGCTTGTGGAAGGGCGGCGAGCATCTGTGTGAAATCGAGACCGGCGTCGGGTTTGACGTCGGTCCGTTCCGTTGCGAGCCGTTCACCATACCGCACGACGTGGCCGATCCGGCGATGTTCGTCGTCAGGTCGGGAGGGTTCTCGGTGGGAGTCGTCACGGACCTGGGCCGGGTGACGTCGCTGGTGCGGCAGAAACTGGCCACGACGGACCTGGCCTTCATCGAGGCCAACCACGACGCGGATTGGCTACGGTGGGGGGAATATCCGTGGTCGGTGAAGCAGCGCATATCGAGTCAGCACGGGCATCTCGATAACGACCAGGCGGCGGATCTCGCCGTGGAGCTTGCCGGTTCCGGGGTCGGGCACCTGGTCTTCGGCCATCTGAGCCCAAACCACAACAAGGCGGAGCGGGTCGCGGAAACGGTGGGTCGGGCGCTGGCGGAAGCGGGGTTGAGCCCGCGCGTTACCGTCGTTCCCGCCAAGGAAGGCACGGGCATCATCTCACCTGCGCGGTTGGAGGGTGACGCATGAGCTTGAACATACTCGTTACCGGCGGCGCCGGGTTTATCGGTTCGAACTACATCCGCCAGGTTATCCAGACGCATCCTTCGGACAGGATCATCAATCTGGACAAGCTCACTTACTCGGGCAATCTGGAAAATCTGCGGGAAGTCGCCGACCATGATCGTTACGAATTCGTACACGGCGACATCGCCGATGAGGACACCGTCAAGCCCCTTGTGAAGCGCGTCGATGCCGTCGTAAATTTCGCCGCTGAGAGCCATGTGGATCGCTCCATTCGGGCTCCGAAGGTGTTTCTGCGGACGAATATCGATGGTCCGCACACGTTGCTGGAGGCAGCGCGCGCGGCGGGCATAGAGCGATTCCTCCAGGTGAGCACCGACGAGGTCTACGGTGAGGTCCTGACAGGTCGCTCGGCTGAGACCGATGCGCTCTGCCCGAGAAGCCCCTACTCGGCCAGCAAAGCCGCGGCGGAGTTGCTCGCGCACTCGTACTTCGTGACGTACGGGCTGCCCGTTCTCGTGACACGTGGTTCGAACACCATCGGGCCGTATCAATATCCGGAGAAGGTAGTTCCGCTGTTCGTCACCAACGCGCTTGAGGACAAGCCACTACCTATCTACGGCCCCGGCACGGCGGTGCGCGACTACATGCACGTCGACGATCACTGTCGCGGAGTGGACCACGTCCTTCGCCATGGCGAGGCGGGCGAGTCCTACAACATCGGGGCAGACAACGAGGTGGATACGCTCGAGCTGGCGGCCTCCATCCTGAAGGCTCTCGGGAAATCCGACGCGCTTGTGCAGCACGTCAAGGATCGCCCCGGACATGACCAGCGATACTCGGTTGATGCGAGAAAGATTGGGGCGACCGGATGGGCTGTGCGGTATCCGTTTGAGGAATCGCTGCGGTCAACGGTCGAATGGTATGCAGCAAACGAATGGTGGTGGAAGCCCATCAAGGATGGCGAGTACGCCCGATGGTACGAAGAGCAGTACGGTGATGCACGTGACAATGCGTAGAACGCGCCTCGCGCGGGATATCGTATCGGCCTGTCTCCTGGCGCTTCTGGGTGCCGGGCACGCGTACGCCGACGACGAGGAGCCGGCGTTTGTCCCTCTGACGCTCGGAGACGCATACCGCAGCCAGGAACATCGTCAGCGCGAGGCGGACGAGGAGCCGGAGGACGCCAATGAGCGAGAGGCGCCGCCCGAGCGGCCCTCCGCACCAGATCTCGCGCCCTTGGATCGCGTCATAGACAGGGCGACGTACGTCCTCGGCCCCGGAGATGAGGTTGCCTTCGGCCTGTGGGGGCAGATTAACGCGGAAGTCTCGCTCACGGTCGCGCCCGATGGACGGCTCAGCGTGCCTTCCGTCGGTCCGATCGCTGTGTCGGGCTTGTCGGTCGACGCCGCCGAGCGTCACATTGCAGCGGTCGCCGGCCGCTCGTATGCCCACGCGCGTGTCACGCTCAGCCTCGTACGCCTGCGCACGTTTCGTGTTCACGTGGCCGGGCTCGTGGTGCGGCCGGGCAGCTACACGGCGTCGGCTGCGTACCGTCTGGCGGACGTCATCGCGCTCGCCGGTGGTCCGGCGGGGAACGCGTCGATGCGCCGCGTCGTGTTGATTCGTGCGGGTGGCGATGAACGCGTCGTCGATCTCTCGTATTACAACGCCACCGGTGTTGTCGACGAGAATCCAATCACGGAGATGGGCGACGCCGTCCGAGTCCAGGCTGCGGGCGATTCGGTTGGCGTGTGGGGAGCGGTGGGCGCTCCGGGGTCCTACGAGTATCGCCCGGGCGATACGCTCCAGCGGCTGCTGACGCTTGCTGGGGGCGTTGCAGGCGAGACCGAAGGCATGAGCGTCGAATGGGCATCGCGCACGGGTGGCGGACTCACCACGCGCACGCTCAGCCTCGATGCGGCGTTGCAGGCGCCGCACAACGGAAGCGTTCGAGCCGGCGACGCCATCACGTGTCGCGTCCCGGACGATTCGAGGCAGCGTCACTCTGTTCAGGTTGTAGGTGACGCCAAGTATCCGGGCACGTACGCGATCACATCAGGCGTCACGCGGCTCTCCGAGGTCATTAGCCGTGCCGGCGGGCTTACCGACGCTGCCTCGCCGACGTTGTCGTTCGTCGCTCGACTCGGTCTGGATGGAGAGGTCGACCCCGAGTTCGGGCGGCTCTCGGGGATGAGTCCGGGCGAGATGAGCCGCGAGGAATACGCCTACTTCAGGCTGCGCAGCCGCCAGAGATACGGTTCCCTGTCGATGGACTTCGCCAAAGCCCTTCGCAGCCCTGGTACCGATGACGACCCTGTGCTGTTCGATGGCGACATTGTCCATGTGCAGCCATTCGCCAACTCGGTTGAGGTGATCGGCCAGGTGAACACTCCCGGGCTCGTCGACCACGTGGCGGGGAATGGCGTCGATTACTACATCGGCCAGGCCGGCGGAACGGCGTGGGACGCGCGCTCAAAAGGAATCCGCGTGATCAAGGCAGGGACGGGTGTATGGGAGAAGCCGGGATCGAGCACGGTGATCGAGCCGGGAGACGCCGTCTTCGTGCCACAGCGTGAGCCCGTGGACTACTGGGCCTTGGCCAAAGATATCATCGGCGTCACGGCTCAGGTAGCCACCGTCGTCCTCCTTCTTGTATCGGTATCCCAATGACTGACGATCCCATCCGCACACCGACCGACGCCGACGCAGACCGCTGGCAACTTGTGGACTTGATCGCGCTTGTATGGCGCCGCCGCGGGGTTGCCGCCACGACGTTCTCCGTGATTATCGTGGCAACGGTCATCGCTCTGCTTGTCGCCGAAAAGCAGTTCACCGCTCGCGCCACGTTTGTGCCGCCACCCGAAAGCGGCGTGGAGAGCCTGTCCAGCGCGCTTCGAAACCCCATTAGCGCCATCATCGGAGGCACGACCGGCGGGTCGATCGATCGTCTGCTCGGCTATCTCGACAGTCAGACGGCCAGGCGCGGTCTCGTCGAACGATTCGGGCTGATGGAGCACTACAAGCAGGTGTCCGTGGCGCGCGCGGTCCGACAGCTTGAGTCGAGCACGCATGCGATTGTATCGCCGGAGGGCGTAGTATCCGTCAGGGTCACGGACTCGACCCCGGCTGTCGCGGCCGATCTCGCGAATGGGTACGTGGATTTCGCGGACAGCTTGTTTCGCGAGTCGCAGCGGGACCACGCAGGCCAGTTGCGTCGGTTCCTTGAGACGCGCGTGGAGCAGAATCGGCGCGATCTGGAATCGGCCGAAGAGAGGTCACGGGTCTTCAGCCAGACACATGGCGTCGTCGCCCTACCGGAGCAAGTCGGAGCGCTTATCGACCGGATCGCGCAGGTTGAGGCCGAGATAGGCGCGCTTGATGTACGCATTGGCGCGGCATCGCAGATATTCGGTCCCGATCATGTCTCGGTGAGGCAGGATCGTGTCGAACGCGCGCAACTTGCAGCTCAGAGGCGTCAGCTTCTGGGCTCGCGAGGAGGGGGGGCGGATCCACTTCTGCGTTTCGGCGACGTTCCGGACCGGGTCGTGGAGTATTACCGGCTGCAACGCGAACTCAGGATCCAGACGCTCATACAGGAACTCATACTGCAGCAGTATGAGATGGCAAAGATGGACGAGGCGCGCAACGTATCGTCGTTGTCGAGAATCGACCGAGCCGTGCCACCCGAGCTGAAGTCGTGGCCGCCGCGTGGTCGCCTGCTCGTGCTGAGTGGCGTGATGGCGATGGTGTGGGCCGTGATCCTGGCGTGGTTCGTCGACAGGTGGCCCCGGATGCGTGACAGGATCGTATCGAAGGCGCTACATGACTGATCGGCTGCCGCGATGAACGTGAGGCGACTCACCAACGAAGCAGCCACATATGGCGTTGGCAAGGGGATCGAGGCTGCGGCGGGCATCGCCGTGCTGTCGGTTGTTGGAAGGTATCTCTCCGCCCACCTCTTCGGTACCGCCGAGCTTATCACCGCCACCGTCGGCCTTCTGTACCTCGGGATTGGGCTGAATCTCCATCAGGCGCTGACACGCTACTACTACGATGCCGACAGCAACTCCCTCAACGCCACGCACACGGCCATGCTGCTGGCGAATGGCGCGCTGCAGCTTCTGATTGGCTGGGTCGTGGTCGCATCGGTCTGGCTTCGCGTCGAGTCGCCGGTGGCGTGGGCGGTGGCTCTGGCGCTGGTCCTCGCGAACGTGTTGTACGATCAGCTCGCCACGGTGTTCCGTCTCAGGCACGAGCCTTCGAGATACCTCGCCCTGGTGTCTATCAACATGGGGGGCTGGTGCATCTTCACGCCGCTCCTGCTGGTCGTCTTCGGCATGGGCGTCGAGGCGATCTTCATCGGGAAATTCATCGGTGCGACGGTTGCCCTTATTGCGATGGTGCCGACCGTGTGGTCGTCAATGCGTGGCGCGGTCGACTGGGGATACGCGCGTCGAAGCCTTCGATTCGCGCTTCCGACCATTCCCGCTACAATCGCCGCGTGGGGGCTCGTCTCCGGGCCGAGATACTTCGTGGAAGCATGGGCGACGCGTGCGGACGTCGGCTACTACGGCGTTGCGGGCAGATTCGGGTACATCATGGCCATGGTGGGGATGGCCGGCATCATGACGTGGACGCCCTTCGCCATGAAGGAGAAGGACAGTCCGCGTGCTCCCGAGATGCTCGGTCGTGGATTGCTCTTCTTCGTTGCGCTCAACTGTATCGCCGCGGTGTTCGTGGCTGCGTTCAGCCACGAGGAGGTGCTGCTTGTCGTTGGCCCGAAATACGCCGAGGCCGCGTCTGTCGTCGGTCCGCTGATGGTCGCGCACGTGTGCTTCAACATCTCGCTCTTCCTGTTCGTCCAGGTCTCGATCGCCGAGAAGACCTACTGGCAATCCGTCAGCTACGCGATCGGCGTCGTGGCCATGGCGGCACTGAACGTCGTCCTGATTCCGAGGTTTGCCAGTCTCGGAGCCGCCATCGCCTCTGTCGTCGGACAGGCGATGACCACAGTCGTCATGTACATAGGCGCCCAGCACTTCTTCCCGATACGTGTGCCCCTCGGCCGCATCGTCGGTCTCGTGGCCGTGATCGGAGTCGCCGTTGTCCTGTCGGAACTCGTAGAGGCTTCCGTGGACTCGCTCGCCACCGCCGTGGCGCAGAAATCGGTCGTGGTCCTGTTGTGCTGGGGCGCGATAGTGGCGCTGCTGGGACGTAGCGAGATCGGCTCCGTACGTTCATTCATCGGGGACATTCTCAGACGGCACGGCGGAGCGGATGTCGACCGTGGTGCTTGATCGTCGCATCGCCGTCATGGCCGCCTCCATCGCCGCCACCTGCGTGATCGCCGCGCTACCGTTCAAGAGCGCGGCCATCGTCGCATGGGTAGCATCCGGCGCGGCAGTCCTGGCGTGGTGGGTCGCTCGTGTGGCCGATCCCGCGGACCGTGACATGCTCGTATTCTGGTTCATCGTGGGTGTCCTGCTCAGAGCCATGGCCGCCTGGTTGTTCGACGGGTACGCTCACGTGAATACCGACCGACGCGTCTACTGGTATCTTGGCTCGCGCCTTGAGTACATGCTGGTCGGCCCGAGATCGCAGGATGTGGATCTGGTGAAGGCGCTCGGGACGGCAACCGGGGTGTTCTACTACTTCTGGGTTGCGGCGCACGTATACATGCTGCATTCGGAGGCGTTCGTAGTAGCGTCGAACGTGCTTGTTGGCGCCACCGCCGGCGTGCTTACGTACATGATCGGCCGTGAAGTCTGGGGCCGCAACGCGGGCGTCATCGGCGCGGTGCTCGTCTGGTTGTCCGGTACTCACATCCAGGTCGATGCGCAGAACCTCAGAGATGGGATGGCCCTGGTGTCGGTGCTGGCCATGCTCTACGGCGTGCAGAGAATATCCGAGAGGTGGAGTGTCTCGGGAGTGATGTGGTTCGTGCTGGGGTCAGGCGTGCTGCTCCAGGTGCGGAGCTACATCGCCTTTCTCCTCATCCTGCTCTCGGTAGTGGCGGTCGTTGTGATGCGCCGCGAGGGACGGCTGTCCGTGGTGCTTGTCACCGCGTCGCTCGCCGCGGTCCTCGGGGTTGTGATCGCGCAGACACAGGTATCGGTGCTGATAGACAAGTTCGGCAAGGGGGTCTCCATGGTGGACCTTCTCGTGTGGGCTCATGTGGGGTTGACCGCCCGGGTGCAGGATACCTCGACCGTGTCGGGCGTGCGCCTCACCTCGCTGCAAGACATGATCATGTACGCGCCGATCGGCCTGGTACGTGCGCTCATCGCGCCACTCCCATGGAACGTGTCGCAGATTCACTACTTCAACCTGCCGGAGGTGATCACGCGCTACTTCGGCCTTCCACTGATTGTCGTGGGCTTCATGGAGGCGCTCAAGCGCGACTGGCGCAGGTCGTTCCTCCTGATGCTCTCACTTGCTGCGATGGCGCTGCTGTACGCGGTCCTCGAACTCGGCGGCAACGTCAGGCACCACGCTCAGTTCTTCCCGATTCTGTACCTCCTTGCCGGAGTTGGATGGTCCGTGGCGCGGCACTATGCACTTGAGGTGGCTCTGTCGGCCGCTGCGCTGAGCCTCGCGATCTGGGGATTCGGGTTCTCCAATACGATGTTCGCCTCCCGTTACTTCGCCGCGCTGTTCGTGGCGCTCGGCATCGTGACGTTCGTTGCTCTGAAGCTGGCTGACCGTAACCGACTATCGGAGGCCGAACGACAAACGCCGACACCGGAACCGGAGCACGTGGGGCGGGCATGAAACGTGTGGTCTTCTTCGTGCTCGGCGTCCTCGGTCCGGGCGGGCAGCAGCGCCTGCTGCTTTCGATCCTGCGCGGGCTGAATCGGGACCGCTGGACGCCTGTCGTCGTCGGCACGCAGACGGGCGCGTTCGTGGATGAACTGGCGACCCAATGCGACGTGCACGTCCTCGATCCCGGCGGCCCGGCGCACGTCCGCAGGCTGCCCGCCATGCTTCGCCTGCTCGACCAGTACCGCCCCGCTGTTGTACACTCGATGCTCTCCACGGGCAATACGTGGGGGCGCCTCGCGGTCGCCGTGGGTCCGAAGCCCCGGCCTGCCGTTGTGATGCAGGAGGGCAATGTCGATACGTGGAAGACCCCTGCCCACCGGGTGATCGACCGCGTGTTGCTCGGCGTGACCGACGCGGCGGTGGGGAACTCGCATCTGGTCTCCCGGTACATGATGGACGTCGACCGGGTGCCTCCGCACATGATGCACACGATTCCCAATGGTATCGACCTGCAACGCGCGCAATCCGCGCTTGGCGAGTCGCCGGAGGAACGTCGAAGGCGACGCGGCGAGCTGGGCCTCGGCGACGATCATTTGGTCGTGGGTAACGTCGGACGTTTCGACCCGGTCAAGGGGCTCGACGTGCTACTCGATACGTTCGCTGACCTTCACCGGCGACTTCCGAATGCCAGGCTCCTTCGCTTTGCCCAGCCGCCGTTGAGCAACGAGCTTGAATTCGCGGAGCAGTGGGAGCGCGACCTGGTCCGGCGGGGTCTCACCGATACGGTGATAACGGTGATCGACGAGCCCTACACCGGCGATGTTTCCTCCGTGTTCGGCCTGTGCGACGCGGTCATACAGTCGTCATGGCGCGAGGGGCTGCCGACAGTCCTCATGGAGGCCATGGCCATGGAGCGCCCCATCGTCGCCACGGCCGCCGGAGGAACGTCGGAGCTGATCCAGCAGCTTCGCACCGGCTGGATCGTGGACCCCGGCGATTGGAGGGGGCTCGCCGACGGTCTGATGTACGCATGCAGTCGGCCGCGGGAGGCCCGAGCATGGGCGCGAGCAGGGCGTCACCTCATCGAGACCGAGTACAGCGAGAGCCTTCTCGTCGAGCGAACAACCCAGCTCTATGACCGCCTGCTGGATGCGCGAGGTGTGCCAGCGTGAGTCGCACGTTGAACTCATTCACCGTCGACGTGGAGGACTGGTTCCAGGTCTCCGCCCTGAGCCCGTACATCGAACGGGCGTCGTGGGATTCCCGTGAGCTGCGCGTCGAGCGGAATGTCTCCCACATACTCGGGATTCTGGACGAGGCGGGCGTTCGCGCGACGTGCTTCGTCCTTGGATGGGTCGCGGAGCGAGCGCCGGGTATCGTGCGGGACATACAGGCCGCCGGCCATGAAGTAGCGAGCCACGGGTACGACCACACGCTCGTACGCGACCAGACGCCCGACGAGTTTCGGATCGATCTACGCCGGTCGATCGAGCTGCTGTCCGGCATTACCGGCGAGAGCGTGATCGGCTACCGGGCGGCGAGCTTCTCGCTCCCGTCGGACGACCCGCAGTGGGCGTATGACGTGATGTCCGAGCAGGGGATTCTGTACGATTCGTCGATATATCCCATTCAGCGCGGCTTCTACGGCCACCCCGCCGCGCCGTGGGTACCCTACGACGTGCAGACGCCGAGCGGTACGGTACGGGAATTCCCCATGCCGGTGGCATCCGTGGGGGGCAGAGCACTCCCGTTCGGAGGTGGCGGATACTTCCGCATCTACCCCTACGCTCTGACCCGGTATCTTATGAAACGCGTGACCCGGGCGTCACGGCCCGTAGTCTCGTACATTCATCCGTGGGAAGTCGACCCCGAGCAACCTCGCGTCGACGTCAACATGAAGACGCGCATTCGGCATTACATGAACCTCAACAAGGTATCGAAGCGACTCGGGCGATTCCTGCGCGAGTTCGACTTCATACCTCTGAAGGAACGGCTGGAGCATGAGTGAGACTCAGCGGCAGGTGACCAACCATTTCGATTCGACGGCACGGGAATTCGACACCATCTACAGCGGCACCGGCAAAGGCCGGCTCAGCCGGTGGCTGGATGCACGCCTGCGTAGCGACATGTACGAGCGGTTCCGCCTTACCGTGGAGGCCGCGACCGAGATCGAGAACGCTTCGGTTCTCGACGTGGGATGTGGGTCGGGGCGCTTCATGGCGCCCATCGCGGAGAAGGGCGCCAGCGTAATGGGTCTCGACCCAGCTCCGAACATGATCGAGCTTGCTCGCGAGCACTGCGCCGAGCGCGGTGTGGCCGAGCGATGCGAATACGTCGTGAGCGACGTGCGCAGTTGGGAGACGGATCGGCGGTTCGACGTGGTCCTGGGCATCGGACTGTTCGACTACCTCACCGAGCCGCTTGCCGAACTCACTCGCATGGTCGGACTGGCGGATCGGCGCGTCGTCCTGAGTTTCCCCCGACGCTGGACATGGCGTGCGCCGGTTCGCAAGATTCGCCTCGGCCTGCAGGGGTGCCCGGTGTTCTTCTATGGAAGGCAGCGGGTGCGAGACCTCGTGAGAGAAGCCGGCGGCGAAATCGAGGAGTTCAAGGTCGTGGGCAAGCTGTATTTCGTGACCTGTCGCCCCGCTCGCCCAGCATGACGCGATGATTACCGCGCTTCACGTCCTCAACACGCTGGCGCCGGGCGGAGCGGAGACCCTGGTGCTCCGGCTGTGTGGGCGCTTCGCGGATGTCGGTGTCAGGCCGATCGTCGCGGTGTTGCGCGGGGGTGGCCAACTCGAGGCCGAATTCTCGAAAGTCGGCGCCCGAATTGTACACCTCGGTAGAGGCGCTGCTCCGAGCATACTGGCTCCTGCGTCGCTCGCCAGATTCCTGCGCTCCGAGAATGTCGACATCGTCCACACGCATCTCGTCCACGCCGGTATCGTAGGGAAGCTTGCCGCGGCGGCGACGTCGACACCGGTCGTTACAACCCGACACTACACCGGAGCGACGAAAGCCGGCACCCTCACGTACCGCTTCGAGGACGTGTTGACGACGTTCATCCCTTCCAGGGTGATAGCCGTAGGAGACGCCGTGCGGGAGAGGCTCATCGCCGACGGAACAGTCGGTTCGGAGCGGATAGTCGTCCACGAAAACGCCGTAGATCTCGAGGCGTTCGCGGCACGTCCCGATCGAAACCAGTCCGACGGCACGTTCGTCGTGGGCACGATTGGGCGGCTGCACCCCGTGAAGGCGCAGGACGTATTGATCAGGGCGATATCGCTTGCGCGCGAGTCCGTGCCCGGCATTCGGTGCATCATCATCGGTGAGGGCCCGGAGCGCGACCGCCTCGTTGCTTTGCGCGACTCTCTGGGACTACGCGATATCGTGGAACTGCCGGGAGCGGTGCCGCCCTCTGAGATTCCCGCCTGGCACGCGCGGTTCGATGTGTTTGCGCTCTCTTCCCACACCGAAGGCTTGCCGGTCGTGCTCATTGAGGCCGCGGCATCCGGCTTGCCCACCGTCGCGACACGCGTGGGCAGCGTGGGCGACGTTGTCCGGGACCGTACCAGTGGGCTGCTCGTGCCGCCCGGTGAGCCACAGGCATTTGCGGATGCCCTCGTCGAGCTTGCCACATCGCCACCGGTCCGCGCGGAAATGGGACGTGCAGCGCGTGACGCAGTCTTGGAGCGGTTTGACGTGCGTCGACTCGCGGAGCAGACCGCCGCGCTCTACCGATCCGTCCTATCGGATGATCGGTGACAGTCCGCCCCATCGTGCTTTGCTCGCCGATCCGACTGGCAGGAGAGGTGTCCCGCGGCTATCTTTGCTGTAGTATCGCGCTCGCATGCATTCTCGTATCCAGCCGCCCGTGACGCCGTCGCAAGGACGTTCGATGTCCGCTCCCAGAAAGATCCGTGTAGCACACGTCATTACTACGTTCAGTGCGGGTGGATCGACTGAGAACACCTTTCTGACGGTGCTGGGTCTCCGCGCGCTCGGCTCCTACGAGCCGACGATCATTACCGGGCCTCCGAACGCCGCCGAGGGTGGCATGCTCCACGATGCCGAGGAATCGGGGGTGTCGGTGGACATCATCCCCGCTCTGCAGCGCGATATTCGCTTCTGGCCGGATTTGCGGGCGTTCTTCGCTCTCATGACTCGGCTGCGCGCAGGCGCCTACGACATCGTTCACACCCACGGATCGAAGGCGGGGATACTTGGTCGGCTCGCGGGTCGTTTACTCGGCATGCCCGTCGTCACCCACACGTTTCACAGCCTCCCATACAACGAGTCCGATCCCATCTGGAAACGCGCGTTGTACGCCGGGCTTGAGCGAATCGCCGCACGATGGTCGCACGGAGCGATTTCGGTGACGCAGACGGTGATCGACCGTATGTGCGTCGATCGCGTGGCCCTGCCGGGGTTCTGTTCGGTCGTTCGCAGCGGGATGGATCTCGATGGATTCCTGAACCCGGAACCGGGCAGGGACGAAATGCGTCGCACGTGGGGGGTGGCGCCGTACGATATCGCCATTGGGACCATCGGGCGAGTGCATGCGGGCAAGGGGCAGGATGTACTCATCCGGCTCGCACCTCGCATCGTGGCGGAGCTTCCCACGGTTCGGTTCATCATCATCGGAACCGGGGAGCTTGTAGAGCCGCTACAGGACGAGGTGCGGAGACTGGGGATCGAGGAGAACGTTTCGTTCGTCGGCTACTATCCCACCGAGCGCATGCCGGTGGCGATCTCGGCGCTGGACGCTCTCATCCATACCTCCGACCGTGAGGGCCTCGCACGAGTTATCGTGCAGGCGTTCGCAAGTCGGCGCCCCGTAATCAGCTACGACCTTGACGGTTCGCCGGAGGTCATCACCGATGGCTGGAACGGCAGGCTGATCCGGCCCGGCAACGACGACGAGTTCGTGTCGGCGGTCCGGCAGGTGGCAGGCGACCCGGCGTTGCGCGAGTTGTGGGGCAGTCGCGGACCGGCGGCGGTATGTCCGGCCTTCCATGCCGAGTCGATGGCGCTGGGTACCGATGCGGCATATCGAGTGATGCTTGAACGGATCGGCATCGGGGTGCCTCCCAACCGGGAGCTTGCGCCCCTGGCCACGTGGAAATCCGCGCGCTGACGAGTACGGAGTCTGGAGCGATCATGCGACGCTGGCAGGAAATGGCGCTGCTGCTATCGGCAGACATCGCGGCATGTGTGCTGGCGTTCGCGGTGGCGCTGTGGTTCCGCCAGGCGGCGACTCTGGAGGCCCTCGTGTTTCCCGTGGGCGCATATGTTCTGCCCGGCGTTCTTCTCGCGTCCGCCTGGGTTGCGCTCTACGCCTATATCGGGTTGTATGACGATGGCTGGAGCCGCAAGTCGCGCCTCGACGAGCTGATGTGGCTGGCGAAAACGGTGTTCCTTGGCGTCGTGATCCTCTTCATCGCGACATTCGATCCCTCGCGTCCGTTCGCCCTCACGCGGGTGGTGATACTCAGCTACGGATTCACACTCATCGGCGTGAGCGGCGCTGGGCGACTCCTCGCGCGCGGCATTCAGAGAAGATTGTTCCAGAAGGGCATCGGGCTGCAGAACGCGTTGCTAGTCGGCGCCGGCGAGGCGGCGTCGCGTCTGCGCGCGTCGATGGATCGCCACGGCAGGCTCGGATATCGCATCGCCGGCTGTCTGACCACCGCGGAATCGGTCGGGCCGGATGCGTCGGCGGACGTAATCGGCACTCTGGACGATCTGCCGGACCGCATCGTCGAACACAGTGTGTCGGAGGTGATGTTCGCCGAGCCGGAACTCTCGCACGACCGGATCCTCGAGGCTGTGGCGAAGTGCAATGGCCTGCGGGTCGGATTCAGCGTCGTTCCCGATTTGTACGATGTCATCGTGGGGCGGAGTGCGTTGGGGCAGATCTACGGCATCCCGCTCATGCCGCTGTTCGCGAGTACGATGTCTGTGTGGCAACGCCGGACGAAGCGCGTCGTCGATGTTGTCGTGTCCGCGGTGGCTCTGGTAGCCGGCGCGCCGATCTGGGCGACCCTCGCCGCGATCATCTGGCTCCAGGATCGTCATCCCGCGGTCTACTCGCAGGAGCGCGTGGGGTGCGAAGGGCGGACGTTCAACGTCCACAAGTTCCGATCAATGGTGCCCGACGCGGAGAAGAAATCGGGGCCGGTCTGGGCGTCGAAAGGCGACCCTCGCATCACGTCGATCGGGAGACTGCTCCGGAAGACCCGGCTCGACGAAGTGCCGCAGCTCTGGAACGTGGTGAGAGGCGAGATGAGCCTGGTGGGGCCACGTCCCGAACGGCCGTACTTCGTGAATAAGCTTGCGCTGGAGATTCCTCTGTACCGCAGGCGTCTCCACGTGAAGCCGGGAGTAACCGGCTGGGCGCAGACGAAGCTCGCGTACGACGAGACGATCGACGACGTGCGGGAGAAGCTCAAGCACGATCTCTACTACGTTGAGAATATGTCTCTGCGGCTCGACATGATCATCCTCGCGCGCACGGTATGGGTCGTGATAGCGGGCAGAGGGGCGCAGTGATGACCGTCGCCCGCGGTGCGCCGGACAGCCGTGGCCAGAAGCGCCCGGGCAGGAGGTTCGGCCCGTTCCCGGGGGCGTCGCACCACGCTTGGCTGCGACCGACGCTGTTCGCCCTCGGAGTGCTGGTGGTCGCGGCGTTCTCGCTCTACACTCTGCTTGTCATCCGGACCGTCCGAGGGGACGCTCGTCGCGTGGCGAATCTCTACGCCGAGCGAATTCTCCCCAGGTTCATTCGGGATACAAACGTATCGAGCGCTGAGCTTGGGGTGCTGCTGGCGATGATTCAGGAAATGCCCGTCGCTGTAGTGGTGACCAACGAGGAGGGCATGCCGACAGAGTGGCGGGGCATAGCCGTTCCGGACACTGCTCGCAGCCCCGCGGCGATCCGCGAGGTGATGGAGATCGCTCGCGACATCGACCGCGTCATGCCCCCGCGCGAAGTCGCCATTCCCACGGCCGATGGCTCTCAGATCCGGCTGACGGTTCATGTGGCGGAAAGCGCTTTCCTGCGCCGGATCGCGCTCATGCCCGTGGTGGCGGCGCTCGTGACGCTGCTCTTCACGAGTGTTGCGCTGTGGGGGTTCTGGCAGATCCAGTCCGGCGAGCAGCAGGCGCTCTGGGTCGGCATGGCGAAGGAGACCGCCCATCAGCTTGGCACGCCGCTCTCAAGTCTTTCCGGCTGGATCGAGATTCTGCGTGAGGAGGAGAGCGAAGGGCGCGGCGGTAGTCTGAACTACTCCGTATCCGACGAGATAGCGAACGACGTGAAGCGCCTTGAGAAGGTCGCGCAACGATTCAGTCAGGTCGGCTCGCGCCCCGCGCTGGAGCCGCAACCCGTCACGCCCGTGCTCGACGAGACTGTCGATTACTTCGTGACTCGCTTGCCGCGCCTCGGACGGGACGCCGCGATCGAGCGTTCGTACCGCGCCGATGAAGAGGTGCCGCTGAACCGAGAGCTGCTCGGCTGGGCGTTCGAGAACCTTCTCAAGAACTCTCTCGACGCGCTCTCGCGAGCCGACCGGCAGCCGCGGGTTCGCATTACGACGGAACGCTCCGACATGTGGCTGCGCGTCGTGTTCGAGGACAACGGAAAGGGCGCGTCTCCGGTGGACGTGAGGAAGATGTTCCTTCCCGGATTCAGCACGAAGACGCGCGGGTGGGGGCTCGGACTGACCTTTGTAAAACGGATAATCGAGGACTACCACGGCGGGCAGGTATCCGCCTCCTCGCCGGGGCCGGATCAAGGGATGATCATCGAAATCCTCCTGCCGGCGGATTCGTAGGGTGCCGACGTGCTGAGCCGCATAGACCAATACGTCGTGAACCGATTCGTGCGCACACTCGGCGTGGCGCTCGCCTCATTCATCGCGATCTACGTCGTCGTCGATCTCATCGATCACCTCGACGACTTCTTCGTTCGCGATCTCGGTCCATCGGCGATGGCCCGCTACTACCTCCATTACATGCCGTACATCGTCGTCTTCACGCTCCCCATCGGCATGTTGCTCGCTACGCTTTTCGTCATTGGCGATATGGGCGTATCCAACGAGCTTGTGGCCATCAAGGCAGCGGGCATCAGCATCTACCGCGTCGCATGGCCGCTGCTGCGACTCGCGTTCCTCATTTCGCTTGTGGCGCTCTTTCTGGCCGAGCTTGTCGTGCCGAGATCGAACGAGATTCGTCGCGGAATACTCGACACGCGTTCCACCGTGCCGACCGGCTCCCGGTCGCGACATCTTACCCGGCAGGACCCGGCGGGATACGTTTTGTACGCAGCGGCCTATCACCACGGCGCGAGGAGAGCGACGAACGTCACCATCGTCCGTCTGATAGGTGGCGAGACCCAACGTCGGATCGACGCCACACAGATGGTGTGGGACGACGAGGGGTGGCTCCTGCTCAACGCGACCGACAGGATATTCGCCGACGGCGCCGAGGAGCTGGCATCGCACGTCTCGATGCGCCTGCCGTCGCTCTCCCTACGGCCGGCGGATCTCGCTCGAGTGAACCGCGAGCCGGAGCAGATGACATTTCTCGAGCTTCGTGACTTCATCGGTCGCGCCAGGCACGCCGGCGGGGACGCCTCCCGCTGGCTGGTCGACCTTCACATCAAGGTTGCGTTTCCCCTGGCCAGTTTCATGATGGTCTGGTTGGGATTTCCGCTTGCCGCACGTGCCTGGCGAGGTGGGAAGGCGATGTACATCGGTTGGACATTGCTGATCGGATTCGCGTTCTTCGTCACGGTTCGCGCCGGGCAGGCCATGGCGCGCGCCGGGAGCATCTCTCCCGTTGTCGGCGCGTGGAGTGCCGACCTACTGTTCCTGCTGGTTGGGGTCGCGCTGTTCAGGTGGACGCGGAAGTAGTCTGCCTTGGTGGGTACTCGCGTAGTCCGGCGTATTATCGAAAACGCTGGTACCGGGCATGCCAGCGTTCCTCAAACCACGTCACGATGCCGTCATTCCGAACGCAGTGAGGGGTATCCGACATCCTGGAGGCAGGAGCGATTCTCCGCTACGCTCAGAATGACATCGAAGGTTCGTTGCGAAGCATTCCGATAGCGGCGCTGTCCTGGTGCTACCCCAGCCGGGCTCTCTCCCGCGACGCGAGCAGATGGTACGGCGACTTCCTCAGCGCCGCTTCGAACGCCTCTCGCGCCTTGTCCTCATTGCCCAACGCCGATGCCGCGACCCCGAGCAGCGCGAGGACGTCCGCCGACGCGTCAGGTACCGCCGCCAGGGCATCGCGTACGTCGCCGACATGGGCGCGACCCTCAGCCGGGCTCAGCTTCATCGTGCAGAGCGCCGCGTAGAGTCCCGATTCGGACGTGGCCGCGTGCCATGTCTCCGCAGCTCCCTGCGTCCAGTAATCGCCGGCTCGCGCGTCGTCTCCCGAGGCCGCGCAGGCCACCCCCGCGCGATAGAGCGAAGGCGAGTCCGCCGCCTGGTGTGGCTTCCCGACGCCCACGTTCACGGGGTAGTCCAGCGCCCGTTCGAACGCGGCAAACGCCGACGGATAGTCTTCGGCGTCCATGAGCGATTCGCCACGGGCGGTGTGAGCATCGACGTACACGCCGCGCATCGTCCGCTCTCCCTCCCACGGATCGAACCGCCGGGATTCGAGCCGTTCGATGGCCTCGTCGTACGCGCCGGTGGCCGTGCAGAGCTGAACGTAGCGCTGCGGCATCCTGCCCCCGTCGCGAACGGGTTCGGCGAGCGCGCCAAGCGCGGCCAGGCGCTCTTGCGGCGCGATGCCCAGCTCATCGCGGATGGAGTCCAGCGAAGCGTACAGACGGTGATCGTGAGGGCGCAGATCCGCAGCGCGCTGGTAGTGCGCCAGGGCTGCGTCGAGATCGCCGTCCAGTTTCCAGGCGGACCACCCAACTACCGCGTAGAGCGAGGGATCCATCGAACCTCGCTCCAGCCCGATCTGCCAGGACTCGCGCCCTTCGTCGGGACGCCCTAGCATGTAGAGCATCGTACCCACAAGGTACGGCGCCGTCGAATCCGACGGGCTGGCCTGCATCGCGGCGCGGAGGATGGCCTCCTCCTCCGGCCGGTGCGCGTACAAGCCGTCCACCTGAGCCGTGATGGCCTGGCGTCGGGCCTCCATGGCCTCCTCCGGGCGGTCCAGCGAGTCCAGGTGAAACGCGCGGTGGTAGTGGACGAGCGGGCGTGACTTGTATGCCGCCGCCGCGTCGAGGAGCCGGAGCGCCATCACGCGATGTCCGTAACCCGCGTAGAGCATGGCCAGCTCGATCCACACCTGGGCATCGTCGCCGATCTGTTTGCGCAGCCGCCGCCAACCGTCGTCGCTGTCGCTGAGCTCGTCGAGCATCGCGCGCTCGCACGCGGCGACGAGGTTGAGCGAATCCGCCGCTTCGACACGGGCCAGGAGGTCGAAGGCCTCCATCGATCGCTTCAACACGCGGAGCATGGTCACTTGCGCCATGCATTCCGGAGTGCCGAGGCGCTCGACGTTCGACGCGGACCGGAAGTGCGCGAGCGCGGCGAGCGGGTCGCCGCTGAACGCAGCCATCTCACCGAGTTGGTACCGGCCAAGTCCGGAATAATGCGCATCGAGCCGCGTCTGCCAGAACGCCGCCCGGGCACCGGAGTCATCTCCCGCTCGACGTCGCGCCATCCCCAAGTAGTAGTTGACGTCGCCGGCGTCCGGCAGAACTCGGGCCGCTCGCTCGAGAAGAGTCAACGCTTCGTTCGTGCGGCCTGCAGCAAGCTCCAACGCGCCCAACCGTACCAGTGCCAGCGCGGCGAGGGGGTCGAGTTCGATCGCTTTCTCGTAGCACGTTCTGGCGGCGGGAATCTCATTGTGCTGCTCTGCGTCGATGCCACGAGCCACGAGGCCGTGCACTGTCTCCCGTTCGCTGTCCGCGAGGCCGGGCGCTTCGGTCAGAACATCCTCTTCGCCGCGCCACGGGAGCATGGCGTCGGCTATCACCCGTTCGCTGTGAGAACTCAGCACGATGCGGAGTTGGCCGTTGCCAATGTCGGCGTCGATGACGAGGTCCACGAGCTTCGCCGGCGCCAGATCGACGTCCCAGGCTCCCACCGATTTCCCGTTGAGTTCCGCTGTCACCGCGACGTCGATGATCGGACGCACCCCGTGGATGAGGAGGTGATTCCGCCCGTTGTCGTCCGTCCGGAGGTTCATGGCGACCGTTCCGTTGGCGAACTCGAAGCCGCCACTCCTGCGGATCGGATACCAGGACTCGCTCCACCGGACGACGCGGTGCGGGCCGATGAGCTTGAATACGTCCTGCGTTTCGAACGGGCCTGACTGAATCTCGATGTATGGTCCGGCATCGTCGCTGAGGATGTGTTGCCACACGAGCCCGTCGTCCGAGTTGCCCCAGGTGAAGTACTTCCGACCGGTTACCTCGTGGTGATCGGCGACGTTGATGACGCCGCTGTCGGTATCGTCGTCGTAGCATCCGAAGAAATCGGCCTGAACGTTGCGCGAGAAGAGATCGCACGCGGTGTTGTGGTTGCGGTACGCCGGGACGTATTCGCCGTCGTGTTCCGGATAGCTCATCAGGCCTTTCCATCCACGCACGGAGGTCACGGGCGAGATGAAGCGAGTGCCCTCGGTCACGGGCTCGGCGCTGTTGGACCAGAAGTAGAATCGGTGCGGCAGGGGCGTACGGTTCTCGAGCCGAACGTCCGCGTCGATCCGAGCAACGTCCGGGGCGAGCCTGATCTCTACGGACCACCTCATCCGCGAAAGCTGCTCGTACGCGCCGATCATGATCGCCGCCGAGCCGTCGTCGTTCTCCCGGATGTCGTGATTCACCGGCGAGAGCGTCAGCGGGTTGTGGCTGACGGGGAAGTTGAACTCGATGCCGCCTGCTATCCACGCGCCGCGCAGGGCTATCAGAGCTGGCTTGATGACCGCCGGTCGGTAGAACATGTCCCGGCCCGCGATCTTGTCGAACGCATAGAGGTGTCCGCCGAGTTCAGGCAGCACGTCGATGCGGAGAAAATCATTCTCGAGGACGAGTGCCTCGTACTCGACGTCTCTCTTCTGGTCGGTAAGATCGTCGAGCATGGAGTACGGATATATGCGCGAGTAGCCCCATGGTCGAGCTACCGGCGGCGTCGGGTCGGGCTGCCCGACCGCGTAGGTAGGTATGGTGACTCGCTCGCGACGGGCGAGTACTGGTTCGTCGGCCATTCCGCGGAGGGCTCCCGTCGTCGCGCGCGTGCCCACGCGACGGCTATTCGTAGCACAGGACGTAACCCCGTGTATCTACGAATACGCCGCGCCGATCGCAAGTGGAGGGGTGCCGGGAAATACTACTGAGACGTGACCGCCGCGATTACATTGTTCCGTGTTTCCTCGTCAAGAGACGCAAGGCTCTGCATGGCTCGCTTCTCCGCACTGCTGCTGGCGAACGGCGGAACGTCCGTCGGAAGGCCAACTCGCATGAAGAAACGCGCGAACCCCTGTGCGAGATGCTCTCGATATGGCGATCTGAGCCTTGGTCGATGTTCCTTCGTCGCCGCCATCTCACGAACGAAACTGAGCGGAAGCGTCCAAACGTCCTTGAAGCCGACGACGCGAAGTTCTGATCGCCACCTATCGCTGTCGCAGCCACTCAACATGCAGTACCCGTGCATGTGGCCCCGCCTGCACTCCTCCTTGCCAGCGCTCGATTTCAGAAACTCGTTCGCTTCCGCGGCTTCGGACAGATTCCAGATCGGGGCAAGTATGACAAGCCACATGTCGCTTTTACGATCCGACACCAAGTCACAAGACTGACTCATGACGACGACATCTTGTTCTTCGAGAGTGGCCGGAATCTCGTCTTCATCCGCCGGCAGTGGCCATGTCATATCGGGTGAGGGCATCACAATGGGACATCGCTCAAGTATGTCCCCTTGGACAAGTTCGTCGCCGGTGACCAGCTCATACCACTCCGAAAGTACCTCGGCATCAACCCTCGGCGTCATACTCCCACTCACTTCTTGGGTTGAAACGGATGCGTGGTGGCGTTGCATCTACCCGCGTAACCCGTATGCGGACTTTCCGCCGCTGCTTCGTCGGCGGCGCCAGACGCGCGTCTGGATCACTCTGCACAATGCTGGTCGCAGGTGTCGTGTAGAATACGGCGGCGCGCGTTCTCTCCCCCATGTCCGTCATCAACTCTAGGAGCCCCTTGGACGTGCCAACGCCATCATCCGGGCGCTGCCTAGGCATGTAGCTGATCGGTAGTGCATCAGACACTGAATCAACGACGCCGGCCTCCGTCGCTTCATTCGGCAACTCGTACGTTTCTAGCAGTGTCGCAGCGTCAGGAGCGATAGCGGCCAAGCCGGACGCCGACGAACTGATCTGCGGTCGCGCGAAGTCGCCATGCGCGGCCCCAATCGCTGCGGCAACGCCCGAAGGCCTCCGTTCGTCGGCCACAAGCGTGCTCATTCTACCACCTCCAGGAAGATTTCCTTGTGTGCCTTCTCTGTCATTGAAGCATCGAACGCGGTCTCGACATGTCTATGCGCGTCGTCAAGCCATCTGTCAACATTCTCGAAAGAAGGGCATGATGCTGCCAGCGGTGACATATCGAGGTCTAGTACGAACGCCTGATGACCTTCCTGCTCGGTTGCTGCCGTCGCAAACAGAAATCTCAGGATCATGCCGGGGTCATCGTAGACTACCTCCACCAACTTCTGGAACGACCCAAAATGCTGCGGCAATGGTTCCGGTATAGTTGGCGCAACCACGAAGTAGTCCTCCAGCTCCAGCCGCTCCGCAGCGATTTCTATCCGGTTTATATACCGGAGTCCAACTCTGATGAGCGACTGCGGTTCGGCAACATCGCGGTATGCTGCAAGTACATCGACGAGCTGTGCCCGAAATTCGTTCCATCCGGGGTATGGTCTGAGTCTATTGACGATGAGCTGGTTAGGAGCGATCTGGACCAATGCCAAGCCGTCATCGCTCAGGAACTGCATCCGTTCGACGCCGATCTTGACGTTCTGGCCAGTGCCGGACTCTTGAGAATCGACCGCTAGCCGGAGGGAGTTCTGCTGCCTCTTGGGATACTCGTCGCTGAGTCGTTGGTAAAGCAGTCCGACAAGGGTCCAGTCCCAAGGTTCTGCACCCTCCGCAAAACGGAATTCGCACAGAGCCTCGGCGAGCGGCGGATTTCGATACGACCTCGCCATGGGCCAAATTCGCCTTCCACATCACATTCGAGAGCTCGCTGTTCCTACGCGCATAATGGTAATATGTACCGGCACCACAGCAAACCGTTCGGTGCCTTCGGCCCCCGGCTGCCGCTCAGCGCGCGTTCATCGGCAGGAAGTCGCGGGTCTCCGATCCCGTATACACTTGTCGGGGACGAGCGATCTTCTGCGCGTCGTCGACGAGCATCTCCTGCCAATGCGCCAGCCAGCCAACCGTCCGGCTGATGGCGAACAGCACGGTGAAGAAGCTTGACGGCACGCCGATCGCCCGGAGGATCAGCCCGCTGTAGAAGTCGACGTTGGGGTACAGATTGCGCGAAACGAAGTAGTCGTCCTCAAGCGCGATCCGTTCGATCTCCAGCGCGATGTCGAGGAGCGGATTCGTGCCGGTGACCTGGAATACCTCGTCGGCGAGTTGTTTGATGATCTGCGCTCGCGGGTCGTAGTTCTTGTAGACGCGGTGGCCGAATCCCATGAGCCGGAATTCGCCCTTCTTCGCCTTCTCGATGTACGCTCCGACATTGCTGATGTCGCCGATCTCCTCGAGCATCTCCAGCACCCGCTCGTTCGCCCCGCCATGGAGCGGCCCGTAGAGTGCGCTCGATGCGCTGGCAACCGCCACATACGGATCCGGCAGCGAGCTGCCCACGACGCGCATGGTGGTTGTGCTACAGTTCTGCTCGTGGTCCGCGTGGAGCGTGAAGATCACGTCGAGCGCGCGTTCTATCGCGGGGTCAAGCTCGTACCCGGGGCCGTCCGGACGGCTGAAGAGCATATTGAGGAAATTCCCGGTGTACGACAGCGACTCCGACGGATAGACGTATGGCAGCCCGTTCTGGTGGCGGTAGCAGTACGCGCCGATGCTGGTCGCCTTGGCGATGAGTCGTCGTATCTGCTTCGCGCGATTCTCCGGGTTGTCGATCTCTTTCGACTCGGGGTAGAATGTCGACAGCGCGCCGACGGTGCAGGAGAACATGCCCATGGGATGAGCGTCGTGCCAGAAACCGTCCATGAATTTCTTGATGTTCTCGTGAAGGAGCGATTCGGCTTTGATGTCCCGTTCCCACGCGACGTGTTCATCGGCCGTCGGAAGCTCACCGTGCAGGAGCAGATACGCGACCTCCGGGTACGATGCGCTCTCGGCCAGTTGCTCGATCGGGTAGCCGCGGTATTCGAGGATTCCGCGCTCTCCGTCGATGAACGTCACAGAGCTTTTCGTCGACGCGGTGTTCTGGTACGCGGGGTCGTAGCTCAGCAGCCCGAAATCGGATTCGCTCTGCTTGATCTTCCTCAACTCGATCGCCGGCACGGACGCGCCGTACTCGGGGTAGGTTCCGTACTCGATCGGCAGTTCGATGGTCTGCCCCGTACGGTTGTCCGTCACGCTGATAGTCTGTTTACCCGGCATCGCAACTCCTCCGGCGAGGTTCGAACGGCGCGACGCAGACTTCGATCATGTCGCATCGCGCCATTCGAGACATAAGGTGGATACGTGTTGGATTTATCATTGAGTCATCAGTCATCGCCCGCGCTGGGCGATGCGTTGGAACGGATCACTGACGCATACGATGGAGACAAGAAGTAACGCATAGCTTGGGTCGATAGCAAGATGTGGCTGTCGCGGACGGGAACGTCCGCTCTCCGCGAGGGCGCGCATCATCTTCCGTCCGGAGAGCGGGCATTCGTGCCCGCGAGGTGGAGTTGTTGCGTCGGCTGTCGCGGACGGGAACGTCCGCTCTCCGTGGGGGGGGCACATCATCTACCGGCCGGAGAGCGGGCATTCGTGCCCGCGAGGTGGAGTTGTTGCGTCGGCTGTCGCGGACGATAACGCCAATTATGTAGCGCCGCCCGTCGCGGCGAACGTCTGTCCATGCTTTCAAGGCTAGCGCGGGCAGGCGGGTGCTGGTTCGATATCACCATGGGCGCTTCCCTCGTTGCGGCGCTATCGCTATCGTTCCGTGCGTACGGACCGCCGTGAGGAATGGTGGCCGGTTGGTATCGCGGCGAGGAGGAAACCATGGCCGACTTCAGGTACGATCTTGCGCAGTTCATCCCGTTTCAGGATTTCGACGAGTGCGCACGCGTTCGCGCCATCACTAAGCAGGACATCACGAAGCACGCCAACCCCGATTTCAACGTCCGCGTCATCGAGGATGCCGACGAGATCAACCGCGCCTTCGCGCTGGACATCGTGACGCGGATCAAGTCCGCGCGCGACGATGGCCGGGAGATCGTCATCATCTTCCCGGTGGGGCCGATGGGCCAGTACGCCATCGCGGCGGACGTGATCAACATGATGGGTCTGCCGCTCGACCACGTCCATTCATTCAACATGGATGAGTACGCCGATCAGGATGGGAACACGGCACCGGCGGACTGGGCCGGCTCGTTCCAGCGGTCGATGATGGAGAGCTTCTACGGCAAGCTCGATGCGAAACTCCGCCCGCCGACGAAGCAGATCCATTTTCCCACGCGCGACGTGATCGATGACTACGGCGCGATGATCGACGATCTAGGTGGTGCGGACGTCTGCTACGGTGGCGTCGGCTGGTGTGGCCACATTGCGTTCTGGGAGGCGGACCTCGGCTTCGAATTCGGCGACGATCTCGAAGCGTACAAGCAGGCCGGACCGCGCCTCGTAACGCTGCATCCTATGACGATCATGCAGAACGCTCTCCATTCCTTCGGTGGCGACTGGTCGTGGGTGCCTCCCAAGGCGAACACGATCGGTCCCGCGCAGATCGTCGGCGCGAAGCATAGGAGCTTCTGGCTCGACGGCGCGCTTGGCGACGACTCGTGGCAGCGCTTCATCGCGCGTCTGGCGGCCCACGGACGTGTCAACACGCTCGTGCCGGCGACGCTGCTCCAGACGGCGCGGACGGACTACACGATCTTGGGCAACGTCGCGCAGGATGTCGAGATCCACATGAGCTAGTGTTCTGCTCGCGTTTCCGACTGAGCGGAGGGGATCGCACATGACGGACACGAACATGCCACCGGAGCAGCCGGAGGGGTTGTCACGCCGGAAGTTCCTGGGTCTGAGCGCACTTGGCGTCGCCGCGGCAGCTACGCGCGGCTGGTCGGCGAGTCGTCAACCTGAATCGATAGTACAGCGACCGGCGTCGGTTGGCGACCGAAGCCAGGAGGGATCCATGAACATGCGATTGCACGAAGCCTACTGGATCGACGGAGTTCCCGTGCTCGGCGCATTCAACGTCCGATCACTTGAGGACCTCCAGATCGCCCACGACGCGGGGTTCAACCTGGCTGCGTACGCGCATCCCGACATGCTCGACCCCGATACGTCGATGGGCCGGTACGCCAGCGATAACGGCCTGAAGGCGATGCACAGCATCACCGGCCCGGCGCATGGCAACCCGCGTTTGTCGTACGCGCTCGACGCCCGTGCGACGACCATCCCGTTCGAGCTTGGGCACAATCCCGAGCCCGGTCCGGGTCTCGTGGTGATCGACGATGAGCGCATACGGTATGGCGGCTCGACCGAGAAGGAGCTTACCGGCTGCGAGCGTGGCGCCGATGGTACCGAGGCATCTCCGCACGGGGCGGGGATCATCATGTTCTGGCCCGAGTCGTTCGCCCTTCAAGTCGAGCCGGTGAAGGATTCCCCGAATCTGTGGGGATACTGGGCGCTCGACGACACGCCGGGAGACGCACGATCTGCGATGCGCGGGCTCACAAGCGTCGTCCACGAGGTCGATGGCAAGCACCCCGTCTGCGGTGGGTACAGCGGGCCGGATACCATGTCTAACTTCGGGCCGGGAGCGTGCGACATCATCGTGCCGTACTGGTATCCGGTCTTCCGGTGGGGTTACGACCGGCAGGTGACGACGATGGACACGCAGGGCATGCTCACGGCAGCTCGGAAGCACGAGCCGGGCATCCCGCTCATGGGTCTCTATCAAGCGTTCTGGGGTGGCGACTGGAACAAGCGCGGGCCGTTGACGGCGTTCGAGATCCGCGAGCAGGCGGAGGATTTCGTCCGAGAGGGCGCGGCGGGGCTCATGGGGTTCGCCGTCCTGCATCAGGATGAAGATTCCGAGCCCGGTGCGTTCGGCGGGTTCAACCTCGACCCGGAGATGACACGCGCCGTGCGGGAGATCAACGAAGAGGTCCGTTCCACGTGCGGACTCACGGTACCGCCGGAGCGCCCGGAGATGGAGATCATTCGGATGCGCCCCGTCGGCTTCCACGAGCACGAGGCGGATGTGCCGGGCGTTCCGCCCGCGTGGCGCATCGCCTATCCGTTCGACTGCGGCGATGCCGCGAGTCTGGATTCGCCGTTGCCGCCGGACGATGGTGTCGATGTCGCCGCGACGTACGCGGGGAAGGACGGCGTGCAGGTAGGATGGGAAACCGTGGCGACGAACACCGGCACGGTCGCGTATTTCGGGTACCACCAGCCGAGCACCCGGGGCGACAACACTGCGGCCTTCGCGGTCTGCACCGTGACGAACCAGACCGAACGAAACGTTCAGGTCCGGCTTGGTTGCAGCAACGACACGCTGGTGCGGGTGAATGGTGTGGAAATCTGGCGATACATGGGCACTCGCGGCGTACATGTCGATGACAGCGTAGCGTACGCGACGCTACCAGCCGGGAAGTCGGAGATACTCGTCAAGGTTGCCAATCGCGCCAGCGGGTGGGGATTCACGCTCCGTCTCGCCGATGTCGACGGTCGGCCGTTGGAGGGGGTCGAGTTCGAGCCCGCCGGGGCCTGACTTCCGCGCGGAACGCAGAAAAGCGCCGTACCGACATCGAGGCCGGTGCGGCGCTTTTCGCGTTCTCTATGTCGCTCTCGGGCTCGCTACGCGTCGGCCTTGGACGGGTTGCCCACACCTTTGACGGGCACGAGGCTCACCGTTACGTTCCGGCCTTCGTCCATGATGAATCCGTCTATCTTGCCATGTTCGACAAGCTCGTCGACGAACCTCTGCAATACCTCGCGGCCGATCTCGCGGTGGGCGAGTTCGCGTCCGCGGAAGCGAACGGTGAGCTTCAGTCGGTTGCCCTCGCTGAGGAACTCGACGGCCTGGCGGTACTTCGTCTCGAAGTCGTGCTGCTCGATGCTCGGTCGCATCCGCAGCTCTTTGAGCTCACCGCCGGTTGTCTTCTGCTGGGCGCGCTTCTTCTTCTGCTGCTCATAGCGATACCTGCCGTAATCCATCATCCGACAGACCGGCGGCTTCGCGCTTGGGGCAACTTCGACGAGATCGAATCCGGCCTCCTCGGCCTGAGCTAACGCATCGCGCGTCTGCATGACTCCGATCTGCTCACCCTCCGGACCGATGACCCTCACCTCAGGCACACGGATCATCGTGTTTACCCGGGTCGTATCCTGCTTCACGTTGCGCTGGACGGGGCCGCTACGTCTCATCATTGCGATAGGTGTTCCTTCTGGAATACGTGGTCGGGCCGCGTTTCGCTTCGGCGCCCTATGCACCGAGCACGGAACCGTGATGGCCCGTTTCGACGTTGAAACGCGTACAATGCGGGTAGAAGATAGCTCAGGGGCGCACCTGTCGTCAATGTTGCAGCCCGTGGTACGGCAACATCCGGCCAAGTACCGACTCTCCGCGAGCACGCGGTTCGCTCGCCCGCCAACTAACGCCCACGGAACTCCAGATGCCCGATGCGCCCACACGCGATGCGACAACGTGCTCGTTTCGACTTCCCGACATGGATTGCCCATCCTGTGTGACGCACGTCGAGCAGGCGCTGGATGACGGCGTCGGCGTTGCCGACGTGACGGTCAACCTCGTGGAGCAAACCGTGGTCGTGTCGGGAGTTACGCTGGACGAGGCCGATCTCGCGGATCGGCTGCGTCGTGCCGGTTACCCGCCCCGGGCGGTGGCTTCCTCGCACGCCCCGGATGTGGACGAATCCCCCTGGAGTTCCAATGCCGCGCGCCGGACGTACGTCGCCGCAGGCTCGTGGCTGCTCGCGGGAGCGGCGCAGATGCTCGGCGGCGGACCGGTGCTCTTCGCCGGCTGGACATGGATCGTAACACCGGCGTCGATTCTCGCGCTCGTCGGCGCAGTCTTCGGCGGCATGAACTTCGTGCCCTCCGGACTGCGATCCGTTCGCTCGCTGCGTCTCGACATCAACGCGCTGATGACCGTGGCCCTCGTCGGCGCGGTTGTGCTGGGCGAGTTCGTCGAAGCGGCGGCGATCGGTGCGTTGTTCTCGCTGGCGGAGCTACTCGAACGTCGGTCGATGACGCGCGCCCGCGATGCTATCCGCGGCCTCGTCGAGCTTGCGCCTCCCACGGCGCTCGTGCGTCGGAACGGGCAGGTCGGCGATCCCGTGGTCGTTGAAGTGGACGAGGTCGAGACGGGCGATACGCTCATTGTCCGGCCGGGGGATCTCATTGCGCTTGATGGAGATATTGTGGCCGGTGAGTCCGACGTGGACGTCGCATCTTTGACCGGTGAGTCGATGCCGGATCGGAAATCCGTCGGAGACGCCGTATTCGCCGGGACACTCTCCATCGACGGCTATCTGGAAGTTGTAGTCACCCGCACCGCCGGTGATACGGTCCTGGCCCGTACGATCGAGCTTGTGCGTGGCGCGCAGGGGCGCAAGGCGAAGATCGAGCGCTTCGTGACGCGATTCGCGCGATACTACACGCCGAGCGTGGTTCTCGCCGCCTTCCTCACCGCGGTAGTGCCGCCGCTGCTCATGGCGGGGGGCTGGGAGACGTGGGTGCTTCGTGGGCTGACGCTTCTCGTCGTGAGTTGCCCCTGCGCGCTGGTCATATCGACTCCCGTGAGCACCGTCAGCGCCATTACAAGCGCGGCACGAAACGGCGTGGTCATCACCGGCGGCGAGCACCTTGAAGCGCTTGGCGCGATCCGGGCGCTCGCTTTCGACAAGACCGGCACGCTCACGCGCGGAGTCGTCCGTGTCGCGGAGGTGCGTGCGAGCGTGGGGCGGAGCCCGGATGACGTGGTCTCCATCGCCGCCGCGATCGAATCGCACTCGGCACACCCGATCGCGCAAGCGATCATCGACGAGGCGCGATCACGAGGAATCGATACGAGCACTCACGTCGTCGCGGATGTCGAGCAACTGCCCGGACGTGGCATCGCCGCGACTGTCGACGGAGTGGCGCACGCGGTAACCGTTGCCGACGGTGGGCCGGAGGCCGACGAGTTGCGACTCGGGGGCGCCACGGTTGTACAGATCGCGCGAGCGGCAGGCGACGCGCAGCACGTCGTTGGCCTCATCGCGCTCGCGGACGAGGTCCGGCCCGAGGCACGGGACGTGATAGCGAGGCTGCGCGGCCTCGGAATTCGCCATGTCGCCATGCTTACCGGGGATCACGCGGGTGTCGCCGCGAACGTCTCACGGGAGCTGGGCATAGACGATGTCCGGGCGGGCTGCCTGCCGGAGGGCAAGACATCCGAGATAGAGCAGTTGAGGCAGCGTCACGGCTCCGTCGCCATGGTCGGCGACGGGATAAACGATGCGCCGGCTCTCGCGGCAGCGTCCGTCGGCATCGCGATGGGAGCGGCGGGTAGCCCGACGGCCCTCGATGCCGCCGACGTGGCACTCATGGCGGACGACCTGCATGCGTTGCCGTACCTCGTTCGCCTCTCCCGCGCGGCCCGACGGGTGATTCGGCAGAACATCTGGGCTTCGCTTGTCATCAAGGGGCTCATGATCGTGGGCGTACCGTTCGGGTTCGTCTCGATGACGCTGGCGATTCTCGTGGGGGACATGGGTACGTCGCTCGCCGTCACGACGAACGCCATGCGCCTGGCCGCCTACCGTCCCGACGAGTGACGCGACGCGGACACCCTTGCTGGGGCATCTTCCGCGGGCGACCTTCCCGGTGAGAACCATGGGAGGTACAGGAATGGCCGAGTCGCACATTGCCACTACCGCAGTAATCCACGCTGACGCGAATCTATCCGACGACTGCGAGATCGGCGAATACGCTGTAATCGAGGAGGGGGCGACTCTCGGCGCGGGATGCCGCATCGGGCACCACGTCGTGATCCATCGCGGCAGCGAACTCGACGCGGGCGTACGCGTGGATCCGCACTCGATTATCGGCAAGGAACGCATGCGCGCGAAGCGTAGCGTGCTCGCCGCATCGGACGACGGCCCCCCGGGGCGCATCGGGCGAGACTGCCTCATTGGAGCGCACGTTGCCATCTACCGCGGCGCGACTCTGGCCGACAGCGTGCTCGTGGCGGATCAGGCGACCGTGCGCGAGGGAGTGACCATTGGCGAGAGCACCATCGTCGGGCGGAACGTCGTCGTGGAGAACGAGACGACCGTTGGGCGGAAGTGCAAGCTCGAGACGAACTGCTATGTCACCGCGTATTCGACGATCGAAGACTTCTGTTTCATCGCGCCCATGGTAACCACGTCCAACGACCGGTTCATCGGGCGCACCGAGGAGCGGCTCACGCAGTTCAAGGGCGTGACGATCCGGCGCGGAGGTCGCATTGGCGTTGGCGCTACGATCCTGCCGGGCATCGTCGTCGGCGCGGACGCGCTTGTCGGCGCGGGAAGCGTCGTGACCCGCGATGTCGCGCCCCGGACGGTGGTGGTCGGCGTCCCGGCGAAGTGGTTCGCCGCCGTGCCAGACGAGCAGTTGTTAGAGAATCAGGGCTGGAAGTAGGCGGGCACCGGTCCCCAGCGCAGACAAGAATGTCCGCGCTACCGGCAGGATCGCCGCTGATCGTCGCAGATGGGGTGTCCGTGGCGCCACCGATGGTGTAGCAGCAGACGTCATGTCGAGCGGAGCGTATGCGGAGTCGAGACATCCCTTGATCGACATCGCTTTCGCGGACAATGATTTCGCGCGTGCACGCGTCACATGCCTTGCCCCGCGAACTCGTCGCGTTCGGGTGGGAAAGGTGCCGAAGGCGGATAGGGGGCGGCGAGAGCAGATACGGAGAACGCGGCGCCACTCGCGGCGGTTCGCTACTCTTCTTCGTCGTGCTCGACGCCGAATAGCGCGTCGAGGAACAGCTCCGGGTTGAAGCCCTGCAGGTCCTCCAGCGCCTCGCCGACGCCGACGAGCTTCACCGGTACGCCCAGTTCCTCGGCTACCGCGACGACGATGCCGCCCTTCGCGGTGCTGTCGAGCTTCGTGAGCGCGATCCCGGTGATATCCACCGCTTCGTTGAACGCGCGCGCCTGCTGGAGCGCGTTCTGGCCGCTCGTGGCGTCGATGACGAGAAGTGTTTCGTGCGGATACGCCTCGTCATGCTTTGCCATGACCCGTTTGATCTTCCGTAGCTCCTCCATGAGGTTGCGCTTCGTGTGGAGCCTGCCGGCGGTGTCGATCAGGACGAGGTCGGCAGGCTGAGCGAGTGCCGCTTGAACGGTGGCGTACGCGACGGCGGCCGAGTCCGACCCCGGAGCGTGCCGGACGATCTCCGCGTCGGCGCGTTTCGCCCATACGTCGAGCTGCTCGTCCGCTGCGGCGCGGAATGTGTCCGCCGCGCCAATCAAGACGTTCAGGCCTTCCGATCTGCCGCGCGCCGCGAGCTTGCCAACGGTGGTCGTCTTGCCGGCGCCGTTTACGCCGACGACGAGCATTACGGTCGGGCCGTCATCGGCCATGTGGAGCGTGTAGTCGGACCGCGTAAGCATCTCCGCCATCACTCGCCGGACCGTGTCGAACGCCTGCTCGCCGGAGTCCTGCTCCTCCTCGATGGCGTCGACGATCTTCTGCGTCGCTTCGACGCCGACGTCGGCGCCGATGAGCGCCTCTTCGAGGTCGTCAAGCACGTCCGCGGAGATGGCGCCGCCGCTCAGTGTCGAGCGAAGGCGGTCCCCAAGACTGGATCTCGTACGCGCGAGTCCGTCCCGCAGACGGGTCCAGAGCGATGGCATGGTGGTGCGGTACCTCGGAATCAGGTGGCGGTGGGTCCTACGATCTCAGCATCTTCGGCGACGGCCGCGAGCGGGGCGGTCGCGACGCGGTTACGCCCGGCGTCCTTGGCTACGTACAGGGCCTCGTCGGCGAGTTGCACTAGTTCATCGGGATCGTGCGCCGCGCAGACGGGATAGGACGCAACGCCGAAGCTCGCGGTGACGTGAAGCGGACCCGCCTCGGATAGCACCGACGTGGCGGCGAGTCGTTCACGTATGCGGTCGGCGAGCTTCGCGGCGTTCTCGATATCCGTATGCGGGGCGATGATGATGAACTCCTCGCCTCCATACCTGGCCGCTACGTCCGTGGCGCGTTTCGCCTCGTCGATCATCACCTCGCCCACCATTTTCAGGACTTCGTCGCCAAGCTGATGGCCGTAGGTGTCGTTGAAGCTCTTGAAGTGGTCGACGTCGCTCATGATCACTGAAAGCTCTCCGCCGGGGCGCTGGTTCAGCGTATCGCGATGCGAGCGTTCGAACTCGCGGATCAGAGTCTCGCGGAATACGCGGCGATTCAGCAGTCCGGTCAGCGCGTCGGTTGTCGCAAGGAGCTTCGTGTGCTCGTGGAGGAAGACGTTCTCCACGACTATCTCGGCGCGGCTGGCGACGATCGGTACCACTGCGGCGGCTTCCGCGCGGAGGATATCCGGACCCGTGGCGAAGGCGGCTACCGCCCCGATGAGGGAGTCGTGTACGACGAGCGGCGCGACGACGGAATCGGTCACGATCGCATTGCCGGCGCCGGAGGACGCGGAGACCGTCAGCCTTTCGCGGTCGAGCGCCGAGCCTCCCCAGTCGGACCAGTCCGCCAACAGGGCGTCGATCAGGGGCTCTGCGCCCGGAGTCGTCGCCCCCGTTTTCGCGCGTGACATCACCTGCGAGTCGGTGTCCCTCACGAGCAGCAGGGCCGCAACGTCGGACCCGGCGAGATCAAGCACTCCGGCGAGGATCGCGTCGATGACGCGCCGATAGTCCATGACGGACATGAGCTCTCGATCGAATCGGAGCAGGCGCTGAAGGCTGCCGACATGGCGGCTGAGGGGCGTTTCTTCCTGTGCCGCGCTATCGAGGAGGAGACGAGTGTGGTCGTGGAACCGGCGCGTCGTTATTGCGGCGCGGATGCGATTGCTCAGCGCGGCGAGCCGGACCGGACGTTGCAGATACGAGTAGGCCCCGCGCGAGATGGCCGTCATCGCTTCGTCGCCGGCTGAGGGCTCCGTGATGACGATGATCTCAAGCGTGGGGTCGGTTTCCTTCAATGACGGGATTAATGCGACGCTGGCATCGCCGTCGGCCCGGAAGTCGAGCACGAGCGCATCGTAGCGGCGCTCTCTAACGCGATCCGCCAGTGTGCCGGGCTCGAACGTCGACTCTACCTTGTAGCCCTGGGACTCCAGATACTCCGACAGTGTGCCCAGGCTCGCCCGGTCGTCCTCAAGTATGAGGATCGTTCCCTGATCGGTCATCACGTGTTCCCGAGCACTCGATGGAGGAGTGACGCTCCTGGCGAAGACGCCGAAACAGAACGAGGAGTGGGTCGGGGGAAAGATACACGCAGCCCCCCAACATCCCACTGTGAGTATACAAGGGCCCGAAAAGGCTGTCAAGTACAGGTAGTTCCCGGTGGTTCCGGCAGACGGAGATGCGTCTCGTGAACCCCCTTGTTCCACCGGGAGTGGCGACCGGGATTTTCGGCGAGGTAGTTGCGCGGGGATCAGCGCCGACCGTACCATCAGATCGAGTCCGTGTGAGCAAAAAGCGTTCCGTGCGAGAGCCCGGCGTGAGGTAGGGCGTTCGCGCGGCTGGAGATACGCCACAGGGAGGCGGCATGGCAGTATCGCGTGAAGACGTACAGCACGTGGCGGATCTGGCCCGGCTGGAGGTGGATCCCGATCAGATTGAGGCGTTCCAGCGCGACCTCGACGCCATCGTAGGGCATTTCGAGGCGCTCGGCGAACTGGATACGACCGGAGTCGCGCCCATGTCCCACGCGTTGGATCTGGTGAACGTGTTCCGACCGGACGAGCCGAAGGATTCGCTCCCTCAGGATGACGCGCTGGCGAATGCGCCTCAGAAGGCATACGGGCACTTCCGGGTGCCTCGGGTCATCGAGTAGGACGACTGCGTGATGACGGATGAGCCACACGTACTCGGCGTGGTGCCGGTTCGCTACGATTCGAGCAGGTGGCCCGGCAAAGCTCTGGCGGAAGTCCGTGGCCGTCCGCTCATATGGTGGGCGTGGGATGCCCTGCGACGAGCGGCCTCCGTCAGCGACGTGATCCTGGCAACCGATGACGCTCGCATCGCGGAAGCCGCGGAGCGATTCGGCGCGACGGTTTGCACGACGAGCGGCGGGTGCAGGAACGGCACGGAGCGAGTGGCCGAGGTCTCCCGAGCGCACTGCGCGGATGTCTACGTCAACGTGCAGGCCGACCAGGTCGCGCTCGATCCGGCGGCGGTAGATGAACTCGTCGCGAACATGGTCCGGAATCCCGCGTGGGAGTATGGCACGCTTGCGCGATCCGTCGGTGTCGACGACGATCGTCTGGACCGGGATGCGGTGTATGTCACGCTTCGTGCGGATGGCACCGCCGGGGAGTTCAGGCGAGGTGGCACGGGCGTGGCGCTTGATGGGTCGGCGCTTCGGCACATCGGTGCATACGCGTACAAGCCGGATTCGCTCCGAGCGTACGCCGAGGCGCCTCAGTCGCCGGGCGAGCTAGCTCACTCGCTTGAGCAGTTGAGGATGCAGGCGATGGGACGGTCGATCGGGGTGGTCGCCGTGCAGACGGACGTCGAATCGTTCGATCGGGAGCCGGTATTGGCGATCGGAGAGTGATATATCGTGTCGGTGGTGAGTCTTCGCACGTAGAGAAGGAGTCCGTAGTGAGACCTCGCGAACAGAGCTTCCCGAAGTTCATTGTCGTGGCCGGCGGCGTGATCAGCGGTGTCGGCAAAGGACTCGCCACGGCATCGATCGGGCGAATCCTTCAGGAATACGGCTTCGACTGCACCGCCATCAAGATCGACCCCTACATCAACTACGACGCCGGCACCATGCGGCCGACGGAGCACGGGGAGGTCTGGGTTACCGACGACGGCGGCGAGATCGATCAGGATCTCGGCAACTACGAGCGGTTTCTCGGACAGGAACTCTCGCGCTGGAACAATCTCACCACCGGACAGATCTACAAGGCGGTGATCGACAAGGAACGCCGCGGTGAGTACCTCGGGCAGACGGTACAGCCCATCCCGCACATCACCGAAGAGATCAAGCGCAGGATCAACGAGGCCGCCGCGGGGCACGATATCGCGCTGATCGAGGTCGGCGGAACCATCGGCGATTACGAGAACATCCCTTACTTCTTCGCTATCAAGAGCCTGGAGAAGGAGATCGGCGAGCAGAACGTCGCGTACGTCCTCGTCACGTATCTCCCGGTTCCCGCCCACATCCAGGAGATGAAGACCAAGCCGACTCAGCATTCGATCAAGCTGCTGAGCGAGCAAGGCATATTCCCTGATTTCATTCTCTGTCGCGCGCAGCAGCCGCTTGACCACGTGCGCAAGCGGAAGATCGAGACGTACGCCAACATCGACATCGATCACATCATCAGCGCGCCGGATGTCGAGACAGTGTACAGCATCCCGCTCAACTTCGAGATGGAGGCGATCGGCGACAAGATACTCGACCAGTTCGGGTTGGAGGCGCGACGTACGCCGGACTGGAGCGAGTGGGAGCACCTCGTCAGCCGGATCCGGCATCCGGAGCGGACGCTTCGCATCGCCATGGTCGGCAAGTACGTCGAAACCGGCGAGTTCATGCTTACCGACAGCTACGTCTCGGTGAATCAGGCACTGGAACACGCTGGTGCGACGCTTGGCGCTGATATCGACATCGACTGGGTCACCGCAAGCGAGTTCGAAGGCGACGACGCCACAGCCATCGACAAACTGCTCGACTACGACGGGGTCCTTGTGCCGGGAGCGTTCGGGTCCACGGGCGCCGAGGGCATGATCGATTCGATCAGGTTCGCGCGCGAACATCAGTTGCCCTACCTGGGGTTGTGCTACGGGATGCAGATGGCCGTCGTGGAGTACGCACGGACGGTGTGCGGCCTCGGGGGCGCCAACTCGACGGAGATCGACAAGAACACGTCGCACCCGGTCATCGCGATCATGAACGAGCAGCGGACCGTCATCGATCCGTCGACCTGGGAGCAGTGGCGAGCGATCAGCCCGCAGATTGAGATGATCGCCGACAGTTGGAACGACGGCGGCAGCCATCAGATGGGTGGCTCGATGCGACTTGGCGCGTACGCCGCGCGGCTGCGCGAGGGTACGCTCGTGCACCAGTTGTACGAGGAGCTTGGGCGCATCGAGGGAGATGCGCAGCATATCCAGCGCATCCGGCAGGAGCGCGCTCAGGGGTTCCGTCTCGGCAGACTCGTGGAGAACGCCCCCACGGTTCTGGAGCGCCACCGCCACCGCTTCGAGGTGTCGCCGGACTACGTCCAGCAGATCGAGGACGCCGGTCTGATTTTCAGCGGGCACCACGAGCTTGCCGAGGGTACGCGCCTCATGGAGTTCATTGAGCTTCCGCAGGACGTGCATCCCTATTTCGTCGCGACGCAGGCGCATCCGGAATTCAAGTCGAAGCTTGAGCGCCCGGCACCATTGTTCCTCGGGTTCATTCGGGCGGCGTACGAGCGGAACACGAGCCGGGTGGGTGGCCAGGCGAGCGACATCTCGGCGGTCGGGCTCGAAACGGGTCCGCCGGCAGTCGCGAAGGGGTGAGTTCCGTTCGCGGCGTCGGTGCTCGACGCGCGGCGCTACGTTGGACGTGGCTCGGCGCGGCAGCGGTGTTGGGTCGGTTGCCGCGAGGGTCGTCGCAGACCCTCGGGCGGCTGATCGGACGCATCGCGCACCGGCTGGCGGCGCGAACCCGGTCTTCCGCCGAGGCTCGTGTGTGTTTCGCCCTGGGTGCGGGACCCCGCACGGCCGCTACGATCGTGCGGAGGAACGCGGAGACGCTGGGCGGCTATCTCGCCGACGCGCTCCGGCTTGAGCGCATGTCTCGCGGCGAGCTTCGCCGGATCGTGCGATTGCAGGGCATCGAGCCGTTGCGAGTTGCGTTGGCGGCAGGCCGGGGCGCGCTGGTGACCGGTGGCCACGTCGGTAACTGGGAGCTTTTAGCCGCTGCCATGTCGGATGCGGGTGTGCCTCTGAGCGTTGTGGCGCGCCGTCCGACGGATAGTGTGCTCGCCGCGCGACTCGAACGTCTGCGCGGCGTCTGGGGCGTCGAAACGCTCTGGCGCCCCCCGCGTCCGGGTATCGCCGAAGGGCGAGCCGTGCTCCGGGCACTGCGGAGCGGACGCGCGGTCGGCGTTCTGATCGATCAGGCGACGGACGTCGCGGGTGAGTGGGTGCAGTTCTTCGGGCATCCCGCCTGGACGCCCACCGGCCCGGCGAGTATCGCGATCAGGCACAGTGTGCCGGTCGTCACCGCGCGAATGGTCGATGACGTGGACGGCCGCTACACCGGGATCATCGAGCCGGTGGACATGAGCTGCTACTCCGATGCCGTTGAGGCTACGGAGGCGTGGACAAGTCGTGTGGAGCAGTGGGTCGAATCGGCTCCGCACACGTGGGTCTGGATGCACGATCGATGGAACACGTTCGAGACATGACTCGGCGATTCGCCCCGGCGGCCCTCTTCGTCGCGGCGCTGCTTGCGGCTTCGGCATGCGAAGACCTGAGCCAGGAACCGGATCCGCCGTTCGATTCGGGTTCGGCCGGACAGACTATCGGTGGCACGCGCATCGTCTGGGCGAAGGGTGGCAGAACGAGCGCGGTGATTCGCGCGCGGGTGTTGCAGCGCTTCCAGGAACGCGATGAGATACTTCTGCGCGATTCTGTAGAGGTCAGTCTGTACGACGACGCGGGAGTCCTGGAGGCGATCGTCACCGGTGACGCGGGAGTGATCGATGAGGCGGCGCGCACGGCGAGCGTGGACAGCGGCATCGTCGTGAGGTTCCTCGGCACCGATGAGTATCGCGCGTTGACGCTCACCGCTCAGACGGCGCGTGCAAACGACCGCTCGAAAGAGGTCGTGGCGACGGGCAGCGTATCGATCGATAGCGAGAGCGGCGTGATCCTTGAGACCGAGCATCTCATCTGGGATGGTCGACGCCGGAGATTCAGCGCTCCCGGATTCGTGCGAATCACGAACGGAACCGACGTGGAAGAAGGCACGCAGCTTGACGCGAATGCCGATCTGACCGAGTGGTCGATGCAGGAGATTCGCGGGCAGACCACGCGACCCGTCGAGGAACTTCGGCAGCGCGACGATGGCGGTGACAGCGCGATGCCGGGGCGCTGAGCGATGCGCGCGTGGTGGCTGGCGTCGGTACTGATCGGTATGGCCGTGGCGGTCGTCTTCGCCGAGCCGGGAGCGCGCCGGGATGGGCGCGAACGCCCGGTCTCCGAGCACCGCTCTGTCGAAGATACGTCGGGCCGTGGCGCGGCTCGCGGACGCATGCGTAGCGCCGAGTCGAGCGATGCGTGGATGCCTCGTGCACCTGCTCCTCCCATCATAGGCGGCTCGGGCATCGCTGGCGGCGATACGGCGACTGTGTCGTTCAGCGCGAACCGCACCGATGTCGCGCGAGACGACAGTGGCTTCGTGAAACGCTACAGCGGCGACGTTGTGATGTGGATGAATCGCGATGTCTGGCTCACCGCGAATAACGCGGCCTACAACGGGATCGACAGAGAAGCTCGGCTGACGGGCGATGTCACCGCCGTCGACTCGGGTCGAGTCTTACGGGCGCAGTCGGTCAGATATATGTTCGCCGATCACCAGGCGACAGACGGTCGAACGAAGGCGATGCTGCGGCATGGGGTGTCGATCCAGGACAGTACGCGCAGGATCACCGCGTACGCGGCCGATTACTGGCCGGATCAGGACAGCGTGGTGTCATTTGGCCTCGTTCGGGCCTACGGGCCCGGTGGTGGCCTCGAAGCCGACTCGCTAATGTACGACGCGCGATCCGGCGATCTGCTGGCGCGGGGTTCGGTCGTGCTGACCGATAGCGTCCGCGGAGTAACCATCCGGGCCGAGAGATACGAGTATGATGGCGCCGACAGCGTGGCGATGGTCTCCGGACAGCCGTACCTTGAGCGAGGCGAGGGAGACACCGCCGTGATGGTCCGCGCGAGCTACATGCGGTACGATCAGAACGAAGGACGAGCGGCGGCATGGGAGAACGTCGTCATCGAACGTGGCGCGCTGGTGGCGCACTGCGACTCGGTTGTATTCGATGACGGCGATGAGAGTTTGTTGCTACAGGGCGCGCCGAGGGCCGTCCAGCGCACAAGCAGCGATTCGACCATGACCGTCAGCGAGACGACCGGGAACCGGATCGTTCTGGAGTTGGAAGGCAACGACGTGCGGAGAATCGTCATACGCGGCGAGCGCGACGAGCAGGCCCGGGCCGTGGCCACGGAGACCGGGCGCGACCGACGTCCGCGCGGAGAGCGGTGGATCTCCGGCGATGAGATCGTATTCCACGTGCGCGACGATCAGGTGGACCGGTTGGAGATATTCGGACGCGCGCGGAGCCGGCATGTCCCGCCGGAGGAAGCCCGCGCCGAGGAGGGCATCAACGAGGCATCCGGCGACACGATGAGCATCGCCTTTCGCGACGGTCGGATGGACCGCGTGCTCCTGCGGGGAGGCGTCATCGGCTACTTCTGGCCGGCGGCCGACTCACTGGATGCCGTGGACTCGACGGGTATCGCGACGGTATCGCCGGCTCGCGATACGACACTGGTAGACCCCGCGGCATCGGATCTACCCGAGGTGAGCCCGGATGGCGGCTGACACGAACGGCGGGATCACTCCCGGCGACGCCACGGCGCTATGCGGGAATCATCTTGCCAAGCGGTACGGTCAGCGCGCGGTCGTTGATGACGTATCGCTGGTGGTTCGGCGAGGAGAGATCGTGGGTCTCCTCGGGCCGAACGGCGCGGGCAAGACGACGACGTTCTACATATTGCTCGGCATGGTGGTGCCTCAGGACGGCGAAGTTACGTTGGAGGGGCGCAACATCACCGCCGTGCCGATGTATCGTCGGGCGCGCCTCGGCTTGGGCTACCTGAGCCAGGAGAACTCGGTATTCCGCCGCATGACGGTGGAGCAGAACGTCATGGCGATCCTCGAGCGGCTTCCGCTGACGCGCTCCGAGCGGCGTGAGCGGCTGGAGAGCCTGCTCGACGAGCTGGACATCGCGCGGGTCCGCAAAGTCCGGGGCGATGCTCTCTCCGGCGGCGAGCGCAGGCGTACGGAGATAGCGCGAGCGCTGGTGATCGAGCCGAAGTTTCTGTTGCTCGACGAGCCGTTCGCGGGCGTCGATCCCATCGCCGTCGAGGACATTCAGTCGATCGTCGCCAGGCTGCGCGAGCGCGGGCTCGGCGTTCTCATTACAGATCACAACGTCAGGGACACGCTCGCGATCACGGATCACGCCTATGTCATGGCAGAGGGGCGCCTCCTTGTGGCTGGGACTCCGTCCGAACTCGCGGACGATCCGGTCGCGCGCAAGTTCTATCTGGGAGAGCGGTTCCGACTGCATTGACGACATCCATCGCCGAGCATCGGCGCTGACGAGGACAAGTGCATGAGAGTTGATCGCGCGGAATGCCGGAACGGCGATCGGGAGTATGTGCCGTGCTAGGCATGCGTCAGGAACTCAAACTTCAGCAGCGGCTCGCGCCGCAGCTCATCCAATCGCTGCATCTGTTGCAGTTGCCCGCGCTGGACCTGGAGCAGCTTGTCCGGCAGGAGCTTGAGATCAACCCGCTTCTCGAGGAAGTCCCCACCCTCGACGAGGAGCAGACTCAGGAAGATCCCGATAGCCCGGAGTCGGAATCGCCGGACGTTGAATCGGATGTCGAAACGGATGCGGAGCCGGCAGGCGAGACGGCCGAGACGGGCGAACTCGACGCCGATGGGGATGACGGCGACGTTCCCGAGGTCCCCGACGCTCCGGACGAATTCAGCGCGGAGGACTGGTCGAATTTCCTCGACGACACAAACGACCTTGCCAACTCATTCCGCGAGGAGCGCGACTACGGCGCGGAAGTGTACGAGGCGGTGCCCGTTTACGAAGAGACGCTCGCCGACGATCTACTCGACCAACTTCGGCTCATAGCCTCCAGCGAGCGAGAGATCGAGATCGGCGAATACGTCATCGGCAACCTCGACGACGACGGTTTCCTGACAGCCACGACCGACGAGATCGCGGGGGTGCTCGGTGTATCGGTGGAGTTGGTGGACAAGGTCGTGGCCCTCATCCAGACGCTCGACCCCCCGGGTGTAGGCGCGCGAGATCTGCGCGAGTGCCTCCTTATCCAGCTTCGCGACAAGGGGCTGGAAGACACTCCCGCTTACGACATCGTCGACCAGTGCTTCGACGAACTCATGCACCGGCGCGCGAAGGAGATCGTCCGAAAGCTCAAGTTGGAGAAAGAACAGATATCCGAAGCGCTTGAGCTTATCGCGACCCTCAACCCGCGCCCGGCATCGCTTGAACGCGGCGGGAGTGAACGTACGATCATCCCGGATCTTGTCGTTGAGCGCGTTGGGGATGATTACGCCGTGATGCTGAACGACCGATCGATACCGTCGCTCCGCATCAGCCCGAGCTACCGCGATCTCCTCTCCTCAAGTGGAGCGGGAGCCGCGGACGCGAAACAGTACGTCGTCGATCGACTTAATTCCGCGAAATGGCTCATAAAGTCGATCGAGCAGCGCCGGCAGACTATGCTGAAAGTCATGAACGCCATAGTGAACCACCAACGAGCGTTCTTCGACAACGGCATCGAGGATCTGCGTCCTATGGTGTTGCAGGAGATCGCCGACGAGATCGAGATGCATGTGTCGACGGTCAGTCGCGTGTCCAACGGCAAGTACGTCCAGACTCCGCATGGCGTGTTCGAGCTGAAGTTCTTCTTCGACGGCAAACTCGGCGTGACGGATGGCGAGGACATGTCCAGCAAGGCGGTGAAGGACATGATCCGGCGCATGATAGACGATGAGGACGGGCGCAAACCCCTGTCCGATCAGGCCATTGCCAACGTGTTGAGCAAGGAACACAACATCGAGATCGCAAGGCGTACCGTAGCGAAATATCGCGACCAGATGCGCATCCCTTCAGCCAGGCTTCGCAAGGACGTGTAACGTGAATCGAACGTGCGCACTCACCCGCAATTCCGCGTCGATGACGCTGGTATCCATCGTATGTGCGCTGGCGGTCGGCTCCTCGACACGGGCCGCCCAGATCGGCGCCATCGAGAACCCGGCGCTGGCGGACGAGGCATCCGCAGTGTGGGTGAATCCGGCGGGGCTGGCGTTCCGACGAGGCTCGACCGGCTACTTCTCCCGCTCGTTCGGTGGCGACAGTACCTACACGAACATCCTGTTCGCGGGGCCGAACGGCGGCTTCGGTTGGCAGCGCGAGGATGGCGACGGCGTGTGGCAGCTCGACCGCTGGCGTTTCGCGTTTGCCGGGGGCGACCGACGCTTCGCCGTGGGAGCAGCGGCGCAGTACGCCAACCCGAGTGGCGCGTATCCCGCTGGGAACCACTGGGCCTGGGATCTTGGCGCCACGACCCGCCCTGTGAGGCAGGTCTCCGCGGGCGTTGTCATGCGAAATCTGGGCGCTCCCGGCTCCGAGCCGCGGAGTATCTCCGCTGGATTGGCCCTGCGCCCCGTCGGTGACTACCTGACGCTCCTCGGCGGAGCTGTGTGGGACGACGGCGATCCTGTCGGCGATCCTGCGAACTGGCACGTCGGAGGCGTTGCGAATATCGGTCCCGGCGTGGAGCTGTCCACGACGGTGAATCAGGATGGCGACGTGTTCGCGGGCCTGAGTTTCGTGTTCGGGAATGGCTCGATCGGTGGGTCCGGCGTTCGTCCGGATGCAGGCAAGCGCATGGGCTGGGCGGTCGCGCGAACCAGCGGAGATTACCGCCGAACCGCATTGCATCTCCGCAACGGCGTCGCGGAGATCAGACTCGCAGGCGAAGTCCGCGATCGCCCAGTATACAGCCTGTTCGGCGGAGCGGCGCTGCCGCTAAGCGGCCTCCTGGCGCAGATCACCCGTGCCGCCGATGCGCCCGACGTCGAGGCATTGTACCTCAGGATCGAGGGGATCGACATCGGTCAGGGCATGGCGGGCGAACTCCGCGCGGCGCTGCTGGATTTCAAGGAGACGACGGGCAAGCCGGTGATCTGCTACCTGGTGAACGCCGATGTCCGCGAATACTACATCGCGACCGTCGCCGACAGCGTGTTCCTCGAGCCGATGGGACACCTGCTCATAGGTGGCTACGCGGCCGCGCCGATGTTCTTCCGTCGCATGTTCGACAAGCTCGGGCTCGAAGCGCAATTCGCCCGGGTTGGCGAGTACAAGGCGGCGACCGAGGTCTGGACGGATAGCACACTCTCGGCGCAGTATCGCAGCCAACTCGAGGACCTGCTCGACGATTGGTACGCCGATTTCCTCGATGCGGTAGCCGGCGGGCGTCATATCACGCCCGACAGCGCGGAGACACTCGTTGATCGAGGTCTGTTCGGTGCAGCGGATGCGCTGACCCACGGCCTGGTCGACGGCGTTCGATATGAGGATGAGGCGTTCGAATCGGCCGAACACGCCGTCGACGCCGCCGAGGCCCGCCGCGTGGATCTGGCGCACAGGCGGACATATGACGAACGTTGGGGCTCTCGTCCGCATGTTGCGGTGATATTCGCCTCCGGTGAGATGATGACCGGCGACGGCGGGTCGGATATCGTCACGGGCGGCAGCTTCATGGGCGCCACGACGATTTGTGAAGCGATCAAGGCCGCGCGGGAGGACGACGCTATCCGCGCGGTGGTGCTGCGGGTCGACTCGCCCGGTGGATACGCGCTGGCTGGTGACATGATTTGGCGCGAGGCGAATCTGCTTGCCGAGAGCGACAAGCCGTTCGTCGTCAGCGTCGGCGACGTGGCCGCGTCGGGAGGCTACTACATCGCGGTTCCCGCCGACACCATCGTCTGCAACCCCGGGGCGATTGTGGGTAGCATCGGGATTTTCGGCGGCAAAGTCCACGCGGAGGCCCTGTTCGACAAGATCGGCCTCGACGTCGAAACCGTGCAGCGCGGCGAGAATGCGGCGATCTACAGCATGCACCAGCCGTTCACGCCGGAACAGCTCGAACTGCTTCAGCATGACATCGACCAGGGGTACCGGAGATTCCTCGGCCGGGTGTCGGCAGGGCGCGACATGACCGAGGCCGACGTCGACAGCGTCGGGCGCGGCCGCGTCTTCACCGGAGAACGAGGAATCGACGCAGGGTTGGTGGATGTATCCGGCGGACTGGACGACGCGATCCAGATCGCGCTGGAGATGGCCGGGATTCAGGACGAGGCGCAGATCGTCGTCTACCCGCAACGTGGCGGATTTCTGGAACGGTTCATCGAGAGGCGCGTTCCAACCGTGGGGTCGGTGTATCGCACCGATGGCTCGTGGCTCTACGACCCCATGATCAACGCCGTACGCTAAACCGCGCTCATCGTTCGTTCAGTACCGTGGATGTCGACATGGGAACGAACAGAGTGCGGGCGCGCGTTTCCACTGACGAACGACGGTACAACGAATACCTCCCGCGCGCGGACGCCGGGTGAACCGGGTGAGGATTCATGCTCTCTCGAACTATGATCGCGATGTGCGCTGCCGCGGCGATTCTCTCAACTGCGACGCCGCAACCCGCCGCTGCGCAGGTGGGCAGCTTCGGGCGCAACAAGCCGACGACTCAGATATACGACTGGCAGTACGTCCAGACGCCGCACTTCGACATCTACTACTACGAGGGCATGGAGCGAATCGCGCGAATCGCGACGACCATCGCCGAGGAGTCGTACGAGCAGATCAGTGCCAGCTTCGACTATCGCCTGCGCAACCGCGTCCCCATAGTGATCTACGGCTCCCGGAGCGGGTTCCGCGAGACGCACCTCACGCCGGGCCTGGTCCCCGAGGGGACCGGCGGCTTCACCGAGTTTCTGAAGAATCGCGTTGCCGTGCCCTTCGAGGGCTCCTACCCGAACTTCCGCCACGTTCTGCACCATGAACTTGCCCACGCCGTGCTGCTCGACATGCTGTACGGCAGGGACATCCTGCAGGGCATCCAGCAGAGCGATATCCCGCTCTGGTTCATCGAAGGCCTCGCGGAATACGAATCGAATCCCTGGACGGCCGAGAGCGACATGTGGATGCGGGATGCGATCATAAACGACTACCTGCAACTGGGCGGCTACTTCGCCTACAAGGGCGGGCAGTCCATCATGTACTACATCGCCGAGGTGTATGGCCCGGAGAAGATCCCGCAGATACTGCATCGCCTGCGCTCTTTCGGCCGGTTCAGTTCGACGATCCAGGCCGCTCTCGGGATGGAGCTGGAGGAGTTCGGCGAGAACTGGGAGAAGGACCTGAAGAAGGTCTACTGGCCCGAGATCGTCGACCGCGAAGAGCCCGACGAGGTCGGCGAGGCGCTGACCGACCATACCGAGGACAATTCCTACTTCAACCGTAGCCCGTCGTTCAGCCCGTTCGGCGACAAGATCGCGTTTATGACCGGCCGGGACTACTACACGAGCATCTACGTGATGTCCGCCATCGACGGCAAGGTCCTGTGGAAAGTCGTCGCGGGTGAGCAGTCGTCTTCGTACGAGGAGATGCACTGGCAACGCGGCCAGATCGCATGGTCGCCCGACGCGTCGAAGATCGCGTTTTCCGCTCGCGCGACGGAGGCGGACCGGATCTACATCGTCGACTCCCGAACCGGAGACCGCAACCGCTTCTTCGAGCCCGATCTCGACGGCGTGTACTCACCCGCATGGTCGCCCGACGGCGAGCGGCTGGTCTTCATCGGCATGGAGGACGGTGCGGCGGACCTCTACCTGCTCGAGCTTGCCAACGGCGACATCACGCAGCTTACCGACGATCGATTCAACGACAGCAGCCCGCAGTGGTCGCCCGACGGATCGAAGATCGTGTTCGACTCCGACCGCGGCCCGGGCATCGTCGACACGTCGCCGCTATTGCTCTATCAGACGACGGACATCTTCGTGATGGAAGTCGAAAGCCGTGCGATCCGCCGCCTTACCGACGATCCGCGCGACGACACGTCGCCGACGTGGAGTCCTGACGGCGAGCACATCGCGTTTGTGTCAGACCGAAATGGCGTGTTCAACCTCCACATCGCGGACGTGGGCTCGGGAAGCGGCACCGTCGAGGAGACGGTGCGGCCGCTCACCGACATACTCACCGGAGCGTTCTTCCCGTCATGGAGCCCGACCGGCGACAAGATCGCGTTCTCCGGGTTCAATCGCGGTGGCTGGGATGTATACGTGGTCCGCAGGCCGTTGGAGAAGGCGCAGCCTGACACCCTCCGCCCGGCGTTCTACATGCAGGAAGGGCGGATCAGCTACCGGAGCATCCACCGCCACCAGGAGACCGACGCATACGCGGCGACTTCGCCCGATTCTCTCGAAGGGTTCCGCATCGGACCGCGCATGGGGTCGGATAGGCCCGCGTCGGCGAATATCGTGGCCAACACGCTGACGGATTCGGCGCGGGGAGGGTTCGCGCCGCGGCGGTACCGCTCGAATCTCGACATCGACATGGTGACGGGTTACGCGAATTACTCCACACTGGGCGGCGTTGGAGGCGAACTTCTCATCACCGCAAGCGATCTGATGGGCTATCACAACCTCGCCTTCACGACGAGTCTGTACCGCGATCTGCGCGACAGCGATTACGCACTGCTGTACGAGTACCTGCGGCGCAGAACTGACTATGCAGTCTACTTCAGCCAGCGCCGGACGTGGTACCCGTTCACGTCGTACGGCGGTTTCGAGTCGGGGCTCGTCGAGCAGCGGGAGCTGTTCCTCGGTGCCTATGCGTCCAGGCCAACGAGTCAGTTCGAACGGTTCGAGCTCGGCGTTGAAGGCGTAAGTGTGAAGTCGAACGTGCTCTACGATCAGATATTCCAGGTTGCGCCGCCAACAGACACGGAGAACAAGATCGAGGCGCTGCTGGCGAACGTTGCATACGTTCATGACAACACGCTCTGGTCGTCGTTCTGGCCGGTGCGCGGGTCCCGCTGGCGGATGCAGCTCCGCGCGGCGCCGCCCCGGGCAAACACGGCTCCGTTCGGTGTCGTGTCGGGCGATTTCCGGAAGTACCTTGAGGTCGGCGAGAATTCGAGCTTCGCCATGCGGGTGAGCGGCGGCTGGAGTTTCGCGCGCGAGGACAACGCGCCCGTGTTCTACGTCGGCGGCCTGCCGTACTGGATCAACTACGATTAAAACACCATAACGACGACGACGTTCTCCAACGACGTGTTCTCGCAGTTCGTATTCCCGCTTCGCGGCACCAACTACTACGACATGGTAGGTCGCCGGTACGGCATCGTGAACCTCGAATACCGCTTCCCGCTGATCTACTTCGCGGCGGCGGGATTCCCGTTCCAGATTGTGTTCCAGAACGTCGGTGGCGTGATATTCCTCGACATCGCCAACGTGTGGGACGTTCCGTTGGATCTCCAGAACCAGGTTCAGGATGGCCCGCTGGGAGGCTACGGCTACGGCGTCCGGCTCAACCTTGGTGCGATGCTGTTGCGATTTGATGTTGCCTGGAAGACCGACCTGCGCGAGACGTTCGGCAGCGCCAAATACTACTGGTCGTTCGGCTACGACTTCTAGCCCGCGAACACTCGCTGCGCTCGCGTTCGTTCAGAAGTACGCGATGCGAACTCCCCGGGTGGCACTACGACACGGTGCTGGGTCGTAGGAGCGGTTCGCAAACCGCCCCTACGTGTGTATGGCCCTTGGAGAGCGGACGTTTCCGTCCGCGACAACGGCTTGCGGCCGTGGTAAAACGGCGGGGCGAACACGTGCCCCTACGTGCGCCCAGATGCGTGGCACAGGGCGGCCACAGGGGGCCGCCCCTACTCTGCCGCTGCTACTGCGTCATCGCTACGCGCATCGTGAGCGTTACCCGGCGGGCGCCTACTCCGCCGCGGCCGTACGCATCTCCACTGCCAGCGATCTGATCTCGGTTACGTCCTGAACCATCTCGCTCCACCCGTACCACAGCGCGTAGTCCGGGCTTGCGTGGAACGTCCCTTGGAACGCCCGCATGCGGTGCTTCATGAACATCTTGAACAGGCGCTGCTCGACCGGCGTCGCGGCATCGTGGAATGTCAGCAGGTCAGGGAACGCGTGCGCGTACGATTCGGGCTTCTCGATGGTGCCGTCCTGGTAGAGGCCCGCGACGACCCGGATAGCCTCGGCCATGAGCCGGTCGGCCTCCTGGATCATGTCGTCGCCCTGCTGGAGCTGCTCGACGGCGAAATTCTCCGAGTGGCAGTCGCCGCAGATACCGATCATCTCGTCGCGCTCAGCCTGCCAGTCCTCCTGCGTCAGACGGGCCACGGAGGCGCCGCTCACAACGTCGAGCCGCGGCGTCGGGTTTCCGTCCGGATCGAGAACACCCAGCCCCTGCAGGATGGTTGCGCGATCAGCGGCCCACTCTGGGTCTTCCGGCATCGGTAGCCGTACTGCGAGGAATCCCCAGGCAGTCATCACGCCGTGGTCGCCATCGGGCATATGGCACGTCTGACACGTCGGAGCCGAGGCCGTTTCCGGCAGAACTCCCGTCTGCTTGAGCAGATACCGCACGCCGTGCTTCGACGACGAGTACATCTCCCACTGCGGGTGATCGAATCCCATGTGGCACGTCTGGCATGCCTGCGGCTGGCGCGCCTCTTCAACAGAGAACGTGTGCCGCGTATGACAGGCATCGCATGAGGCGACGCCGAATGCGTGCCCGTCCTCCGATAGCGCTCGGATCTCGTCCTCGGACTTGAGTCCGATCTTGTGGCATCCGCCGCAGCCCTTCTGCCCCTGAATGAGCGCCATCGGCTGGTGGTGGATCGTCGGCATCGCGTTCATCGCCGCCCAGGCGAGAGCGTGTTTGCCGGACCTGAACTGTGCCACGCGTTCCTCGTGACACTGTTCGCACGTCTCCGGCGTTGGAATTTCGGCGTTCGCGGCATCTTCCGCGCTTGAGTGCGCGTCGCCGTGACAGACCGTGCAATCGACTTCTTCCTGTGAATGTCTGGAAATACGCCAATCGTTTACGATTCCAGGCGTCTCCTGCTCGTGACATTCGATGCAATTCTCAGCCTGCGCTGTTGCCGTCTGCGCTGGTAACGCAAACGCCGCGAGCAGGCCCAGTGCTAACCAGCGACCGGCCATGTCGATGCTCCTTCCGAAGTTGTAAGTCCTGTCGCATTCATGCAATGCGACTCCCGCATCCAGCATGGCGAGCCCCTCTGTCGGCGGGATCATCTCACGTGCGGGCAAGGGATCCGGGCCGCGAATGTCGCCTGCCGGGTGTGTGCCATGACAATGTACTAGAAGGCGTGGCTGGGGCGACCCCCTGCGAACTCTCCCTCCAGTCGAGTTCGTTTGCGAGTTCGCTTCGCGAACTCTCCATGTGTCGCGATGGCGACGAGGCTAGGCAAGCGAGTTCATCCTGCGGTTGAGTACGTCAGGCAAGCGCACATCCGCTGGTAGGCGACATGCGCTCCCGCTCGCACCTCAGATGCGCGGGGAGTTCGCCGCGCGAACTCCTGAACGAATCGGAACGCAGTGACGGTTCGCAGCTTCGCGGCTATCTTTGTGACGACCGCTCACACCCCGCCCACGCGTATGGAATTCGCCATGACCGACCAGCAGAACTCTCCCGATCCGCTCTCCCCTGACATCCCTGTCGTCACCGATACCCATCGCGAGCTGCTGGAGCGTGTTCGCGTTGTGCTCGTTGAGCCGCGCCATCCGGGTAACATTGGCGCCGTCGCGCGCGCGATGAACGTCAACGGCCTGCGCAACTTGTTCCTCGTGAATCCGGCTCCGTGGCGCGACGTCGACGAGGCGTGGAAGCTTGCGTACGGGTCACGCCACGTGCTGGAATCGGCCGTTGAAGTCGCTACTCTGAACGGGGCGCTCGCCGACGTCGACACTGTGGTGGGCACGACGCATCGCATGGGACGTGGGCGCGGTCCCATGCTGACGCCCAGGGCGCTTGGTGAAGCCGTGCCGGCGCTGCTGAGGTCCGGCGCCGTGGCGATCCTGTTCGGGCGAGAGGATTTTGGGCTGCCGAACGACGCGCTCGACCGGTGCCAGATCGGCGTACACATACCGACAGCCTGCGAGCATCCTTCCGTCAATCTCGCTCAGGCTGCGATGGTGGTGGCGTACGAAGTGCTACAGGGCGCGATCACCGAGGATGTATCGTCGGGGCACCCCGAGCTGCCCGACCTGGCGGCGGTGAACGCACTTGCCGACCGGATCGCCGCGCTGGCGGAGCGGTCCGGGTATGAGCACCGTCGGGGATCCGTTGGCCTGGCGCGGAGCCTGCGCAAGGGGATTAGAGAGAGCCGTGCCACACTGGCCGACGCGCAGCTCGCGCACATGCTCTGCAAGCACGTGGAGCGCTACATCGAGCGGCTGGAGCGAGGCGGCGCGGAAGGCGGCGGTGAGGAGTAGCCGCAGGGAGCGAGGCAAGCCCTCGCTCCCTGCGGAAGTGTACGTGATGCCCTACAGCGCCGTCTCGCCGGACTCGCCGGTGCGGATGCGGACGACGTCCTCGATGTTCGACACGAATATCTTGCCGTCGCCGACGTTCCCCGTCCGGGCGGCTTCGGAGATCGCCTCGATGACCTTCTCGGCGATATCGTCCGCGACGACGCACTCGACCTTCACCTTGTTCACGAACGCCACCTGGTACTCCGCGCCGCGATAGAACTCGGTGTGTCCCTTCTGCTGTCCGAATCCGCGCGCTTCCAGCACGGAGAGGCCCTTCACGCCGACCTCGCTCAGAGCGGTGTGAATCTCCTCCGCGAGGTGCGGCCGCACGAACGCTTCTATCTTCTTCATGGTCATATCCCTTTCGACAGATGGACCGTCCTGGAGTCGTCAGATATTGTAGCCGGTTTCGCCGTGCTGGGTCGTGTCCAGGCCCTGACGCTCGTCATCGTTGGAGACTCGCAGCCCGATCGTCACGTCGATGATCTTCAAGATAACGTACGACACGATGACCGCGTACGCCGCCGTTGCGGCCACGCTGTACACCTGCACGAGGAACTGCTGGAGATCACCGGCGATCAGGCCGTCGGCGCCGCCCCACATCTCTCGTGCGAAGACGCCGGTGAGCAACGCGCCGAGCGTTCCGCCGATGCCGTGTACGCCGAATACGTCGAGCGAGTCGTCGTAGCCGAACCTGCCCTTCATGAGCACTGCGGCGTAGCAGACGACTCCGGCGAGCAATCCGATGATCAGCGCCGCCATGGGGCCGACGAAGCCCGAAGCCGGCGTCACGGCGACCAGGCCGGCAACGATGCCTGATGCGACGCCCAATACCGTCGGTTTGCCGGTGCGCATCCATTCGACGACCGCCCACGAGAGCGCCCCACCGGTGGCGGCGATCTGCGTTGTCGTGAAGGCGAGCCCGGCTGACGCGTTCGCCGCAAGGGCGCTTCCACCGTTGAATCCGAACCACCCGAACCACAGCATTCCCGCGCCGAGTACCGTCCAGATCAGGCTGTTCGGCACCATGGGCTCACGGGGATATCCGAGGCGCTTGCCGATGAGTACCGCGGCAACGAGCGCGGAGAATCCGCTGGTCATGTGGACGACCGTGCCGCCTGCGAAGTCGAGCGCGCCCATGCTGCCGAGCCAGCCGCCCGGCCCCCACACCCAGTGACACACCGGGTTGTAGACGAGAACCGCCCAGGCCAGCATGAATGCCACGTAGGCGCTGAATTTCATGCGCTCGGCGAACGCGCCGGTGATGAGTGCGGGAGTGATGATCGCGAACATGCCCTGGAACATCACGAACACGAGGTGCGGGATCGTACCGTTGGCTTCCATCCCGACGCCGTTCAGGAGGAGGTAGTCGAACCCGCCGACGAAGGCATTCCCTTCGCTGAACGCCAGCGAGTAGCCGATTACCACCCACTGAATGCCGACGATGGACATCGCGAACACGCTGTGCATGATCGTTCCGAGCACGTTCTTCGAGCGGACCATGCCGCCATAGAACAGCGCGAGGCCCGGTATCATGAACAGCACCAGCGCCGACGAAGTCAGCACCCATGCTGTATCACCCGGGTTGATCTCGTCGGCGAACGCGCTGGTCGCGCCGACGAACGGCAAGAGGAGAAACAGGAGACGAAACGCCATGGAAACCCCCATCCGGTGTAGAGACGCTCGGACGCGACACGACATGGGTGGTGCGCCGAGTTGTATGCGACTGGAGAGAGGATATCGGCGCGGTGTTTCGGCGCGGTGTCGCGGCTGTTACGCGGGGGTAAAATGGGGATTAAGTCGAGGAAAACCGGGGCGAGGTACCGCGCTGGACGGGCTCGGGTCCGGTCAGCGCCACATCTAGACGTGGGGGGAGTTGTACGCATCGTCCTGAAGTCCCGCCCCACCGACACCGTTCATGACTGTTCGCTCAGAAGCGACATGAGCGTTTCTTGCCAACCCCTGTCTCGCGGTGGTACACTCAGCGCGATTCGCCGTGCGGCGGCCTTTCTTCACCATTGCCGATCCAGCCGGCCCAATCCGATTGATCTCTCAGGGAGCGCATTGATGACTGCAAGCTCATTCCCCTTCCCGGGGATTCCGACGACAGCCGACGGGTCGGAAGCTGTGTCGCACGTAGAGACGAATATTTGTCAGGGCGGGTGCGCATATCCCATCACGTCCTCGTCGAAAATGGGCGAGCACTTCCAGCAGGAAGTGTCGAACGGCATGGTGAATCTCTGGGACGAGACCGTGGTGTTTCTCGAACCGGAATCGGAGCATAGCTCCGCAACGGCGTGTGAAGGATTCGCCCTCGCCGGCGGCCGCGTGTCGAACTTCACGTCGGGCCAAGGGCTCGTGCTCATGAAGGAGGTGCTCTACACCATCAGCGGCAAGCGCCTTCCCGTCGTGTTCGAGATCGGCGCGCGCGCGCTGACTTCCCAGTCGCTCAACGTGCATGCCGGGCACGACGACGTCATGGCGGTGGCCGATTGCGGTTGGGGGATCCTCTTCGCGAGGAACGCGCAGGAAGCGGCCGACCTCGCCCTGATCTCTCGTCGCGCAGCGGAAGATAGCGAGACGCCGTTCATGTGCGTGCAGGACGGCTTCCTCACGACACACACCGTCGAGAGTCTCCGGCTCCCGGAGCCCGAGCTGATGAAGCAGTTCGTCGGGCCCGCGTCCGAGAATATCCACAACATGTTCGATCCGTCTCGCCCGCTCATGGTCGGCGTTGTCCAGAATCAGGACAGCTACATGAAGGGCAAGATCGCGCAGCGGCATTTCTACCAGCAGGTGCCGGGCGCTGTCTCCGAGGCGATGGATGAATACTACAGCCTCACGGGCAGACGCTACCGGATGGTGGATCCGTATCTCATGGAGGATGCGGAGTACGCGCTCGTCGGCATGGGTACAATGATGGAAACGGCGATGACCGCCGCCGACTACATGCGAGCGGAGATGGGTCTGAAGGTCGGCGTCGTGCACGTGACGTCGTTCCGGCCGTTCCCTGGACCCGAACTCGTGGAGACGCTGAAGAACGTCAAGGCGGTGAGCGTGTTCGAGCGCATGGACAACCCGATCGCGCAGTCGAACCCGCTGACGGCGGAGCTGAAGGCCGCATTCGCCGACGCGGTGAATGCCATGAGTGGATATGCGAAGATCGACCGAATACCGCGCGTGCTGTCCGGGTCCGCCGGATTGGGCAGTCGCGACGTTCGGCCCGGCGATTTCATCGCGGCGACGACCAACATGACGAAGGATCGGCCGCTGGAGTACTTCGCGGTTGGTATCGAGCACGATCTGTCGCTGAAGGTCGACGTCGACCCCGACGTGCGCCCGGACGGCTCGTTCTCCATGCGCGGACACTCGGTTGGCGGTTTCGGCTCCGTCACGACGAACAAGATCATCGCGACGGTGATGGGCGACCCGGATCTGTTCGGGCTCTACGTGCAGGCATACCCGAAATACGGTTCCGAGAAGAAGGGGCTGCCGACGACGTATTACCTCACCGTCGGTCAGAGCCACATCCGCACCCATTCCGAGCTGGAGCACGTCGATTTCGTCGCGCTGAACGACGTGAACGCGTTCAACCTCGGCAACCCGTTGGGCGGCTTGCAGGAGGGCGGACTCGTGTTCATCCAGTCCAATCGGGCCGATCTGGAGCAGGTGTGGAGCGACATCCCGGCGTACGCGCAGCGCATCATCGTCGAGAAGAACCTCGGCGTCACGACGCTGGACACGGTGGAGATCGCTCGGCAGGAGGCATCCCGGCCGGACCTCGTCCAGCGTATGCAGGGAATCGTGCTGCTCGGGATATTCCTGCGGGTCACGCCGTTCCAGGATCGGATGGAGTTCTCGGACGAACAGGTGTTTGGTGGCGTCGAGGACGCGCTCCGGAAGTACTTCGGCGAGAAAGCCGGCGAGAAGGTCGTGCAGGAGAATCTGCAGTGCGTCAAGCGCGGATTTACCGAGCTGGTGGATCTCCCGGCGGAGATAATGGTGCCGGCCGCGTCGTCGACCCTCGTGACCAGCGGCGGCAACTGATCTGACACCTGGGATCGCGCCGGCGACGACGACGTTGTCGCCGCTGATGACATGGAGAAGAAGGAAGGGCGGTAACGATAGATGGTATCGGACAACACGAACGGCGGTGCGAAGGCGCTTCCGTTGATCAACCTCATCGACATCGAGCGGTTCAATACGGAGACGGTGGGAGCCTACGCGAACGGAACGGCGGAGAAGGGCCTCGCCGCCGACCGCGACCTGGCGCGGAGCATCATTCCGCCGGGGACGGGCAGCTATCGCGATTTCAGCTACATCGCGCCGGAGATTCCCGAGTTCGACCAGGCCAACTGCGTCGGCTGCATGGAGTGCGTGACGCAGTGCCCCGACACGGCGATTCTCGCGAAAGTCATCAGCCGCGAGACGCTGGACGACGAATTGTCCGGCATCGACGACCCGGAGTTCCAGTCACATGCGCGCGACCAGTTCTCGAAGACGGCGAAGTACTACACCAACTTCGAGAAGAAGGGCGGCGAGCCCGGCATGTTCGGGATATTCATAGACCCGACGAAGTGCAAAGGCTGCGCCGAGTGCGTCGAAGCGTGCGGCGACCATGACGCTCTCAAGATGATCTCAAAGACGCCGGAGAACCGCGTCGACTACTCGAACCTGTTCGACGTCTTCACGCATCTGCCGGAGACGCCCGATCATTTCCGCATCGAGAAGTCGGTGCAGGACATGATGCTCGCCGACCGCGCGCTGTTGTACGTCGGTGGCGCGGGCTCGTGCATGGGCTGCGGCGAAGCGACGGCGATCCGCATGATGATGGCCGCGACGGGATACGTCTACGGCGAGGAAAGCTTCGGCATCGTCGCGGCGACGGGATGCAACACGGTGTACGGTTCCACCTATCCGTACAACCCGTACATGGTCCCGTGGACGAACTCGCTCTTCGAGAACGCTCCGGCCGACGCGATGGGCATTCGCGCTCGCTGGGATCAGCAGGGCTTGCAATCGAAGCGACTGTGGGTGCTCGGCGGCGACGGTGCGATGAACGACATCGGCTTCCAATCGCTCTCCCGCATGTTCGCCTCGGGCATGGACATCAAGGTGCTCGTGCTGGATACGCAGGTCTACTCGAACACGGGCGGGCAGGCCAGCACGTCCACGTTCGGCGCGCAGGCGACGAAGATGTCGTTCCACGGCAAAGTGCTCGGCGGCAAGACCGAGCGCCGCAAGGAGCTAGCCAACATCTCCATGATGCACCCGGACGTCTACGTCGCGCAGACGACCGCCGCACATCCGAACCACTTTTACAGGGCGGTTCTGGAGGCCAACGAGTATCCGGGTCCGGCGATCGTCAACGTCTACACGACGTGCCAGCCCGAGCATGGCGTCGGCGACAACATGGCGTATCAGCAGGCGAAGATGGCCGTCGATTCGCGGGCGTTTCCGATCTATGTCCACGATCCGCGCCTTGGCGACACCATGCGGGAGCGCCTGAGCCTGCGGGCGAACCCGGCGCCGAAGAAGGACTGGTACGACCTCCCGAAGACGGGGGAGCGTATCGACTTCGTTGCCTGGGCGAAGACGGAGGGTCGTTTCAAGCGCCACTTCGACCGGGAGGGCAACCCGTCCGAACACCTGCTTTCGGTGCAGCAGGAGCGGCTGGCGAACTGGCACTTCCTGCAGGATCTCGCCGGCGTGGAGAACACCGACGTCGCGGCGGCGAAGGCGGCGGCGAAAGGGTAGGGGCGATCCCCCTGTGGTCGCCCCGGACTCTGGCAGACGCGGCGGCGCAACAGGGCAGCCACTGGGGGCTGCCCCTACGCCGGGCCGTCCAACGCACCGCAACGGCGCGCATTCGATGGGGAGCCGTGGCTCCGCGTAGCGGAGTCGGATGGGGGAATCTCAGTGAGAGCGAGCGATCAGTCGCCGCTCATGAGCGTCCACGCCATGGACGGCAGATAGCGCAGCAGAGCCTCGGGACTCGACGTTCCGGGGCTCGACGCTGTACTGATGATTCGCCCGGTCTCCACATCGATCAGCCGCGCGGAGACGAGGTACGCCTCACCGAGGCGACCAACTTCGCCGACAATGATCTGTTCCAAGCCAACGAGTTGCCCGATCTCCACCGCGCACGCTGCCGCGACGCATCCGGACACGTTGAAGCCTTGTTCCCGTAGGATCAAGTCGACGCGGCTCCGCTCGTACACGTTGGCCGAGCGCGAGCGCACGAGCGCGTCGCGGAGGTGAGCGCTCAGCAGGATCGAGGCGTTCGTATCGATTCCTTGCGCCGCGAAGTCGAGGACCGCCAGAGGACGGCCAACTTCCGCGTTTGGTGCCGTCGTCTCCCCGGCGATGGAAGCCGATGCTCTGTCCTCGTTCGAGGTGACAACACGCGGTGCGCCCGGCGGTGCCGGTGTCGATTCGCGTCCGATGTTGATCTGAAGATGCGCGACCGGACCGAGAGTGCCGATATCGTCCGAACCACGGACGTGGACATAGTGCGTGCCGTTCCGTTGGCTCAGGAAGCGCACGGGTGACGCCGTGAACGCGCGTGCGTTCTCGCGGTTGGGCGCTGTCAGCGGGTGGTCGTCGATCAGGGCGTAGATGGTGTCTATGCCGGACTCCGTCCACCTAATGGAAACATTCGGAAAGGGGTAGACGAGCGTCGGATCGCGGTGGTTTGTGCAAACGATATCGGGTGAGTTGTCAATGATATGGATAGCGCGATGATATGCATTCTGGATGTCGCCATCAAGATCTATTGCTGCTGAATGCAGGTACCACGTGCCGCCTTCCGACACCACCCACCGGAAACGAGGCTCAATGGTCCACCAGTCTTCTCCTAGTGGCGGGAGGCGCAGGGCGCTGGTTCGTTCGGTGTCGATCTGCCACAGGTAGCCGTTGTTCGCTTCCGTGGAATCTTGTCGCTCGGCCTCAACGAGTCGGCCGTAGTACTTTCTGTAAGGGTTCGGGTGAGTGTTCACACGCACCGAGCGCTGGAGAAACCGACCCTCCACGGAGATCGTGTAGGTACCGGAATCATCGTTGTTACGATCATGCGCTCTGATTACGTATGCTCCTGCGTCGACAGCGATGCGAAGACGGGAATTGAGGCCCTCACCGCCATCATCATTGAGGCCGAGTCGATGGCCGCGCTGCGTCTCAAGTACGATGAAGGGGTCTAGGCCGTGCGTAAGCGTGTGCATCTCAATGGTCAGCAGACCTGCGGGAACTGATATTCTGTATAGGTGCTGATCGCCTATCGAGAGATCCGCGCGGCGTGAACCGGCCTCTTCGATCCATCCCATGTCGACATCTGTGGCATGGACGATGCTGGCTGCCGTCAGCAAAACGCCTAATGTCGTGGTCCGCAATCTCATGGTCCCCCACTCTGAGGAGGTTTGCGTTTGAGCTACATTCGTGGACGCAATGTCCGACCCGCGTAGCGGATGGTCAACCCCGGCCTCCCCGGCGAGCGCTCGGTTCACCGGGGAGGGGATTCACCTCACCCTACATCAGTGACAATGACACCCCACGCCCAACCACGCGCAGATCGCGATCGCCGCGAACATCGTCCATTGGAACATCTTCAGCAACGGGCGCTCGATGCCCGACGTTAGCGCCAGCACGATCTGCCAGACGGCGAACGCCGCGTAGTTCAGCGCGATGAACTTCACCATTGGTACGCTGCCCGGAACGTCGACGACGCCCGTCCCGAAGAGCAGCAGCGCGACGCTGGACAGGATCAAGAACGCGGAGACGTAGTGGAAGACGCAGTGCATGGTCTTCCGCGCTACCGGGTCGAAGTCAGCCGCGAGCATGGGCCTCAGGAACTGCTTCGTGCCGACGACGAAGTGTCCGACTACCACGAACGCCGCCAACGCTCCGGCGATTGTCACAAGCCAGCTTACCATCGTGTTCCTCCTTGATCGCGCCGAACGCGATCACCGGCCATCATCAACGTCCTGCATGTCGAGCCAATCGGTCACGAGCGCGCCGATGGACCATCCTCCGCGTCGCGGTACATCTGCCAGAACAGTATCCACGGATCCAGCAGGACGGTCTCGCCGTCGCGCGTGACCTTGAACACGAAGTGGCTGTGGTCCGCGTCGCCGGACAGCACGCCCGCACCCCATGCAAACTGCTGCCCCTTTGTGAGCGGCTCGTGCTCGGGCACCGTCAGCTCGGTCATGTGGTGCGCCTGCAGCGTCCAGACCGAGCCGTCCGGCCAGAGGTGCGTGCCGCGCCATCGGTTGTTGTTGTGGCCCGTCTCCAGGCTGTTGAAGTACGCGTGGTCGTCGATCAAGACAGGGGTCCAGAGCGGGGTGCCCGGCGGGTGATTGATGTCGAGACCGCCGTGCGCCGACGCGCCCTCGTACGCGCCGAGCCAGCAGTCCTCGCCGCGGTAGCACTGCTCGATGCGGAGTCCGCCCTCGGGCAACGGGCACCACGGGTGCAACCGCTCCGGGCAGATGCGCAGCGTCTCGTCCTGAAGGGCGAACCGAGCATGGCGAGACGGACGACAGGGACCGTGCGTCTCGTGCATGAACTCGAATATGTCGTCGACGGCGTCGAACCAGATGCGTACACCTTCGATGCACCACGGTTCGTAGAAGCTCCGCTGGGTCGAGACCTCTCGTTCGAGACGGTGATCTTCTCCGTTGACCCGCAGCACGCAGTCGAAACCGTACGTCGTCATCCCGCGCGGCTCTGGCACGCCGATCTGCCGCAATGTCGTATCGATGACCCGCGCGCTCGTCGAGACAAGCTCCAGCCTCACGATCTCTCCCGATGCGAGTTCGAATTCCAGCGCCTCGCCACGGTTCAGCTCGACGGCGGTGAGCGATTGCTGTGCCTTGCGGTGTTTTGTCACACACGATCCCCTATCGCCGTCCATACTCCTCGATCGGCTCGTAGTATAGCAGTGCATTCTCGACCGGGACGTTGTACGGGATGTGGCGACGGCGTAGAGGTATCCCGGCAGCGGCCTAGCGACCCAGATCAGGGATGCCCAGGCCCGAACATATCCTGGCGGCAAGGCGATCCGCTATCTCGGCATGTCGAGGCACAGCCTCAGCTGCGCCGGTCCGCGGGTTCGCCTAAAGAGAATGGGCGCGTCCCTCGCGCTTGAGGACGCACCCGTGACTACGAAGATGACGGAGCAGCGCGTGGTGCTTCATCCCAGGGCCACAGTCTCACGGACCGCGTCTTCGGGAACGCCGCGCATCCCGTCCTCGCGGCGGTCTTCGAGAATGAGTGAGATCGCATCCTTCAGACTCGCCAGCGCCTCGTCCTTCGTGCTGCCCTGCCCGTTGGCGCCCTGTATTTCCGGCGAGTAGGCGATCCACCACTTCCCGTCGCGCTCGACGATCGCGGTGAACTCGTTCCTCATGTCTGCGCTTCCGCTAGCTTCCGACGGCGAACCAACTGTCGCACACAAATATGCCTCCGCGTGGACGGTCGGCCAACTACGCTCTGTGCTCCCTATCGCTTCCCATACTCCTCGATCAGCTCGAAGTACAGCAGCGCATTCTCCACCGGGACGTTGAACGGAATGTGGTTCCCGACGGCGAAGAAGCACCCCGGCAGCGGTCTGATGGGTCGCGCCGCTACCACGTCACTGTGATATCCTTCACATCGACCCTGTCGGCGCGGGGAGCGCCGCCCCAGACGAACCCGTCGAGCAGAATCTCCACCTGTGCGAGCACTTCTGTCGGAGAATCGGCTATGGGCCTGAAAACCAGCGCGATCTGTTGACTGAAGCGGTTCGGCACGGTTGGTGACGCTACATCGTGGTCGCGCTGCCGCATCCGGATCGCTTGCACGTGGTTGTGAACGGGCACCCCATTCCAGCCTACGCTGACGCGTCTTGCTTTGGTTCCCCCGAACGCCAGGGGGGCCTCAAGCCACACTTGGAACGTCCGAGCGCTATGCTGCCCAGCTCGCTCGTCGTTGCCGGGGAATGTCTTTGTGGGAACCAATCGACATGAGACGGTGACGATCCTGACGCCGGGAGACATCTGAGCCCGGATGTCGAGCAGTCCGGCGCTCACAGGGCCGCCTGTGTACGTCACATTATGCCGGTCAGGGAAGACCATCCCCGGCCTCTCGGCGACGCCAATTCCTCTGGAAACCGTTCCTTCCGGCGCCTGAGCCGAGCTTGGCGACGGCAGCGACGCTACAGCGATGACAACCACCCACAGTGCCTTCAGCATACTCCACCTCCCTGGTCAAGGCATGCGATACGTTGGCCAGACCCATCGGAGCGCTCGCCCTCATGTCCGCATAGATGCGCATGTCGTGGAAGTAGCCCGGCACGCTACCGGTTCGCGAGCGCTTTCGATATGCAACAGTTTATCGCTGCCGTGGTCAAATATGTTGAACGGCTGTGTTGCGCGCAACGGGGTCTCGGCGACATATCGCAAATCGCACGGATGAGTATCGCCGAGCGGGACGAAAGCGTGGGCAATCATAGCCGATGCGTCGTCGCACCCTATCGCTTTCCGTATTCCTCGATCAGATCGAAATACAGAAGCGCGTTCTCCACCGGAACGTTGTACGGGATGTGGTTGCCAACCGCGAAGAAGTATCCCGGCAGGTCGCGGCCGATGTCCGCGCAACGTTTCACCTCGTCGCGGATTTCGTCGCGCGTACCGTAGGTGAGGATGCGGCAGTCGGCGTTACCGATGATGACGTGCGTCTGCCCGTAGCGCTCGGTGACGACCTGCAAGTCGGTGAGCGGCTCGAAGATGAAGCCGTTCGCGCCGCAGTCGGCGAGGTCGTCGACGAATTCCGTGAAGTCGCCGTCGGAGCAGAACAGGATGCGCTTGCCCGCCTCGATGAGCGGCGCCCAGAGCTTCTTGTAGCGCGGGAATATGTACGTTCGGTACCAATCCGGATGGAACACGGGGCCGGCTGTCCAGACGATGTCGTCGTGGCAGAGGAAGATGTCCACGTCGCTGTCGGCGCCGGCCTCGAACATCGGCATCGATACGTTCATGAAGCCTTCCAGTACGCGGTCGAACCGCTCCGGATCGTCGACGGCGCTCGTCATGAACAGGTCCCACCCGAACGACGTGATGCACCACGTGAAGACCGTATTGTAGTAACCCGTCGGCACGACGGAGTCGAATGCTTGCCGGGTTTTCCGGACGTTCTCTTCCATCATGAGGCGCGTGGTGGCGACGTCGGGGATGCCGATGCTCGCCACCGGGTCGAACGCGAGGACTTCCTCCTCGTTCGCGAACGGATACTTCGCCGGCTTGAGTTCCTGCTCCTCGCTGTATCGAGCGCTGCCCATCCACGAGTCGGGCGGAGCGTGCGGGAACTCCGGCACGTCGGTGCGCCACATGAAGTCGATCTTCCAGCGCCGGTTGAACTCCTCGGCGATGCCCGGGTCGCCGGTCTTCATGCCGGTGACGTGCTCGATGAGCTTCGGGTTGCTGACGTACTCGGTGTGCGGGATCGTGTCGGGCATCTCAAGGCGGATGGCCGCGGCGCCGCGTTCGTAGGGCATGGGACGTGTCCTCGCTCAGGTTCGTGTCCGTGTCAGCGGGTGCGCCTACGAGTGTACACGCGACGGCGTCCGACCCAAGTGGGGTGAACGCCGTCATGGGAGCGAGAGAATGCCTCACGCAATGGCGCAGAGGACGGAAGGGCCGACAAGCACGCCTCGTGGTTCCCCCATCCGACTCCGCTTCGCGGAGCCACCTTCCCCCGGAGGGAGAAGGTCGAGCGGCGCGTACTTGCGCACGGGAACGCGTGAGCCGACGCGTGCTTCCTCCTTCGAACTCTCTGAGTTCGCGGGGGAAGCTGTCACCGGAGGTGGCTGAAGGGGGTGTGTGGATCTACCTCTGCTACCCCTCCAGCGCCGCGATGATCGCCTCCGCGATGACGAGGTGTCCCGCGCGG